>NZ_JBNPUO010000011.1:0-363655 GCF_051168215.1 Bradyrhizobium sp. HKCCYLRH2015 | reverse complement strand
TTGGTCGGATTGTCGAGCGCCGAGTTGACCTTCTTGCCCGTGGAGAGATTGTTCTGGGTGGTGGCGAGGAGCTGAGCTGTCGACTGAAGCGATAGCAGATTCTGGCGTACCGACGCCGAGAGGACGATACCTGACATTTTCATACCCTTCTGGTGTGAAATAAGCCCCGATCCCTTCGAGATCAGGGTGAAGCCCAGGTCGACTTGAGCGACCCGGACGACGGGCGTCACGGTGAATGGCAGTGGCTAACAAACGCTGAAGGGTTGCGGGGCGCAGCCGCCTCAATCAGCAGAACAGGCGCATCGGCGCGGCTCATTGCCGCGTCATCACGCAAGAACGCCCCTTGAAAAGGCTCATTGATTCAACAAACGCACCCGTCATTCACAACGCGTCAACCACCTTTGGAAAGGTTTCGACACGCGCGGCTACATTCCGTCGGCGGTCGTCATCGACCAGCGGACGACGCCTAGATGCGGTTTGCGATCAGAGCGCCAGCGGCGGAGCTTCGATCTCGATCAACGGCGTGAGACCGGCCGCGCGCTGGCGGCCGAACATGAGGACCGCCGCAATCAGCCGGTCGATGTCGCTCGTCCCGGTGCGATGATTGACGATCGCGGCACGGATCGCCAGCCGTCCGTCGAGCATCGTGGTCGACGGTGCGGCGAGGCCGGATTCGTGGATGTCGGCGACGATCTCGCCGTTGAGCGCATCGGCATCGTCTGCGCGATAGCGGAAGCAGACGATGTTGAGATTGACCGGCGCCAGCAGCTCGAGCTCGGGCTCGGCGCGCACCCGCGACTCCAGATGGCGCGCGAGCTCGCAGCTTCGCGCGATCACGGCACCGAGCGCGTCCGTGCCGAACGTTCTCAGCGTGAACCAGGTCTTCAGCGCCCGGAAGCCGCGCGACAGATCAGGACCGAGATCGCAGGGCCATTCGGCGCCCGCCGCGAGACCGCGGGTTTCCCGGCGCAGATAGGCGGCCGGCGAGGCGAAGGCGTCACGATGCTTGGTGCCATCGCGCACCAGCAGGAAGCCCGCATCGTAGGGCACCTGCCCCCATTTGTGAAAATCCAGCGCAATCGAATCCGCCAGCTCGATGCCGGCGAGCTTCGGTGCGAGCTCCGCTGACAGCATCGCGAGCGCACCGAAGGCGCCGTCGACGTGAAACCAGAGCCCCTCGGCACGGCAGAGCTCGGCAACAGCCGCGAGGTCGTCGATGGCGCCGATATCGACGGTGCCAGCGGAGGCGACGACGAGAAACGGATGCAGGCCCGCGGCGCGATCGCGCGCGATCGCGGTCCGCAGCTCGCCGACGTCGACGCGATGTGCGGCATCCACCGCGATGCAGCCGAGCGCGTCGCTGCCCAGTCCGCAGATGTCCATCGCCTTGGCGATGCAGCCATGCGCCGCCTTCGACGTGTAGGCGCGCAAGCGCCGCCCCTCCTCACCGAGACCCGCCGAGCGAACCGACGCGCCGAGCTCGGCGCGGCGCGCCACCAGCACCGCCATCAGGTTCGCCATCGAGGTGCCGGTGACGAAGATGCCGCTGGCGCATACCGGAAAGCCGAACAACTGGCGCGTCCAGTCGACGACCTGCCGCTCGATCTCGATCGGCGCATGGTCGCGGCCGCCGAGATTGGCGTTCAGTCCGGCAGCCAGCATCTCGGCAAGCATGCCGACCACGGTGCCGCCGCCGTGCACCCAGCCCATGAATCCGGGATGCACGTTGCCGGTCGCGTAGGGAACGACGAGCTCGCTGAAATCGCGATAGACCTCGGCGAGATCGGTCGGCGCATGCGGCAGCGCGCTGCGGAAGCTCTGCCGTGTCGCCGGCGACATCGGCTGCCACACCGGCCGGTCGCGGATATCGGCGACATAGTCGATCATGTCGTCGAGCATGCGATGACCGAGCGCGCGCATCTGGTCCCAATGTTGCGGATCGAGCGTCTCCGCCGTCCGCGACGCGGGATCGATGCGCAGCCCGGCGGTCACGCCGCCTGCTCCGCCCGAGACGCGGCGCGCTTCTCGATCATGGCCGCGAAGGCCGCGAAGATCTTCTGCATCTGCGGCGGCTTGTAGGGGAATATCTCCGGCGAATCCATGTTGTGGACGACGGCCGTATTGTCGGCCTCGAACACCAGCAGCGCGCCGTCCCTGGTCTCGGCGCAATCGATGATGAAATAGTCGAGGCCGACGCGCGCGGCGATCGCATCGAGCACGCTGCGATGACGGCGGCCGAAGCCGATGTCGAAGGTCTGCATGAAGGTCGCCTCTTCGAGGCGCTTGCTCTCGCTGCCGGCCATGTTGGCGTTGAGGTACCAGATGTCCCAGCGCCGCGCGATCGCCATGTGGCAGGCGTAGGCCGTGCCGTCGACGAACACGATGCGGTACTTGCGGAACTGGCCGTCCTCGCTGGCATAGTCGACGAAGCGCGAGACGAAGAACTCCTGCTCGTCGCGCTCGTCGAGATAGAGCGACAGTTCGAGCGGCTCGTCGATCTTCTCGAGGCCGACGCCGGCATGCGAGCCGCGCGGCCGCACGATGACCGGGAAGGCGAGCGAGTGGTCGACGTCGGTGATCCATTCGCGCTCGTCGGCGATCTCGATCAGGCGCTCGCGGTCGACGGGGATGGTCGCCGGAATGGTGAGTCCGTCGATGCAGGCCAGCAGCGCATGCAGCTTGTCGCGGTCGAGATGCCAGATCCGCTCCGGCGGATTGAGCAGCGGACGCGGCCAGCGCGCCGCGACAGCATCGATCTCGCGCAGCGCGTGCTGGCAATCCTCGGAATCGGAGGCGATGACGATGGCGACGTCATGGGCCGGCAGCGGTGCCAGCAGGTTCGCGCCTGGAACGACGTAGAGCAGCAGCAGCTCGAAGTCGGTATCCTCGAGCAGGAACTCGATCGGCGTGTTGCTGCCCATGTCGGTGGCCGCAGCGAGCGCGAGCACGCGCAGGCGCGGCGTCTCGCTCTTGCAGCGCACGCGATAGAGCTGCTGCGACTGCAGCACGTCGTGCTGGATTGCAAGCCCGGACGATTTCTCGCCGATGAGCTGCGCGATCAGCGCCAGGTCGAGCCCCTCGCCCGGCTCCGCGCGGCCGTCGAGCAGCTTGGCGAGCAAGGCGGCCCACAACGGTTTCAGGTCCTGGCCGTCGAAGGCGGCCTTGGCGAGCTTGGCCATGCCGACCCGGTCGGCACATCCTGCGCCGGTGGCGTCGGCCAGCGCGAGCAAATCAGTCGGCATTGCAGATGTCCCTGAGATCCTGGCTGCTCAGATCCGATACGAGCAGCTCTGTTTTGGCAACGATGTCGGCGACGCGGTCGATGTCGGATTCGAGATTGACCCGGGCGGCGGTGACGTCGTCACACCATGCGTCCGTCACCTGGCGCGCCCCGATGCACAGCCGCAGCGCGGCCGTCGGCGCCTCGCCCGCGCGTTCGATCCGCACCGGCTGGCCGATCAGGCACTGGCGCGCGGCAACCTCGGCCGCTCGACCGGTGAAGCGGCTGCCGAGATCGCGCTGCAGCGCGCGATATACCGCCTGCGTCTCACCGAGGCCGAGCGGGCCGCCGTCACGCTGGAGCGCGAACGGGAAGATGGTGGGAAAGCCGAACTCGCCATCGCTCGCATCCTGCGCAGGCGCGCGGGCGGCGATCGGACGCAGCGCCGGCGACAGCATCAGCAGGCTTTCGATGGACTCGCCGAGCTGCCGGATCGCCATCCGACGGAACGGCTCGGGCACGGCGTGATATGCGGCGATCTCCGCCAGCGCGGCTTCCCAGCGCAGCCATTGGCCGATATTGGCGCGCGGCGCCGTGCGCGCGCGCAGATCCGTCCAGGCGAGCGGCCAATCGCTGCGATTGACATAGTCGAACAGGCCGGGCGCGATCGGATGTCCGCAGCGCAGCGCAGCCGCTGCGGCCGCGGGCACCAGCAGGGCGCCGCTGAAGGCGGGTCCGCCGAAGAACTTCGCGCCCGTGACGAGCACCAGATGGCCGCGATCGAGATGGGCGCGCAGCCGCGCCGTGCCGAGCCGCATCTGGCAGGCATCGACGACGACCTGCACGCGCCCCGGCCAGCGCCGCGCCACCTCGTCCAGGCAGGCCATGTCCGGCGCGCGCCAGCCGAGCTTGGAGGACTCCATGACCTGCAGCAGGACGCTACGGCCCTTCCGCGCCAGCGCCTCGACGCTGTCGAGCACCTCGGCATCGATATCGCCGCGCGGCTGCATCGATGCGCCGTCGAGCAGCGGCAGCGACACGGCGTCGCCCGAGAGCCCCTCGATCGGCGTGTTCGTCCGCACCGCCAGGCCGTTCGCCGTCCGCGTGCTGAAATGGTGTCCCCGGGCGCTCGCGGCAGTGCCGCTTCCGGTCTGGTCGCTGCCGACGACGATGCTCGTGACGCTCTCGCCGAGCATCGCCCGCACCAGCGCCAGCGCATGCAGTTGCGAGTCGGTGCCGGACGGCGAGAACACGATGTCGATGTCGTCGGCAAGGCCGAGATGTCCGCGCAGTTCGCAGCGCATCTCCTCGGTGCGCCGGTCGAGCGCGGCGTCGAGGCCGAGCGAGATCGCCGCATGCATCAGTTGCTCGCGCGCCAGCTCGACGCGCGCATAGGCGCGTTCCGAAATCGGCGACGCCGTGCTCGATGCGAAGCACAGCACATCGGGTTCGGGCGACGGCCCGCAGCCATAGACGTTGCGGCCCCAGGGGCGATCGAGCGCCAAGCGGGCGTCGCCGCCATCGATCAGGAGATCGCCGAGCAGGGCAAACAGATCACGCAGTCCGGCCGCGACGCCCTGCTCGCGCCGGTCGATGCGGGATGGCTGGAAGATCTGCGACCGGGTTGCCGCCGGGGTCATGGTACGGATCGTCAGGCTGCGTCAGCCGCAGCAGCGGTCGGAACCGCCACCGCCGAGGCGAATTGCGAGGCGACATTGCCATGGAAGACGGACGGACCGACGTGATCGAGCCGGCTGTCGAGATCGGCCCAGATCTCGCCGCCGAGATCGGTCCATCGTCTGCAGAACGCGAAATCCTCGCTGAGATAGGTGCCGGTCGCCGGATCGATCATGCATTCGAACAGCGCGAAGCGGTTCGGGCTGCCGGCCAGCGCATCCTGCGAATGCTCGCGGAAGAACTGCAGCGGCGCGTAGGCCGGATGCGCGATCATCGCCTCGATGACGCGGCGGCGGATCATCAGGAAGCCGGTGCCGGCATAGCGCACGCGGGTAAAGCCGTTGACCACCGCGACGTGGTCCGGATTGTCGATCTCCAGCACGTAGTCGAGCGACGCCGCCGGCACGTCCATCCGGTTGTCGTTGATGGCGCGGCGCGCCTTGCTCCAGTTGACCTTCTTGACCGGATAGACACCGGCGACCATGTCGCCGCCGGACTCGATCAGCCGGAAGACCTGCCTGGGCGTAAAGCCGATGTCGGCATCGACGAACAGCAGATGGGTTGCTGTGGGATCATTGAGGAACAGGGTGACGAGATTGGCCCTCGCCCGGGTGATCAGCGCATCACCGTCGCGCATGTGGACGGTGAGGCCGACGTTGGAGGTGGCGCGCAACTCGCGCTGCAGGGCGAAGATCGAGCTCGCATAGATGCTCGACACCTGGCCGCCGAAGCATGGTGTCGCGACCACCAGATGAATGCGCTCGTCGGTTCCGTCACTCACGTTCCGCCTCCAGACAAAGAGGCTCTCGCCCCAGATCTGAACAAAAGCTAAAGAGACGTGGTTAACGAAAACCTAACCGCCGTCCCCCGGGGCGCTACAGATATTTCACCAGCGTCAGCTGGGCGAGCATCGCCGTCGTCTGGTAGGACGCCTGGAGGTTGGTCTGGAGCTGCAGGATCTGGCTCGCCACCTCCTGCTGCGAGATGCCCTCGGTCTGGTCGACCATGGCCTGCATTGCCGCCTTGGCCTGGGTCTGGCGCGCCGTGGCGTCCTTCATCGTGGTCTGGGCGTTGGCAAACTCGGTCTGGATGTCCGAGATCGCCTGCTGGCCGAGCTGCGGCGTCAGGTTGGCGGCGATGCGCTGGCTGAGCGCGCCGATCTGCTGCGGGGCATTCGCACCCGCCGGCGGCGTGTTGACGGCGGCATAGACCGCGGTCTGCTGCACGAGGTTGCGGATCGCAAACTCGTTGCCCTGGGCGCCGAACTGAATGCTCTGCGCCGTGTCGATCCGGATGGTCGCGCTCGACCGCGCCGAGCCGGGACCGCTGTTGCCGGTGTACCAGGCGACGGTGTTGGCCGAACCGTTGACGAGGCTGGTCGCCGACCCCAGCGGCGAGCCGGAGACGCGCAACGGCGGCGTCGGCGCCGTCACGGTGCCGGAGAAGCCGAGCGCCCCGAACGCACCCGCGTTCGAGCTCGACACCGAGAAGCTGGCGGCGTCGTCGGTGCGCAAGGTGATCACGCCGCCGCTGACCGTCGACGGCGTCGACGTGCCGCTGAGCGTATCGATCTTCGACAGCAGCGTCTGCACGCTGTCGCCGACATTGATCTGGTTGTTGCCGTTGGCGCCGGAGGCGACGAAGGTCAGCGTCTGTCCGTTGACGGTGATGGTGTCGCCGGTTGCAAAGCTGGTCGCGATCGAGTCGGAGCCCGCACCGCCCGACAGCAGCGTCGCTCCGGTGATCGGAGCCGGCGTTGCGAGCTTGTTGTTGACCACGGTGCCCGACACGGAGCTCGCCGTGTTGAAGAAGTTGTCACCGGCGACGACCGCCGAGGCGGCGGTCAGCGAGGTGTTGGCCAGCGTCGACAGCGCCGTGTTGAGCGCCGCGTTGAGATTGGCGGAGGTGGCCGCGGGCGTGGCACCGATGGCGAACGTATTGGTCGGCGCCGGCGTCGTGGTGGACGCCGTCAGCTTGATCGATTCCGAGGTGCCGTCGGGCAGCTTGAAGGTGAAGCTGATCTGGTCGCCCGCATTCGGATTGCCGGCGGTGAGATCGACCGAGATGCCCGCGGGCGAGCCGGACGGTCCGGTCACCGTGGCGTTGGTCAGCGACGAGGTCACCCCGCTCAGCTTGAAGCCGAACGGCGAGCCGGCGACGTCCTCCGCCAGCGTGATCGGCATGGTGGCCGACGCCGACAGGTTGAGACGCCCGAGACCGTTGAGCCCGAGATCCGCCTGCTGCCGCTCGGCGATGACCTGCTTCAGCCCGGCCTGCGTTGTGGTGCCGTTCAGGATGTCGTCGGCCGATGCGATCGCCGGCCGGTCGGTCGCGCTGCCGGAGAAGATGTAGCGGTCGCCGACCTGCGTGTTGAGGATGCCGGTGATTGCCGACAGGTTGGACAGCGCCGTCAATTGTCCCGTGGTCTGGCCGGTGCTGGTCAGGTTCTGCGGCGTCGCCGAGGCGCCGCTCTGGACCTGGTCATGAATCTTGGACAGCGACTGCAGCGAGGTATTGACCGCGCCGATCACGGTATTGACGTGGGTCATCGTCAGCGTGAAGGCCGAGATGTTCGACAGCTGCGCCCGCGCCGCGATCGCGAACCCCTCGTCGGGCCCCATGCCGGCGTAGTTGTTCGCCTTGACGCCGCTCGAGAGCTGCGTGGAAAGGTCCGCGAGCTGGCTCGTGATGTTCCGCACGGACAGGCCGAGCAGAGAGCTTCCGTAATTGACACTGCTGATCGTCATCTTACACGCGCCTCACTAAAACGCCTGGAGCAGGCTCTGCATCATGCTTTGCACGACCGACATGATATGGGCGTTTGCCGCATAGGTGTTCTGGACCTGGATCAGGTTGGACATCTCGCTGTCCATGTTGACCCCCGCGGTGCCCTGGAACTTCTCCTTCAGCGTGCTGACCACGACGGCCTGGCCCTGGCTGAGCTGGGTCGCCAACGTCGACGCACTGCCCTGCTGGCTGACGAATTGCTGCAGATAGCCGGACACCGTGCCCTGGAACGGCTGCGCCGCCGAGCCGAGGCCGGTGGTCGGCGAGTAGCTGAAGGTCGCCGAGGTGAGCTGCGCGAACAGGAAGTCCGGCCGCGTCGAGTCGCCGGCCGCGGTCTGCGGCGAGGTCGAATAGGTCGACAGCTTGGTCGGATCGTTCAGCAATGCCGGGTTGACGTTGAGCCGCCCGGCGAGCCCCGTCATCTGCGAGCCGGTCGAGGTGATCGCGCCGGTGTAGAGCGCGCCGCCGTCGGTGAACACCGGGAGCTGCGCATTGCCGCTCGCAAGCGTCTGCGTCGTGGTGGTGGCCGAGGCCGCCTTGACGGTCGCCTGGCTGGTGCCGTCGTCGGTGATCCGCAGCGTGCTGCCGGAGGGATTGGAGAACTGCAGATGCGCCGACCCGAGCGCGCTGTTGAGCTGCGACACCACCGAGGCCATGCCGAGCGAGAAGTCGACGCCGACATAGGACGGGTTGGCCCCGGTCGCATTCTGCAGCGGCAGCGCAGCGGGATCGTTGACGTTGACGACCTTGATCTGACGCTGGACGTTGCTCGAGTCCGTGTAGGTCAGGTTGATGGTGTTGCCCGCCAGCAGCCCTGATGTCGAGACGTCAAAGCCGGCCGGCGGACCGGTCACCGCGGTGCCCGCCGTGGTCTTGTCGGACAGTGCCGAAGCCATCGTCGCCGCGAGCTGGTCGACCTGGGTCTGGGCCTGCACCAGGGTCTGGTCGCGCAGCTTGAGGTCGGCTGCGATCTGGCCCGAGTTCAGGAGATTGTTCGACACGACGTCGAGCGACACGCCGTTCGACAGCTTGATGTTGAGCTGGCCGACGCCGGTCTTGGTCGGATCGCTGTTGTAGAGCGAGGTGGCGTCGAGCGTCCCCGGCGAAGAGAAGGTGAACTCCGAGCTGAGGCCCGCGCCGACCAGCTGGATGCCCGAATTGGTGAATATGCTCGTGCCGTTGGTCGGGTCGGACACGACGCGGATATCGACATATTTGGCGAGCGTGTTGATCGCGTTGTCGCGCTGATCCTGCAGGGTCGCCGCCAGCGGGTCCGAGCTGTCGAGGCCCTGCAGCTGCGTGTTGAGCGTCGCAATCTGCTTGATCGCCGCGTTGGCCTGCGTGACCGAATTGCCGATGTCCTGCTCGACATTGCTGCGCAGGGTCTGGATGCCCTTGGTGGTCGCGTTGAGCTGCAGCGCCACGCCCTGCGCCGCCGACAGCGCCACCGATTGCGCCGACTGGTTGCTCGGATTGTTCGACAGCGACTGCAGCGCCGTGGTGAAATTGTTCAGCGCCGTCTCGAGCGTGCCGCTGCCGCCGGGCGTACCGTACACGGTCTGCAGCTGGCTCAGGATGTTGGCCATCTGATTGGCGTAGGTCCCGCCCGAGGTCTCGGTGCGGAGCTGGTTCTGGACGAACAGATCGAGCTGACGGTTGACGCCGGTCGTCGTCACCGTCGAGCCGAAGCCGCCGCTGGCGACCTCGATCTGGTTCGGGTTCTGCGCGACGTAGCCGGGGGTGTTCGCGTTGGCGACGTTCGACGAGATGATCGAGAGCGCGGCCTGCGTCGAACGCAGGCCGGACATCGCGGTGGCGAGGGCAGAACTCAAACCCATGTGCGGTAGCCTTATGTCAATTCAACTGCCACGTCTCAGCGCGATCAGCGCAGCACGTTCAGAAGATCCTGCACCATCGAATTGGCCGTCGTGATCACCTTGGTGTTGGCCGAATAGGCCTGCTGGGTCACGATCAGCTTGGTGAACTCGTCGGCGATGTCGGTGTTCGAGCCTTCCAGCGAGCCGCCCGAGATCTTGCCGGTCGCGCCGATGATGGCCTGGCCGGACTGATCGGTCGCCTCATAGGCGCCGCCGTCGAGCGCCTTCAGGTAATTGGTGCCGTTGAAGTGCGACAGCGTCACCTGCGCCAGGTTGATGGTCTGGCCGTTGGAGAAGGTGCCAGTGACGACGCCGCTGTTGTTGACGGCGACCGACTGCAACTGACCGGCGGCGAAGCCGTTCTGATTGATCTGGTTGATGGTCGCAGAGCCGATCGTGCTCGCATATTGCGTCAGCGCGCCCGAGGAGATGTTGAGGCTGACGGTACCGAGCGTGGTGCCGTCGACCACGACGTTGGGGATGGAGATGTTGGAGGTCGTCGGCGACACCAGCGAGCCGTCGGAGGCGAACTGGAAGTTGGTGCCGACGTTCTGCCACGCCACGGTCGAGCCGGTCGCGTTCGAGTCGGTCTGGTAGAACAGGTTCCAGGTGTCCTTGTGGCCGGTGCCGAGCGTCGCGCTGTCGACCTTGCCCCAGCGCAACTGCACGTTCACCGGCGTGCCCGACGAGTTGTAGGCCGTGACCGCGCCGCCAGAGATCGTCTCGTTGTTGAAGTTGGTGAGATCGTTGCCGATCACGATGCCGGTGCCGGGACTCGCCGTGCGCGTCAGTGCCACCGGTGACGTGAGGCCGAGCGCGGTGAAACCCGGGGACGCGCTGCTCATGGTCCAGTCCTCGCCGCTGCCGGAATGCAGCGTGATCTTGCCGGCAGTGATGGTCGGCGTCACGCCGGTGACGGCCGCGATCTTCGCCATCAGCGTGCCGACGGAGTCGCCGACATTGATCTGGGTGCCCGAGGCGCCGGAGGCGACGAAAGTGAAGGTGATGACGTCGCCCGCGCTGCCGGTCATGGTGATCGTGTCGCCGGTGGCAAAGTTGCTCGTGATCGAATCGGTGGCCGCACCACCCGACAGCAGCGTCGACGTGGTGATGTTCGCCGCGTTCTTGTTGACCGCCGTACCGCCGGTGACGGTGGAGTCGGCGTAGAAGTTGGTGCCCACCGGCAGCGGCACGTTGGAGAGGTCGGCCGAGTTGAGGCCGCCGGCCGCGACCAGGGTGCCGGTCGCGGCATTGCCGCTCGCGGCGGTCTTCGGCTGCGTCGGCAGGTTGGCGGCGTACTGGATTGCGGTGGTCGCCTGCGCCGGCACGAAATTGTTGGCGAATTGCAGCACGGTCGGCACGTTGCCGGTGGCGTTGCCGGTCTTCGGATCGACCGCGACGCCCATCAGGTAATAGCCGGCGCCGTTGATCAGGTTGCCGTTGGCGTTGAGCTGGAAGTCGCCGCGCCGGGTGTAGTTGGTGACGCCAGTGAAGACCGGCACGTTGTCGACGACCGAGGAGGCCTTCTGCACGTTGAAGAAGCCGTCGCCGTTGATCGCCATGTTGGTGGCGACCGAGGACGTCGAGACGGTGCCCTGGGTGGTGATGGTGGCCTTGGCGAAGGCGGTGACGCCGCCGGCATTCTGGCGCGTCGGGTTGGTCGCGTTGGGGATGAGGTCTTCGAAGCTGGTGCCGATGCCCTTGTAGCCGACGGTCGACGCGTTCGCGATGTTACCGGAAATGTTCTGCAGCGCGAATGATTGAGCGGACAGACCGCTCACCGAAGTATTCATCGCGTCGAAGATACCCATACCAATCTCTCCACTGTGATGCCGGTGACAGGTCGGCCCGCACCGCGTTTCGTGGAGAGCTGTCGCAATCGCTGTGCCAGATGCGAAAATACTGTGAAATCAGCGGGTTGAAAAACAACAACGTCAAAAAACCAGCGTCAAAACTGGTGAACAATTGCCGAGCCGGCAGTTCTTGCCGGGCCGGACACGCCAAATCGCGCTCCGGCACGGCCGCTCGTCACGGCTACCGGCGCGTCCTCAAGACCCCCATCTGAGCCTTGAACGGACGAGCCGGAATATCCGGGCGCAGATTCCCGTCAGGTCGACGACGGATTTGCCGGGTGGAACGTGAGCGACAGCCCGTCCATGCAGTAGCGCAGGCCGGTCGGCTTGGGGCCATCGTCGAACACGTGGCCGAGATGGCCGCCGCAGCGGCGGCAATGCACCTCGGTGCGGACCATGCCGTAGGTCTTGTCCTGGCGGGTCGCCACGGCATTGTCGAGCGGCTTGAAGAAGCTCGGCCAGCCGGTGCCGCTGTCGAACTTGGTGTCGGAGGAGAACAGCGGCAGGTCGCAGCCGGCGCAGGCGAAGGTACCCTTGCGATGCTCGTTCAGCAGCGGGCTGGTCCAGGGCCGCTCGGTGCCCTCCTCGCGCAGGATCTCGTATTGCTGCGGCGTCAGTTGCGCGCGCCACTCGGCCTCGGTTTTCTCGACCTCGAACTTCTCGGCGGCGCGGGCCGGCGCGGAACCGCCGAGCAAGCGCAGGGCGGCGAAGCCGAACAGTCCGGCGGCGGTGGTCAACATCAGGCGGCGGTCGATCATGGCGGTCTCCGTACGGCGATGGGTTACCGGATCTACGGATGGGATCCCGCGAAGTTACGTCAGGCGCGGGCGCGGCGGCTCACTTTCTTGCGAGGTGTCAGCCCTCCCCGGCGTCGGGATGGCGGTTCAGATCGGATGGCTGCGGCCGCAGCGGCAGCCGCGAGCCGGGCCGCTCGGCCGCCCGGCGCCGCGCTTCGGCCGCCCGGATCTCGCGCATGCGCTCCTGCGCACGCACGCGCTCGCGGTGTCGCGCCAGCGTCCCGGCCGCGGCGGAGCGGCCGCGGACCCAGAGATTGACGACATGCCCGGCAACCCGGCCGCTGACGCCGCCGGCCCAGACCAGTTCGAACGGCGAGAACAGCTTCCAGCGATCGTCGCCGGCGAGGATCGCCTGGGCGATCAGCTGTCCGGCCATCGCCGAAGTGTTGAGCCCCTGCCGGCCGAAGCCGCTCGCGACCCACAGGCCTTTGCGGAGCTGGCCGATCTGCGGCATGCCGTGCACGGTCTGGCCGGTGACGCCGCCGAAGGTGTCGGCGATCTCGACCCGGCCGAGCTGCGGAAACACCGTCCGGATCCGGCGCTGCAGCGCCGCGGCAAATCCGCTGGGCCGCGCGTCCCAGGTCGTCTCCGGGCTCGCCCACATCAGCCGGTCACCGTCGACGATACGGAAATGATCGATGCCGTCGGTGTCGCTGACCGATCCCTGGAAGGAAATCGCCTCGGCGAGGCGCTCGCCGAGCGGCGCGGTGACGCCGCCATAGCGCCACACCGGCAGCAGCGTATCGGACAGCTTCTGCAGCGGCGCGCCGAGATGGATGTTGCCGGCCAGCACGATGTGCGAGGCGCGCATCCGCGCCGACGGCGTCACGATGCGCTTGCGCACGCCCGACGCATCGATGCTGACCACCGGCGTGTCCTCGAAGATCCGCGCCCCGGCCTTGTGCGCGAGCCGCGCCAGCGCGTGAACGTACCTGCGGCCGTCGAGCTGGAACGCCTTGGGATAATGGACGCCGTGGAAGTAGCGGTCGGTCTTGAGCTCGGTCCTGACGCGCTCGACCTGCCAGCCCTCGACCTCGGTGTCGAAATCCTCGTGCAGCATCTGCAGGCGGCGGATCAAGGCGTCGCCGGCGTCGACATTGGAGACTTCGAGCGCGCCCTCGCTGAGCCCGATGCCCGGCATCGCTGCCTCGGTGGCCTGGGCGCGGATGAACTCGGCACCGGACCAGGACAACGCCCATAGCGCCCGGGCATGCGCGAGCCCGACGCGCTCGATCAGATCCGGCAGCGGCAGGTCGAACCCAGGCATCACCGTGCCGATCATGTGGCCGGATGCGTTCCACCCGACCTGGCGGCCTTCCAGCACCGCGACGCTCGCCCCCTGCCGGGCCGCGCACAATGCCACCGTCAAGCCGGCCAATCCCGCCCCGACCACGCAGACGTCAACGTCGAGGTCGAAATTCAGCCTGGTGCGGCCGTGTGCACCTGCGGCATCCGCGTCATCGTTCACGCTTGTGGAAGTCTCGCTCATGGCGTTTTCTTAGCGAACCCTGCGCCGGACGTCATGACGCTTTTAATGGCGACAAAGAGACGTGGTACAGCCGGACCCAGCCTGAACGATTCGAGACGGAATTCCATGCGCCGATTGATGCTGCTGCGCCACGCCAAGACCGAGACTGACGCGCCGACCGGCCGCGACCAGGACCGCCGTCTCGACGAGCGCGGGCACCAGGATGCCGCCATGATCGGCGATTTCATCGCCAGCCACCCGCCGGTGCCGGAGCTGGTGCTGGTCTCGACCGCGGTCCGGGCACAGCAGACCTGGGACCTCGCGCTTGCGGCGATGAAGGACCGTGTCCCGGCCCCGCAGGTCGAGACCGTTCCCGGGCTCTACGGCGCCGAGCCGATGCAGATGCTGCATCACATCCGCCTCGCGGCAGTGCACGATCCGAAGCAGCTCCTGCTCGTCGGGCACAATCCCGGAATGCACGAGCTCGCGCTGGCGCTGACCGGCGGGGGCGATTCAGAGGCCCGCCACGAGCTGATGCGCAACATGCCGACCGCGGGTTTGGCGGTGCTCGATTTCGACACCGACGATTGGGGCGACGTCAGCTTCACCCGCGGCCGTCTCCTGAGATTCGTCACGCCCAAGCTGCTCAAGCATGGCTCGGTCGATTGACAGGCAGGTCCGGTCCGGCGCGTAATCCCGGCGGACAGAGGAGGACCTTCGATGTTCAACTCGATTCTGGTGCCGATCGATCTGGCCGACACCGACCTCGCCAAGCCCGCCATCGCCACCGCGGCCACGTTGGCACAGACCTGGAGCGGCACGGTGCATCTGCTCAACGTCATGCCGATGACGCCGGTGATGCTCGCCGAATACGTCCCGGCCGATTTCGACGCGCAGCAGCGCGAGACCGCCGAGGAAGCGCTGTCGATCGTGGCGCGCGAATCCGGCATCCCGGCGGAGCGCATCAGCTATACGGTGCGCCAGGGCGGCATCTATCACGAGATCCTCGAGGAGGCAGCCAAGGTCAAGGCCGACCTGATCGTAATGACCTCGCACCGCCCGGCGATGCGGACCTACTTCCTCGGCAGCAACGCCGGGCATGTGGTGCGCTACGCGAAGTGCTCGGTGCTGGTGGTGAGGCCGTGAATTGCTTCTCTGTGGAGGCGAGCACTTGGCCGTCCTTCGAGACACACGCCGCCGACGCGCCCCTCGGGAAGATGACTGAATTTTGGCCGAACTTCAGGATTCTGAGACCGTCTCGGTGAGGGCACCGTCCTGCGGGGCGCCGCGAACCATGAGGCCTGGATGAGCCAATCTAGTCGAGCCCTTCAGCTTGGTTGAGATTCTCTGAAAACTCGCTTTCCGGGCTTAGCCCACGTAGCAGAGCAGCAGCCCGCTCGAGCCGTCGAGGGTAATCCAACTGCGACATTACTCGATGCAAATGGCCAGATCAGCCCCAACTACTGTCCGGGCTGCCCGAAGTCCAAACGTCACGCCTATCTCCCCCTGAAAACCGCGAGCATTAACGCCGGCTCGGGAGTCATCCGGCGAATCTCAGTTGACTCCGACTATCTCATTATAGTTGAGTATCTCACACATCAAAACTTATGAGGGTGAACGGGGGAGACCGGCATGTCCGATGCTAAAGAGAAATTGGAACGCGCTCGTAAACTGATCGGCCAGGGGATCATTGATGGCCTTCTCACGGTTGGTCGTGGCGGGGTGTCCATTCCTGTTAACGAGGACTACGCTCAAGGCAACGGTGGTTAATGGCAGTCCGACGGGGGGTTCCATTCCCAGACATCGGGTGACTACCATCAAAGTTCACCAAAGGCTCCAACCTAATGGCTCTCGGACGAGCCTTGGTACAAACTCAGCATTTGACAGTAGATCGGCTTCACATTGTCTTCAAAGTTGTGGAGCGATGCAACATTAACTGCACATATTGCTACTACTTCAATATGGGGGATAAGACTCCACTACAACGCCCTCCAGTAGTCAGCATCGATTCAGCTGCCTGTGTAGCCAACTGGCTTGTAGCTGGCTGCCGAGAGTTGAAGATCAAGGAGATCTTGATTTCCTTTCACGGCGGCGAGCCGATGATGCTCAATCCCGAAAAGTTTGACTCAATCTGTTGTGTGTTCAAGGAACGGCTCGGGCAAACGGTGGACGTACATTTCGGCGTCCAGACAAATGGCACCATTCTAACGGACAAATGGCTGTCTATTCTATCCAAGCACCGGGTAAACGTCGGAGTCAGTATTGACGGTGGACGCACAGCGCATGACCGCTATCGACTCGACCACCAAGGAAGGTCTACTTTTGAAAGGACAGAGCAGAATCTCAAAGAATTAGTGAAGGCAGCGAAAGACTGCTTACCGAATGATATTAGCCCATCTACAATTTCTGTCATAGATTGTCGAAATGACTATACCGAAGTCTACCGTTACTTGCGTGGGCTAGGTGTGCGTCGGATGAGTTTTCTTCTTCCTGATCGCAACTTTGACGATGGTTTTATCGGCAGCGAAGAGACGCCTCGCAAGTATGGAGAATCGCTGTTTCGGCTTTTTGAAGCATGGATGACGGAAGATAACCCAGGCGTCGAAGTTCGCTTTATCTCGGATTTCCTGCGGAAACTCCGGGTCCGCGAAGAAGATATTCCAGTGCCCCCAAACAAGCAGCGCATTTTTTTGACAAAGAAGAAATGGACAAGGCAAGTTCTAATTATTCACAGTGACGGGATCGCCAGCGTCTCCGATTCTTATATCCCCGCTCTCCCATGGTACCGTAACACTCCGCAATGCGATGTTCGTGATACCTCACTTCGGGATTTTTTGATGAACGGAATATTTGATGAAATTGAATGTGCGACTAGGTCACTTTCCGCCAAATGCCAACCGTGCAGGTGGAGACGGATTTGTAAGGGGGGTGATATCGAGAACCGTTTTTCAAGAGAGAATGGCTTTAACAATCCCTCTGTTTATTGTGAGAGCTATTTGTTTTTCTTTCAGAACGCATGCAATCTGCTCGTCGAGAATGGCTACCCAGCGGACTATATCCAAGAAATTGTCGCCAACTGAAAGTTTTCCCTGAACGTCGCGAGTTTGGTGCCCTTGAGGCCCCCACTCCAACTCACACAAGCGGGGAGAGAAGACCGCGCTTTGCAGCCGCGTTGCCCGCCATTCCTGCGAGCCCGCATGTCTTACACGGAGCCTCGAACGTCACGGCCACTCCGCAATAAATCCCCTCGCCTTGTACGACGCTATCTTGTCCCATTCGTCGAGCACGCGGCGGCGGAATTCGGGGTGGGTGTGCCAGAGATGGCGCGGGATGCCGAAGCCGTCGACCGTCAGCAGCATCTTCTCCACCTCGGGCCAGTGCCGCTGCAGGGTCATCGCGTAGCGTCGCGCGGTCCAGCTGTTGCCGAGGCAGATCACGCTGCCGACATTGGCGAGGCCGAGCGCGGCGTCGATCACCGGCAGCGCGAGCACGACGTTCTCGCCGGTGTTCGTGGCGTGGTGCTCTTCGAGGATGCGCTCGGCCGGAATGCCGTGCCTCACCATGGCAGCCTTGATCAGCGTACACTCCGAAACATCCGCGCCCGGCGTGATCCCGCCGCTGACGATGGCGTGGCGGAAGTAGCCCTGCTGCCATAGCTTCGCCGCCGTCTCGGCACGCAGCTCCTCGTCGACGCGGGTGCCGAACACGAACAGCAGATCGGCCGGCCGCAGCGGCGTGTCGGCGAAATGCCGCGCGTTGATCGCGGCGATCTCGGCGTCATCCGGCCTGCGCAGCGCGCGATCCTGCATCGTCCCACTCCGAAAGCGACTCGCTCAGTCTGGCATGGTGCGCCAAATCTGCACGATCACATTCGGTGACCGGCGATGCGATTGCGTGATCACGGCAGCAGCGCGGCCGGAATGTCCGTGAACGTGTAGCTGCGCGGCCTGTTGCGGGTGATGAAGCCGCCGACATACCAGGCGAACAGCGCGGCGAAGCCGATCAGGAACAACGCGCCCGACCATTCGGCGATGACGAGCGCACGCACCAGAAGCCCGGCCATCGCGACGGCGAGCAGCGCGATCGCGGCGAGCGCCGCGCCGTAGGTGAAGCGGCCGAGGCCCGCGGTCAGCCGCGCGTTGCTGCCGCTGACGGCGAGCCGCGCATGCAACCCGAGAATGAAGGCGCGATAGGCCTCGCTCTGCGGCGCCATCAGGGCAGCCGTCTGCCAAGAGACGGAGATGATGCCGAGGCGGCGGCCGTCGCGATGGGTGACGTCGGCCCGAAAACGCTTCGCCTGCATCGACACCGGTCGGTAGGACAGCCGGATCGCGGCGATCTCGGCGTAAGGCCACAGGCCGGTACGGCCGGCGAACCGCCACGACAGGCCCTGCTCCGTCAGTTCGAACTGGTGCGCGGCCCCGATCAGCGACGCCTTGTAGGCGTAGCGGATCGTATCATCGCCGGCCGTGGTGGTGCGCTCGGAAATGGATCGGTCCTGTTGCGTGTGGCACGCGCCTTATCCTACAAGCGGAGCATGAGCGAAACGATCTATTTTCCGCGCCATTTGATCCTGGCCGGGGCGATGGCCGCCGGCGTGCTGCTGGCGCTGGCGGTGCACATGCTCGGCGCCCGCTACGGGCTCGATCTCGGCGGCCTGTGGCAGACCGAGAGCGGCGCCTTCATGCCGGCGGGATCGGCGATCGCATGGTGGCTGATCGCCACCGTCGGGTTCTCCTCGGGCTACTTCATCGCCAACATCATGCACAGCGCGGTGTCGGGCGAGATCCCGCAGCGGATGCGCAACTTCCTGGTCGTGGTCGGCGTCCTGATGCTGGCCGGCATCGGCCAGGCGATCTCCGGTCCGAGCCCCGTGCCGTCGGCCTCGGGCGTACTGGCAGGCCTGGCCGCGCTCTGCCTCGGCGCCCTGATGGCGTTCTGCGGCGCCAACTTCGCGCTGCGCAAGACCTGACCGGCGCGATCCGCACACGCCGACGCCGCGCGGGCGACCCGCGCGGCGTTTTGCCTCATCAACGATCGAGCGTCAGCTCGCGGCGCGCAGGTTGACGCTCGTCTCGGCGAGCTTGGTCAGCTTCATGTCGGTCGCCTTCTCCTCGTCGAGCGTCTTCTGCAGCACGGCGGCGCAGTCGCTGCGGCCGAGCTGCTTGGCCCAGGCGATCAGGCTGCCATAGCGGGTGATCTCATAGTGCTCGGCCGCTTGGCCGGCATTGATCAGGGCGGCGTCGAGCACGGTCTTGTCCGCGACCTCGCCGGCGACCTCCTCCGCCTCTTCGATGATGCCGTCGATCGCCGGGCAGTCGACTGCCTTGGGCGCGATGCCATGCATCTCGAACACCTGCTCGAGCCGCTTCACATGCGTCCTGGTTTCGTCGAGATGGGCAAGAAAACCCTGCTTGAGCTTCTGATCCGTCGCCCTCTCCGCCATCTTGGGCAGCGCTTTGACGAGCTGGTTTTCGGCGTAATAGATGTCCTGCAGCTGATGAACGAACAGATCGTTCATCGTCTTGATGTCCTTTGTGAACAATCCCATTTGCTTCACGTCCTCCTGGTTCGGGAACATGGCAGGTCCCGCCCCCGACCGGTGGTCGCCATGTTCGCTGTGCTCGCGGGCGCTAACCGGCGGCAGCGGCGGTCGTTCCTGTGTCACCGAGCCTGCCGTCCGGAACCGGGCGCGGAGGACCAGGTTTGCCCGTGAAACCCGCGGGTAACCAGTTGGACCGAACTGAGGCGGACGGGCGGCCAGCCATGTGACCGGAGTGTGACAGACCTGCGCCGCATGGGTCGGAGCTGACCTGTGTCAAGGACTGCACAAGCCGCGCATTTTAGCATAAGAAACAGGCTGTCACGAATTGCCCGCCCCATCGATCAATGGTTTCGCCTCTTTTCCAAGATCTAGTACCGCCCCGCCGGGAGGATGAATGCAGCGCCTGCTGACCACGCTTGGGCGTGGCTTCAAGAAATGGATCGGCTGGAAGCGGCTGGGGATTGCAGCGAGCCTTGCGATCATCGCCTTCGCGATCACGACGCTCGTGCGCACGCTGAAGGGCGTCGACGCCGGCGTCATCCTGACCGCGCTCACCGAAATCCCGCCCGGTCACATCGCGCTCGCGGCCTTGTGTGTGGTCGGCGCGTTCTGCACGCTGACCTTCTATGACTATTTTGCGCTGCGAACGATTGGCAAGAAACACGTGCCCTATCGCATCGCGGCGATGAGCGCCTTCACCAGCTATTCGATCGGCCACAACATCGGCGCCACCGTGTTCACCGGCGGCGCCATCCGGTTCCGGATCTACTCCGACTACGGCCTGTCCGCGATCGACGTCGCCAAGATCTGCTTCCTATCGGGCCTGACCTTCTGGCTCGGCAATCTGTTCGTGCTCGGTATCGGCATGACCTTGCATCCGGCCGCCGCCACCGCGATGGACCAGTTGCCCCCGGCGGTGAACCAGTTGATCGCGATCGGCATCCTCGGGGCGATCTTCGCCTATCTCGGATGGCTGACCGCCGGCAAGAACCGGCGCCAGCTCGGCCAGAACGGTTGGAAGGTGGTGCTGCCCTCGGCGCAGCTCACGCTCGTGCAGATCCTGATCGGAGTGGTCGACCTCGGCTTCTGCGCGCTGGCGATGTACCTCCTCGTCCCCGCCGCTCCGCCGATCGATTTCCTGTCGCTGTCGGTGGTGTTCATCCTCGCTACCCTGCTCGGCTTTGCCAGCCATGCCCCCGGCAGCATCGGCGTGTTCGATGCCGCGATGCTGGTGGCGCTGCCGCAGTTCGGCCGCGAGCAGTTGCTGGCCACCCTGCTCGTTTTCCGCGTGCTGTATTTCGTGATCCCGTTCGCGACGGCGATCTCCATCATGGGCATCAGGGAACTCTGGCTGAATGTGGTCAAGCCGTGGCAGGAGCGGCGCCGGCTGCAGGGCGCGGTGTCGGACGAGATCGCCGCCAAGCGCGCCGCGACCACGGCGCATGCTGCGGTTCCCCAGCGCATCAAGCGGCACTCCCAGCGCTGAGCATCAATTCTCTCGCGGACGACGCAGCGGCTCGCCCCTCGGCCGGTTGAAGTCGCGTGCGATCCTCTTATTTCCGCCCCATCGCTGACGTGAATCCTTGCGCATGACCCGAATGCCCCATCGTCCGTTGCTCGCCGCCTGCGTCCTGGCCGGCCTGCTTGCCCCTCTCGCCGCCACCGAGGCCGCCGCGCAGTTCGGCACGGCACCGCCGCTGCAGATCAGCTGGGAGGTGCGCAACCGCTTCCGTCTCTTCCGGGAGGAGCGCGACTTCCTGCTGCATACCGAGAGCACGCGCGACCGCTCCATCCTCGCCGCCGAGCAGGCGTTGGCGGTGCAGAGCGACGGCCGCGGCTGGGCCCGCAACGTCGTCAACCGGCTCTGCATCGACCTCGCCGGTCGCATCAACGAGCCATGCACGCGCGACAACGTCAAGGAAAGCTATCTCACGCCGATCGACCACCCGGTCACCGTGCGCCTGACCGGCCCGGTTCCGGTCGGCGCCACCTGCGCGTGGTCGTTCGACGACGGCGACGGGCCGCAGACCTCGACATTCGACTGCGCCGAGCCGGTCAACCTGCGCGTCCGCTACGGCCGGCAGACCGTGGCATCCGTCGATGTCGCCAGCCCGGAAGGGACGCTGCAGGTCTCTACCGGAATCCAGGTCCGCGACGTCCTGATCGCCGGCCTCGGCGACAGCATCGCCTCCGGCGAGGGCAATCCGGACCGCCCGATCGCGCTCGCCGACGAAGGCTTCTGCTTCCGCTCCTATCTCGGCGGTCCGACCGCGCAATATTATCGGCCGAGCCGCGCCGGCTTCAAAGGCGGCCGCGCCTGCGAGGCGCCGGACACGCTGCAGAACTGGCAGAAGCACAGCGCGGTCTGGCTCAACGCCGCCTGCCACCGCTCGCTCTACAGCTACCAGACACGGACGGCGCTGGCGCTCGCCGTGCGCTATCCGCATGTCGCGGTCACCTACCTGCCGCTTGCCTGCACCGGCGCGACCATCGCCGACGGCCTGTTCGGCAGTCAGCGCGCGCGCGAATGCACGCCGGGCCGCTCTGCGGCCACTTGCGCCGGCGGCGTCAACGGCCAGCTCGGCGAGCTGCGCGAGGCGCTGACCGCGGCCAAGCGCCGCCAGCCGGACCGCAAGCTCGATCTGATTCTGCTGTCGATCGGCGCCAACGACATCAACTTCTCCGGCCTCGTCGCCGACGTCATCGTCGATACGCCCACCGAGCGCACGCTGTTCAAGCGCTCCGGCGTGATCGGCTCGGTCGAGGAATCGCGCAGCGAGCTGGCGCGCGACCTGCCGCAGGGTTTTGCCAAGCTGCGCGAGGCGCTGAAGCCGCTGGTCGGCGACCTCTCGCACGTCATCTACACATCCTACGGCAACCCGGCGCTGAGCGGCCCGGGCACGCCCTGCCCGGGTGGTCCGGCCGGCTTCGAGGTCCACCCGTCGTTCAATGCCAATCCGCAGCGGCTCGCCAAGGTCGCGGGCTTCGTCGAGAACGAGTTCCTGCCGTCACTGCGCGGGCTGGCACAATGCACCGCGGGAGTCCTGTGCCGCGACCCGCAGGCCGACCGCATGACCTTCGTCGATGCGCATCAGGCCGCGTTTGCCGATCACGGCTTCTGCGCCCGCTCGCCGCAGGATCCGCCGTTCGACCGCGAATGCTTTTCGGCCGACGGCGCCAGCTTCGATCCGAACATCGTCAGCGCCGCCAACGAGCCGCTGCTGTGCGGCCGCGGCGCCAGCGAGTATCGCCCCTATCTGCCGCGCGCGCGCTGGATCCGCGACGCCAACGACAGCTACTTCTCGGCGATGACCTATCCGCAAGGGCTGCCGGCGGCGATGCAGCCCTCCGACATCCACGATGCGAGCTGGGGCGTGCTGTCCGCGGTCTATGGCGGCGCCGTGCATCCGACGGCGGAGGGCCATGCCGCGATGGCCGACGCCGCCTTTCCGGCTGCGGCGCAAGTGCTCAACCTCGATGCGGCCGAGCCCAACGTCACCAGCCAGCCGCTGCCGCCCGCGGGCGTGGTGAGGCAGTAGTCGGCCATTCGGGCAGAGATCGCAGAAGAAGAACGGCCTGCAGCGCTCCGCTCCGCACAGCGTCTTTCGGGAGGCCCCTCCGTGAGCGGGCGCTCAGGGACAATGGCCGTGTGGCAGCAAGATCTCCGAGCCTCATGGTGAGTTGGGAGCGGACGGAGAGCTGGGCCGCCCCCTCGACGTCCCAACGCTCAGCGCGCAAGTCGGCGGCGACCACCGCCAAGCGATCCTGATTGTCGTTGTGCCCAATATGGGTTGTTCACGCACATGGCCGCGAGACCCCAGCCTGCCCTTCGACACTGATCCCAGGATGTATAGGTGCATTCGAAAGAGGTGCTACCACCCCATTCCCACTTTTGTAGGCAGACAGGATAATTGGAATCATGGGTTTGAGCAGCGGCGATCGGGATCATGGAGATGGCCGCGCTCCCCGCGATTATCCAACGCAGCATCAGCATCGCTCCCTCGTCGAATTCCGACCGCTGCGGCCAATGGCCCGCACAACCACCGGCAAGCAACGCTCGGATGATCATGGAGACCTTGTCGTCGACCACGCGCTTGATCTGGATCAAGCTCTTCGCCGACGCGGTGTCCGAGATGGCGCTCCCTTGTCGGCCCGGAGCGACGGTCGTAGTTCGGAAGCCGTCTACTTGATTGCAGCCGGCTTCTTCATCATCGGCGGCGCCTGCTTGGTGGCAGGGCCTGTTGCCGTCGTCGCTTGCGAGGGCAGATATTTGGCGAGGATCGCCGGATCGATCTGCGCCATGTTGCTGTCCGGCAGGCGGGTCCAGGTCTCGTCCTTGCCGAACAGCGAGATGCCGAGATAGCCGTGCAGGATCAGCGACTGCCCATCCGGAGTGACCCGCATGTTGGCCTTCCAGATGTTGCCGTCGCGCGGGTTGAGCACGTTGCCGCCTTCGTATTTCAGCCCCTCGCGCTTCATGTCACGCACGAAGGAGATGCCGAGCACCGGCGCATTCTTGCGGTCATCGCTGCACTTCGAACAGACCTCGTTCGGATTGTCGCCGGGACGCGGAAACGTCTTGGCGATCACGCCCTCGAACACGCCGTCGTGGTCGATGAAGAGAAACCAGCCGACGGGCCTGCCATCCTCCACCTTCTGCCACAGACCGGCCGCGGTCGGCTCAGCCGCGAGCGCAGGCCGCGTCAGCAGAGCACCGGCAACAACGAGCGCGCCGATCGCGAGCTTCGTCACACCAGGCACCAGCCGAAGTCGGGGAAACGCATTGCGCATCATCATCTCACCTTGACCAAGTCACAAAATGAATGGCCGCATAGTACGGCCGTTTCGTGCATCCTTCCAGCCCATAACAGGTCTGGCGCGCCGGTGAAACCGGCACGCGCAGGAAACATTTCTTCACATTTGAGTTGGTCCGGCGGTGCCGGGTTCCACTGTGCGAACGAATTAGTTGACGCCGAGCTTCTTCTGCAGGCTCGACGACGACGTCGTGTACTGGAACACCAGCCGCTTCTCCGGATACACGTAGCGGTGCGCCTTCTGCGCCATCAGCGCGCCCTCGTGGAAGCCGCACAGGATCAGCTTGATCTTGCCGGGATAGGTATTGATGTCGCCGATCGCGAAGATGCCGGGCACCGAGGTCTCGAACGCCGACGTCTCGACCGGAATGAGATTGTGCTCGAGCGCGAGGCCCCACTCGGCGACCGGGCCGAGCTTCATCGTCAGGCCGAAGAACGGCAGCATCATCTCGCACGGCACGGTCTCGACCGCATTGTCGTTGCCCTTGATGGTGGCCGCGGAAAGCTGACCGTTCGCACCTTCGAGCGCGGTCACCTGACCGATGCGCAGATCCATCTTGCCGCTCGCGACCAGCGCGCGCATCTGCTCGACGCTGTGCGGCGCGGCACGGAAGTCGTCGCGGCGATGGACGAGCGTGATGCGCTTGGCAAGGGGATGCAGATTGAGCGTCCAGTCGAGCGCGGAATCGCCGCCGCCGACGATGACGACATGCTTGTCGCGGAACTGCTCCATCTTGCGCACGGCATAAAATACCGAGGTGCCTTCGTAGGCCTCGATGCCCGGCACCGGCGGACGCTTGGGCTGGAACGAGCCGCCGCCGGCGGCGATCACCACGACCTTGCACTCGAACACCTTGCCGGCATCGGTGGTGACGCGAAAACCGGGATCGCCGATCTTCTCGACCTTCTCGACCATCTCGCCGAGATGGAAGGTCGGACTGAACGGCTTGATCTGCTCCATCAATTGATCGGTGAGGCCCTGCCCCGTCACCATCGGCACGCCGGGAATGTCGTAGATCGGCTTCTCCGGATACAGCTCGGCGCATTGGCCGCCGACCTTATCGAGGATGTCGATCAGATGCGCCTTGATGTCGAGCAGCCCCAGTTCAAAAACGGCAAACAGTCCGCAAGGGCCCGCGCCAATGATCAGCACATCGGTCTTGATCGCTTCGCTCATGTCGCTCTTCTCGTTGGAGGCGCCGCTCGACGGAGGGCGGCAGATGGCGGTTCCGAATTTGTAGCCAACGGGCTGGTCGCAGGGAAGGCACAAAAGCCGCCCTCCGCTCGCGCGGCTTGCAGCGGCGGGCTTAGCCGGGTTTGAAGGGGACATGAATGATGGAGATCAATCGGTGACAGAGACGGCCCGTCGCGACCACGCGCCACGCCTGGAGGACTTTCCCTACCGCCTCACGGACAATGTCCGCTTCGGCGACCTCGACCCCAACCAGCACGTTAACAACGCAGTCTACGCGACCTATTTCGAGACCGGCCGGGTGACCCTGATGAAGGACCCGCGGCACGGCCTCGGCCAAGAGGGGCTGGCCTGGATCATGGTGCGACTCGACATGCATTTCCGGGCCGAGCTGCGCTGGCCGGGCACAATCGAGCTGGGACTGGGGGTCGTGAGGCTGGGGCGCACGTCGGTGACATCAGAGCAGGTCGTATTCTCGGACGGGCGCTGCGTGGCGTCGGCCACCGCGGTCATGGTCCTGATCGACGAAGTGACGCGCAAGCCGGCGCCGCTGACGCCGAATCTCATTGCTGCGCTCCAGCCCTGGGTCCGCCGCGGCGTGACGATCGCGCCGCCGGCATAGGCCTGGCGGCGATCATCGGAGGCGCGGCGACGAGGGCGCGAGGCGAACGGTCAGGCCTGACGCTCGGGGGTGGAGACGACGAGGCCGTCGAGCTCGTCGGAGACCTTGATCTGGCAGGAAAGACGGGAATTCGGCCGGACATCGTAGCCGAAATCGAGCATGTCCTCTTCCATCGGGGTCGGCGGGCCGACCTTCTCGCGCCAGGCTTCGTCGACATAGACATGGCAGGTCGCGCAGGCGCAGGCGCCGCCACATTCGGCCTCGATGCCGGGAATGGCATTGCGGATCGCCGCTTCCATCACGGTCGCGCCGTTCTCGATCTCAACGGTTCGGGATTCGCCGGTATGGTCGACAAAGGTGATCTTGGCCATGTGTGCTCGTGCTGCGCAGGAAATGAGGTCGGGCTGTCCTATAACGGACCGCTCCGCTCCGCGCTAGTGCTGCCGCCGGCCGCTCAGGCCGCGCCGAGCATCTCCGAAATCGCCGCGCGGGCCTGCGCGATCGCCGTGCCGAGCCAGGCCAGCGCATCGGCCGGATCGCCCGCCCGCAGCGCCGCTTCGAGCCCTTCCGCCGCATCGGCAACGTCGAGCGCGCCGACGGCGCGGGCCGAGCCCTTCAGCGTGTGGGCGACGGTGGCGGCATCCTCGGGCATCACCTGCAACCGCTCCAGCAGGCGGACGGCCTGGCTGGAGAACATGGCGAGCACCTCGCGCTCGAGCGCGCTGTCGCCGAGCGTCATCCGGCGCAGCAGGTCCAGGCTGATCGGCCCGTCATCGGGAACCAGCGGGGGCGAGGGCATCCATTCGATCCGTGAAAGGTCGGGAATCATGGCGGCAATCCGGTCCGGCGGGCGCGCCGCGCGCGCCTGTGGTAAGCCAAGCACGACAATGGTTAATGCATTGTTACCGGCCCAATTGCCGCGGGTTTGCCGCGATTTGGGCCCGGCTCTGCCCCAATCGCGGCAGAAACGGGAATTCGCAGAACTTCTAAAGTGTTAACGGCGGCTGCTGTTAACGATGATTAAGAATCTCTTAACCACGGCCATTTCTTTCAACAGGCACAGCCAATAGGATGATGCCCGGATGGAGTGGGTCACCTGGCGGAATTTGCCACCCCTGGTGCCTGCGAGGGATGACGTCCGGTTCGAGCGTTGCGAGAGGGCACTCGTACGCGGCTCGCCGGATCGAAATTAAGACGAGGGCTCGGACTCAACATGGCGAACACTCCGAAAAAGGTCAAAGACCCGACTGAAGTTGCGCTGTCCGCCATTCAGGAGGCTTTGAACATCAGCGATTCGTCCGCGCCCACGGACTCGCAGAGCTCGGTCCACGCTGACGGAGCCCCGCCGGTCATGCCGAACGGCGTGTCGAGCCTGGATTCGTTCGACTCCCGTCCGGGCATCGATCGCAGCAGCCTTGACGAGATCGAGCCGCCGCCGCTCGCCGCGCGCCGTCCGGCCAATGACGACCGCGAAACCATCGGCCAGTTGCTGCAGGCGATCCAGAAGGGCCGCCCGTCGCGCGGCGTCTACACGCTGGCAACCGCCTTTGCAGGCATCTGGATCGTCGGCTGCGTGCTGCTGACCATCGGTTTCCTGCCCGCCTTGCAGGCCTTGATCGGCCAGAGCGGCGGCGTGCTGGTGCTCGCCGGCCTCGCCGCGGTGTTCTTCGCACCCGTTCTGCTGTTCTATTTCCTCGCGAGCCTCGCCTGGCGCGGCCAGGAGCTGCGCATGATCGCGCAGTCGATGGCGCAGGTGGCGATCCGCTTCTCCGAGCCGGAGGGCGCCGTCAGCGATTCGATCGTGACCGTCGGCCAGGCCATCCGCCGCGAGGTCGCGGCGATGGGCGACGGCGTCGAGCGCGCGATCGCGCGCGCGGGCGAGCTCGAGATGCTGGTCGCCAACGAGGTCGCGGCCCTCGAGCGCGCCTACAGCGACAACGAGGTCCGCATCCGCGCCCTGCTGCAGGACATCGCCCACCAGCGCGACAACCTCGTCGGCCAGGCCGAGCAGGTCCGCAGCGCCATCTCGGGCGTCCAGATCGACCTTCGCCACGACATCGCGCTGATCTCGGACGCCATCGCCTCGCGGGTCGACGAGGTCGCCAAGAGCATCACCGGCGCGCTGGAAGAGCGCGGCGCCCACATCACGGCCGCGCTCGGCAACGCCGGCGACAACATGATCCTCGCGCTCGGCGAGCGCGGTGGCGATCTGCTCGACCGGCTCGAAGAGGCCAGCGCCGAGACCACCCGCGCCGTGCTCGACGCCTCGGAGCGGCTCACCACCAGCCTCAATTTCAAGACCGGCCACGTCCACGACGAGTTCGCCGACCTGTCGGACCGAGTCCACGAGATGCTCAACGAGCGCATCGACCGCATCACCGGCGAGTTCGAGCAGCGCACGGCGGCCATCGTCGACGGCATTTCGGTGCGCACCGAGCAGCTCCACGACCAGCTCAAGGCATCCGGCGAGTCCCTCCTGCTGGAGCTCGAGCTGCGCAGCGGCGATCTCGTCACCAAGATCGACGAGGCGAGCCAGCGCATGTCCGGCCACATCGTCACGTCGGGCGAGAAAGCAAGCGAGTCGCTCGATGCGACCGTCAATTCGCTGGTCGCCAAGGTCGTCAGCCAGACCGAGAGCACCCACGACACGCTGTCGATCCAGATCAGTGCCTTCGACGAACTGGTCAAGAACCAGGGCACCGAGCTCGCTGAGCGCTTCGCGCGCGACAGCTCGACGCTGGGCGCGCTGATCACCCGGCACATCACCGAGTTCGACCGCACGGTGAAGACCTATGGCGGCGAGATCGTCGAGCGCATGGGCCAGCGGACCCAGGAAATCTCTGACAATCTCAAGTCCTATGTCGACACGTTCGATACGCGGCTGTCGTCCAACAGCGGCGAGATCACGGCGACGCTGGACCAGCGGCTGAACCAGTTCGAGACCAATCTGCAGGCCCGCATCACCACCCTCGACACCTCGCTCGATGCAAAGATCAAGACCTTCGACGATAGCGTCGAGGGCCGCCTCAAGTCGCTCGAGGAGAACTTCGACACCCGCGCGACCTCCGTCACGTCGACGATCGAGGGCCGTCTCGGCACGCTGTCGAATTCGCTGACCGACGGCGCGGCACAGGTGCTGCACGCGATCGACTCCCGGCTCACCGTTCTGACGACCTCGCTGACCGACGGTTCGGCGCAGGCGATCCAGTCGATCGATTCCCGCCTCAACATTCTCACCTCCTCGCTGACCGACGGCACCGACAAGGCGCTCGAAGCGATCGATCAGCGCATCCACAGCCTGTCGAACATCATCGACGGCCGCAGCTACGAGCTGACCGAAGCCGTCACCGCACGCTTCCAGGACATCCATCAGGGCATCGAGACCCGCGTCGGCTCGATCGCCAAGGACATCGACCAGCGCGTCTCGCAGTTCGAAGACCTGCTCGGCTCGCGCGTCGAGGCCGTGGCCGGCCGCATCGAGAGCAGCGGCCGCCAGGCGAGCGACGAACTGATGACCCGCGCCGAGCTGCTGTCCGCCAGCATCAAGTCGCATGTGGAAGATGCGGAGCGGGCGCTGACCAACCTCGTGGTCAACACCAGCGAGACCATCCAGACCGGGGCCCGCTCGGCACAGCAGGCGCTGCTCAACGTCTCGACCGACGTCGGCTCGCAGCTGAAGAACACGTCCGCCGAGGTCGAGCGCTCCCTGTCGAACGCAGGCAGCGGCGCGGCCGAAGCCGTGCTGACCAGTGCGCGCGAGGCCCAGGCCGCGCTGGTCGCGGCCTCCGGCGAGACCGCCGAGCAGATCAAGTCGCTGTCGGCCGACGTCGAGCGTACGCTCACGGCGGCAGGCTCGACCACCGCAGCCTCGATCCTCGCCGGTGCGCGCGAGGCCCAGAACACGCTGGTGTCCGCCTCCTCCGATGCCGCCACCCACGTCAAGTCGCTCGCCGTCGACGTCGAGCAGGCGCTGACGGCCGCCGGCTCGGCCACGGCAGCCTCGATCCTCGCCGGTGCGCGCGAGGTCCAGAACACGCTGGTGTCCGCCTCCTCCAACGCGGCCGACCACGTGAAGTCGCTCGCAGCCGACGTGCAGCGCTCGCTGACCAGTGCCGGGACGGAAACCGCCGAAGCCATCACGGCGGGCGCTCGCGATGCCCAGCATGCCCTGCTCACGGCATCGAGCGAAGCGGCCGAACAGGTCAAGGCGCTGACCGTCGACGTCCAGCGCTCGCTGTCGATCGCGGGGACGACCACCGCGGAAACGATCACCGGCGGCGCCCGGGAAGCGCAGAACACGCTGATCAGCGCTTCGTCCGAAGCGGCCAATCACGTCAAGTCGCTGGCGGCCGACGTCGAGCGCACGCTCGCGGCGGTCGGGACCAGCACGGCCGCGGCGATCGTCGACAGCGCCCGCGACGTCCAGTCGAAGCTCGTCACCGCCTCGACGGAAGCAACCGAGCACGTCAAGTCGCTGGCCGTCGACGTCGAGCGGACGCTGTCGTCCGTCGGCGCCGATACCGCGACCTCGATCCTCAACAGCGCGCGCCAGGCGCAGATGTCGCTGACCGCCACGTCGGCCGACACCGCGGCCACCCTGGTCGGCAGCGCACGCGAAGCCCAGGCGGTGCTGACGACGACCACGACCGAGACGGTCGCGGTGATCGTCGGCGGCGCGCGCGAGGCGCAGAACCTGCTGACGGCCACCTCCACCGACACCGCGGGCCAGCTCAAGGCGATGTCGTCGGAGATCGAGCGCGTCATCAATTCCGTCGCGGCGAACACCACCGACGCGATCCAGAGCAGCGCGCTCAATGCGCAGAGCGCGCTCGTCGCCGCCTCCAACGAGGTCTCCACGCGGGTCAAGTCGACCTCGACCGAGATCGAGCGCTCGGTGCTCGCCGCCGGCAACTCGTTCGGCTCGGCCATGACCGGCAAGACCGACGAGATCGTCACCTATGTGCAGCAGCAGAGCGAGCGGCTGTCGCAGATGCTCGACGGCAAGCGCGGCACCCTGGTCGAGGCGCTCAACTCGAAGACCAACCAGCTCACGATCGAGATCGATCGCGTCACCACCGACGCGCTGAAGGCGATCGAGGTGCGCGGCCAGAACTTCGCCCAGAGCGTCAATGGCAACGGCTCCGAGGTCGCCCGCACCATCACCTCGGCGGGCGAGCTTGCGACCACCGCGATCACCAAGTCGCTCAAGGAGCTGGAGCAGGCCTCGCGCGCGGCGATCGAGCAGTCGCGCCAGGTCTCGGTGGCCGCGGTCACCGAGATGCAGGAGACGAGCAAGATCCTGCGCACCGACACGGTTGCCCTGTTCGAACGTCTGCGCGAGGGCAACATCCTGCTGCAGGAGGTCCTGACCGGCGCCCACGACAACCTCAACTCGCTGGAGCGGGCGCTGGTCACCCGGGTGGCCGACTTCGTCACCGCGATGAACGACGTCACCGCGCGCAACGGCACCGCGACGCAGACGCTCGAGGACCAGCTCAACGTGTTCAACTCCAAGACGTCGCGGGCGCTGGAGGATCTCAACTCGCTGTCCAGCCAGTTCGACGCGCATGGCAAGGCGCTGATCGAGGCGGCGGCGATCGTCGAGCAGAGCAACCGCGATGCGACCGTCTCGATCTCGGATCGCAAGACCACGCTGGAATCGCTGGTCACCACCATCGATCTGCGCACGGCCGATCTCGACCAGCGTCTGACCCGCTTCACCACCCTGCTCGACGAGTCCTTGGCGGCCGCCGAGGAGCGCGCCCGCGACATCGCCCGCGTCGTGGCGGAAACGGCGGGTGCCGGCTCCACCGCGCTCAGCCGCCAGTTCGAAGCCATCCGCACCAACGCCGAGGAGGAGCGCCGCCTCACCACGTCGCAGATGCAGGAGATCTACCAGCAGAGCACGCAGGAAGCCGATGCGATGTTCAAGCAGTCGGCCGAGAAGTTCGCCACGCTGGTGTCGAGCATGAAGCAGATGACCGCCGAGATGCATCGCGAGCTCGAGGCGACGCGCAACGAGCTGCGCCGCGGCGTGCTGGAGATGCCGCAGGAGGCCGCCGAGAGCACGGCGCAGATGCGCAAGGTCATCGTCGACCAGATCGAGGCGCTGGCCGAGCTCAACCGGATCGTCGCCCATCATGGCCGCGGCCTCGACGTGGTCAGCGCGTCGCGCCCCGCCGCGGTCGCCGCGCCCGCCGCCGTGATCCGTCAGGAAGAGCCGATCGTCGCCGCAGCCGTCGGCGGCCGGCCCGACATGCGCCTGCGCGAGCCGGCTGCGACCAGCGTCGCCAACCTGCCGCCGCCGGATCTCGGCATGCAGCCGCCGGCCCCGCCGCCGCAGCCACGCCGGGTCGAAGCGCCGCCGATGGGTCCGGTCGCCGATCAGCGCAGCGACAACTGGCTGTCCGACCTGCTCAACCGGGCCGACAACAGCACCGCCGGCCAGCCGCAGCCTCCGCGTGGCCGCGGTCCGGCGCAGCAGTCGGGCAATCCACTGGAGTCGCTGTCGCTCGACATCGCCCGGCTGATGGACCGCAATCTCGCGGCAGAGATGTGGGACCGCTACCAGCGCGGCGAGACCAAGGCGTTCTCCAAGCGTCTCTACACCCCGGCCGGCCAGAAGGCATTCGACGAGGTCGCCCGCAAGTACCGCGCCGACCGCACCTTCAAGCAGACGGTGGACCGCTACATCACCGAGTTCGAGCGACTGCTCGACGAGGTCGCCCGCGACGACCGCAATCCGCAGGCGCTGCGTGCCCAGCTCACCTCGGAGACCGGGCTGGTCTACACCCTGCTCGCCCACGCCGCCGGAAGGCTGGCGTGACGAAGGGGGCGAATGGCGAGTAGCCGACCAACGATCGAAAAACAAACGGAGGCCGCGAGGCCTCCGTTTTGCTTTTGCAGGTCCAGCAACGCTTTTTCCGGCTTCGCTCGTTCCCGCCCCGCTTCCGCTCAACCGGACAGGAAGGCCTGGCGCTGGGTGGCGCATCCTGCAGTCGAGGTCGCCCAGGACTCGGACGTCACGGTCCGTCAGACGAGACGACGACGCACCGACCAAGGAGCCACCAGCGGCGCGCGGCAGGAGAGCTCACGCACCCTATTCGCTATTCCCCGTTCGCTATTCGCCAAGGCCTCACCGCCGTCCGCTGGCGGAGGGCGCGGGCGCCGGCTGCGAGGCCTGGGCGTTGCTCGGGCTGGAGTTGCTGGCCCCGAACAGGACCCGGGTCGGATTGCGGTCGAAATTGTTCACGGCGCGGCTGATGTCGGACAGCGTACGCCGTCCATCGGCCATCAGCGCGCCGGAGCGCTTGTCCAGATCCTCGGCGAGCTCGCGGATCGACTTCACCGTCAGGAACAGCTCGCCGCCATCCTTGCCGCCGGCCAGCGTGTTGAGACCGAGCATCAGGGTATCGGCCTTGCCCATGATGCCGTCGACCCGGCTCATGACGCCATCGATGCGCTCGGAATTACGGGCCAGCGACTGGGTGAACACCTCGAGATTCTTGATTGAGTTCTTTACGGCGTCCTGGTTGTCGGCGACGACCTTGTTGATGTTCTGCAAGGTGGCGCGGATCGCTTCGGTCACGTCCTGCAGCCGGGTCGGATCGGCACGCAGCACCGGCACGCCATCCTCGTCGAGCGGCGGCGGCGGCGCAGCCTCCTCGCCGCCCTTCAGCGAGATCGCGGCGACGCCGGTCAGGCCCTGGAACTCGAGCCCGACCAGGGTGTCCTTGCGGATCGGCGCGTTGTTCTCGACCATCGCCAGCGCCACGACGCGGCGCGGATTGTCGAGCTTGACCGAAATGACCTCGCCGACCCGGATACCATTGAAGTTGACGCTGCCGCCGTTGCGCAGACCCGCGGCCGGCCCCTCGAACACGACCCGCAGCGGGCTGCGCTGCTTGGTCGTGTGCAGGCTCTGAAACCAGAGGACAAACCCGATCGCCGCGGCAATCACTGCCAGCGTGAACGACCCGATCAGGACGTAATTCGCCCGCGTTTCCATTACCAACTCCGGTACCGGCACGTCACGGCGGTCATCCAGCCCCCGCTTCCGCGCACTGTCGGTTGGCGCCGGACAGCGGCACCCACCCCATCAACTTTGTCGCGGCAGTCCCCACTCCCGCTCACAAAAATCGTCCCTGGGGCGCGTCGCGCTACCCCATCACGGCTCGGGCACGCTTGCCGTGGAAATACTGTCGGAGCCACGGATGTTCCGAGGCCTGCATGTCGGCCATCGATCCCGCGGCGATAATCTTGCCGTCGCCCAGCACGGCGATGCGGTCGCACGCCGTATACAGGCTGTCGAGATCATGGGTTACCATGAAAACCGTCAGTCCCAAAGTGCGCTGCAGGGTCCGGACGAGCTCGTCGAAATCGCCGGCGCCGATCGGGTCGAGTCCCGAGGTCGGCTCATCGAGGAACACCAGTTCCGGATCGAGCGCGAGCGCGCGTGCCAGCGCGACCCGCTTGATCATGCCCCCCGACAGCTCGCTCGGGAAACGATCAGCAACATCGGGCCGCAATCCGACCATCACGAGCTTTGCGATCATGATCTCGTCGAGCAGACGCTGCGAGACCTTGAGATACTCCCGGACCGGGAACTGGATGTTCTGCCGCACCGTGAGCGAGGAGAACAACGCGCCCTGTTGGAACAGCACGCCCCAGCGCCGCTCGACGGCGCGGCGGCCGGCACGATCGGCGGCGTCGAGATCGACGCCGAACACCTCGATGTTGCCCGACAGCTTCGGCACCAGGCCGATGATGGTGCGCGTCAGCACCGACTTGCCCGCGCCAGAGGGACCGACGAAGCCCAGGATCTCGCCGCGCTTGACGTCGAGGTCGAGCCCGTCGAGCACGCGCGTCTTGCCGAACTGCACGGTGACGTCACGCACGCGGATGATGGGATCGGAGACCTGCTGCACCATCTCAGCTCACATCCCGACCGCGGCGAAGAAGATCGCGAACACGCCGTCCATCACGATGACGAAGAAGATGCCCTTCACCACCGACGAAGTGGTGTGGCGCCCCAGCGACTCGGCGCTGCCCTGCACGGCCAGTCCTTCGACGCAGGCGACGATCCCGATCACGGCAGCCATCACCGGCGCCTTGAGCAGGCCAACCTTGAAATGATCGATCGAGATCGCATCGCGCAGGCGCAGCAGGAAGGCCTCGGGATCGACGCCGCCATAAAACCAGGCCACCAGCCCGCCGCCATAGAGCGCGGCGATGTCGCCGAGGAAGGCCAGGATCGGCAGCGCGATCACCAGCGCCAGCATGCGCGGCAGGATCAGGACCTCGATCGGATCGAAGCCCATGGTGCGCAGCGCGTCGATCTCCTCGCGCATCTTCATCGAGCCGAGCTCGGCCGTGTAGGCGCTGCCCGACCGGCCGGCGATCATGATCGCCACAAGCAGCACGCCGATCTCGCGCAGCACCAGCACGCCGAGCATGTCGACGACGAAGATGTCGGCGCCGAACCTTCGGAAATGGAAGATGCCCTGCTGAGCGATGATGCAGCCGATCAGGAAGGTGATCAGCACGATGATCGGCACCGCACGCCAGCACACCTGCTCGAGATGATGAATGGTCGAGGTCAGTCGGAAGCTGCGGGGATGAATGAGGACCCGGCCGCTGGCGACGATCACGGCGCCGAGCATGTCGACGAGTGCGGCGACCGTGCCGAAGATGCCGGCGACACTGAGACCGATCTGGCCGAGCATGCCGGTGATGGTCACCATCGTCGCGTCGCCATTGGGCGCGGTGCTGACGCGGCGAACCTCGTCGACCAGGCTGGCGTAGTTCGCAGAGAGCCCATCGATCCGGACCTCGACGGTTCCGGTCGTGAAGCTGCGGCGCAGCCGCTCGATCAGCCAGGCGCCGAACGTGTCGAGCTTGGACACCTGGGAGACGTCGATGGAGACATCGATCTTCTTGCCGGCGAGCTTTTCGGCATCGGCGACGAGCCGTTCGAGCGACGGCGCAAAGGGCGCAGTCCAGGCGCCGGTCGCGCGCAGCGACAGCGCGTTGCCATCGCCGCTGCGCTGCAGATCAGGGCCGCCCTTCACGACGGCCATCCTCGGAGCCTTGGACGTCCGCTCCTTGACGAGAAAAATCCCACCGCGTCGCTACCACCTTGCCGGAGACCACTATCAACAGCCATAGTCGGTCACATCGCGCAAGTCCCAAGCGCCTCATTCCGGTTCACAAAGCGCCAGACTTTCAAATGACTTCCAACGGTTTTCCAATACTGGACGCCCGGATCGGCCACTGGCCGATCGCCGGCAGCTTCACGATCAGCCGCGGCGTCAAGACCGAAGCCGTGACAGTGATCGCGGAGCTGCGACACGGGACGATGGTTGGCCACGGCGAATGCGTGCCCTATCCGCGTTATGGCGAAACGCCCGATGCGGCGCTGAGCGCCCTGCTCGCGATGCGCGATGCGATCGCCTCTGGTCTCGACCGCAACGCCCTGCAGACGGCGATGCCGCCGGGCGCGGCGCGCAATGCGCTCGATTGCGCGCTGCTCGACCTCGAAGCCAAACGAAACGGCCGGCGCATCTGGGACCTGCTCGGACGCCGCGCACCGGCGCCGTGCGTCACGGCCTACACGATTTCGCTCGGGACCCCCGATGTGATGGCCAAAGCTGCGGCCAAGGCCGCGCACCGCCCGCTGCTCAAGATCAAGCTCGGCGGCGACGGCGATCCGGCGCGGATTGCAGCCGTGCGAGCCGCGGCGCCGCAGTCACAACTGATCGTCGACGCCAACGAGGCCTGGACCGAGGCCGTCCTGGAATCCAATCTCGCAGCCTGCGCCGCCGCCGGCGTCACGCTGGTCGAGCAGCCGCTGCCCGCAGGCAACGACGAAGCGCTCGGAAGGATCGCGCGCCCGCTCGCCGTCTGCGCCGACGAGAGCGTGCACGACCGCAGCTCGCTGGACGCGCTGCGTGGGCGCTACGACGCCGTCAACATCAAGCTCGACAAGACCGGAGGACTCACCGAGGCGCTTGCCATGGCCGATGCCGCGCGCGCGCTCGGCTTCGACATCATGGTCGGCTGCATGGTGGCGACGTCGCTGTCGATGGCGCCGGCCATGCTGCTGACGCCGTTCGCCCGTTTCGTCGATCTGGACGGACCGCTGCTGCTCGCCGAGGATTGCGAGCACGGCCTGCACTACGAGGACAGCCTGGTCTATCCGCCCGATCAGGCGTTGTGGGGCTGAAGCGAGACGCCGCGGCGCGCGAGCCACATCAGCGCGCCGCCCGCTCCGGCCATCGCAGCCATCACGTAGTAGACGCCGGGGCCATAGGCCGCATAGACCGGCCCCGAGAGGGCCGACGCCGCCGAGCCGACCACGCCGCTGGCGGCGGCATAATAGCCCTGCCCGCGCGCGGTCAGATGCGCCGGCACCTGGCGCACCAGCAGCCCCATGGTTCCGACCAGCGTCAGCCCGAAAGTGAAGCCATGGCTGATCTGGACCGCCGCGAGCCCCGCCGCATGCGGCTCCTGCGCCGTGAGGCTCCAGCGCAGCACGGCCGCCATCGCACCGATCATGACCAGGCTGGCGGGCGCCAGCGTGAACCGTGGCGACAGGGCAAACACGACGATCTCGGCGAGCACGCCCATGGTCCAGAGCCAAGCGATGGTCAGCCCGCTGAAGCCCTGCGCCTTCCACTCGATGGCGGAGAACGTGTAGTAGGCCGCATGGCTGGCCTGAATCAGCGCCGAAGCTGCGATGATGCAGAGGAAGCTCGGATTGCCCAGCAGACTGCGGCCGTCCCGGGACGGGCCGGCGCCTTGCGGCAAGGGCGGCAGCGCCTGCAGCAGCAGGCTGCTTGCCGCACCGCACAGCGCAACCGAGACGATGATCCAGATCAGCTCGGACGACGGCGCGAGATCGGCCAGCCCGCCGCACAGCAGCGTTCCAGCGATGAAGGCCGCCGATCCCCACAGCCGCAGGCGACCGTAGTTCAGGCCATAGCTCATCACGCCACGAAGCGCATAGGCGTCCGTCAGCGGGACAACGGGTGTCCATAGGCAGCAGGTCGCCACGTAGACCAGGAATACCAGCCAGGGTTCGCGCTGGAAGGCAAGAACCACAAAGCCCGATGCCGTTGCGAAGGTGGCCAGCCCCATCGCGGTGCGCAGGGCCTGCCGGCGCTCGGCGACCGCAGTGATCAGCGGCAGGACGGTGAAGCGGGTTACGGCGGGAACCGCAATGATGACGCCAATCCATGCGGCATCCAGCCCGATCGCCCGTAGCCATACGGGAAAGAACGGCAGATGCGTGCCCGACAGCATGAACACCGCGCCATAGAACAGCCCCAACCTGTCCGCGAATCGGCGCGACAATACCGGCGATGTGGTGGAGATTTGTCGGGACAGTGGCATCAATTCAATTGCGATTCGATCAATATCATGGTGATCGTTATGCCAACGCGCAGCAATGTGCGCGATAGGTTTGCCATGGTCGATGAAGTCTTCGCCCTCTCGCCGATATCCGCCCGTGCGGCTCAGCCGAACGAGGCCGATTACGAGGCGATCCGCGACGCCTTCATGGAGACGTCCCGAGGCCGCTGGTTCCTCGGTGAATATGCCAAGCGCAACCGCAATGCTGACACCAGCATGGTGCTCGACGCCGTCGCCCGCATCGAGCACGCTCTTGCCTCGCAGCGTCAGCAGCAGCAGGAATTCGAGCAGGCGGACAGCAAGGCGCTGCCCGAAGCGCTCGCCGCGATCCGCGCCACGGTCGAAGACGCCGCATTGGCCGCCGCCTCTGCGGTCGACCGCATGGCCCTCGAGCAGAACCTGGCGCCGGTGCGCAAGGGCATCCGAATCATCAAGGAGATTTCCTGGCGCTGGCGCGAGATCGGCGCCGATTCCCGGATCTGTGACCTGATCGATTCGCAGGTGACATCGATCGAGGCCGCCTGCGATCAGCTTGCGAGCGCCGACCCCAAGGTCGCGCTGCTTGCGGCGTTCGAGATCATCAAGACGCGGCTGAAGGAGCTCGAGGCGGAGAAAGCGAGCGTTCCGCCTGCGGCCGACGAGATCAGTCCGGCGGCCGAGGCCGCCGCTTCGCCAGCGCCTGATGTCGCATCAAGTCCGTCCGCCGAGATGGTGGTCTCGGAGCCGGAGCCTGCACCGGAACAGAGCGAGGCGTCCCAGGCAGCGCTCGAGATCGCCATTCCGCTCGTTGCGGCGGTGGCCGCGATGGAAGTGGTTGAGACCTCCTCGGCTGATGACGCTGTGATCGTGGCGGCCGCAGCAGTCGACGCCAGGATCGTTGACGCCGAAACTGCGGCAGTGGTGCAGCCCCCGGAAGCTGCGACGGAGCCGTCGGTGGACGAAGCCCTGCTCGAGATCGAGCAGCACGCCGCGGCGGCCCTGGATGACGCCGCCGCCGCAGAAGCCGAAGACGAAGCTATTCTGGAATTGGTCGCGGCGGAGATGGGTGTCCTCGACCCGATCGACGACGAGGAGTTCAGCCGGGTCAGGACGCTCGGCTTCGACATTGAGGAGCCGACCTCGGTCGACGACGACATCGTCGCGAGCTTCAGCGAGACAGCGCCGTCGGAGCCGGATCTCGTGCTGACCACGGCAGAAGCCCCGGTTGCCACGGCGGCGCCGGCTCCGGCTGCGCCCACGATGCCTGCCCCGCCGGTGTCTGCCCCGCCGGTGTCTGCCCCGTCGATGTCTGCCCCTCCGATGCCGGCCCCGCCCACGGCGGCCCCGCGCATGGCATCGCCTCCAGTCCCGGCGCCAATCCCCAGCGCGCCCGTATCGCCACCGCTTCCGGAGGCGATCACCATCGAGACCCTGGCCGCCGTGGCGGCTGCGGTCGCAGCTCAATCTCCCGCAGCGGCCCCGCAGGCCGACGTTGCGCCGAGCCAGCAGGTCCGCCCGACCGCTGCCGCGGCTCACAGCACCAGCGCATCCGCGATGCCCAAGCCTGCCTACGAGCCGTCGCTGGGATCGACACTCCTGTCGAACGGCCTTCTGCAGCGGCCACAGGCGCCCGCCAATGACTCGCTGGCACCGATCCGTCGCATGACCCAGCCTGAGAAGATCGCATTCTTCTCGTAGGCCGAGAGCATCTCGGCCACCTCCTGTTGAACCTCGATCACTGAGCACCAAGGGTGCCGCGTTGATGGGTGACGCGGATCACGTACGCCACTGCGTGATCTGCGTAGCCTGCTTCTCAAGCCATTCGCTTTGCGCATGCTTGAGGAGAACGCCGTGTCCGTTCCGAAATTTCGCGCTGTAACGTCCGCCTGGAAATCCCTGCTCATGTCCGCGCTGCTGGGCCTGATGGCCTGGGTCGGCCCGGGCTCGGCGTTCGCCGCCGGCAGTGAGCTCGACACCCTTCACACGCCACCGCGCGCGCTGGCAGCTCCCTCACCGGCAAGGGAGAGCAACACGCTCGCCGCGATCCCTCAAGGAGCCGAGCCACGCGTCGCGCTCGTGATCGGCAATGCGAGCTATCAGAACGCGCCGCCGCTGGAGAACCCGGACAACGACGCCCATGCTGTTGCCAAGCTGTTGAACTCGGCCGGCTTCGAGGTGATCACGGCGACCGACCTGACGCAGAACGAGATGCTCAAGGTCGTGGAGGATTTTTCGAGCCGGGTGGCAGCACACGGCCCGAATACCGTGGCAATGGTCTACTACGCCGGCCATGGGGTTCAGCTCGCGGGCGAGAACTATCTGATCCCGATCGATGCCCGCATCTCGGCGCCCTCCGACCTGACGACGGGGACCATCCGGCTGGTGGATCTGATGGCGACGCTCGACGCCATCCCGAGCCGCATGCGGATCGTCGTACTGGACGCCTGCCGCAACAATCCATTCCCTGCCATCAACGATGCCGGACGCGGACTTGCCATCGTCGACGCGCCGAACGGCTCCATCCTCGGATACTCGACCTCGCCCGGCGCGGAGGCGCTCGACGGCCGCGGCGAGCACAGCCCTTATGCGCAGGCCTTCCTCAACCTCGCGCGACAGCCGAACCTGCCGATCGAGCAATTGTTCAAGCGCATCCGTCTGCAGGTCAACCAGACCACCGACGGCCGGCAGACGCCGTGGGAAAGCTCTTCGCTCACCGGCGATTTCACCTTCTTCGGGGATACGCTGGTCGCGGCCGCGCGCCCTGCCGAGAATGCGCCGGTGATCCAGATGGCGGCCAACCTGCCCAGCCGGTCCGTGCGGCAGGCCTATGACTACGTGCTGTCGGAGAACCGTCCGCAATATTATCGCGAGTTCATCGCGATGTATCCGCGCGATCCGCTCGCCGACCGCATCCGCGCCCTGCTCGCCGGCCTCGTGCAGGCCGCGGCGTGGCACGAGGCCGTACTGGCGAATTCGCCGGCCGCCTATCGGAGCTTCCGTGAATCCTATGCCGACAGTCCATATGCGCCGGTCGCGCTGCGGCTGCAGGGACAGCCGCGGCCCATCCCCGTGCTGCAACCGAGCCGCCTCATCATGCCACCGCAACTGGCGCCGATCGCGCGACCGTTCAATCCGGGCGCCCAGATCCCGCAGCCGAAGCTGCCGACCACCACCATGCCGCCGCGCGGGCCGCTGCCGCCCACGGTCGTCACGAAAGGCAATGCCGTCAACAACGCGATTCCCAACAAGGTCGTCGATCCCGGGCCGATCTCTCAGACGAAATTGCGCGACAGGATCATGCCGCCGGCAAATCCGCCCGTGACTACGAAAATCCAGCGCGACCCACTGAAGCGCAGTCCTGGTCGGCCATTCGACACCCGCGAGGTCCGGCGTCCCTTCCCCGGCAATTCCGGACCGTTCAAGCCGAACATCAACGCGTCGCATCCGTCGATGGCGCGGGGTCAAGGCGGGATGCAGGGCGGCCTGACGCGGGGCGCGCCGCACGTCGCGCAGTCCGGACTGCGGATGGGTGGTGGAGGATCGGCAAGAGGCGGCCTCGGCTTTCGCTGAGGCTTGATCGTCAGGCAATCAGCCGGGCGTAGAGCTCAGCGTCGACATTGCCGCCGGAGAGCACGATCACCACAGTCTTGCCCGCCGCGTCCAGCCGGCCGGCCAGCAATGCCGCGAGCCCGACCGACCCGCCGGGCTCGACCACGAGCTTCAGCTCCCGGAAGGCAAAGCCGACCGCCCGCCCCACCTCCTCATCCGAGGCCTCGACCGCAGCCGACAGAAGTTGGCTGTTGATCGCGAAGGTGATCTCGCCGGGAATCGCCGCCATCAGCGCGTCGCAGATGGTTCGGCCCTTTGCATCGTGGGCCTCGCGGTGGCCGGCCCGCAGCGAGCGCGCATGGTCGTCGAAGCCCTTGGGCTCAGCCACGACCATCCGGGTGCTCGGAAACTGCGCCTTCACCGCGGTCGAGACGCCGGCAAGCAGCCCGCCGCCGGAAGCAGGCACAATCACCAGATCCGGCGACAGGCCGAGCGCAGCAAGGTCGTCGGCGATCTCGCGGCCGACGGTGCCCTGCCCTGCGATGACGAAGGGATCGTCATAGGGCGGCACCACCGTCGAGCCGCGCTTTGCAGCGATGTCGCGCGCGATCGCTTCGCGGTCCTCGCGGTCGCGATCATAGAGCACGACGTCGGCGCCGAACGCCTTGGTGCGCTCGCGCTTGGCCGCCGGCGCATCCGAGGGCATCACGATCGTGGCGTCCATGCCCAGCAATGTGGCGGCATGGGCGACGCCCTGCGCATGATTGCCGGAGGAGAATGCGACGACGCCGTTGCCGCGCGCTGCTTGCGGGATCGACGCCAGCTTGTTGTAGGCGCCGCGGAACTTGAACGAGCCGGTCCGCTGCAGCACCTCCGGCTTCACGAAAACGTTCGCTTTGAAGCGCTCGCTGAGCACGGGAGCCGGCAGCAGCGGGGTCCGCACGGCCACGGGCGCAAGGACGCGTGCCGCCGCATCGATGTCGGCGGCGGTCACGGGCAGGATCGGGGAATGAGCTGTCATGCCCCGATTTTACCGCGCCCGATTGCCGAGAGGCAAGGGAGCCGGTGTCAGGCGGCGCGGGCGGCCAGCTGCGGAACCGGCGCCGGCTGCCGCTGCGGATCGGTCCAGGTGAGGATCTCGAAGCGGCCGTCCTCGTGCTCGACCAGCGCCGTGCAGCTTTCGACCCAGTCGCCGCAATTCATGTAGCGGATGCCGTCCTGGTCGCGGATGACGGCGCAATGGATGTGGCCGCAGATCACGCCGTCAGCGCCATGCCGGCGCGCCTCGGAGGCCAGTGCCGTCTCGAACGCGCCGATATAGTTCACCGCGTTCTTGACCTTCTGCTTGGCCCATTGCGACAGCGACCAATAGGGCACGCCGAACATGCGGCGGAAGAAGTTGACCAGCCGGTTCATCTGGATCGCAAAATCATAGGCCTTGTCGCCGAGATGGGCGAGCCAGCGCGCGTTCTGCACGACCAGATCGAAAATGTCGCCGTGAATGACGAGATAGCGTTTGCCGTCGGTGCCGGTGTGCACGATGTTCTCGACGACGTCGATGCCGCCGAAATGCGTGCCGTAGTAGCCGCGCAGGAACTCGTCGTGATTGCCGGGGACGTAAACGACCTTGGCGCCCTTGCGCGCCTTGCGCAGCATCTTCTGCACCAGGTCGTTATGCGACTGCGGCCAATGCCAGCTCGATTTGAGCGCCCAGCCGTCGATGATGTCGCCGACCAGATAGATCGTATCGGCATCATGGTGCCGCAGGAAATCGACCAGGAGATTGGCCTGCGAGCCGCGGGCTCCGAGATGAACGTCCGAGATGAACAACGTCCGAAAGCGCCGAGCCGGGCTTTCTTCACCAGCAGTCTCAAGTCCCATGCGCGCCCACCTAACAGCCCCTGATGACACTGCGATGACGAACGGCCGCACCGGCAGAACCCATCCCGCCGGACCGCGACCGGACACCGCTCGTGCGACGACTCGCGACGCCCTTCGTCACTGCCCCGCGATACCAGCGCGGTGCGACAATCAGGCGACAGGCGGGCGGCGCGAACAGGGAAAATCGGCCTCCTATCTCGGCATAGTGACGACGCGCAGATTGTTGGTGGTGCCGGCCTGCGCGAACGGGATGCCGGCGACGACGACGAGCAGGTCGCCGGCTTCCGCGAACTCCTCCTGCATGGCAAAGAAGGTCGCGCGCTCGACCATTTCCTCGTAGTTCTGCACGTCCTGCGACAGCACGCTGTGCGCGCCCCACAACAGGCACATGCGCCGCGAGGTGTCCTCGTTCGGTGTGATCGCCAGAATCGGCAGGCTCGGCCGCTTCCGCGCAACGCGGGAGGCCGAAGTTCCGCTCGACGTATAGGCCACGATCGCCCTGGCGTGGATCGCCGACGCCAGGTCGGCCGCGGCGGTCGCCACCGCATGCGGTGCGGTCTGCTCCTCGCCCGGCTGCGTCGCCTCGACGATGGAGCGGTACATCTTGTGGCCCTCGGTTGCCTTGATGATGCTGTCCATCATCGCGACCGCCTCGCGCGGGTATTGCCCGCTGGCCGATTCCGCCGACAGCATCACCGCGTCGGCGCCGTCATAGATCGCGGTCGCGACGTCGGAGACCTCGGCGCGGGTCGGCGTCGGCGTCGCGACCATCGAATCCAGCATCTGCGTCGCGACGATCACCGGCTTCACCGCGAGCCGGCAGGCGCGCACCAGCTCCTTCTGCTTGCCCGGCACGTCCTCGTTGGGAATCTCGACGCCGAGATCGCCGCGCGCGACCATGATCGCGTCCGACAGCTGGATGATGTCGTCGATGCGCTCCAGCGCCGCCGGCTTCTCGATCTTGGACATGATGCCGGCGCGGCCATTGATCAGGCCCCTCGCCTCCAGCACGTCGGACGGCTTCTGCACGAACGACAGCGCCACCCAGTCGACGCCGAGGTCGAGCCCAAAGGCAAGATCGGAGCGGTCCTTGGCCGTCAGCGGCGACAGCTCCAGAATCGTGCCCGGCAGATTGACGCCCTTGTGATTGGAGATCGCGCCGCCGACGATCACCTTGGCTTCGATCCAGTCGTCGCCGAGGCCCATGACGCGCACCCGCACGCGGCCGTCATCGATCAGAAGATCGTGACCGGGCGCGACCGCCGCAAAGATCTCCGGATGCGGCAACGGAATCGACGTCTTGTCGCCCTCGGTGCCGTTGAGGACAAACCGAATCGTCTCGCCGGCTTCGACCTGGATCTTCTTGTCGCGCAGCGTGCCGACACGAATCTTCGGACCCTGCAGATCCATCAAGATGCCGATTGGCCGCTGCACCTCCTTCTCGAGGGCGCGGACCGCGGCATGGACCCTGGCGTGATCGGCCTGCGTGCCGTGACTGAAATTGAGACGAAATGTGTCTACACCGGCGAGGAACAGCGCTTTCAGCATCTCCGGAGAATTGCTCGCGGGACCGACAGTCGCGACGATCTTGGCTCGACGGTGACGACGCATGATGTGTCCTTTCTCCTGAAGCCCAGGCCACTTAAGTCCGTGTCTCGCGTCACCATGACATGCATGTGATTAGCATGCGCTGACGCAGCGGAAGCGCTGATATACGCCCCGCAGCGTCCATTGCAAGCGCGACGCGGAACACGCCGAAACTGTGCAAGAGAGTGGCACGCCTCAGACGTTGGAGCCGTGGATCGCGTCGATGACGGCGTCGGTCACCTCCTTGGTCGTCGCCTTGCCGCCCACGTCGGGCGTCAGGATGCCGGCTGCACACACCTTTTCCACGGCCGCCATCAATCGCACGGCCGCGTCCCTCTCGCCGAGATGCTCGAGCATCTGCACGCCGGTCCAGAACGTCGCCACCGGATTGGCGATGCCCTTGCCGGTGATGTCGAACGCCGAGCCGTGGATCGGCTCGAACATCGACGGGAAGCGCCGCTCCGGATCGATGTTGCCGGTCGGCGCGACGCCGAGGCTGCCGGCGAGCGCGCCGGCGAGATCGGAGAGGATGTCGGCGTGAAGGTTGGTCGCGACGATGGTGTCGAGACTCTTCGGCTGCAGGGTCATGCGCACGGTCATCGCATCGACCAGCATCTTGTCCCAGCTCACGTCGGGGAATTCGCGCGCGACCTCGGCGGCGATCTCGTCCCACATCACCATGCCATGGCGCTGAGCGTTCGACTTGGTGACGACGGTGAGGAACTTGCGCGGCCGCGACTGCGCCAGCTTGAACGCGTAGCGCATGATTCTGACGACGCCGACGCGGGTGAAGATCGCGACCTCGGTGCCCACCTCCTCCGGCAGGCCGCGATGCGCGCGGCCGCCCATGCCGGCATATTCGCCCTCGGAATTCTCGCGCACGATCACCCAGTCGAGATCGCCGACGCCGACATTGCGCAGCGGCGAGGCCACGCCGGGCAGGATCTTGGTCGGGCGCACATTGGCGTACTGATCAAACCCCTGGCAGATCGGCAGCCGCAGACCCCACAGCGTGATGTGATCGGGCACGTCGGGCGCGCCGACCGCGCCGAAATAGATCGCATCGAACGTCTTGAGTTCAGCGAGGCCGTCGGCCGGCATCATCACGCCGTGCTTCCTGTAGTAGTCCGAGCCCCAGTCGAAGGTCTTGACGTTGAAGCTGATGTCGCCCGCGCGCTTGGCGAGTGCCTCGAGCACGCGGACGCCTTCGGAGATGACCTCGGGGCCGATGCCGTCGGCGGGAATGGCGGCGATGGAATGGGTGCGCATTTGAGCTTTTCTTGACCTCTGTCCGGGCGTTTCACCCGGACAGCTTTTGCACGACATCCCGCGAACGACAAGCCGGCGCCGGGCTGTGTCGCCGCCCTACCCCAGCGGCGCCTCCGCGATGTCCAGCAGCGCGCCGAGGCCGTGGCGCAGGCTGCGCATCGGCTGCTGCTCCGAGGACAGGCCGAGGGCCAGCAGCGATCGCCCGGTCACCGCGTAGACGTGGCCGAACGGAAACGACTGCGGCTGTGCATCCGGCTGGTTGGTATCGATCAGCGCCAGCCAGTTATGCCCCTCGGGAACGGAGGGCAATGTGAAGTTCACGACGTCGTAATGGGCGTTGTAGACCAGCAGCAGGGTCGCATCCGAGCCGCGCCGCTTGACGCCGGTCTCCTGGGCGCGGCCGTCGAGCAGCATGCCGAAACAGCGCGCATGATCATCAGTCCACTGCTCGGTCGTCATCTCCTCGCCGGAGGGATCGAGCCAGGTCACATCCTTGACGTCGAGCTCCTCATTGTGCGAGCCGACCAGGAAGCGGCTGCGATAGAGGATCGGGAAGGCCTTGCGCATCGCGATCAGCTTGCGCGTGAACTCGCGCAGCGCCCTGCCCTGCGGCGTGATGCCCATCCAGTCGAGCCAGGTGGTCTCGTTGTCCTGCGCATAGGCATTGTTGCTGCCGTTCTGGGTATGGCCGAACTCGTCGCCCGCCAGCAGCATCGGCGTGCCGTGCGACAGCAGCATCGTGGCCAGGAGATTGCGCTTTTGGCGCTCGCGTAACGCCGTGATCTCGGGGTCTTCGGTCGGCCCTTCGACGCCGCAATTCCAGGAATGATTGTTGCTGTGGCCGTCGCGATTGTCCTCGCCATTCGCCTCGTTGTGCTTCTCGTTGTAGGAGACGAGGTCGTTGAGATTGAAGCCGTCATGGGCGGTGATGAAGTTCACGCTCGCCCAGGGCCTTCGGCCGCGCTTGTTGAACAGATCGCCCGAGCCCGAGATGCGCTTGGCGAAATCGGCCAGCGTGCCGCCGTCGCCCTTCCAGAACGCGCGCGCGGTGTCGCGGAACTTGTCGTTCCACTCCGCCCAGCCCGGCGGAAACTGGCCGACCTGATAGCCGCCCGGACCGATGTCCCAGGGCTCGGCGATCAGCTTGACGCTGGACAGCACCGGATCCTGCCGGCAGGCGTCGAGGAAGCTGCCGCCTTCGTCGAAGCCGTAGGGCTCGCGCGCCAGGATGGTGGCGAGATCGAAGCGGAAGCCGTCGACCCGCATCTCCGTCGCCCAATAGCGAAGTGAGTCCGCGACGAGCTGCAGCACGCGCTGGTGCGACAGGTTCACGGTGTTGCCGGTGCCGGTGTCGTTGATGTAGTAGCGCTTCTGGTCCGGCATCAGCCGGTAGTAGCTGGCATTGTCGATGCCCTTGAACGACAGGGTCGGCCCGAGCTCGTTGCCTTCGGCGGTGTGGTTGTAGACCACGTCGAGGATGACCTCGATGCCGTTGGCGTGGAACTGGTTGACCATGGTCTTGAATTCGGTCGCGAAGGGCGTCTTGAGATAACGCGGCTCCGGCGCGAAGAAGCCGATCGAATTGTAGCCCCAGTAGTTGCGCAGGCCCTTCTCGACCAGATAGCTGTCGTCGATGAAGGCATGGATCGGCAACAGCTCGGCAGAGGTGATGCCGAGGGAGCGCAGATAGGCCGGAATATCCTGATGCGCGAGGCCGGCGAAAGTGCCGCGATCGGCCTCGGGCACCAGCGGATGCAGCTTGGTGAAGCCCTTGACGTGCATCTCGTAGAAGATCGTCCGCTCCCACGGAATCTCCGGCTTGCGTGAGGTGCCCCAGGTGAAGGCGGGATCGATGACCCGGCATTTCAGCATCAGGGGCGCACTGTCACGATCGTCGAACGACAGATCCTTGTCGGCATGATCGAGCTGGTAGCCGAACAGCTCCGGGCCCCAGCGCAGGTTGCCGACGAGCTGCTTGGCATAGGGATCGATGACGAGCTTGTTCGGATTGAAGCGGTGGCCGGCGTCGGGCTCGTAGGGTCCGTGCACGCGATAGCCGTACACCGTGCCGGGACGGGCGGTCGGCAGATAGCCGTGCCACACCTCGTCGGTGTATTCCGGCAGCTCGATGCGCTCGAGTTCGGTCTCGCCGGTGTCGTCGAACAGGCACAGCTCGACCTTGGTCGCATGCGCGGAAAAGATCGCAAAATTGACGCCGAGACCGTCCCAGGTCGCGCCGAGCGGAAACGGACGGCCTTCGCTGATCTTGGCCTTGCGCAGGTTGAACGCCGCCTGCGTCAGGGCGTCACCGTGATCGGTGCGTTGGTCCATCCTTTGCCCCCTTCGTCCAATGCCCGGACCGATTGCCGGGCGTCTCGATGATCCGCGCCGCCGCTTGCTAGGTTGCCGCCGGCGTCTCGTCCGGCATGATCACTTCCGCCTTGGTCTCGGTCACCGTCACCGAGGCGATGACGGCTCCTTCCGGCGCCGAAGCCTTCGCGGCCCGCTGCTGCGCGACTTCCTTGGTGATGGCCGCGATGGAGTTGCCGATGCGCTCGACCATCTCGGCCAACTCGCCGGGCGACATCTTCAGCCGCTTGGTCACCACGCGGACCTGGGCCTGATCGGCCATGTCGAGCTTGTTGCGGGACGGCTGAATTTTCGGACGGCGCATGTGGGGGGTCTCCTGCATGCCAGCTAACCTTGGCTGCGGAAATTGGTTCCCGCGACGGGGCTCCCTCCCCTCCGGGTGTCGCCTGAAGACGTGCGTCACCGACCTCGCGGCGCCATGCGCCCGAGGGATGTCATCGATGTTGCCCCCTGATCAGGCAGAGGGCGCAGGGAATGCCGGGAGCTGGCCGCCCCCATGGCCCGCCTGCAGAAAAAAAGCAGGCGGCAGTCACCACAGGTTCAGCCGAGACATCCCGGCATTCCCCGCGCGATGGTTTTCACGCTTATACGCGATCTCCCCGGTGTCCGGCTTGTGAGCCACCGTCGCCCTCGGGATCATCGCCCGACGGCTTGGCGCCAGCGTCGCGGCGCCAGGACCACACGACTTCGCGTCCGCAAGCTGCCGTTCGTCCGCGCGGGTCACCCCGCGCTGCGGCATCCTGCAGCCACCGCATCCCGCGCCCAACGTTCCGTGACGATCGCGAAGCGCCCCTCTCGAGGAGCACGGGACGGCGATGGTCTAGCATATTTTCTGGAAACGCGAAATAGAAATTTTGGGTCGACGACGGGCGCCTTCTCGCACGCGTTCGACGGGGTGGCCGGTCCAACTGCCCTTGCACCGGTCGGCCGAAGGAGCAGCGGGAGCCCGCGACCGGAGTTGACCCCGAGCATCCGATTTGCGCCGTGCTTCAAGAAGGATTTTGATGCAGGACGTCAGCACCCATACGAGCGACAAAGCCCCGTCCGGTTTTGACCCGAAGCTGAAGTCAGTGGGAACGAAGCCACCTCCACCTTACCTTTGGTAGCCGAACGCGCCGAGCAGTGGAGCACGGCCCCGGAACGCAAGCGCTAGGCGCCGTGAACGCGATCAAATGAGAGCGGGGCACCGAGGCCGGAACGTCCCGCCCAACTCATTCGCGTTCCGATGGCAAGAGTAGGCGACCTCTTCAGCGCACTGCCAGCGCGCGCCGCGCTTGCACCCGGCCGAACCAGAGCGAGCAGTTTGCCGAGGTCCGCCTCGACAAGCGGCATTATTAGCTTCTTCGTTCGGGAGCAACACGAAGCTGCGGCGCGCGTTTCGCGGCTCCAGGATTGCCGCGTGGAAGCACTCGCAGAGAGGAAGTGCAGGCTTTTGGCACGAAGAGCAGTGCTCCGATGTCATCCCTTGATGTTTGCGCTGCAACAGCTCTTAGCGCGGCAACACTTTCGCCTTTTAATTGAAGGATCACAAGGATAACATCCGGCCGCCAAATCTCGGAGTGCTGCGGTTTTTGATGTGGGCCGAGTGGACATAACACAATGAGACAGCCTATTGGATTTGTGAAGATTGCGGGCCTAGCGATTATGGGTTTGACGCTGGTAGCGATGACTACAGGCATTGGGCTGTCAGCATTGCGGGCGGGCGAGCTAAATCTGTCAATACAAACCTCCTCATTTAGTTCGTCTTCAATCGTCATCACGCGGACCAACGCTCCTCAGTCCTTCGCAAAGAAGAAGTTACAGTGGGCTTGTAGCAAGACCCGTGGGCAGACATGCACCGACAGCAACGAGTGTTGTTTTGGAATGAGTTGCGGTTACTGTAACCCCAAAGGAGAAGGCTGCACGTGCAATTAAGTCGACTACGCGCGCCGCTTATCCAGCAGAAATCGACGTCCTTCGATCGGCGACGTCAACCTTTGAACGATTACGCCACGTGCTTCAAATATTTACAAAACTTACTCTTCTGCATCGGACCTTAAACTACTCATCACGACTACTTTCTGAATCGTCTTCCAAAGGATACCAAAAAATGATGAGAGTTCCCGCTGTTTTATTTCTCACCTTAACAAACGTTTTGCCGTCTTTCGGCCGGGAATTGAATTATTCCCAGCGTTTGCTGTTTGCAGAGGGGCCCACGTGGACGTTCTGTATGAACATGTCTGCGAAAGCTCACGATTGTGTTTTAAAGCCCGACCCTAATCAGCCCTGCCCGAATGGATACGGAATTGGGGGCGTCGCATGGAACAGTAGAGACGGTGCCTGCCAAGGAGCTAGGCAAAGCACTGCATGCGTTGATAGTCACGGGGCGAGAGGTTGTTGAGCCCGTGGCTTACCCGATGGGTAAACCATTTTAGGGGGAACGAAGTTGTCCAACAAACTCTTGTTTGCGGTAATCTCCGCGTGCCTATTGATCCCAGCGTACGCATCGGCTGACCAGTATAAGGTCTGTGCCGCTCTAGGTACCGGGCAAAATGCGGGGAAACGAAACTGCGCAGTAGTGCCCGATAGAGGCGCCTGCACCGGCGCATACACCGACTTACCTGGTCTCTACAGCACCTCCAGAGATGCATGCGATGCAATGCGAAAAATGCAAAGCTGTGTCGAAAAGCGGTGCATGCCGGGAGACTAAATTCCTTTCGCTCTCCTCCGCATGGCCAACCAACTCAGCGTCCGGATCATGGGTTATGTCGGCTTCTGGCCCATCTCGGACCTTTTGGTCGGCGCCGACGATGGCTGCTCCGTTGAGCTTGGGGTCTTGTCAGACCGCAATCAGCGCCTACCGGGGAGGCCGACGCCGGCTTGGCTCAGACGGGCGTTGGGCATAGGGGTTCGGCAAGCACATGGCCGAAAGGCCCGCGGCCCCCGCTCTGCACGCCTCCCACGACCTGTACTGGCACGCGATCGTGCTGGACCCGCCCCACTCCCATGTCTGGAGGCACACCGGATCATTGCCATCGAACCGCTGGGCCGCGGCTGGAGCGGTTGCAAGCACGATGATCGAAGTCATGAGGAGAAGCGCGCGCATCATCAGCCATCATGACATGAGGCTGACCAATCCGAAAGGGTCTGCCGGCGCGGCCACGTCCACGCGCGCTTGATCCGCAGGCGCGGCGGGTTTCGGTATCCGCGTCGTCAGGTGACCCTCTCTTGCTCCACGGAAAGCAGGCGATCGCAGCTAGCTTCGGCGGCTCATGAGTCAGAAATAGGAGCGCGGCTGCTGCCTGGTATGTTGGCCGAGGTAGCGTCTCACGGTCGAAAGATTTTTCGGTTCAGAAAGCTTCTCAAATACCTGATGCACCAATTCATCGTGATCGGAGGCAACCATTGCGACGGCGTCCCTCAGGTTTCTAAGCTGACGCCAGGAAAGAGCAGGCTCCGCTGCTGCCACCAAAGCCCAAAATACAGGGCGCCATAACCCGGTGTCGAAGGGCTTTGACGCTTGAAATATGGAAAACAGCGCCTCTGAACGACTCCCCATGTTTTCAATGGCGCTGGAGGCAGCGACATACTTTGTGAGAAGTTCTTTGGCGGGTGGCAGGTTGCCGCGCTCGAGGTATGCCCTGATCGGCCATGCCGAGACGGCTACACGATTGAAAATATCCTCCTGACAGTCGGCTGCCAGAATCGCCTCTTCAAGGAGGCGGCTATACCTTTCATCGGGCCAATGGCGTGCGACGTGAGATAACGCCTGACATCTGAACCAAGGTGCTTCTATCCCCCTTGCGACGCTTAGCGCTTCGTCAGGGCGAGCAGATGCGAGGCGGATCGCGAGGTCTCTTGCTTTGGTCGGGGTCAGGGTCTTGCTCACCCAAACCGACTACCATAACTCCCCGCAACGGCCAATTGGATGGAACGTCAGATTCTGGCCTAGAGGTGAGCTATGCTGGTTCAAGGCTGACGCATGGTCTCAACCCAACGCCGTCGTCAGGACGTCCAGATCCGCAGAGCACCAACAGTCTCGAACTCGGCGAGCCTAAAGCTCTTTGTCACAGACAACGCTGCCGTAGGGTGGGCAAAGCGACGCCAAGGGCGGCGCGTGACCACCATCGCCACCGCTCGAAACGCGCGGTGGGCCCGATGCGACGCGGCGTTGCCGCGTACGCCTCTTTGCCCACCCTACAGCTCGGGTGACGGGATCATGACCGGCCCGGTGACCTTCGTCCGAACGGCCTAGACCGCAATCCCGCTCCACCTCACCCGAACAGATGCGCCAGCCAGAACGCGGCGCCGGCGGCGAGGCCGCCGACGAGGGCGGTCTGAAGCGCCGACTTGATCTTGTTGACGCCGGTGAAGTGGCCCTTGATGGCGCCGAAGATCAGGAGCGCGATGCCGGTGGCGATCACGGAGATGCGGAGCGCGGACGAGATGTCGGCTGCCAGCATGTAGGGGATCAGCGGGATCAAGCCGCCGATCACGTAGGAGCCGCCGATGGTCACCGCGCTGACCGGCGCGCGCTTCGGATCCGGGCGTTCGAGGCCGAGCTCGAAGCGCATCATGAAGTCGACCCACCGCTTGCGATCGGACGCGATGGCGTCGACCACGGTGGTCAAGGCCTGGCCTTCGAGACCATAGCCGCGAAAGATCGCCGCGACCTCCTCGACCTCGCGACCGCGGAGCTTCTCGATCTCGTCGTGCTCCCGCTTCTCCTCGGCGGCATAATGCTCGGCGTCGGAGCGGGCGGCGAGATAGCCGCCGAGCCCCATCGCGATCGCGCCGGCGACGACCTCGGCGAGGCCGGCCGTGACGATCACGTCGGTCCTGGCGACCGCCGCCGAAAGACCGGCGGCGAGGGCGAACGGCACGGTGAGGCCGTCGGCCATGCCGATGACGACGTCGCGGACGACCTCCGACGCGGTGAAGTGCTTTTCGATGTGCGGCGTTGCCGGCATGGCGGCCTCCGATGGCGTGTTCGACGGAGACCTTCTAGCAGGCCCGGATGACAGGCGCGATCACCGCAGTCCCGGCACCATCCGCCGCAGGGTGCGATCGTGCAGCCAGTAATGGTGCAGCAAGGCGGCGCCTGCGTGCAGGCCGATCAGGATCATCAGGCCATTGGCCAGCGCCTCGTGCATCTCCTTCATGTCGTGGGCGAAGCCGCGGTCGCCGATCCAGGGTGAGGCGATCTCGAACAGGCCGAACACCGGCAAGCCGTAGCCGCGGGCAAACTGGGTGACGATGCCAAGCACCGGAATGGCGAACATGATGCCGTAGATCAGCAGATGCGTGATCTCGCCGACATGAACGGTCCACGCGCCGAATTTGGTCGCTTCAGGCACCGGCGGCGGATCGGCCAGGCGCCAGGCCAGGCGCGCCAGCGCGAAGCCGAGCATCGACAGCCCGAGCGAGACGTGCATGAACAGGCCCATGTCATGAGCGGGACGTGGCAGCACGTCGCCGAGATGGCCTGAAATCCAGGCCGCCGGCACCAGCACGGCGACGATCCAGTGCAGTGCGATCGCGACGGAGCCATACGTCTTGGCGGAGTTTCGAATACGCATGATCAGCTTCCTTCGGCCATTGGGCCCCGCTGCCGGCAGGCCGGAGCGCGGGGGTGGTAGGACCGGAGGAAATAGCCGACCGGGGGCGTCGCGCCGCTGACGCGGGATGTCAGCCTGCTGTCAGAATGGACGGCGCCGGGGTGGCCTGCGACGTCGCGGGCTGCGACCAGCGGAGCGCCGAGACGATGGCCGGCGCGATCGTGATCCTGGCGCCGCCGAGCTGGGAACGTCCGATGTGCAGCCGCCAGCCATAGGCTTCGAGCACGTCCTGCACGATCGCGAGCCCCAGCCCGCTGCCCGGCCCCTGCTCATCGAGGCGGCCGCCGCGCTCGAGCACGCGGCCGATCTTCGCGTCCGGAATGCCCGGACCGTCGTCCTCGACAGTGACGATCAGAGGGGTCGCACTGGCGACGATGCGAACCGTGCTCGCCGCATGACGCGCGGCGTTCTCCAGGAGATTGCCGAGCACCTCGGCGAGATCCGTGCGGTCCATGCCGACGCGCAGGCTTGGAGGCACCTCGCCATCGAAGCTGACATGGGCGGCCGCCGGCGTGCGGCCGAGCGTCCCGAGCAGCGCATTCACCAGCGGCGCCAGCTCGGTTGCGGCCTCCGGCCCGCCGCGAGCCTTGCCGCGCAGCCGCGCCAGCGCCAGCTCGCGATCGACCTGCCGGCTCATCGCCTCGGCGACATCCTCGACATTGCGCGCCAGCTCGATCTGGCCGAGCTCCTTCAAGCGCGCGGCGTCGGCCGCGAGTGCGGCGAGCGGCGTCTTGAAGCCGTGGGCGAGATCGGCCGCACGGCTGCGCGAGCGCATGATCTCGCGGCTCTGCGCATCGAGCAGCGCGTTGACCTCCTCGACCAGCGGCGCCACCTCGGTCGGCACGTCCACGGGAAGATGCTGGCGCCGGCCGCTGCGGATCTCGGCGACGCCACGGCGCAGCACGCCGAGCGGACGCAGGCCGAGCGTGACCTGAACCGAGGTGCCGACGGCGAGGATGACGGCCAGCACGGCGAGCGCGATCGAGAGATCCTTGGCGAAGGTCCGCACCGCGCTGGTGGCGCCGTCGAGGTCGTAGGCCACGGCCGCGCGCACGCGGGTCTGGCTTTCCGGATTCATCAGGATGCCGCGCTCGGCGACCAGCACGTGTTCGCCATCCGGCCCGGCGAGCTCATGCTGATGCACGTCGCTCGGTCCGGGCTCGTCGATCGGCAGCGGCAGGATGGTGTCCCACAGCGAGCGCGAGCGCAGCAACTGGCCATGATCGTCCGAGATCTGCCAGTACAGCCCCGACAGCGGGACCACGAAGCGCGGATCGGCCGGCGGCCGCGCCACCACGATGCGCCCTTCCGCATCGACCTCGAGGCCGTTCAGCAATTGGCGCAGGTGGATGTCGAGATCGGAGGCGAGCGTGCGCGCGACGTGGCGCTTGAACAGCACGACCATGCCGAAGCCGGCGACGCCGAGCGCGACCAGCAGCGCGATGGTGCCCGCCGCCACCAGCCGCAGCCGCAGCGAGCCGAGCCTCATTCCGTCGTCTCCGGGATCATGTAGCCGAAGCCGCGGCGGGTCTCGATGATGTCGGCGCCGAGCTTCTTGCGCACGCGCCGGATCAGCACCTCGAGCGCGTTGGAGTCGTGCTCGTGGCCGAGACCGTAGACGTTCTCCTCCAGCTCATGCTGCGGCACGACGCGGCCGCTCTGCCGCAGCAGATAGGCGATCAGCCGGTATTCGAGCTGCGACAGCGTCACCGGCACGCCGGACAGGCTGACCTTCATCTGGCGCTCGTCGAGCATCAGGTCGCCCGACGAAAGCACCGGAGCGGCATGGCCGGCGGAGCGCCTGATGATCGCGCGCAGCCGCGCCAGCAGCTCCTCGTTGCGAAACGGCTTCGGCAGATAATCGTCGGCGCCGGCATCGATGCCGTCGACCCGCTCGGCCCAGCTCGCGCGCGCCGTCAGGATCAGCACCGGCATATGCCGCGCCGCGCCGCGCCAGCGCTTCAGCACCGACAGGCCGTCCATGCCGGGGAGGCCGAGATCGAGGATCACGGCGCCATAATCCTCCGTGTCGCCGAGAAACCAGGCCTGCTCGCCGTTGTCGGACGTTTCGACCAGATAGCCCGCCGCCTGCAGCGTCCGCGCCAGGTCGGACGACAGCCGCGGATCGTCCTCGACCAGCAGCACACGCATCTATTTTTCCTCGATCCGCTCGATCTCGCCGCTGCGCGCATCGACATAGACCTCGCGCACGCGGCCATCACGGCCGATCACCCGAAACTCATACCGCCAGCGGCCACGCTGGCGGTCGACATCGATTCCCATCACGTCGCCGGCGATCCGGCCGCGCAATCTCGGCAGGATCTGCGACAGCGGCAGGACGTCGCCCGCCTCCACCGCGCGACGCACGGCATCACGGCGCTCGCGATCGTCCTCGCGCGCCACCGTCGCCGCGGACGCCGCCGTCGAGATCAGCATCGCAAATGCCGTGATGCGCATGAACCGTCCGATTTGAGGCAAATGCATGATCTTCCCGGGGCCTGACGCTCTGATCTTCAAAGCTCGTCGTCATTCGTTGCGCGCGCGCCACTGGGTTCGAATTGCGGGGGTCGACTTGCGGAGCGTTCGCAGATGCTAAGGAGCTGGTGCGGATTTTAGTTTGAACTTCCGATGTCGGAATTGCGCTCAGGCCGATGCGCGGGTGGAAACTCGCAAGGGATCGGCATCCTGCCCGAGACAAGCTGACGTCTCGCTGACTCAACCTGACAGGATGCCGTCAGCCTCGTTGCGACATGATCCCGCCCGGACGGAGCGAGCCGGGGGCGCGGTGAGTTCGGAGACGAGAATGCGTAAGACGATGACATTGGCAGCCGTGCTGGCGGGGCTGGGCGGCCTCCTGGGGATGTCACAAGCCGGCCGGGAGACGACACCCACGCTGGTGCCGGTGGCCCGTGCCGATGACGGCACCCTGGCGGCCTATGCGCATCTCGCGGCGCTGCATGCGCGGGCCGACAGCCAGCTGCTGAGCTACGAGCCCGCGCGCCGGGACCGCGAAGGCGACGACGACGATCAGGACGAGCCGCGGCGGTGAGGCGAACCGGCTTCTGACCAAGGCACGGACCAAGGCTAGGCCGGCAGGCCTGCTTCGTACCAGCGACGCGTCGCCCTGACGATGCGCACGACCGAGAGCATCACGGGGACTTCGACGAGAACCCCGACGACGGTCGCGAGCGCAGCCCCCGAGTCGAGCCCGAACAGGCTGATCGCGGCGGCAACCGCCAGCTCGAAGAAATTGCTGGCGCCGATCAAGGCGGCCGGAGCCGCGACGCACCAGGCCACGCCGAGCCGGCGGCTCAGCCAATAGGCGATCCCCGCGTTCAGATAGACCTGGATCAGGATCGGCACGGCCAGGATCGCGATGACGACCGGCTGCTTCAGGATCTGCTCGCCCTGGAAGCCGAACAGCAGCACGAGCGTCCCGAGCAGCGCCACGAGCGAGACCGGTTGCAGCACCCGCAAGGCGCGCTCCAACGCCCCGTCCGTGCTACGCAGCAACGCACGGCGCCAGAGTTGCGAGACGATGACCGGCACGACGATATAGAGCAGCACCGACAGCAGCAGGGTGGTCCAGGGCACCGAGATCGAGGCGACGCCGAGCAGCAGGCCCACCAGCGGCGCAAACAGGAACACCATGATGACGTCGTTGAGCGCGACCTGGCTCAGCGTGTAGTGCGGCTCGCCGTCGCACAGATTCGACCAGACGAACACCATCGCCGTGCACGGCGCCGCCGCCAGCAGGATCAGACCCGCCACGTAGGACGACAACTGGCCTGCGGGAAGCATCGGCGCGAACACGTGGCCGATGAAGATGCTGCCGAGCAGAGCCATCGAAAACGGCTTGATCGCCCAATTGACGATCAGGGTGACGCCGATGCCCCGCCAATGCTCCTTCACGTTGCCGAGCGCGGCGAAATCGATCTTCAGCAGCATCGGGATGATCATCAGCCAGATCAGGGCCGCGACCGGCAGATTGACCCGCGCCACCTCCGCCGACGCGACAGCCGCGAACAGCCCCGGCATCAGATGGCCGAGACCGATACCGACGACGATGCAGAGCAGGACCCAGACCGTCAGATAGCGCTCGAAGATCGTCATCGGATCAGGCCACGTCGGAGCGGAACGACGTTGCGCCCTCGCCCGTCCCGATCTCGCGCAGCCGCGTGCCGAGCGACATCGAATCGATGCGGCCGAGCGGCAGATTGATGAAGGCGTCGATCCGGTTCTTCAGATAGCGGAAGGCGGTCGTGAACGCCGCGAGCTTCTCCAGCTCCGTGCCTGCGGCCGCCGCCGGATCCTCGATGCCCCAATGCGCGGTCATCGGCTGCCCCGGCCAGATCGGGCACGCCTCGCCGGCGGCGTTGTCGCAGACGGTGAAGACGAAATCCATCACCGGCGCGCCGGCGGCGGCGAACTCGCTCCAGCTCTTCGAGCGCAGATCGTCGGTCGGATAGTCCATGCGCGCGAGCGTCTCGAGTGCCAACGGATGCACTGCGCCCTTCGGCGTGCTGCCGGCGGAAAAGGCGTGGAAGCGGCCCGCGCCGTCCTTGCGCAGGATCGACTCGGCGAGCACCGAGCGCGCCGAATTTCCGGTGCAGAGGAACAAGACATTGTAGATGCGGTCAGACACGGCTCTTCTCCTTGCGCTTCGGCGCACAGCACGGGGTGAGACTTGCGATGACGGGTGCGCAGACCTCCGGCCGGCCGCCGCAGCAATCCTGCAGCAGAAACAGCGCGACCTCGCGAAACTGCGTGAGATCGGCCCGGTAGACGATCGAGCGGCTGTGCCTGATCGAGCTGACGAGGCCGGCGCGCGCCAGCACGGAGAGGTGCGCCGAGAGCGTGTTCTGCGGCACTTCCAGCAGACGCGCGAGCTCGCCCGCAGGCAGCCCGTCGGGCTCGTGCTGCACCAGCGTGCGGAAGGCCTGCAGGCGCGTCGGCTGCGCCAGCGCCGCCAAGGCCAGAACGGCTTGTTCGTTTTCCATATATCCAGAATTATCGATATAACCAGCAAACGTCAAGGCCGGCCGCACCAGGAATGCACGACGGAGCGAGAGGCTCCGCAGACTGGAAGGCTCATCGCAAGCGCAGGCGGGTGCCGTCGACGATGAGTTCGCCGTGCTGCTCCATGCGCGCCAGCGCGCGATAGAGCGCTTCATGGGTGACGCCGAGCTCGCCGGCCCAGTCCTTCTTCGACCGGCCGAGCTCGACCTCGCCGCCCTCCCCTTCGGTCTCGATGAAATGCACGATCCGCTCGCGCGCCGTCTTCAGGCTGAGCCGCTCCGACTGCGCCCGGACCTTGCGCAACTCGCGGGCGAGATGATCGCACCATCGGTCCCCGATCTCGGGACGGCGCAGCGCCTCGGCGAAGGCCTTGCGGTCGATCGCCAGCAGCGCCGAATCCTGCGCCGCGACGGCGTCGCAATGATACGTCGACTGGTCGAGGCTGGCCTCTGCGAGAAAGCCGCGGCGGGCCCGCTGCAGGACGATGTCGTCGCCGGCGCGCGAGCGGCGCACCAGCCTCACCTCGCCGGTCAGCACGAAGAACATCGCCTGCGGCCGATCCCCCCGGCAGAACACCGTGCCCTGGCGCGGCACCTGGATGCGCCGGGTCTGCAACCGCGCCGCCTCCGGCAGCGCGGCAAGCAACGGCGACAGCCGTGCAAGGGCACGCCAGTCCAGCGGGTGCGTACCTTCGGGCGGCAGATGGTCGGTTCTCGGCATATGATCAGGATCATATGCGCCGCCCGGCTGCGCGGTCTAGGAAAGACCTCACCGCGTTCGCTCAAATGGAGGTCCTCATGCGCCTGCGTCTCGCCGCCGTTGCGCTAGCCCTTGTCGCATCCGCCGGCATCGCGACGGCGCAGCACCACGGCCATCACGACCGCGCCAGCCATGGGGCGCTTCCGCCGGACCCGCGCGAGCGGGTGGCGTTTCCGCCCGACCTCGCCGAGCATACGCTTGCCAACATGCGCGACCATCTGCTGGCGCTGCAGCAGATCAACGACGCGCTCGCGGCGGGCGAGCCGGACAAGGCCGGCCAGATCGCCGAGCAGCGCCTCGGCATGAGCTCGCTGCGGCTGCACGGCGCCGCCGAGGTGGCCGGGTTCATGCCCCAGGGCATGCAGGAGGCCGGCACCACCATGCACAAGGCGGCGAGCCGCTTCGCCATCGAAGCGCAGAATGCGGGCGTGACCGGCGACCTCAAGCCGGCGCTGAAGGCGCTCGGCGAGACGATGGCGGCCTGCGTGGGCTGCCATGCCGGCTACCGGCTGCGATAGCGCGCCGGACGCGCCTCCCGCCGGCGATGCACCGCGGCGCGTTATTTCCAATATTCTAGAAATATCGTTTGACTTCGGCACGCCGCCTGCCCCATCCTGGTTGTCATGAAGCTCGATGACGCCGCTGCCCGCCTGGAAGCCCTCGGCAACACCACGCGCCTGAAGATCTACCGCGCGCTGGTGCGCGCCGGGCATGCCGGGATGCCGGTCGGCCGATTGCAGGAGCGGCTGAAGATCCCGGCCTCGACGCTGTCGCACCACGTCAAGACGCTGGTCGCGGTCGGGCTGATCTCGCAGCAGCGCGAGGGCACCACGCTGGTCTGTCACGCCGAATACGACGTGATGCGCTCCCTGCTCGGCTTCCTCGTCTCCGAGTGTTGCGCTGAGGAGCAAGGCTGCGGCACCGAGAGGCCGGCCGCCTGATCATTTGACAAATAATTCGATGATTCTAGAAATATGGGAGGAATAGCGTGATGGATGCCAAGACGGTTGCGATCATCGGCGCCGGCCCGGTCGGGCTGGCGGCCGCCGCCCACGCGCTGGCGCGCGGCCTGACCCCGGTCGTGCTGGAAGCAGGTCCAGAAGCCGCGCATGCGGTGCGGCAGTGGCAGCACGTCCAGCTGTTCTCGCCGTGGAAGTACAACATCGACAGCGCGGCGGCGCGGCTGCTGGCGGCGACGGGATGGACTTCGCCCGAGCCCGAGGCCTATCCGACAGGGCGCGAGCTGATCGAATCCTATCTCGCGCCGCTTGCAACGCGCACCGCGCTGCGCGACGTCATCAGAACCTCGCATCGCGTCACCGCGATCGGCCGCGCCGGCTTCGACAAGGCGAAGTCGAAGGGACGCGCCGATGCGCCGTTCGAGATTCGCGCCCACAACGGCAAGGGCGAGGCGGCGCTGCACGCCGACGCCGTCATCGATGTCTCCGGCGCCTGGTTCTCGCCCAATCCTGCCGGCCATAGCGGGCTGCCCGCGCTCGGCGAAGCCGCGCATGCGGCGCGCATCGCCTACGCGATGCCGGACGTCCGCGGCGCGCAGCGCAGCCGCTATGCCGGCAAGACGGTCGCGGTGCTCGGCGCCGGCCACTCGGCGATCGGCACCTTGATCGATCTGGCCGCATTGGCCGAGGTCGCGCCGGGCACGCGGGCGATCTGGCTGCTGCGCGGCGACGATCCCGCGAAGGCATTCGGCGGCGGCAGCGCCGACCAGCTCGCCGCGCGCGGCGAGCTCGGCCTGGCCTTTGCCGCGCTGGTGCGTTCGGGCCGCATCCGGCTCGAGCCCGGCTTCGGCGTCACGGGGATCACCGATGCGGACGGCCGGCTGCGGATCGCCGCCGCGGGTGACCGCCACGTCACCGCCGACGAGCTGATCGTCGCCACCGGCTTCCGCCCCGATCTGTCGCTGCTGGCGGAGCTGCGCCTGCGGCTCGATCCCGCGATCGAGGCGCCTGTGGCGCTCGCGCCCCTGATCGATCCGAACGAGCATTCCTGCGGCACGGTCCGGCCGCATGGCGCGCGCGAGCTGGCGCAGGCCGACGAGCCCGGGCTCTATCTCGCCGGCATGAAGAGCTATGGCCGCGCGCCGAACTTCCTGATGATGACGGGCTATGAGCAGGTCCGTTCGATCACCGCCGACATCGCCGGCGACAAGGCCGCCGCGCATCGTGTCGAGTTGAAGCTGCCGGAGACCGGCGTCTGCACCCGCGGCGGAGTGGAGAGCATTGCAGCCCTGCCCGGCTGCTGTGGCGGACCGGCGCCATCGGGCGTAGACAGTTGCTGTGCCGATGACGCCAAAGCCAAGCTGGCTGGCCGCAGCGGCTGCGGCTGCTCATGACGCCGAGACTTCGTGACCCAGAACTGAGGAGAGGTCGACGGGAATGCAGGCAAGACGGCTGGGCGTGGTCATCGCTCTCGGCACCGCCCAGACGCTGGCCTGGGGATCGAGCTACTATCTGCCCGCCATCCTCGCCGACCCGATCGCGAGGGATCTCGGCCTGTCCAACAACTGGTTCTTCGCCGCCTTCTCCGCCTCGCTGATCATCTCCGGCCTGTTGGGTCCGCGCATCGGCCGCCAGATCGACCGCGTCGGCGGCCGCCAGGTGCTGTGCGCCTCCAACATCGTGCTGGCGATCGGGCTCGCGCTGCTCGGCCTGTCGCATTCGCTGTGGGTGATGGCGCTGGCGTGGCTGTGGCTCGGCGTCGGCATGGGGCTCGGCCTCTATGATGCCGCGTTCGGCGCGCTCGGTCGCATCTATGGCAAGGATGCGCGCGGCGCGATCACCGGCATCACCCTGATCGCGGGCTTTGCCTCCACCGTCGGCTGGCCGCTGAGCACCTGGGGGCTCGCCACCATCGGCTGGCGCGAGACCTGCTTTGCCTGGGCGATCGCACATCTCGTGATCGGCCTGCCGCTCAATCTGTCGCTGCCGCGTGCCACCGCGATGGCGCCCGGCGAGATGCCGACGGGCAAGCCGAACATTCCGCTCGATCGTCCCATGATCCTGATCGCGTTCGCGATGGCGGCGGCCTGGACCGTGACCGCGGCGATGGCGGTGCATCTGCCGCGGCTGATGCAGGCCTTCGGCGCAACCCCTGCACAGGCGCTGTTCGCGGGCATGATGATCGGGCCGGCGCAGGTCGCTGCGCGCGTGTTCGAGGCCGGCTTCCTCAGCCGCTTCCATCCGCTCGCCTCGGCGCGGCTCGCCTGTATCACCCATCCGATCGGCGCCGTGACAATCGGGCTGTTCGGCGGCGGCGCGGCGGCGGCCTTCGCGCTGCTGCACGGCTCCGGCAACGGCATCCTGACCATTGCTCGCGGCACGCTGCCACTCGCGATCTTCGGCCCCGTCAACTACGCCTACCGGCTCGGCCTGATCGGGGCGCCGTCGCGGATCTGCCAGGCCTTCGCGCCGCTGCTGTTCGGCCTGCTCATCGACGGGCTCGGCCGCGGCGTGCTGATCGTGTCGGCGAGCCTGAGCCTGTCGGCGCTCGCCGCCCTGATGCTGCTGCCGGCCGAGCGCGCCGAGACGGCGATGCCGCTCGACACCACCGACAAGGCGGCCTGAGCCGGTAGCCTTTCATTAACCAGCTTCCTGCGCTCACGGCCCACCGTGCCGCTGCGGACGGGCATCCTGGGGCGCATATACGGAAAGTTGAAGGTTGGATTGAAGGATACCCGTGGTCATACGGGGGCGTTCACGACACGATGGCATTGCAACGTAAACACATGCTTCGTGTCGCGGCGGTGGTCGCCTGCGTCGGGATCTTCCTGGCCGGCGCCGATCTCGCCGTGACCGCGCTGATCGGCAACCAGACCGCGCGGCAGCTCAGCGAGCTCAGCAAGCTGGCGCTGCGCCGTTCCGAGGCCGCGATCGACTCGGCCGGATCGATCCTGAACCGTCTGATCGCGAAAGGACCGATGGACTGCAGCGCCGTCGCGCTGCAGTCGCTGCGCCTTCACGTCTATCAAGGCACCATCATCAAGGACATCCGCACCGTCGATCGCGACGGCGCGGTCAAGTGCGCGGCCTATTCCGAAACACTGGAATTCGACAATGGCTGGGCGCGGCGCGACGAGATGTTCAAGTCCGCCGACGGCGAGCTGCGGCTGTTCCGCGTCGAGCAGTTCACCGGCGCCGCGTTCGGCGTGATGCGCGACATCGACCCGCAACGGTCGCTGGCGGCGATCCTGCGCATCGACGGCAATCTGCTGGACGTGATGCCGGTCGGCCTGCGCGCCGAGAGCAACGTCACCCTGACTTTGCCCGATGGCGAGCAGGTGGCCGGCTATCATCCCGACGCATCCGCCAGATCGCCGGCGCAGACCGTCGCGTTCACCACCGTGTCCGACCGCTATCCGCTGCAGGCCACGATCCATGTGCGGCCGCAGAGCCTGAGCGCGCGCGGCGACCTCGCTTATCTCCTGACGATGCTCGCCGCCGGCACGCTGGGCGGCATGTTCGGCCTGCTGCTGGCGAGCTACCTCAGCCGGCCGGTGGACCCGGTCGCCGAGCTCGACCGCGCGCTCGCGGCCAACGAGTTCAAGCCCTATGTGCAGCCGACCTTCCGACTGAAGACCGGCGACATCGTCGGCTGCGAGATCCTGGCGCGCTGGGAGAAGCCGGACGGCCGGCTGATCCCGCCGATGAGCTTCATCCCGCTCGCCGAGAGCTCCGGCCGCATCGAGAGACTGACCTGGCAGCTCCTCAAGACCGCCTTGCGCGAGCTGCAGCCGGAGATGAAGCAGGACAAGCTGTTCAAGCTGTCCGTCAACGTCACCCCGCGCCACCTGCTCGGCGACCGCTTCATCGACGATCTGCGCAAGACGGTCGCGTCGTCATCGGTCTCCACCCGCCAGGTCGTGCTCGAGGTCACCGAGCGCGAGGAGCTCGCCGATCTCGCCAAGGCGACTGATGTCGTGAAGGAGCTCAGCGAGCTCGGCTTCCGCGTCGCACTCGACGACGTCGGCATCGGCCATAGCGGCCTGTCCTATATCCAGCGGCTCGGCGCGCGCATCCTGAAGATCGACAAGTTCTTCGTCGACGCGATCACCCGCGACCAGTCCGCCATTGTGGTGGTGCAGATGCTGGTGGCGCTGGCGCGCGAGCTCGACATGTCCGTGGTCGCCGAGGGCATCGAGCATCAGGAGCAGGTCGATGCGCTGATCGCCTGCGGCGTCGAGGAAGGCCAGGGCTATCTGGTTGCGCCGCCGCTGTCGCTCGGGCGCTTCAAGCAGTTCCTCGACGTGCGCCGGGCCTCGGCCGTTCCCGGCCAGGCCGGCGAACCGGAACTGGCCGCGTGACGGCGAGCCCGCGCGCGTCGGGCACGCGCCTCACTGCCGGGTCATCTGTCCGCGAATCTCGCCGCCTGGGTTCGCCTGGGTGTGGACGTTGGCGTACCATTTGCCGGCCAGCAGGTCGGCCGCCTGAGCGTCCGTGATGACGGCCGAACCGGTAATCGGGGTCTCCGGGCTCTTGAACGGCAGCACGATGCCGGCATTCTTGCCGGGCTCGCTGGGACCGTGGAAATGCGCCCCCATTGCCGGCCCGGTGAGGCCCGAATAGGTGACCTTCCAGCTCAGCGTCCTGGTGGCGGTGTCGAAGCTCGCTTCGGCCGCGCCCGACGCGGTGGACGCGTTCGGCGGCACCTCGTTGGCGGCCTTGAGCTCGGACTTCAAGATGACGGTTTCAGCGCGCGCAAGCGGCGCGGCCGCGACGCAGGCGACCGCGAGCAACGACAAATGAACGAATGTCCGTCCCATGGTTTTCCTCCTAAATCGTTTTGTGCAGTCTCAGTGTTCGAGACCCCACGGGCAAGCCGATATTCCGTGGAACGCGTTAACGCCCCAGGCATGAGCAGCGGCCCCCGGCCGCGTTGATTGAACAATCCGGACCCCTGTGCCAAACAGGACGGGAACACAAAGGCCGCGAAAGAAAGCCTCGAAAGAAAGAAAGCCATGGCGGATCGAATGGTTGCTTCCAAGACGGCGCGCGGCAAGGTGGGGCGGCCTCCGCTCGAACGTGCCGGCGAGGTCGAGGAGCGCATTCTCGATGCGGCAAAGACGGTGTTCCTCGCAAACGGCTTCGAGGGCGCGAGCGTCGACGAGATCGCGCAGACCGCGCGTGCCGGCAAGCCGACCATCTACGCGCGATTTCCCAGCAAGGCCGCGCTGTTCGCGGCCGTGATCGCCCGCCATGCCGCGCGCAACACCCAATATGAGAACCTGGTGCCGCAGGGCCGCACCTTCCGCGCCCGGCTGATCAGCCTCGGACTCACCCTGATCGAGCGCGCCTTCGTCGAAGACACGATCGGCCTGATGCGGACCGCGATTGCGGAAAATCCGCGGTTTCCCGAGCTGACGCTCGAGATCCAGGACACCGCGCGCAAGCGCGCCACCTGCAATGTGAGCCATGCGATCGGCGAGCTCGCGCGCGCCGAAGGCCTTGCCGGCAAGGGCGCGTTCTCGGCCGATCGCATCGAGGACAGCGCACGGATCTTCCTCGATCTCGTCGTGTTCGCCGTGCTGATCCGCAGCCTGCTCGGCGAGGACATGCGCACCCTGAAGAAGGAAGCCCAGGCGCATGTCGAGAAGCGCGTCGACTTCTTCCTCGCCGCGACGACGTGATCCTAAATCTGCTTGTCCTTGCGCAGCTCCGGAAAGATCGTCTCGTCCTGCAGGATCACGTCGGCGGTGCGCTGATAGTGCGCCGTGAGCAGCGCAACCGCGCGTTCGGTGTCGGCGTCAAGCACGGCGTTCACGATGTCGGCGTGCTCGTCGCCGACGGGGCGTGACGGAAACGCCTTGCGGATCGACAGCCGGCGGTAGCGATAGAGCTGGTCGGCAAGCTGGCCGCAGAACGCGATCAGCGACTGCGAGCCGCAGTTCGAGATCAGGACCCGATGATAGATCCGGTGCAGCCTCTCCCACTCCGGATTGTCCTCGAACGTGGTCGCGCTGAGCGAGCGCGGCGCGCGGCTGAGCCGATGCTGCGCCAGCACCAGTTGCTCCTCCCAATCAGGCGTCGCCGCCGCCATCGACTCGCGCAGCGCCAGCGCCTCGACCCAGCAGCGGGTCTTGGTCAGCTCGGCGAGCTCGGCGCGGCTGATGTCCTTGACGTAGAAGCCGCGCTGCTCGCGCACCTCGACCAGTCCGTCGGCAGTGAGGCGGTTGAGCGCCTCGCGCAGCGGTGTCTGCCCGGTCTGATAGGTCTCGGTCAAAAACCGCATCTGCAGCTTGCGCGACGGCGCCAGCCGGCCGGACAGCAGGTCCTCGCGCAGCCGGTCATACACATGACTCGCCTGCGTCGACGGGCCCTGCCCCTCGGCCTCCAAAACCGCATCCACGCCCGATCTCCTCTGAATCAGACGACATGTATAGAGCGAGGCTACAGAACATAAAATTTATAAATTCTTATTGATTCCTATTTTTTATGTAATAAAAAGGACGAGCCGGTTCTGCCGGCCAGGGATAGAAACGTCGCGCGTCCTCACCCGGGCATCGCGCAGGAGGACACGCTCATGACCCGGTTTCCGGTCGCGGCTCTGCGCAGCGTCGATCTGGGCACGCCAGATCTCGCGCGTTCGGAAGCGTTCTATCGACAGACCTGGGGGCTGGAGCGCGTCGCGGAGGCCCGCGGCATCGTCTATCTCCGTGCGACCGGCAGCGATCATCATGTCGTAGCGCTGCACCAGAGCGAGCGTACCGAGTTGAAGGCGGTGACTTTCCGCCTCGCCGAGTCCAGTGATTTCGATGCCGTCAGCCGCAACGCCATCCATGAAGGCGCGACGCTGATCGCAGCGCCAGCGCCGAACCCCGGTCCCGACGGCGGCGTGATCATGAGCCTGCGCGGCCCCGAAGGCGGCGTGCTGCGCTTCGTTCATGACGACCTCAGGCACGACGCCAAGCCACCGCGGCCCGAGCTCCCCGAGCGGCTCGCCCACGTCAATCTCAACAGCACCGACGTCAATCGCACGGCTGCGTTCTACGAGAAGGCGCTCGGCTTCAAGCTGACCGATCGCTCCGCGGCGATGGCGTTCGTCCGCTGCAACTCCGATCACCATGCGGTGGTGATCGCCGCCGCCAAGGTGAACGGCCTCAACCACGTCGCCTTCCTGATGCCGACCTGGGAAGGCGTGATGCGCGGCGCGGGCCGCATGATCGATGCCGGTCATCCGATCGCCTGGGGCGTCGGCCGCCACGGCCCCGGCGACAATGTCTTCGCCTACTTCATCGATCCCGTCGGGACCGTGATCGAATACACCGCCGAGGTGCTGCAGGTCGACGACGACTACGTCGTGCGTGGGCCGGAGCATTGGGTCTGGCCGCCCGGCCGCACCGACCAATGGGGCATCGCGCCGCCCAAGGCCGAGCACGTCAAGGCCGCGCAGCTCGCGGTCGGCTACGCCGCCTGACTCGTTGTCCAACTCCAGAGTTTCCATGTCCGCCACGTCCGATCACAAGCATTTCGAGGTTGCCGTCATCGGCTTCGGTCCGACCGGCGCCATCGCCGCGAGCCTGCTCGGCATGCAGGGCATCAAAACGCTCGCGATCGATCGCGCTGTCGAGATCTACGACAAGCCGCGCGCGATCGCGCTCGATCACGAGATCATGCGGCTGTTCGACAATCTCGGTATCGCCGAACAGGTCAGCCGCCATGTCGCGCCGTTCCCGGCGTCCGAGCATTTCGGCGCACGAGGGCAGTTGATCCGCCGCATCGACATGGTCGGCCCGCCCTACCCGCTCGGCTACACGCCGAGCATGGTGTTCACGCAGCCGCCGGTCGAACAGATGATGCGCGATCGCGTTTGCGCCTGTCCGTCGGTGACGGTCGAGCTGGGCACGAGCCTCGTCGCGATCCGGCAGGATGCAACGGCGGCGACCGTCGTGCTGCAGCGGGCGGACGGCACGACGCATCAGGTCACCGCCGACTACGTGATCGCCTGTGACGGCGCCTCCAGCACCGTGCGCCAGCAGCTCGGCATCAGCTTCGATGATCTCGACTTCGACGAGCCATGGCTGGTGGTCGATCTTCTCGTGAATGCTGGCAGCGCCGGCAAGCTCCCGGCCACCGCGGCGCAATTCTGCGATCCCGCGCGTCCGACCACCTACATCATCGGTCCCGGGAACCATCGCCGCTTCGAGATCATGCTGCGGCCGGGGGAAGACCGCCACGCGATGGAGCAGCCGGAGCAGGTCTGGCAGTTGCTGTCCCGCTGGCTCGGGCCCAAGGACGCCACACTGTGGCGCGCGGCGAGCTACCGCTTCCATGCGCTGGTCGCGCACCGCTGGCGCCAGGGTCGTGTCCTGCTCGCCGGCGATGCCGCGCATCAACAACCGCCCTTCATCGGCCAGGGCATGTGCCAGGGCCTGCGCGACGCCGCCAATCTGTGCTGGAAGCTCGCGCGCGTGTTGCGCGGCCAATCGACCACGGCCCTGCTCGACAGCTATGAGAGCGAGCGCAGCACGCATGTGCGCGAGCTGACCACGCGCATCAAGGCGATCGGCCGCGTCATCTGCGAGCAGGATCCCGCGGCCGCAGCGGCACGCGATGCGCGTATCCTTGCCGAAGGCGGCGGCGCGCCGCGCACCATCACCCGGCAGGAGATCGTGCCGCCGCTGACGCAGGGACTGCTCGCGACCAGGGCAAACGCGGCCAATGGCACGCTGTTTCCGCAGCCTTGGATCGTCGGCGACGGTGGTGGGCGAGCGCTGCTCGATACCATCGCCGGCACCGGATGGCGGCTCGTCCTCGACGGGCGGGGCGCGCTGAACTCGAGCTCGATCGACGCTGCGACCCGCGACGCCGGGATCAGTGTGATCGCCATCGGCGGTCACGGCTTGCACGAGGAGAGCGCCGTCGTCGCACGCTGGTTCGAGCGCCACGGCTGCAGCGCCGCGCTGGTGCGCCCCGATCATTATGTCTACGGCGTCGCGACGGACGCGCCGGAGCTCGCCGCGCTGCTGAGCGAGCTGAACCAACGACTGCACTAATCAAAACAAGAGAATGTCAAACGGGGAAACGCCATGACCACATCATCGGACACCGCCAGACCCAGCGTGGGAGGACGCGCGATCGCCGTCCTCATCATGCTGTTCCTGTTCCAGACGCTGAACTTCTTCGACAAGCTGGTATTCGGCCTCTCGGCCGTGCCGATGATGAAGGAGCTTGGCTTGAGCCCGAAGGAGTTCGGGCTGATCGGCAGCAGCTTCTTCCTGCTGTTCTCGCTGTCGGGCATGGCGGTCGGCATGTTCGTCGTCGGCCGCTTCCCGGTGAAATGGCTGCTCCTGATCATGGCCGCCGTCTGGTCGGCGACGCAGATCCCGATCTTCTTCTCCGGCTCGATCGCCGTGCTGGTGATCTGCCGCATCATTCTCGGCGCCGGCGAAGGCCCGGGACTGCCGACCGCGCTGCACGCCTGCTACAACTGGTTTCCCGCCGACCGCCGCAGCGTGCCGAGCGCCGTGGTGCTGCAGGGCATCAGCGTCGGTCTGTTGGCCGGCGGTCCGATCCTGACCTATGTCATCGTGAGCCATGGCTGGCGCACCGGCTTCCTGTTCTGCGGCCTGCTCGGGCTCGCCTGGATGCTCGGCTGGTTCTTCGTCGGTGGCGAAGGACCCTACTCCGCCCATGCGCCGGAGGCTTCGGCGGCGAAGGACAAGGCGTTGCCGGCGCGCGTGCTGTGGGCCGATCCGACCGTGATCGGCGTCATCATCATGTCGACCGCGTCGTACTGGATCGTCGGCATGTCCGCGACCTGGCTGCCGCCCTATCTGCAGCTCGGGCTCGGCTACAAGCAGGTCGATGTCGGCTGGATCATCTCGGGGATCTACCTGTTCCAGTCGCCGCTGCTGCTCGGCGGCTCCTGGCTGACGCAGGTTCTGCAGCGCAGAGGCTTCAGCCTGCGTGCCTGCCTCGGCCACGCCTCCGGTCTCGCGCTGCTCGCCGCCGGCTGCGCGCTGCTCCTGAGCATCGTCACCTCGGGGCCGCTGCAGCTCGCCTGCATCGCGATCGCCTTCGCGGCGCCGAGTCTCACCACGATCTTCGGCCCCGTCGCGCTCGGCGCCGTGGCGCCGGCAATCCAGCGCGGCCGGCTGATCGTCGTGATCTATTCCGGCAACGCGGCCTCCGCGCTGGTGTCGAATGCGCTCACCGGCTGGATCGTCGGCGAGGCCGGCGGCAACGCGCCGCTCGGCTACGCCCACGCCATGACCTTCACCGCCGGCGTGCTGATCGTCGGCGCCATCTCGGCCTTCGCGCTGATCTTCCCGGAGCGCACCATCGCGCGCTTCGCGAAATCGGCGCAAGAACCGGCTTCTCCCTCCGCCGTAGCGGCGGTTTCGACCTGAGGACATCGGATGAGATTTGCAAGCTTCACCATCGACAATGCGCCGACCTGGGGACTCGTCGAGGGCACCGACGTCGCCGATCTCGGTGCCGTCCTGCGCGACCGCTTCCCGGACCTGAAATCGGCGATCGCAGCGGACGCGCTGAAGGAGGCGGCTGCAGCGGCCTCAGGCGCAAGGCGGCATCCGATCTCGGCCATCAGCTTCCTGCCGGTGATCCCGAACCCGGACAAGATCCTTTGCATCGGCTTGAACTACGAGACGCACCGCAAGGAGACCGGCCGCTCCGAGGTCGAGAACCCCACGGTGTTCGGCCGCTTCGCCAACAGCCAGACCGGGCATCTCACGAATATCATCCGCCCGCGCGTCTCGACCGATCTCGATTTCGAGGGCGAGCTCGCCATTGTGATCGGCAAGCCGGGCCGCTACATCCCGCGCAGCGAGGCCTTCAAGCACATCGCCGGCTATGCCTGCTACAATGAGGGCAGCGTCCGCGACTTCCAGCGCCACACCCACCAGTTCACGCCGGGCAAGAATTTTCCGGCGACCGGCGCGTTCGGCCCGTGGCTTGTGACCCCCGACGAGATCGACGACCTCGGCTCGCTGCGGCTGCAGACGCGGCTCAACGGCGAGGTGGTCCAGGACGCGACGATCAGCCAGATGATCTTCGATATCCCGCGCCAGATCGAATACTGCTCCTCGTTCACCCGGCTCGAGCCGGGCGACGTGATCGCCACGGGCACGCCCGGCGGCGTCGGCTCCCGCCGCACACCGCCGCTGTGGATGAAGCCCGGCGATGTCGTGGAGGTCGAGATCGACAAGATCGGACTGCTGCGAAATGGCATCGCCGACGAGGCGGTGTGAGCGCCCCTGATGTTCCTGACCGTCATTCCGGGGCAGCCCGCCAGGGCTGAACCCGGAATCTCGGGATTCTCGGGTGCGCAACTGCGCACCATAGTTCGATGCTTGCGCATCGCCCCGGAATGACAGCCGAACAACCGTGCTTCCTCAATGCGCCATCGCCGGGCCGCCGCCGAGCTTGACCTTGCGGAGCGTCAGGGCCAGCGGAATCGCCGACAGCGAGATCAGCATCAGCGCCCAGTAGACGTCGACATAGGCGAGCAGCGACGCCTGCGTCTGCACGGTCTGGCCGATCCAGGCGAGCGCCTGCTGCTGCGCCTGGACCAGCGAGCTGCCATGGGCGGTGAAGTAGTTCGTCACCTGGTGCAGCGTGTCCTGATAGGCCGGGTTGGACGGAATGGCATTCTCGACCAGCCGGCTCTGGTGGAATTGCGCGCGGTGCGCCAGGATGTTGGCGGCGAGCGACACCCCGATCGACCCGCCGGTGTTGCGCGCGGCGTTGATCAGCGCCGAGGCTTGGTCGGTCCTCTCGGGTGGAATGCCGTTGTAGGACGCGGTCGTGATCGACAGGAAGATCAGCGGCAGGCCGATTCCGATCAGCATGCGGGATTCGGCGAAGAACCAGAAGTCCACATTGGCATAGACCCGGGTGAGGTCATACATCGCGAAGGCGACGACCGCGGCGCCCGTCATGATCATGTATTTCGGCTGCACCTTGCCCGAGAGCCGTCCGACCACGAACATCATCGCCATGGTGACGAGGCCGCCCGGCGACAACACGAGGCCCGCCCAGGTGGCCGTGTAGCCGAAATCCTGCTGCACCATCTGCGGCAGCATCTGCGTGGTGCCGAGCAGGATCGCGCCGGTCGCCAGCATCACCAGGAAGCTGGCGCCGAACTGGCGCGACGCCAGCATGCGGACGTCGACCGTCGGGTTTTTCTGGTTCATCTCCCACGGGATCATGGCGATGAAGGCCGCAACGCAGACCGCGGCGGTCACCAAGATGAAGCGCGAGTCGAACCAGTCGTCCTCCAGGCCACGGTCCAGCATCAGTTCGAGCGCGCCGAGGAAGGTCGCGACCAGCATGAATCCGACGACGTCGAAGCCGTGCGCCTGCTTGCGCCGCTCTTCAGTGACAGCTTCAGGCTCCTTGAGGATCAGCCCGATCAGCAGCATCGCGGCGACGCCGACGGGGCCGTTGATCAGGAAGCACCAGTGCCAGGAGACGTTGTCGGAGAGATAGCCGCCGAGCGTCGGGCCGACGACGGGCGCGACCACGACGGCGACGCCGAACAGCGCGAAGGCCTGGCCGCGCTTTTCCGGCGGGAAGGAGTCGGCGAGGATCGATTGCGCGACCGGCACCATGCCGCCGCCGCCCAGGCCCTGCATGATCCGGAACAGCAGCAGCACCTGCAGATTCCAGGCGAAGCCGCACAGCACCGAGCTCAAGGTGAACAGGCCGAGGCACATGATGAAGAAGGTCTTGCGGCCCAGGCGCTTGGCGAGATAGCTCGACGCCGTCAGGATGATCGCGTTCGAGACGAGATAGGTCGTCACCACCCAGGAGGATTCGTCCTGGCTCACGCCCATGCCGCCGGCGATATAGGGCAGCGCGACGTTGGCGATGGTGGTGTCGAGCACCTCCATGAAGGTCGCGAGCGCGACCAGCACCGCGATGATCCACGGACTGCCGGCGCGCGGCGCGGAGAGAGCGGCAGCCTCACGCATGGCGGACCTCCCTCACAGCACGGCCTTCAGCCGCTCATAGAGCGACGGCCTGGCATCGACGCGCACGGTCGGCACCACCGACATGCCGGGACCGAGCGCGACGTCCGTCGGCGGATCATCCATGTCGATCTTGACCGGCACGCGCTGCACGATCTTGACGTAGTTGCCGGTCGCATTCTGCGGCGGCAGCAGCGAGAAGGCCGGGCCCGAGCCGGACTGCACGCTGGCGACATGGCCGCGGATCTCGCGCTCCGGATAGGCGTCGATCTCCAGGGTCACGGGCTGGCCTGGACGCATCTCGTCGAGCTGGGTTTCCTTGAAATTGGCGGTCACCCAGACGTCATCGGGCACGAACATCGAAAGCGCCGTGCCTTGTGCCGCGAACTGGCCGTCGGCGGCACTGAGATTGACAACGCGGCCGGGCTGCGCCGCGGTGATGGTGGTGTAGGACAGATTGAGCTGCGCCTGGTCGCGCTGCGCCTGCGCCTGGGCGAGATTGGCATCGGCGCTCTCGCGCTGCGCCTTCAAGGACTCCAGTTGCCGCTGCGCCACCTGCAGATTGGCCTGCGCCGAGGTCAGCGCCGCCTTCTGCTGCTGGAGCTGCGATGTGTATTGCTGCTCGCTCTGCACCGTGCCCGAGCCGGTGCGGGCGAGGTCCTGATAGCGCTTGGCCTGCTGCTCGGCGAAGGTCAGCCCGGCCTGGGCCTGCTCGACCTGGGCCTGGCCCGCGGTGATCTGCGCCTGCTGCACCTCGATCTGCGCATCGATGTTGCGGATCGCCGCCTGCGCCGACTTCACCTGCGCATCGGCCTGGGCCAACGCGGTCTTGTAGTCGCGATCGTCGATGCGCGCGATCACGTCGCCGGCCTTGACGTGCTGATTGTCGGTGACGGGGACGGCGGTGATATAGCCGGAGACTTTCGGCGCAATGGAGAACTGGCGGGCCGCGATGAAGGCGTCGTCGGTGGTCTCATAGTGACCGGCCGCATCGTAGTAGACGTAGCCGCCGGCGCCGACGGCGAGCAGCAGCACGAGACCCAGCGCTGCCCCAAGCGGATGCCGCCGGATCAGGCTCCTCCGGGCCCCCTCCTGGCGCTGCCCCTGCTCCGTCGGCGATGGACCGGGCTCCGCAGCCGGCGCCTTGGCCTCGATCTGCTGCGGAGTGTCGCCAGAGGCATCCCCGCGCCATTGCCGCACGGCACGATCGCGCGCGGAGACCACCGGATCGTCGTTGGCCGCAGATGGAACCTCAGCCGATGACAGAGCTTGCTGTGTCATCACGTCTCCTTGAAAAGAACGGAACCGTTTCGTTTCTACAGTTGGGCGCGATGCATGTGGGACGCAATGGCGCACCGCGATGCGGCCAGCTAAACTTTTCGTCATTGGAGGTCGCCGACGCGCGTTCTCCTGCGCCTCCACCGCGAACCGCCGTGAGCAAGGTCAACTGCGTGACGCAGCCGCGGTTGCAGTCTCACGTCATCGCGTTGACTCGATCAACGCGGCTAAATACAACACACGCATAATAAGAAATTGTTAGGGTCGGCAACCGACTACCGCGGAAGATGCCGACGTGATCCTATTGCGAGGCACGCATGCCCGTCCGTCAGGTGCCAGGCTCAGACCTGCAATATGTGCTCATCGCCTTCGATGCGACGGGGCAGGAGCGGCGAGAGGCCGACGGTTCGCTCGCGAGCGAGATGGTGGTGAACCGCCTCCATGCGCTGGGCGCGGCGGTCAGCGATATCATCCTGCTCAGCCATGGCTGGATGGGCGACGTCCCTGCGGCGATCGAGCAGTATGACCGCTGGCTCGCCGCCATGGCGGCGCTCGACGCGGATCGGCTCGCCGCCGCGCGGCAGCGTCCTGGCTTTGCGCCCGTCATCATCGGACTGCACTGGCCGAGCCTGCCGTTCGGAGACGAGACATTGCCGTCGGGCGGCGGCGGGTTGCTGTCGGCCGACACGCCGACGGCATCGCTCGAGGCGGAGGTGGAACGCTATGCGGCCCGCATCGCCGACACCCCGGCGGCGCGCGCCGACATTCGCTCGATCCTCGAGCAGGCGCGCATTGCGCCGGCGGCCACGTTGCCGGACTCGATGCGCGATGCCTATCTCAGGCTGTTCGCTGCGTCCGGCCTTGCGATGGGCGATGTAAGCGGACGCCCCGGCGCCGAGCAGGACCGGTTCGATCCGTCCGTGATCGTGAACGAGGCACGGAGCCTGCCTGCCGATGCGACCCCAGGCACGCTCGGCCTCGGCGACGACCTGCGCGAGGCGCTGCTGGCGCCGCTCCGCATCCTGTCGTTCTGGAAGATGAAGGATCGCGCGCGCCAGTTCGGCGAGGCCGGCGCCCATGATGTCCTCGTCAAGCTGCAGCAGGCGGCGCCGGCGGCCCGGGTGCACCTGATGGGCCACAGCTTCGGCTGCATCGTCGTGTCGGCGGCCGTCGCCGGCACGCCCGACGGCCGCGCGCTGCCGCGTCCGGTCGAGACGATGTTCCTGGTCCAGGGTGCACTGTCGCTGTGGTGCTATGCCGAGAGCATTCCGCAGGCCGCGCCAGCGCAGGGCTATTTCCGGCGCACGCTGCTGAAGGGGCTCGTGCGCGGCGCATTCGTGACCACCCGCTCGAGCTACGACCGGGCGAACGGATGGTTCTACCCGCTCGGAGCGCGGCTGAAGCAGCAATATCTGCTCGATACCGACTATCCGCTGTACGGCGCCATCGGCAGCTTCGGCGTCCGCGGCACCCAGCCTGTGGCGACCGTCGACATGCCGATCCAGGATGTCGGCTTCAGCTACGGTTTCGGCAGCGGCCGGGTCTACAACATCGAGGCGAGCCGGATCATCCGGAACGGCGGCGGCGCGGCCGGCGCCCACAGCGACATCGCCCACCCCGAGGTGGCTCACGCCTTCTGGGCCGCGATCCTGGCCGCGCCCGCGGCCGTCAGGCCGCAACCCGGCAGCATCGGCGGCGGGCTGCTCAGCGACGACATCCGCCACTTCGATCAACAGCGATACGATCAGCAACTCTGGCGGCAGCGAACGTTCGAGCGGACTTCGGAGCAGGTGCAACAGGTTCAGCGGCAGGAACAGCAGCAGCAGGTCGAGCCGGGCCAGCGGCAGCAACGCGAGCAGCAGCAGCGGGAGCAGAGTCAGCATCAGCAGCAGCAACGGCAGCAGGAAGAGCAGCAGCAGGTTCAGTTGCCATATCCGCAATGGGCGCCGCCGCCGACCGTTCCGCAGCCGCCCCCGCTCGACAACCGCAAAGCCTATCCGCCCGGCGAGCAGCGCTGGATCAATGCCGGCTTCGAGGATCTCGATGCGCCGTTGAAGCCGGGCCAGTGGTACACGTTCGCTTTCGACGTCGACATCCAGCAGAGCGGCGTCTCGTCGGTGCCGCTTGCCGACGAGCAGCTGTTCCCGGAAGGAACCTCCGATGTCACTTTGACCATCCAGCTCGACAGCGACGATTTCGAGCTTTCCGACAAGAGCCGCCCGCTGCGCCTGCCGCGCACCGGCAAGTCGCGCAACAAGGCGCGGTTCGATCTGTCGCCGAAGAAGTTCGGCCCGTCGGCGCTGCGGGCGACGGTCCACAAGGACGGCAATTTCGTCCAGCAGATGGACCTCGTCATCGATGTCGGCGCGGCGCCCTCGCCCCGCGTCGAGGGCGCGCATGGCCGGCCCTACTCCTCCGCCAGCGTGCTCAATCCGCGCGATGTCGGCCTGTCGATCATGCCGATCGCGGGCGGCTACGACTGTCTCGTCTGGAAGCCCGTCACGGTCCGCGCCCGGCTGCCGTTGCTGTCGGACTACCTGGCCAAATCGATCGAGATCGTGCGCCAGGAGCTCATGAAGGTCGTGACCCATCAGAACGCGGCCGGCAGCTTCGTCTTCCAGAGCGGGATCGACATCGCCGATGCCGACCGCGACGCCGCCCTGAAGATCATGGCGCGGGCGGGATCGGCGCTGTTCCAGAAGCTGTTCTTCGGGCCCGCCGCGGCGCAGGATTCCAAGGACATCGGCGACTTCCTGCGCAAGCTGACCAGCGACCGCTCCAGGCGGCTGAAGCTGCAGATCGTGGCGGAGGCGACCACGGTGCCGTGGGGCCTGCTCTATGTCGGCGATGCCTCGGCCGGCGCACAGCTCGACTGGGACAATTTCATCGGCATGCGCCACGTGATCGAGCAGATCCCGATGCAGAACACGCCGCGCATCTCCGACTGCCTGATCCCGAGCGACAAGCCCGAGCTCAGCATCAGCCTGAACGTCAACGACAACATCGACCGGCAGATGGGCGCCGACCTCGTCGCCCAGCAGCAGCGGTTCTGGCTCGCGGAAAAGGCGGCACGCCGCAACGTCCACATCGTGTCGCGCACGACCAGCAAGGAGCTGGTCAAGGCGCTGGCCGACGAGACCACCAACGACCAGATCCTCTACCTCTATTGTCACGCCCGGGCGACCGGCCTCGACGACCCCGGCGGTCCCGACAGCTCCAGCCTGGTGCTGACCGATGCCGGCATCACGCTGGGCGAGCTCAGCCTGGACGCCCCGACCAGCAAGCTGCTTCCCGGCAACCCCCTCGTCTTCATCAACGCCTGCGAGTCGGCCGAATTGTCGCCGGCGTTCTACGACGGCTTCGTGCCGTATTTCATGGCCAAGGGCGCGCGCGGCGTGGTTGGAACGGAATGCAAGACCCCGGCGATCTTCGCCACGGCCTGGGCGAAGCGCTTCTTCGAAAGCTTTCTCGACGGCGTGCCGCTGGGAGAGACCTTCCTCAGCCTGCGCCGGGAATTCCTCCGCGAGCACGGCAACCCGCTCGGACTGCTCTACGCTGTCCACTGCGACGGCGACACCCAGGTTGCGCCGTCGCTGCCACGGCTGCCGCCGACGGCGCCCGCGCCGACCGTCCAGCCGGCCCTCGGCACAGGCACCTGACGGCGTCCTCAGCGCGCCGGCTCAGGCCCGGCGAGGCGCACGCCGAGCGCCAGCGCGGCGACGACCGGCGGCACGACGAAACACCAGCCTCCCAGACGCATGAACAGCAGCGCCGCGGCGCCGCAGCCGAGCGCAAAGGCGAGCACGTTGATCGCCATCTGCATCAGCCGCGCCGGCGGCGGCGCCTGGCCTTTGTCGCCGACATAGATCCTGTCGGCGAGGTCGATCATCACCTGCGTCGTGGTGCCGGTCATCAGGGTCGACGGCGGCGAGCTCGGCAGATGGATCCGGTGCACCGCGTTCTGGATCGCCATGGCCGCGACCAGCACCATGCCGGTGATGATCGCCTCGCGGCTGTCGCCGTCATGGAACGGGCCGAAATGGATGGCGAGCACGGCGCCAAGGACGAGCAGCACCAGCTTGACGCCGATCAGGACCTCGAACGCGCGCGACCACCGCCGCGACAGCAACGTGCCGGCCAGCCGCGTCGCGATCACGACCAAGCAGAATACCGGGAGCGCCAGCAGCTTGGCGGTCGCGCCCGAGGTGCCCAGTGCCAGCGCCGCACCGAACGTCACGAAGTTGCCGGTGACGTGCGCGGTGAACAGGCCCTGCAGCGCCAGGAAGCCGGCAGTGTCGACATAGCCGGCATTGACGCTGAGCAGCAGCGGCACCACGTTGCGGGACTCGAATTGCGACATGTGGTCCTGCTTTCGTTGTTCAGAGCGCGTATTTCAGCTCGATGCCGATGTAGTTGCTGTCGTGGCCGCCGGCGCGGCGCAGCGTGTCGCCGATCTCATAGTGCACGGCTTCCAACGCGCCTGTGAGGTTGGCGTTGAAGCGATAGTCAGCGCGCAGCTGCGCATAGGCGCCGGACCACGAGCTGCCCTGCCCCGCGGTGCCGGCGACCGCGACATTGGGCTGGACGTAGATCGCGTCCGCATTGGTCGCGCGCCATTGCAGGCCGATCGCGGCCATGAATGAGAGATCTGTCATGGGCTTCACCGTCAGCGACGGTTTGAGGTGAATCAGGTTGGTGTAGCCGGTGAAGCCGGCCAGCGTGAAGTAGTAGCCGTTCGGGAACAGCGGATTGAAGGTCTCGATTTTGCCGTCACCGGGATGGCGGTCGCCGGAGGCGCCGTCGAGCTGAAGGCCGATGCGCGGCTGCCAGGCGACGTCGGCGAAGGTGTAGCCGGCGCGCGCGCCGGCGCCCCAGGCGCGGATCTGCGTCGCCCCGACCGAACCCGCCTGCCCCATCGCCTCGAGATCCCAGTCGAAGCCGGCGAGCTTGCCGGCGAAGCGGATGTCCAGCACGTGGCGCTGCTCGAGGCCTGCGGCATCGAGGAAGCGCGCATCGTCACGCTGATAGTAGGAATAATACGACGACAGCTCGTTGGTGCCGAACACCTGGCGCTCGACGCGGAAGGTGTGGAAGAGGAACGATCCGTTCGACGTGTCGTCGAACGGGCGCACCAGCTTGTATTGCACCGGCTGGCTGACGAAGCCGATGAAGCGCCACGGGCCGCTCTCCCAGTCGGCCCACAGCGCGTCGAAGGACTGGCGCACGTTCGGCCCGTCGCGCGAGGAGACGAAGCGCTGCAGGTCGAAGTCGAAATCCTGCCGCCCGACCCGGGCCTTGAACGTGCCCTTCTCCGTCGCATTGACATAAGCGAGGAAGGCGAGCCGGAGATCGAGCGGGTTCTGGTCGACCGACGTGATGTTGGCCTTGCCGAAGGCTCTCGCGTCCTCGAGCTGGACGAAGGCCTGCCAATGCTCGTCGAAATGCGCGTCGGCATGGATCTGCAGCCGCTGCAGGACGTGCTGATCGGGCTTGGCGCCGCCGATGCCGAAGCTCGCCGCGTCCAGGCTCTCGAAGCGCTCACGCAGGGTCATGCCGAACGAGACATAGCTCTGCGGCACACCCGCTTGCAGCGGGACGTACTTGATCGGATCGAACGGCGCGGTGCGCAGCGCCGGATCGGCCAGCACCGACCAGTCCTCCTGCCAACGGTTGGTGCGGATCGTGGGACGCCCGGGAGCATCCTCGGCAGCGCCAGCGCCGCAGGACGCAGCGACCAATGCGACGGCCGCCGCCGTCATCGCCAATGCCTGAATGATCCGCACCACCGTCCCCCATCGGGCTACTTTACCAGCGCATGTATCTCCGCGACATAGCCGCCGGGAAACTGCACCACCGCCTGCTCGCGCTTGTCCGCCGTGAACGGCTCGACCAGCACGGTCGCGCCCGAAGCCTTGGCCTTGTCGAGCGTGGCCTTGAGGTCGGCGACCTCGTAGCCGGTCATCTCGCGGCCGAACGGATATGGCAGATGGCCATCGGTGACGAGCACGGTCATGCGGCCGAACACCGACTCGATGCGGATGCGCCGGTAGCGGTCGTTGGGCCGGCCGATCTCGACGCCCGGCGCCTTGGCCTCGTCGGAGATCACCTTGCCCTTTGAGAACCGCAGGAAGGCGCGGGTAAACGCCTCGGCGCGATCGGCCGAGACATAGACGCGGTTCTCCGGAACCTTCTCGAACGCGGCGTAGGACGGCTTGGTCGTGTGCCAGTAGAGCTGCATGTTGACGCCGCCCGGCCACTGGATCACGGCATCGCGGCCGATCGGATCGGGAAACGGCGAGACGACGACGTCGGCGCCGGCGGCCCTGGCGGCCTTGATGGCGGCGTCCATGTCGGTGACGAGATAGCCGGTGCGCTCTGCGCCGAACGGATACGGGATCGGAGTCTTGAAGCCGAACAGCGACACCGTGCCGACCGGCGTCTGCAGCAGCTGCGAGGTCGTGCTGCTCGGCGTCGGCGTCACCGTCGCGACGACCTGCTTGGTGCTCTGGCCGCCGAAGGTGGCGAGGAAGCTCGTGACGAACTTCTCGACGTCGTCGGGCGCGACATAGACATGCGTCGTGTCGTATTGCGCGCCGACGCCCACGAGCCGCGCGGTGTCCTTGGCGAATGCGGGAGCGCCGAACAAGGCGGTGGCAACGAGTACGCCGAGCAGATGACGGGAGCGGATCATGACAACCTCAGACAAATGGAGACCGGATCAGGCGCGGCGCGCGCGCCAGGACATGATGGAGACGAGCACGAGACCGGCGATCAGGCCGAGATGCTCGAAGAAGGAATTGAGCGCCATGAAGCGGTCATGGCCCTCCATGTGCCAGAAGTCGTTGGCGGTGAGCATGGCGACGAAGGTGAGCACGCCGAGCGCACCGGCGCCGAGCCAGGCGAAGCGGTTGACCACGACGAGCAGCGAGCCGATCAGCTCGACGGCGATTGCAGCGACCGCCCACAGCGCCGCCGGCTGCAGGCCGAAATGGGCCTGCTCGGCGACGGCACCGGGAAAATCCATCAGCTTCTGGACGCCGCCGATCACATAGGCCGAGACGAGCGCGAGCCGCGCCGCGGGCCAGAGCCACGGCCAGGCGAGCACCGCTGCGACCGGCCGCGGCGTGTCCGGGATCACGGCCATCACACCGCCCAGCAGGCGCAGCCGAGCGCGCCCCAGAAGCTCTTGAGGTCGGCGATCGGCAACTGGCTCGACCAGGACCGTGCATGGTCGTGGCCGTGGACGCCGCAGGCATTGGCGCAGCCGCACATCTGCATCGCCTGGGCACGCACCGCGCCGGTCTCATCCTTCGCGAGCCACGCGCCGTAACCGCCGAAGCGGCGCACCGGCGACCAGTCCGGCATCGCCGGCGGCGGCGCGGAGTCGTCCAGCATCTTGAAATCTGACGCCGCATAGACGACGCGGCCGCCGACCATGGTGAGATCGCTGGTGATGTCGGCGATCTCGGCCTCGGGACACGAGAAGAAGTCGCGGTCCGGCACAATCAGATCGGCGAACTGGCCGACCTCGATGCGGCCCTTGCGGCCCTCTTCATTGGAGAACCAGGTGACGTTCTCGGTCCACATCCGCAGCGCGGTCTCGCGATCGAGGCAGTTGCGCTGCGGGTACAGCCGCAGCCCGCCGACGGTGCGGCCGGTCACCAGCCACGACAGCGACACCCAGGGGTTATAGGAGGCGACGCGGGTCGCATCGGTGCCGGCGGAGACCTTGACGCCCTTGTCGAGGATCTTCTTCACCGGCGGCGTCGCCTCGGCCGCGCCAAAGCCGTAGCGCTCGACGAAGTACTCGCCCTGATAGGCCATGCGGTGCTGCACGGCGATGCCGCCGCCGAGCGCGGCGATGCGGTCGATCGACTGGTCCGAGATCGTTTCGGCATGATCGAAGAACCAGTTGAGACCCTCGAGCGGCGTATCCTGGTTGACCTTCTCGAATACGTCGAGCGCGCGCGAGATGGTCTCGTCATAGGTGGCGTGCAGCCGCCACGGCCATTTGTTCTGGACGAGAATGCGCACCACCTCTTCGAGCTCGCCTTCCATCTCGGCCGGCATGTCCGGCCGCGGTACGCGAAAATCCTCGAAATCGGCGGCCGAGAACACCAGCATCTCGCCGGCGCCGTTGTGGCGGAAATAGTCGTTGCCCTGCTTGTAGGTCGAGCTCTGCGTCCAGCGCAGGAAATCGTCCTTCTCGCCCTTTGGCTTCTGCGTGAACAGATTGTAGGCGAGCCGGATCGTGAGCTGGCCGTCATCGGCCAGCTTCTGGATCACGGCATAGTCGTCCGGATAGTTCTGGAAGCCGCCGCCCGCGTCGATCGCGCCGGTGACGCCGAGGCGGTTCAATTCGCGCATGAAGTGCCGGGTGGAATTGAGCTGATAGTCAAACGGCAGTTTCGGTCCCTTGGCGAGCGTCGCATAGAGTATGGCGGCGTTCGGCTTGGCGAGCAGCAGACCGGTCGGATTGCCCTCGGCATCACGCGCGATCTCGCCGCCGGGCGGTTGCGGCGTGTGCTTGTCGTAGCCGACGGCGCGCAGCGCGGCGCCGTTGAGAATCGCACGATCATAGAGATGCAGCAGGAACACCGGGGTGTCAGGCGCGACGGCGTTGAGTTCGTCGATGGTCGGCAGCCGCTTCTCGGCGAACTGATGCTCGGTGAAGCCGCCGACCACGCGCACCCATTGCGGCGGCGGCGTGATGGCGACCTGGGCCTTGAGCATCGCCATCGCGTCCGCGAGCGAGCGCACACCGTCCCAGCGCAGCTCCATGTTGAAGTTGAGCCCGCCGCGGATGATGTGCAGGTGATTGTCGATCAGGCCAGGCAGCACGCGACGGCCCTTGAGATCGATGACCTTCGTCCGGGGGCCGGCGAGCTTCATCACGTCCTGCTCGTGGCCGACCGCGGTGAACACGCCGTCCTTGATCGCGACCGCGCTCGCCGCGGGATTGGAGCGATCGAGCGTCGTGAACAGGCCGCGATGCAGGATGAGGTCGGGATGATCGGTCATGAGGTCTTCTCGTCCCGCGCCGGAGCGATGGTTGTGTCTGCCCGTCCGTGATGGCCGGGCAGCAGGCCGAAGATGTGCGTGGCGCAGGCCGCCTTCTGCCACGCGGCAGCAAGCGTGGTGCCGTTCAGGAGCTGCCTGCCCACGGGGATCACCTGCTCTCCGACGAGAATGCCGAGCAGGCCGACCAGCGCCACCAATGGCGGCGCCGGCGAGCGGACCTGAAGCAGGCTGTAGATCACGCCGACCAAAAGCCCTGCCCCGAGCGAGAACAGATAGATCTTCATCGTTCGTCCCAGGGCTACTTTGCGCCGCCTTCCGAGGCGTGCTCGCCGAGCGCCCATTTCGAGAAGCGGATCTGGATGCCGTAGGGCGAATGCGCCTTCAGGATCTCCATCATGCCGTCATAGGTCTCGGCCCGTGCCCAGTCCTGCTGCAGCTCGAAGGCGAACTGGCACGAGGTGATCGGCACCGCGCCGGCCTGCACCGCGCGATCCATCGCCCGGTTGTGCGCTTCGAGCGACAGGTCGCCGCAGGCATCGGCCGGGATATAGATCTCATAGCCTTCGCGCAGCATGTCGAGCGTCGGGAACAGCACACAGGCCTCGGTCCAGAGTCCCGCGATGATGAACTTCTTGCGGCCGGTGGCGGCGACCTGCTTGCGGAAGCCGGCATCGAGCCAGGAGTTCATCGCCGTGCGGTCGACGATGTCGTGCTCCGGAAACAGCTCGGTCACTTCCGGCATGAAGGGACCGGAGAACGAGTCCTTGGCGACCGTGGTGAGCACCGTCGGAATCTTGAACAGCTTGGCCGCCTTGGCGACGATCTGGATGTTGTTGAACACGCCGAGGCGATCATGCGACTGCACGCCCTGATACATCGCGGGCTGATAGTCGATCAGCGCCACGGCGCAGTTCTGCGGGGTCAGCATTTCGAGCTTGGACACGAGGTTCTCCTTGAAAGACCGAACGGATCAGGTGAGCGAAGCTCGCGGCGCCAGCGCGGTGGGTGCGAAACGCCGCCACGAGAAGACACCGAAAGCAATGAACAGAGCGAGCGTGACGAGCTGAGCTGCCGCGAACGGCGGCTCGCTCTGCGTCGGCGCCAGCGCATTGAGCACGCCGATCTTCTGGAACGACTGCACGATCGCGACGAAGACGTTGAGATAGAGCGAGAGCAGCGCGGTGACGACATAGACCCGTCGCCACCATCCCGACAGCCCGAACGCATAGAGAGCGGCGCTGGCCGCAATCAGCAGCGCGAGCAGGATGATGCCGATCATGCGCGGCGGGTCGAGACCGAACGGCGGCAGCGGAAAGCCGGTCACGCCGGTGAGGAAGGTCGTCACCAGGAACAGCGCCGCCCAGGCCGCCAGATGGCGGCCTGCCAGCATGCCGGCGAGCGTCACGAGCCCGGTCGCGATTCCAATCAGGCTCAGCACCACGTGGATCTGAAGAAACAGGGCCGTCGGAATTCCCCAGGTCATGCAAGCCTCCCCTGATCAGCTCTTGATGAAGGACAGCAGATCGGCGTTGATGGTCTCGGCTTCCGTGGTCGGCATGCCGTGCGGAAAGCCCTTGTAGGTCTTCAGCACGCCGTTCTTCAGCAGCCTGGCCGACAGCGGCGCGGAATCCGCGTAGGGCACGATCTGGTCGTCCTCGCTGTGCATGACCAGCACCGGCAAGGTGATCGTCTTGAGATCCTCGGTGAAGTCGGTCTGCGAGAAGGCGACGACGCCGTCGTAATGCGCCTTGGCGCTGCCCATCATGCCCTGGCGCCACCAGTTCTGGATCACGGCCTCGGACGGCTTGGCGCCAGGCTTGTTGTAGCCGTAGAACGGCCCAGCGGCGACGTCGCGATAGAATTCCGCGCGGCGCGTGGCGACCTGGGTCTGGAAGTCGTCGAACACGGATTTCGGCAGTCCGCCCGGATTCGCCGCGGTCTGCACCATCAGCGGCGGCACCGCGGCGATGATCGCAGCCTTGGCCGCGCGGCTCTCGCCATGGCGCGCGAGGTAGTGCACGACCTCACCGCCGCCGGTCGAATGGCCGACATGGATCGCGCTGTTGAGATCGAGATGTGCGGTCAGTGCCGCGAGATCGTCGGCATAGTGGTCCATGTCGTGACCGTCGGCGACCTGGGCCGAGCGGCCATGGCCGCGGCGATCGTGGGCGATGACGCGAAAGCCGTGATTGAGGAAGAACAGCATCTGCGCATCCCAATCATCGGCTGACAGCGGCCAGCCATGGCTGAACACGATCGGCTGGCCGGAGCCCCAATCCTTGTAGTAAATCTCTGTGCCGTCATTGGTTTTCAGAACGGGCATGATTTCTCCTGCGCGCCAGCCATGCGGTCGCACCACCGATTTTGGTATCGCGATCGCCAATATCAGGTGCTATGCAGTCTCATGTGCATCTGCACAATGACCCGAGGATGCCAAAGCACTGGCTCCAGAAGGCCAAGGGATGGCTCAGCAGATTCGAACCACATCGTCGTCCTGGATGCGCGGCGTTGCGACGACGCTGAACGAGCAAGGTCTGGATGCCGCCGCGCTGTTCGCCGAGGTCGGTCTGTCGATCGACGATCTCGACGATTGCGACCGCCGCTGGCCGACCGAGGCATTGAGCCGGTTGTGGGTGCTGGCGGCCGAGCGTTCGGGCAATCCGGACATCGGGCTGGCAAAGCTCGATGCGCCGCGACCTGACAACTATGGCGTCGCCGGCTACGCCATGATGTCGAGCCCCACTCTTCTCGCCGGGCTGATGCGCCTGATCCGCTACATGTGCCTGGTGAGCGACGCGGTGACCATCACGCTCGAGCCGGGTCATGGCGGTCGCTGGATACGAACCGACGTGTTCGGCGGTGAATGCCCGATTCCGCGGCAGCGTTATGACTACGGCGTCGTCAATCTGCTCAATCTATGCCGGTGGATGCTGGATCGTCCGCTGACGCCGCTCGCGACGCGTTTCTCGCATGCGGTGCCGCTGTCGATCGCGTGCTACAACAGGGCGTTCCAATCCCCGCTCGAATTCGATGCGCCGTTCAACGGCTTCCTGGTGTCGGATCAGGATCTCGCCTGCAAGCTGACGACCTCGGCGCCCGAGCTTTCGGCAATCCACGATCGGATCGCCGACGAGGCGCTGGAGCGCCTGGTCAAGGCCGACACCGCGCATCGCGCCCGCGCCGCGATCGCCAGGCTGCTGCCCGACGGCAGCCCGCTGCGCTCGGCCATCGCAGCCGAGCTCGGCTTGAGCGACCGCACCTTCCAGCGCCGGCTCGCCGATGAAGGCCTCTCCTTCAGCGACCTCGTCGACGATGTCAGGCGCGAGCTGGCCCAGCGCCATCTCTCCGATTTCCGCATGACGCTCACCGACATCGGCTATCTGCTCGGCTATGCCGACCAGAGCACCTTCTTCCGCGCGTCAAATCGTTGGTTCGGCGAATCGCCAGGCGAATACCGCTCGCGCGTGATGAGGGGCGTGCGTCGGGAAATCGCGCTCGCGCGCGGACCATGATCCGCCGGCGGGAGAGGCCTTCAGACGCGTTCTTCAGAACATCCCATTGGGATTGGCCGACTGCTCGGGAATGGGCTGAACCGAATCCCAGTGCTCCTCGATCTTGCCGTCCTTGAGACGGAAGATGTCGACGATGGCGTTGCCGCGGGTGCCGGGCTCGCGGATGGCGTGAACGCGCAGCACGACGAAGTCGCCGTCGACATGCACCTGCGTGATCCTGCTGTGCGACTGTGGAAACTTGGCCTTCAGAAATTCGATGAACTTGCGAAATCCCTCAGGGCCATCCTCGGCATTCGGATTGTGCTGGATGTAGGTGCCGAGATATTTCGACGCCGCCTCGAAATCCTTGCGATTGAGGCCCTGCTCATAGAAGTCGAGCACGATCGCCTTGTTGCGTTCCTCCTGGGCGGAATAGGCCCGCTGGGCCAGCACCGGTGTCGCCACCGTGGCGAACAGCACCGCAGCCACCGCCGCGAAACGCGTCATCATTCCGTCATCTCCTCCGGAGCGCAGGCATGATGCAGCCGTTGTCCGCCCCAGCTATTTCGGCTGCCGCCAGCTAAGCTGAGTTGCCACGGGAAGTGACCTCAAAGATGTGTGACCTCAATAATAGCGGTGGAGATGATGCACCGGGCCGTGGCCGTGTCCGACCGTGAAGCGATCGGCCGCCGCGATCGCGCCGGAGATGAAGGCCTTGGCGTTGCGCACGGCCGCCTCGAGGCCCTCCCCCTTCGCCAGCCCTGCGGCCACGGCCGACGACAGCGAACAGCCCGTGCCGTGGGTGTTCTTCGTGTCGATGCGCGGCGACGGCAACGGGATGCTGGTCGCTGATGTGATCAGGTAATCGGTGCTGTCGGCGCCCTGCCCGTGACCGCCCTTGATCAGTACGGCCGGACAGCCGAGCGCGAGCAGCCGGCGGCCTTGCGCCGCGATCGCCTCGTCCGTATCAGCGACCGGCTCGTCGAGCAGCGCGGCCGCCTCGGGCAGGTTCGGCGTGATCAGCGTCGCCTGGGGGATCAGCCGGCGGCGCAGCGCGTCGATCGCATCCTCCGGCAACAGCCGCGCGCCCGAGGTCGCGACCATCACGGGATCGAGCACGACATGCCGCGGCCGCCAGCGCGCAAGGCTTGCCGCGATGGCGTCAGCGATCGGCGCTCGCGCCACCATGCCGATCTTGACCGCGCCGACGTCGAGGTCATCGAACACCGCATCAATCTGCGCCGTGACGAAATCGGGCGGCACCAGGTGCACCCCGGTCACGCCCCTGGTGTTCTGGGCGGTCAGCGCCGTCAGCACCGAGGCGCCGTAGACGCCGAGCGCCGCGAAGGTCTTGAGGTCGGCCTGGATACCGGCTCCCCCGGAGGAATCCGAACCGGCGATGGTGAGTGCGACGGGGGTGCTCATGCCCCTTCCTAGCGCGGGCCGGCCGCGCCCGGCAAGCAGGCCCGGTCGCCGGAGAAAGCGTATCGACTTCGCCGGAAAACGCTATATTGAGGCGAAAGATGCCTTCCGGAGACAGCCCGCAATGGTTCCCTTCTTCGTCCAGATCAAGTGCAAGCTCGGCCAGTCCTACACGGTCGCCAATGCGCTGGCGGAAGCCGAGATCGCCTCCGAGATCTACTCGACGGCGGGAAATTACGACCTGCTGGTGAAGTTCTACGTCGACAATGACACCGACATCGGCCACTTCGTGAACGAGAAGGTCCAGGTCCTGCCCGGCATTCAGGACACCCACACCATCATCACGTTCAAGGCCTTCGGCGCCACCTAGCGACGCGCTCATCCTGACCCGGTGCCTGCCCGTCGGTCGCCTGCCCCACGACAAAGGCGCCCGTCGTGACCGACGGGCGCCGAGGTCCTGAAAATGGGTCAAGCATGGTTTCGTCATGAAAGACGGTGGCGGCCGGAGACCGTTGTCCGCCAATTCGCGCCAGTGGGCCGGAAAGCCGGACCTTTCGATCGTGAGGGGCAATGGGGGACCGTCGAACGGCCCGGCTTTCCCTTTCGGCAACTTGGCGATAGGCGTTCTATAGCGGGTGCGCGGAGCACCCGGTCAAGGCGAGCAACCGATCCGATACGGTCGATCAAGAGGTTGAGACGAAAACTCAAGAATGACTGCGGCGCCGTGTGAAGAGTGAGATCAAAGCCGTTTCGTCCCTGCTGCCGAGCTACGGCTTTTGCGCCGAGCAGATGGACACCGAGGCGAACATCGCGGCGTGGCGCGAGGCCACTTCGACGTTCTTCGAGGTCGACGAACTCGCGGCCGGCGAGGCCGCTCCGTTCAGGGCGGACGTGCTGTCCTACGCGCTGGGCTCCGTGCTGCTCGGATCGGCCCGGGCGAGCGGCCAGCGGTTCCGCCGATCGGCCGAGACCATTGCCCGCAGCGGCGTCGACCACATCATCCTGCAGCTCTACGTGAGCGGCAGCTATGAGGGGGTCGCGGCGGCCGCGCCGATCCGGGTCGAGGCCGGCGACCTCTGCGTGCTCGATCTCGCCCAGACACTCGAAACGCGCGCGACGCCGTTCGAGAACATTACCTTGGTCGTTCCCCGTCCGATGTTCGATGCGCGCCTGCTGCAGGTCGACGACCTGCACGGCCTGTTGCTGCCGCGCAGCGGCGCGCTGGCGCCGCTGCTTGCGCGGCATTTCGGCGCACTGCTCGACTGTGCGCCGCGCATGAGTTTCGACGAGTGCCAGGCCGCGGTCGAGGGCACGATCGCGCTGATCTCGGCCTGCCTGCGCGGCGAGCTCGAACGCCGCGATGCCGACCGCAGCGCGACGCCGGATGCTTCGCTGCTCCGCATCCGCCAATACATCGAGGCGCAGCTGTCGAGCCCCGAGCTCAGCGCCGACGCGGTGGCGCTGCATTTCGGGATGTCGCGCGCGTCGCTCTATCGCCTGTTCGCGCCGATCGGCGGCATCGCCGACTACATCCGCAGCCGCCGCCTGCATCGCGCGTTCTTCGATCTCGCCGGGACCGGGTCGCGGACACAGCGCATCAGCGAGGTGGCGCGGCGCTGGCAGCTCGGCACCGATGCCCATTTCACGCGGCTGTTCAAGACCGCCTACGGCATCACGCCGAGCGCCGCGCGCGAGGCCGCCATGCTGGGCCTGACACGCCTGCCGGTCGACGCAGATGCCGAAGCCGCCTCGCCGCTCAGCCGTTGGATGCGAGGGATAGCAGCGCCCCGGACCGGGGAATGAGCGCGACGACGGCCGCCGAGCGCGGATCGTCGTCCTCGGATGCGTCGTCCTCGGATGCGTCTTCGGCCGGCTGCGGCTCGTCGGCCTCGGATGCAGCGCGGGCGATCTCCAGATGCTGCTCGAGCTGCTCAACCGGCATCGGCCGGCCCAGCAGATAACCTTGCGCGAAGTTGACGCCGAGCGAGCGCAGTTGCACCAGCTGCTCTTCGGTCTCGACGCCTTCGGCGGTGATCTGGATGCCGAGCCCCCGCGCCAGCGTCACGACCGATGAGATCACGGCGGCACTTTCGTCGCGCACGCTCAGATTGGCGACGAAGGACTTGTCGATCTTGATCTTGTTGAACGGGAACGCCGTCAACGAACGCAGCGACGAATAGCCGGTGCCGAAATCGTCGAGCGCCAGAGAGATGCCGAGGCCCTTCAGCCGATCGATGAAGCTCTCGTTCTCGGCCGCGCGCTCCAGCAGCACCGACTCCGTGATCTCGATCTCGAGACGCTTCGGATCGAGGCCCGACCGCGCGAGCGCCGACTGGATCACGTCGAACAGCTCGGCCTGCTTGAACTGGACCGGCGACAGATTGACGGCGATCTTGACGTCGTCGGGCCATGCGGTGGCGTCGTCGCAGGCGCGCCCGATGATCCATTCGCCGAGCGGCACGATCAGGCCGGTCGACTCCGCAAGCGGGATAAACTTGTCCGGCGGCACCAGCCCCTTGACCGGATGGCGCCAGCGCACCAGCGCCTCGACGCCGCACCGCTCGCGCGTCTCGGCGTCGTAGAACGGCTGATAGTGCACCTCGAACTGGCACTGCGCGATGGCGTCACGCAGATCGCCCTCGAGCGTGTTGCGCGCCTCGAGCTCGGCCGACATCGCATCGTCATAGAGCGTGTAGCAGCTGCGGCCGGCCGATTTCGAGCGGTAGAGCGCGAGGTCGGCCTTCTTGAGCAGGTGCTCCTGATCGCGGCCGTGCTGGGGCGCGAGCGAGATGCCGATGCTGGTGCCGATCTCGACGCGCTGTCCGCCGAGCTGGTACGGCTCCGCGATCAGCCGGGTGATGCGCTGCGCGAGCTCGATCGCGGCGGCGCGCTGGTCGGAGGCGCCGGCCTGGATCAGGGCGAACTCGTCGCCGCCGAGCCGGGCCAGCACGTCCTCGTCGCGCAACTGCGATCTCAGCCGCTGTGCGACCTGCACCAGCAGCTCGTCGCCGGCGCCATGGCCGAGCGAATCGTTGACGTTCTTGAAGCGGTCGAGGTCGAGCAGGAAGACGGTGAAGCGGCCGCTCTTCTCGTCGTTGATGCGCTCCATTTCCTCGAGGAAGAAGGCGCGGTTCGCAAGGCCGGTCAGCGCGTCGGTCTGCGCCAGCTCGAGCACGCGGCGATTGGCGAGGGCGAGCTGCAGGGCGTTGCGGCTCGACAGCGCGAGATACACGGCAAGGAAGATCGTCGTCGCCATGCCGGCCGCATACAGCGCCAGCGCGCGATTGTGGCTCGCCATCAGGCTGCCACCGGCGGGCGCCGCCTGGAACACCCAGTCGGCATCGCCGATGCGCAAGGTCGTCGACCAGATGCTGGGGTCCGCGGGCCAGCGCTGCGGGTCCACGCCGGAGGCATTGATCACGCGCTCGGGCGGCAGCAGGTTGATCGCGAGCGCCGGGCTGTTGGGATTGTTCGCGCGCACCGACTGCAACAGCGTCGGCAGGTCGAACACGCCGATGATGAAGCCAGAGAGATTGCGCCGGCGGTCGGCGACCGTCGTGCGCGACGTCCCCTTGGCGTAGACGGGGATGCCGATCATCACGGCGTTATTGCGCTCGTTCTGATTGATCAGGTTCTGACGCGTGCGCAACGCGCCGATCACGTCGTAGTCGCGCGACTGCTCCAGCACGGCGCGATGGTCGGGAATGCTCCAATAGTCGAGACCATAGACCGGCGAGGTCTTCGCCTCGGTGGAGAAGTAGACCGGATAGTATTCGTCGCTCTCCGGCGCGACGGTGCCGTCGGGATAGGACTTGATGCGAAACGCGGGAACGCCGTCGGTGATCGCCGCCGCCTCGTATTCGCCGCGCTCCTTGCGCTTGATCCGCGGCAGCCACGCCAGCCGCAGCATGCCGCGATGCGACTCGAACAGGCGCGCGCTGAAGGTCTGGTACTCGCTGCGCGTAATGTCGTCGTTGGCGGATTCGAAGCGGGTGCGCAGCGCGGTCAGCCGGCTGACATATTCGTTGACGCCGTTCTGGACCAGGATCGCCTGGGCTTCGGCCAAGCCTTCGAAATCGGTGCGCGCCAGCCGGTTCTCCCAGCGTCCCACGGCAACCGTCCCGACCACCGACAGCACGACGCCGACGCATGCCGCGATGATCGCAGGGCGATAAAGGCGGTATCGCGATAACGACGCGCGCAGCCTCTCGCGCCCGCTACCGCTGCGAGCATCATCCTTTTCCTGCAGCGTCGGTGCGCTGTACTCTTCAACCTGCAATATGGCCCCCGCCAAACGGCTGCCCCTCACCACGATGCGGCCGATGCTGGCCGCGGTAAGTTAAGGACGGTCAAAGATGATCCGTTGTGGCGTACCAGAAACCGGGGCTTGGTTAACGGCTGACTGTTGAGGGCCGCCCAAAACGCGATCAAGCGCGGGCTACGTCTTTAGCGAGGTCTTCATTCAACACGCCTAGACTGAGTTGTCATCAAGTGTACCCCGTGCATCGAAGATCGCAATGAACTGGTTTTCAAGCCTTCGGATCTCCTTCATTCTCATCTTGATCGCCGGCGTGCTCCCGCTGGGGTCTGCGCGCGCCGACGAGCTCGGCGTCACCAACGACACCATCATGTTCGGCCAGGTGGCGGCGCTGGAAGGCCCGTCGGCCGCGCTGGGCCAGGCGGCGCGCCAGGGACTGCTGGCGGCCTTCAACGAGCTCAACGCCAAGGGCGGCGTCTACGGACGCAGGCTCAAGTTGTTGAGCCGCAACGACGGCTACGACCCCGATCGCTCGGTCGTCGAGACCATCAAGCTGATCTACGAGGACAAGGTGTTCGCGCTGATCGGCGCCGTCGGCACGCCGACCGCGATGGCCACTGCGCCGATCGCGGCCTCCAACGACGTCCCCTTCATCGGGCCGATCTCCGGCGCCGAATTCCTGCGGACGCCTGAATTCCAGAACATCGTCAACATCCGCGCGAGCTACGCGGCGGAGGCGGAAGCCTCGATCAAGTATCTCACCGAAGAGCTTCACCTGACCCGCATCGCGATCTTCTATCAGGATGACGCGTTCGGCCGCGACGTACTGGCCGGCGTGAAGACGCATCTCGATCGCCGCGGCCTCGAGCTCGCGGCCGAAGGCACGTTCGAGCGCAACACGCGCGCTGTCGGCGCGGCGCTCAAGGTCATTCGGCGCGCGGAGCCTGAAGCGGTGATCCTGGTCGGCACCTACGGCCCGTGCGCCGAGTTCATCAAGATGGCGCATCGCAGCGGCTTCAATCCGACCTTTACGGCGGTCTCCTTCGTCGGCGGCAACGCGCTCGCCAAGGAGCTCGGCCCGGAAGGCCGCGGCGTCGTCGTCTCCGAGGTGGTGCCGTTTCCGTGGGACACCGACCTCCGCATCGTCGCCGACTATCAGGCCGCGATGAAGACGCTCGATCCGAGCCAGACGCCGGACTTCATCGGCCTCGAGGGCTACATCACCGGCCGACTGGTGGCGCGCGCCCTGGCGATGACCGGGCCGAACCCGACCCGCGCCGAGCTGCTCCGCATCATCAACGAGGTCGGCCAGTTCGACATTGGCGGGCTGGTGGTCAGCTTCGGCAACGCGCGCAAGGAGAATCCACCGCCGGTGTCGCTGACGGTGATCCAGAGCGACGGCAGCTTCAAGCCGATCTGACCTGAGCGCGCGCGCCCGCCGAACTGATCAGCTTGCCGGCTTCTTCGGCTTCGGCGGGCCTTCCACCGGCGGCAGCCATTTCAGATAGACCGCCATCGCCTTGCGATCCTCGGGCGAGAGCTGCGAGGTGTTGCGGATCACCCGCGCCATCGAGCCGCCGACGTTGTCGCCGTCGGGCAGTTGTCCGGTCTCGAGGAAATAGCTGATGTCGCTCTCGCTCCAGTCGGACAGGCCCTTCTGGGTGATGTTCGGCACGAAGCCCTGACCTTCCGGCTCTGGCCCACCCGCCAGCCGCTGCGCCGAGACGATGCCGCCGAGCGCATTGCGCGGGCTGTGGCACTCGGCGCAATGGCCGAAGGTGCTGACCAGATAGGCGCCGCGATTCCACTCCGCCGGGCGCGAGGCGTTGGCGGCAAAGGGCTTGCCGTCGAAGAACAGCAGCTTCCAGACCCCGACGGTGCGACGGATGTTGAACGGAAATGGCATGTCGTGCGCGCGCGAGGCGCCCGCAACCGGCGGCAGCGTCTTCATGTAGGCGAAGAGATCGCGGACGTCGTCGATCTTCGCAGCCGCGTAGGAGGGATAGGGAAACGCCGGGTAGTAGTGGCTGCCGCCCGGCGACACGCCCCTCACCACTGCATTGACGAACTCGGCCTCGCTCCAGCGCCCGATACCGTCAGTGGGATCGGGCGAGATGTTGGGCGCATAGAACGTCCCGAACGGCGAGCTCAGCGGCAGGCCGCCGCCGAGCTTCAGCCGGTCCGGCTGGTTCGGCACGGCGTGACAGGACGCGCAGCCACCGATGTTGAACATCTCCTGCCCGTTGGCGAGATCCGGCGCGCGCGTCGCCGCTGCGAGCGTGATCGTCGACGGCTGGGTCAACCACCAGAACACCGTCAGGCCGGCGGCGCCGAGCACGCAGAGAGCAAGCAGGAGGCGGCGTAGCATGGTGGCTCCGTCACAGCAGGAGGAGATCGTCGGCCCGGCGATCATTACCGGAGCTCGGCGGCGCCGTGATACGTCAGGACGCCCGCACGGCGCAAACAAACGGGGGCGGACGCAATGTCGCGTCCGCCCCCGTGGATGGCAGGTCAGATCAACTGTTCTTGAGACGGAAGGTCTCGTGGCAACCGCCACATTCCTTGCCGATGCCCGGCGCGGTCGCCTTCAGACTGTCGAGATCCTTGATCTTCGCCTTGGCCTCGGTGACGACCTTCGCGAAGCTGTCGATCTTGGCCTTGAAGCCGGCCTGGTCTTCCCAGATCTTCGGCGACGGACCGTAGTCGCCTTCGAACTTGGCGCCCTTCAGGCTCGCCGGATACATCGTCGGCAGCTTCTTGGCGGTGTCCTCGAGCTGGGCCAGAGCGGCATTGACGGCGGCCTGGTCATACGGCTTCTCGCCCTTGACCATCGCGATCAGGACACCGCCGAGGTTCTTGGCGTTGGCCTTCATCGTGTCCTGGCTATGCTTGACCAGATCCTGCTGTGCCATCACGGCGCCGGCCCCTAGCAGCAAAGCTGCGACAGCCACGACAGTCCGCTTCATCAATTCGCTCCTTTGTTGTCACAATCCCGTCCAGCCCACCCGGACGGGGTCGCTCGGTTGGTCAACCCCTCAGCCGGCGGATTATTCCGGAATTGAGGCGGATATCGGAGGAGATCCGGAGGGAGAGTACTCAGAGACTATGACGGCGATGCTGCTCCCGGATCGCGATCCAGACGCGCTCCGGGGTCGCCGGCATGTCGATGTGATCGATCTTGTACTCACGCCAGAGGGCTTCGACGATCGCATTGACGACGGCCGGACAGGAGCCGATCGCCCCCGCTTCGCCGGCGCCCTTGACGCCCATCGGATTGGTCTTGCAGGGCACGTTGTGGGTCTCGAAGGTAAAGGACGGCGCGTCGGCGGCGCGCGGCAGCGCGTAGTCCATGAAGCTGCCGGTGACGAGCTGGGCGTCGGAGTTGCTGTAGACCACCTGCTCCATCAGCGCCTGGCCGATGCCCTGCACCGCACCGCCATGCACCTGGCCGGCCAGCAGCAGCGGATTCAGCGTCACGCCGAAATCGTCGACGATGACGTAGTTGACGATCCTGATGATGCCGGTCGCCGGGTCGATCTCGACCTCGGCCACGTGGGTGCCGTTCGGATAGGTGCCGTCGGCGCTGGCGAAGGTGGCGCTGCCCTTGAGCTTGTCAGGATCGACGCCGGGACGCTTGGCGAGGTCGGCAAACGAGATCGCGCGGTCGGTGCCGGCGACGCGGATCACGCCGTCGGCGATCTCGAGATCGCCGAGACCGGCTTCGAGCGCTTCGGCCGCGATCTGCTTGAGCTTGTCGCCGAGCTCATGGGTGGCGCGCTGCACGCTGACGCCGCCGGAGGGGATCGAGGCCGAGCCGCCGGTGCCGAGGCCGGTCGCGATCTCGGCCGTGTCGCCCTGATGGATGTGCACGCGCTCCGGCGCCAGGCCGAACTGCTCGGCGACGATCTGGGCGTAGGCGGTCTGGTGGCCCTGCCCGCTCGACTGCGTGCCGATCAGGATGGTGACGTCACCGTTGGGGTCGAGCCGCACATTGGCGGTCTCCTCGCCCATGGTGCCGCAGACCTCGACATAGCTCGCGAGCCCGATGCCGCGAATGAGACCGTGCTTCTTGGCGGCCTTGGCGCGCTTCGAAAACTCCTTCCACTCGGCGATCTCCATGGCGCGCTTGAGATGCGCGTTGAAATCGCCGGAATCATAGACCTTGCCGGTCGCGGTCTTGTAGGGCAACGCGCGCGGCGGAATGAAGTTCTTGCGCCTGATCGCATCGACGGACATGTCGAGCTTGCGCGCGCAGGCATCTACCAGGCGCTCGATCACATAAGCCGCCTCGGGGCGGCCCGCGCCGCGATAGGCGTCGACCGGCACGGTGTGGGTGAAGATCGTGCGCACGCGGCAGTGGAAGGCCTGGATGTCGTAGAGGCCCGGCAGCATGCCGGCGCCGCCATGCGGGATATAGGGCGCGAAGGTCGACAGATAGGCGCCCATGTCGCCCATCAGGTCGACGTCCATCGCGAGGAACTTGCCGTCCTCGGCCAGCGCCATCTTCGCCGTGGTGACGTTGTCGCGGCCCTGCGCATCGCCCATGAAATGCTCGGAGCGGTCGGCGGCCCAGCGCACCGACTTGCGCAGTCGCTGCGCGGCGACCGCGACCAGCGCGTATTCCCGGTAGGGAAACAGTTTTGTGCCGAAGCCGCCGCCGACGTCGGGGCAGATCACCCGCATCTTCTCGGTCGGGATCTTCAGCACGTTCTGGCAGAGGATGTCGCGCAGGCGGTGGCTGCCCTGGCTGCCGGCCGTCAGGGTCAGATGGTCGCGCTTGGTGTCGTAGTCGCAGACCGCGGCGCGGGTCTCCATGAAGCTCGCCACCACGCGCGGATTGACGATGCGGATCTCGGCGACCGCATGCGCCTTCGCGAACGCCGCCTCGACCGCCGCCTTGTCGCCGATCGCAACGTCGAACAGCACGTTGCCCTTGTGCTCGGCCCACACCTGCGGCGCATCCGCCTTGATCGCATTCACGACGCCGGTCACGGCCGGGAGCGTCGTCCACTCGACCTTGATCGCCTCCAGCGCATCGCGCGCGTGGTCGAGCGTGTCGGCGACGACGAAGGCTATGGCATCGCCGACGTGGCGCACCTCGTCCTTGGCGAGGATCGGATAAGGCGGCGCGGTGAACGGATCGGTCTCGAGATTGAACAGGCACGGCAGCCCGCCGAGCTCGGCGGTGTCCTCGGCGGTCAGGATCAGCGCCACGCCCGGCAACAGCCGCGCCTGGGTGACATCAATGGTGAATTTGGCATGGGCATGCGGCGAGCGCAGCACCAGGGCATGCAGGGCAGCGGATGGCGCGAGATCATCGGTGTAGCGGCCCTTGCCGCGAATCAGCGCGTCATCCTCTTTCCGGAGAACGCTTTGTCCGACGCCGAACTTGATTGGAGCTGCCATCTGGTTTCACTTCCCACTGCATTGTCGCGACGATTGGCCGGCATATTGCAGCGGATCACGCCCTCGCGCAAACGCCATATGGCCGCTCCCCGAACACGCGCGGTCAACTCTCGGCAGGCATGCCAGCACGCGATGTTGCAGCGCAAACGTCAGCGCCGCACGAGGGCCTTCAGCCAGCGCGGACCGAACAGCACGAGGATGGCGCCCACGTAGATGACGGCGCCGACGATGATCAGCAGGCCGAGAACGGCTTCGTCCTGCATGCGGCCGAGCGACGCGAGCCGGGTCGATGCCACCAGGGCCGTTGCCCACAACGCCGCCGCGAGCACCACGCCGGTCCCGGCGAACTTCAGCAGCGACGAGGTGAGCCGCCGATCGAAGTGCAGATAGCCTTTGTGCACGGCGAAGCCGAGCACCAGCAGCAGATTGATCCAGGCGCCGACGGCCGTCGCCAGCGCGAGTCCGACCTGGGCGAGCGAGCCCATCAGCAGCACCTTCAGCACGACGTTGGCGGTCAGCCCCGTCAGCGAGGCCTTCACCGGCGTCGCGGTGTCCTTGCGCGCGTAGAAGGTCGAGACCGCGCTGCGAATCATCACGAACGGGATCAGGCCCACGGCATAGGCGGCGAGCGTCGCCCCGGCCGCGGCGGCGTCGCCCTTGGTGAAGGCGCCGCGCGCGAACATCGCGCGGGTGATCACGTCGGGGACGGCGAGGAAGGCGGCGACGAACGGCACCGAGAACAGCAGCGTGAACTCGAACGCCCGGCGCTGCTGCTCCATGGCGCCGTCGTGATCGTTCGCCGTGAGCCGCCGTGACATCTCCGGCAGCAGCACGGTGCCGATGGCGATGCCGATCACGCCGATCGGCAACTGGTTGAGGCGGTCGGCATAATACAGTGCCGAGATCGCGCCGGCGGGGAGGAACGTCGCGATGATGGTGTCGGCGAACATCGCGACCTGCGTGCCCATCGAGCCCAGCGTCGCCGGTCCCAGCGCCTTGAAGAACGCGCGGATGTCGTCGTCGAGCTTGAGCGGCGCAAAGCGCGGCAGCCCGCCGTGGCGGGCGAGATCGCCGGCGAGCAGGAAATATTGCAGGAACCCCGAGATCAGCACGCCCCAGGCCGCGGCGTGACCGACACCGGGGAAGAACGCCGCCAGCGCCAGGGTCGCCATCATGGCGAGGTTGAGGAAGATCGACGCCGCCGCGGCGCTCGCAAACCGCTGCATCACGTTGAGCATGCCGCCATAGAGCGTCACCAGCGTGATCAGCAGCAGATACGGAAAGGTGATTCGCGTCAGCGTGATCGCAAGCTCGCGCTGCCCGGGATCGTCGGTGAAGCCCGGCGCCAGAATGGTCATCGCCTGCGGCATGAACACCCAGGCGAGAATCAGCAGCACGACCTGCGAGGCCAGCAGCAGCGTGAAGATGCGGTCGGCGAAGAGGCTGGCCTGTGCCGGCCCCTTCTCGCCATGCACATGCGCATAGGCCGGCACGAACGCCGCGTTGAACGCCCCCTCGGCGAAGATCGCCCGGAAATGGTTCGGCAGCCGGAACGCAATGAAGAACGCGTCGGCGACCGGCCCGGCGCCGAGGATCGCCGCCAGCATGATATCGCGGGCAAAGCCGGTGAGCCGCGACAGCAGCGTATAGCCGCCGACGGTGAAGATACGTCCGAGCATGGGGGGCTTCTAGAGCATTGGGGGGCGAGTTTGAAGCGGGGAACGTGGCCTCCTTCTGCTTACGGCCAAAGTGTGGCGACTGGGCGCGCGGCCCCCTCCCCCACTTGCGAGCCGAGCCGGCACACATCGTCTCGGGCTTTTCGCCGCGCCGCCCGGGAAACCTCTCCCCGCTTGCGGCGGGGCGACTGCCTCCACGTATTGCGTCCGTCTGCTGCCACGTCGTCATGGCCGGGCCTGTCCTTGCCATCCACGTCGTCGGGCGCCTTCGGAACGACGTGGATGCCCGGGACAAGCCCGGGCACGACGGACTAACTCATTGGCAGCGCGTAGGACGAACGAGCGACGGGCAATCCGCCGCGCCCGATGCGAACACTCAACGAATGCCGCGCCTTTGCGCAGATCGTTGATTACGGTATGCAGACGAGACCAACTCACGCATTTTGGTGCGCAACATCAAATGTGACATGATGGCGGACTACGCTGCGCTGATCCGCCCTATGCGCTCGGGAGGTTGCCAAGGTGTCGAGTGACATTCAGGTTGGGGACCGTGTGAGACTGCGTGGCCTACCTGATTGGCTGCTGCATGACCTGCCCGCGAGCGAGCAGGCGGAAATGCGCGCCTTTATTGGCCAGTCATGTGTGGTGAGTGAAATCGACGCTTTTGGCTACTATTGGCTTGGATTCGGTAGGACTATCGTCGACTCGGATGGAACTCGCTGCAGTGGCCATTCATTCTGTGTTCCACGAGAGTTCATTGAACGAGCCCCCATGGACAAGCCTATTCCGCAAGAGTCGCACTCTCGACTAATTTCGCGAGCCGCTTCAAGCGCATCCCTCTAACCAGTCCGTTTCTGGAAAATATTCCTCTTTCTTTTTCTCCGAAAACATGATTGTATGTCGCCGTCCCGTCTCGATCAGAGGGGCGCTTCGCGGTCGTCACGGACGTTGAGGCGGGATGCGGTGGGCGTGTCGATGTTGCAGCGTGGTTCGCCACGCCGACGAACAACGTCGATGCGCACGGTCAAGTCGCGTGGTCCTGGCATCCCGACGCTGATGCCCCGCGTAATGCGCGAAAGCGCATTGCGCGCACGGTGGCCAAAAAGCCCGGAGCACCGGGGAGAACGCGGAGCAGCCGTTCCAACCATCGCGCGGGGAATGCCGGGATGTCTCGGCTGAACCTGTGGTTCCTGCCGCCTGCATTTTTTTCGCAGGCGGGCCATGGGTGCGGCCAGCGCCCGGCATTCCCCGTGCCCTCTTTTCGGGAGGGCATGACGAACAGCAAAGCTCGGACGCCAGATGCGCCGCGAGAAGGTGAACACATGTCTCACCACCGTCATTGCGAGGAGCGAAGCGACGAAGCAATCCAGGACCGCACGCGCAGCCCTGGATTGCTTCGCTTCGCTCGCAATGACAGTGAGCATGCCGGTCGCACGTCGGCACTTGCGACGCTGGCGGGGAGGCGCACCACGCACTCCGCTGTCGTCCCGGACAAGCCTGCCGACGCGAAGCGGCGGCGGGCGCCGATCCGGGATCCATACGCCGTGCAGCCGATGGGGCGCGCGGAACGGGCCGCCTGCCCCTTCCAGACATCACGCGGTATGGGTCCCGGCGTTCGCCGGGACGACAGTGTTTGTTGGAGCTGCCGGTGGGACAGATCATTCATACACGCTGCGGCCGGTCGGGCCGCCAGCGGAGATGCGCGACGATGCGTAAGACCTCAGGCCAGTGCGCCGCGCACGACGTCGATGATGCGCCCTTGCGTCGCTTCGTCGAGATACGCGTGCATCGGCAGGCTGATGACGTCGCTGGAGAGTTGCTCGCTGACCGGCAGGCCGCCGTCGGCGCTCGGGAAGATGCGGTAGGCGGTCTGCTGGTGCATCGACTTCGGATAATAGATCGCGGTCGGAATGCCCTGCGCCTTCAACGCGGCGGCGAAGGTGTCGCGATCGACGCCCTTGGCCAGGCGGATGGTGTATTGCGCCCAGACCGAGGTGCAGCCGTCGACCAGGCGAGGCACCTTCACGACGTCGGCCAGCGCCGCCGTATAGCGCTCGGCGACGACATTGCGCGCGGCGATCTCGTCGTCGAAGATCTTGAGCTTCTCGAGCAGCACCGCCGCCTGGATCGTATCGAGCCGCGCGGTGAGGCCGAGGCGGACGTTGTCGTATTTGTCGCTGCCGCCGCCATGGGCGCGCACGCTGCGCAGGCGCTCCAGGAGGCCGGCATCGTCGGTGAGGATGGCGCCGCCGTCGCCGAAGCAGCCGAGCGGCTTGGCCGGATAGAAACTGGTCGCCGTCGCGAGCCCGAGGGTGCCAATGCGGCGGCCCTTGTAGCTGGCGCCAAAGCCCTGCGCGGCGTCGTCGAGCACGAACAGTCCCTCGTCCGCGGCGATGGCGGCCACTGCATCATGGTCGGCGGCCTGGCCGAACAGATCGACCGGGATCACGGCCTTCGGCTTGAGGCCGAGCCGCTTGGCGGTGGCGATGCCGCGCCGGAGCGAGGCCGGATCGATGTTGAAGGTGTCCTCCAGCACGTCGACGAACACCGGCGTGGCGCCGGTCAGCGCCACCGCTTCGCCGGTCGCGCAGAACGTGAAGGACGGGCACAGCACCGCGTCGCCGGGGCCGATGCCTTGGGCCATCAGCACCATCAGCAGCGCGTCGGTGCCGCTGGAGCAGCTCACCGCGTATTTGGCGCCACAATACGCCGCCAGCTCGGCCTCGAGCTGAATGATTTCGGGGCCGCCGAGGAACTGGCAATGCGCGAGCACGCGGGCGACGGCGTCGTCGAGCGACTTGCCGAGCCGCTGGCGCTGCGCGGCGGTGTCGATGAACGGAATGGGCTGATGACGCAGGTGCTGGTTCATGAGCTCTGACAAAGGTTCGGAAACGGAAATGAGGGTGAAGCGGAGGCCTGGGCGGCTAGCCGGCCACGGCGCGCCGCTTGGTGGCAGCCGCCTCGGCCGGACGATGGCTCGACGTCTCCAGGCACTGCGTGGCGATCGCCAGACTCGCGACGCCCTCGTCGCCGGTGACGGCCGGCGCCGTGCCCGAGCGCACCGCATGCAGGAAGGCGATCAGCTCGGCGCGCAGCGGCTCGTCATGGCCGACCGGGAGATGACGCATCGAGTAGCTGCCGTCCGGCTTGAAGCCGAAGCACTCGGTGACCTGACGGGTGAGCAGATCGCCCATGATGTACTTGCCGCGCGTCGCCACCGTCACGTTTCGCGCCTTGAACGGCGTAAGCCAGTTGGTGTTGATGTGGGCGAGCACGCCGGAGGCGGTGCGGAATTGCAAGAGCGCGATGTCCTCGCGCTCGGCCACCGCGCTCGACAGTTGCGGCTGCACCTCGATGATGTCGGATTCGGTGAACCACCGGATGAGATCGATGTCGTGCACGGCGAGATCGATGACGACGCCGACATTGGACATGCGCGGCGGGAACGGGCCGACGCGGGTGATCGCGATCGACAGGATGTCCTCGCCGGCGATCGCCTTCTTGATCGCGGCCACCGCCGGATTGAAGCGCTCGACATGGCCGATCATCAGGGTGACGCCGGCGCGATGCGCGGCCGAGACGATCTCCCTGCCCTCGTCCACCGTCGAGGCGATCGGCTTCTCGACCATCAGGTGAACCTTGCGCGCGATGCAGGCCAGCGCAAGCTCATGATGCAGATGCGTCGGCGCCGCAATGGTCACGGCGTCGACGCCCTCCGCGACGAGCTGGTCGAGGCTCTCGAAGGTCGGGCAGTTCGCAAGCTCGGTGACGCGGCTGCGATGCGCGGGCAGCGGATCGACCACGCCGACCAGATGCACGTCGGGCAGTCCGGCGAGCACGCGGGCATGATTGCTGCCCATCACGCCGGCTCCGATCACGCCGACGCGCAGCGCCTGCCTCAGCTCGGCCTTGTGGCCCGCCCCCTTGGAACTCATGTCATCGACCCCATCAATGCCCCCGGCTTGCGACGTCACGGATTGGCCGCAACGGTTAACGAACTGCAAATCACCGGTCGAAGCTCTCCTAGCATGCCGCTCGAAGCGAGGCGAATGCGGAAAGCCTTTTCAGGACACGATTTGATTCAGAAAGTTACATCCGGCACGGACGAAAAACGCTGTCTTTTGAATGGCGTGCGCGATGCGCTTCAGGTGTGGCGGGCGCCCTGCTCACGCGTCACGACAGGTCGCGAAAGTAACGGTGGATGCGTCTTCACGCCTGCGTGTTGGCCGCGGCAGGAGGTAACGCAATGGCTCCCGCCAGCGAAGGAGATCACGTCACAACGCGGGAGAACACCCATGCCCCTCAGCCTCGCCTCGTTCCGCCACGCCTCCGCCTTCGCCGTGCTGCTCGCATCGCTTGCCCCGTGGTCGCCATCGGCCGCCGCAACGGATCGGCCCGTCGTCATCGAGCTGTTCACCTCGCAGGGCTGCTCCTCCTGCCCGCCTGCAAATGCCTATCTGAACGAAATGGTGCGGCAGCGCCGCGACGTGCTGCCGCTCGCCTTTCACGTCACCTATTGGGACCGGCTGGGCTGGAAGGACCCGTTCTCGCTGCCGGCCGCCACCGATCGTCAGGCCCGCTACGGCAGCCGCTTCGGCGACGGCTCCTACACGCCGGAGATCGTCGTCGACGGCACGACGAGCCATGTCGGCTCCAACCGGGCCGAGGTCGGACCCGCGATCGATCGCGCCAGAGGCGCGAGCGCGACGGCGGCGCGGCTCAAGCTCGCACGCAATGGCGACAAGCTCATGGTCGAGGTCGGCGGCGGTGAAGGACGCGGACGTCTGCTCCTGGTCGGCTTCGATCATCGGCATGAAACGTCGATCCGCCGCGGCGAGAATGGCGGCCGCACGCTGGAGGAGCTGAACGTGGTGCGCTCGGTGCGCCCGCTGGCAGATTGGAGCGGCAGCGCGCTGCGCCTGACCGAGCCGATGCCCGAGGGCGAGGATGTCGCGGTGCTGCTCGAAGCGGCGGATGGGCGCATCGTCGGCGCCGCGCGGCTGTAGCGGCCGAGGTCAGGAGGAGGCGCAGTGGTGGCGCCAGAACCGGCGGTAGCCCTCCTCCACCTTGCGCGTGTAGGTCTCGACGTCGCCCGCCGCGGAGCCGGCGACCATCGCCGGCAGCTCCGCGCGCAGCTTCGCCAGTTCCGCGGGCTGCGCTGCGAATCTGAGAGCGATGGCGATATAGCCGTCATCGTCCTCCGCCACGAACTCTGCGAGCCCGACCGCCGTGTTGATGGCGGCCGCCGCCCGCGCCGCGGCGCCGTGGCCGAGCCTGGCGACGACGGGCACGCCGGCCTGCAACGACTCCCAGGTGCTGACGCCGCCATTCTGCGGGAACGGATCGAGCGACATGTCGATCGCGGCGAACTGCGCGATGTGCTGATCGCGCGTCGACAGGCCGAGGCAGGTGATGCGCCCCTCGGCGATGCCGTGCGCCACGAACCGGGCCACGAGCCCATCGCGCAGCAAGGGCTCATCGAGCGCACCGTTCTTGATGACGATCCGCGAGTCCGGCAGCGCGCCCATCAGCCGCGACCACAGCGCGAGCGCGGGCTCGGAGATCTTGTCGATGCGGTTGAAGACGCCGAACGTAACGTAGCCGTTGCGCAGCATCGGCAGCGGCGTCGGCTGCCATCCCGGCAAGGGATCGGTGGTGATGACGGCCGGCAGGTCGTAGACCTGCTCGGCAAACAGAGGACGCGCGGCCTCGGGCACGGTCACCGGATCGGCGAAGAAGTAGTCGATGGTCGGAAGCCCCGTTCCGGTGCCGCTGCCCCACGCGGTGACCTGCACCGGCGCCGGCTTGCGCGCGAACACCGGCAGCCGGTTGCCGGCGGAATGGCCGGAGACGTCGACGAGGATATCGACCTGATCAGCCTCGATGCGATCGCTCAGTTCCTCATCGGACATCTGCCAGGCGTCGACCCAGAGGTCGGCGGCGGAACGGCAGCGCTCGGTCATGCCATCCTGCAGCGGCGAGCAGGAGTAGCAGACGACCTTGAACGCCTGATGGTCGTGGTGGCGCAGGACGGGCAGGAACACCAGCGCAGCCGAGTGATTCCTGAAATCGGAGGAGACGTAGCCGATGGTCAGCCGCCGCTCCGGATCGCGGTCGCGGACCGGCGGCGGCCGGCGCACGATCTTGCTGCCGATCCTGGTCCACCATTCCCGGCGCGCCGCCTGGTGCTGAGCGAAGTCGGTGTCCGGCATGAAGTCGAGCAGGAAGATCTTGGCAGTGATCGCATCACCGAAATCCGGCTTGATCTCGAGCGCACGCTCGAAGTGCTGCAAGGCCGTTGCGAGATCGCCCTGCTTGCAGAAGCATTCGCCGAGCCAGGTCCAGGCGACCTCGGAGGCCGGATTGAGCTCCAGCACCTTGCGGCACGCGTCCATCGCCGGCGCGATATTGTCCTTGATGGCGCTGAGCTGCGCGAAGCCCAGCAACGCCACGTCCTGCCATGGATCGAGCGCCAGGGCGGCCTTGAAGTCGGCCATGGCCCGCTCGAACCGTCCGGCCTGCTGGTGCAGGCGGCCGCGCTGTGCCAGCACCTGCGCGGCATTGGACTTGATTGCAAGCGCGGCGTCGAACGCCGCGAGCGCCTCGTCGGAATGGCGCAGATTGATGCTGGCGAGGCCCTTGCCGAACATCGCCTCCATGTGGCGCGGGTTGAGCGACAATGCGCGATCGAAGCTCGCATTGGCCTCCGCATTGCGGGCGAGCGGAAGCAGCGCCATGCCGCGATTGCAATAGGCGTCGGCATAGTCCGGCTTGAGCGCGATCGCCCGGTCATGCGCGGCGATCGCCTCCTCCGGCCGCCCCAGCCGCATCAGCGTGTTGCCGAGGCCGGTGATCGCCACGAGCAGGTTCGGCTTCAGCGCAATCGCCCGCTCCTGGCATTTGCGCGCCTCCTCGAACCGCTTGCGGTTGAACAGCGCAAGGCCGAGATTGGAGAGCGCCTCGGCATTCCGCGGCTCGATCTCGACAGCCTTGATGAGCGCCTGCTCGGCCATCTCCATTTGTCCGCCGTCGAGCGCCGTCACGCCGAGCAGATGCAGCGCATCGAAATGATCGGGCAGCAGCGCCAGGATCTGGCCGCAGACCGCCTGCGCCTCGGCGCGACGGCCGCCGCGATAAGCGGCGACGGCCTGTTGCATCAGCGCATCGGCCTGCTTGCGATGCTTCTTCTGCAGCCTCGCATTCTGAAACGCGCGGGAACCGACGTCGCTTGCCAAAAGACGGCCTCCGGAGTGACGCGTAGATCGACAGAACAGGCGTACTGCGGACGGCGCTCAGCCGCCGGCGGCACAATAGCGGCGCCAGAACTGGCGATAGCCTTCCTCGACCTTGCGCGTGTAGGTCTCGACATTGCCGGCAGCGGAGTTGGCCACCCGCGCCGGCAGCTCGGCGCGGAGCCGAGCCAGCTCGGCCGGCTGGGCCGCGTGTCGCACGGCGATCGCGATGTAGCCCTCGTCGTCCTCGGCCACCCAGTCGTCGAGCCCGACCGCCTTGACGATCGCGCCGCCGGCCCGCGACGCCGCGCTGCTGCCGAGCTTGGCAACCACGGGCACGCCGGCCTGCAGCGATTCCCAGGTGCTGACGCCGCCATTCTGCGGGAACGGATCGAGCGAGATGTCGATGTTGGCGAACGCTGCGATGTGCTCATGGCGCATCGACGCGCCCAGACACGTAAGGCGGCTCTCGCCGACGCCGTGCGCGGCGAAGCGGGCGATCAGCGTGTCGCGCAGGAATGCATCCTCAAGCGCGCCGTTCTTGATCACGACGCGGGCGTCCGGCAGCGTCCGGAGCAGCGCCGACCACACCGTCAGCACCTCGTCGGAGATCTTGTCGACGCGGTTGAAGACACCGAAGGTGACGTAGCCGTTGCGCAACATCGGCAGCGGTGTCGGCTGCGCGTCCGGCAGAGGATCCGTGGTGATCAGTGCCGGCAGATCGTAGACCTGCTCGGCGAACAGCGGCCGTACCGCCGCCGGCACCGTCACCGGATCGGCGAAGAAGTAGTCCATGGTGGGCAGGCCGGTGCCGGTCGCATTGCCCCACGCGGTGACCTGGATCGGCGCGGGCTTGCGGGCGAACACGGTGAGCCGGTTGCCGGCCGAATGACCGGAGAGGTCGACGAGAATGTCGACCTGATCGGCCTGGATGCGATCGGCGAGTTCATCGTCGGACAACTGAGATGCCTCGATCCAGCCATCGGCCGCAGCCTTGCACTGCTCGGTGACGGAATCGACCAGCGGCGAGCACGAGTAGCAGATGACCTTGAACGCCGCGTGGTCGTGATGGCGCAGCACCGGAAGGAAGGTCAGCGCGGCCGAATGGCTGCGGAAGTCGGACGACACGTAGCCGACCGTGATGCGGCGATCCGGATCGCGGTCGATGGCGGCAAGCTGGCGCTGCGGGATATGCGCGCCGATCCGCTCCCACCATTCGCGGCGGACGGCCTGATGCAGGGCGACGTCGGCGCCGGGATAGAAATCGAGCGCGAAGATCTTCTTCATGATCGCATCCTCGAAATCCGGCTTGATCTCGAGGGCGCGATCGAAGTGCTGGATGGCGCCGGCCGTGTCGCCCTGCTTCGCGAGGCACGTGCCGAGCCAGATCAGCGCGACTTCCGACGCCGGATTCTGCTCCAGCACCCGCTTGCAGGCCAGCATCGCTGGCGCGATCCGCTCGGTGAGCACGCAGACATGCGCCTTGCCGAGCAGCGCCGCTTCGAGCCCGGGGTCGATCGCCAGCGCGGCATCGAAATCGGCCTCGGCCTCGGCGAACCGTCCCATCTGCACATAGAGCCGGCCACGCTGCGCGATGACGGCCGCCGTCCCCGGCTTCATGGCGAGCGCGGCGTTGAAGGCGGCGAGTGCCTGCTCGAGGTGCCGCAGATTGACGCTGACCAATCCCTTGCCGAAGGTCGCCTGCATGTGCCGCGGCGCCAGCGCCAGGGCGCGGTCGAAACTCTGTCTGGCCTCCTCGTTGCGCAGCAGGAGCAGTTGCGCCATGCCGCGATTGCAGTAGGCGTCGGCGAAGTCGGGCTTCAGCGCGATGGCGCGGTCGTGCACCTCGATCGCCTGCGCGAACAGCTGCATGTTCATCAGGGTGTTGCCGAGGCTCGTCAGCGCCGTGGCGAAACTGGGCTTGAGCGCGACGGCGCGCTCCTGCACCGCGCGCGCCTCCTCGTAGCGCTTCATGCTGAACAGCGCGAGGCCGAGATTGGCAAGGGCTTCGGCATTGCGCGGCTCCACCGCGACGGCGCGGGTCAGGGCCTGCTCGGCGAGGTCGAGCCGGCCGCTGTCGAGCGCGGAGGCGCCGAGAAGGTGAAGAGCGTCGAAATGATCGGGCACGAGGGCCAGCGCCTGACCGCAGATGGCCTGGGCATCGGCATGCCGGCCAGCCCGGTAGGCCTCGACGGCCTTCGGCAGCAGGCCGTCGGCCTGCTTGCGGTTCTTCTTCTGCAGGCGCGCGTTCTGGAACGCACGCGATCCGATCGTGCTTTGCAAGGAAGCTCTCCGGCGGACGACTCCGGGGCTGTCTAGCACGGCTCGCGTGATTCGCGGCGAGACCCCGCCCTACTCGCGGCGGTAATCGTCCTCGATGCGGATGATGTCGTCCTCGCCGAGATAGGACCCGGTCTGGACCTCGATCAGCTCCAAGAGGATCTTGCCCGGGTTCTCCAGCCGGTGCACCGCGCCCATCGGGATGTAGATCGATTCGTTCTCATGCACGGTCTGAACGGTCTCGTTCACCGTGACCCGCGCCGCGCCGCGCACCACGATCCAGTGCTCGGACCGGTGATAGTGCTTCTGCAGCGACAGCCGCTGGCCGGGCTTGACGATGATGCGCTTGACCTGGTGGCGCTCGCCATTGTCGACCGACTGATAGCTGCCCCAGGGCCGGTGCACCTTGATGTGCGCCTCGGTGACCTCCGGCGCGACGGTCTTGAGCTTGGCGACCAGCCGCTTCAAGCCGTTGGCATCGCGCTGGCGCGACACCAGCACGGCATCCTGCGCCGCCACCACGACGAGATCGTCGACGCCTTCGAGCGCGACCAGCGCCTTGTCGGTGACGACGTTGCAATTGCGGGAATCCTCGAACACGGCGGTGCCGCGCGCGGCGTTGCCCTGCCCGTCCTTGTCGGACAATTCCCAGACCGCATGCCAGGAGCCGACGTCGGACCAGCCGCACGACACCGGGGCCACGGCCGCACGCTCGGTCTTCTCCATCACGGCATAGTCGATCGAGATCGGCTTGGCCGCGGCGAAGGCGTCGGAGTCGAGGATGATGAAGCTGAGGTCGCGGCCGGCCTTGGCAACGGAGTTGGTGACCGTCTGCACGCTGTCGGCATCGAACTTGCGGTATTCGTCGAGCAGGACCGACGCGCGGAACATGAAGTTGCCGCTGTTCCAGAGATAGCCCTCGCGAATGTAGCGCTCCGCGGTCGGCTGGTCCGGCTTCTCGACGAATTTCGCGACCGCCCGCACCTCCCCGGATACCGGCGCGCCAGGACTGATGTAGCCGTATTCTGTGGCCGCGCGCTCCGGATTGACGCCGAAGGTGACGATGCGGCCGGCCTCGGCGGCAGCGAGCCCCTGGCGGCACGCCGCGAGAAAAGCGGGGGTGTCACGAACGACGTGATCGGCCGCGAGCGCCAGCACGACAGCATCCTGATGGCGCGACTGGGCAAAGGCGGCTCCGGCGGCGATCGCCGGGCCTGAATCGCGTCGCATCGGCTCCAGCAGGACGTCGGCCTCGATGCCGATCTCGGCCAGTTGCTCCAGCACCATGAAGCGATAGGCCAAGTTGGTGATGATGATCGGCCGCTCGAACAGATCGGCATCGGAGACGCGCAGCAGCGTATCCTGGAAGGTGGAACGGGCGCCGAACAGCGGCAGGAACTGCTTCGGCCTGACCTCGCGCGAGGCCGGCCACAGCCGGGTTCCGGCGCCACCGCACATGATGAGAGGAATGATGCGTCCGGTCATGAAATCAATCCGTCAAATCCCGTGATACGCGCGGTACCATTTTGCAAAACGCCCAATGCCGTCGGCGATCGAGGTCGCCGGCCGGAAGCCGATGTCGCGCTCGAGGTCGCTGACATCCGCGTAGGTCGCCTCGACGTCGCCGGGCTGCATCGGCAGCATCTCCCTGATGGCTGGCCGCCCGAACTCCTTCTCCAGCAGCGTTATCACGTCCATCAGCTGTTCGGGATGATTGTTGCCGATATTGTAAATCCGCCATGGCGCCCGGCTGCTCGACGGATCGGGCCTGTTTCCGTCCCAATCCGGGTTTCCCTGTGGCGGCCGGCCGAGCAGGCGGACGATGGCCTGCACGATGTCGTCGACATAGGTAAAATCACGCCGCATGCGGCCATGATTGAACAGCTTGACCGGCTGTCCGGCGAGGATGGCCTTGGCGAAGATGAACATGGCCATGTCGGGCCGGCCCCAGGGACCGTAGACCGTGAAGAAGCGCAGACCGGTCGCCGGCAGCCGGTACAGATGGCTGTAGGAATGCGCCATCAGCTCGTTGGCCTTCTTGCTCGCCGCATAGAGGCTGATCGGATGATCAACATTGTCCCTGACCGAGAACGGCAGCTTGGTGTTGGCGCCATAGACCGATGAGGACGAGGCGAACAGCAGATGCTCGCAGCCATGATGGCGGCAGCCTTCGAGGACGTTGATGAAGCCTTCGAGATTGGCGTCGACATAGGCGTGCGGATTTTCCAGCGAGTAGCGCACGCCGGCCTGGGCGGCGAGATGCACCACGGCTGGAAAGCGATGCTGAGCGAACAACGCCTTGATGCCGGCGCGGTCGACCAGATCGAGCTTGTGGAAGGTGAAGCCGGGCTGCCTCTTGAGAATGTCGAGACGCGCTTCCTTCAGCTTCGGATCGTAGTAGGCGTTGACGTTGTCGATGCCGATCACCTGGCGTCCGTCGGCGAGCAACCGCTGCGACAGGTGAAATCCGATGAACCCGGCGGCGCCGGTCACGAGGATGGGATGATCAGCCATGGTCGCTCCGTCAGGGTCGCCACAGTTCGATGGCGGCGGGTTTGCTCGCGCGGTCGAGCTTCATCTTCACGTCGAGCACGAGGCCGCTCTCCTCGCGCAGCAGGCCCTGTACGAGAGGCCAGCCTCCGGCGAGATATCGATCGTGCGACACGGCCAGCACGACCGCGTCGGCCGGACGCAGCGCCTCGATCGCCGTCAGGCCGATGCCGTACTCCTCATGCACGGCCGCAGCATCGGCCAGTGGATCGGCGACCTGCACCTCGACGCCGAACGACTGCAATTCGCTGATGATGTCGATCACGCGCGAATTGCGGATGTCCGGCACGTTCTCCTTGAACGTCATGCCGAGAATGGTGACGAGGCCACCCCGGCCCTTCCGCCGCAGCAAGCCGCGGATGCATTCGCGCGCGATGCGCCGGCCCATCTCGTCGTTGATGCGGCGGCCCGCCAGAATGACCTCGGGATGATAGCCCGCCTTCTCGGCGCGGTAGGTGAGGTAGTAGGGATCGACGCCGATGCAGTGACCGCCGACGAGGCCGGGCGTGAACGGCAGGAAGTTCCACTTGGTGGCGGCGGCGGCGAGCACGTCACCGGTATCGATCTCCAGTGCCTGGAAGATCAGCGACAGCTCGTTCATGAACGCGATGTTGAGGTCGCGCTGGGTGTTCTCGATCACCTTGGCCGCCTCGGCGACCTTGATCGAGGGCGCGCGATGGATGCCAGCGGTGACGACCGAGCCGTAGACGGCGGCGACGATCGCGAGCGTCTGCGGATTCTGTGCCGAGACCACCTTGGTGATGGTCTCGAAGCGATGCGTCTTGTCACCGGGATTGATGCGCTCCGGCGAATAGCCGACGTTGAAATCCGTCCCCGCCTTCAGCCCCGAGCTGCTCTCCAGCAGCGGGACGCAGTCTTCCTCGACGGCGCCCGGGTATACGGTCGACTCGTAGACGACGATGTCGCCGCGCTTCAGAACGGCTCCCACCGTGCGCGTCGCGGCCAGCATGGCGCCGAGATCGGGCCGCCTTGCGTTGTCGATCGGGGTCGGAACGGTGACGATGAAAAAATCGGCAGTCGCGATATCATCCGGCTCGCTGGTGAAGCGCAGGCCCGGCCGGCGCAGATCGGCCGCATCGACCTCGCAGGTCCGGTCCCTTGCGTCCTTCAGATCCGCGACCCGGACCGCATCGATATCGAACCCGATCGCCGGGCAGCCTGCCCGCGCGAACGCAGCCGCGACCGGCAGGCCGACATAGCCAAGGCCTATCACCGCAATCTTCCGGCCATGAGACATAAATTGATATTCCGGTCGTTTCGGAGGCCATTGACGCCACCCCTGCGACTGTTTAGCCACCGGGGCATCAGGACCGCAAGGGGCGGCTACGGCTCTCCCTGGACCCGGGGTCCAGCCTTGCCAGGACGGGAGTTGCGCGTATCGCACTCGGCTTGGAGCGTTTCAACCAAGAGCGAAGCCAGCCTGGCATGCGTGCGTTTTTGATTCTTCTCCTCCGGATCGTGGTGTCGCTGGCTCTGCTGTATCTCGCTCTGCGCGGGATCAACTTTGCGGCGATCCGTGAGCGGCTCAGCCAGATCAACATCGGCTGGATCGGACTGGCGGTGGCCATCACGCTGGTGCAGATCTTCATCGGTGCCCTGCGGTGGCGCGAGATCTCGGCGCTGTGCGGCGCGCCGCTGACGGACATGCAGGCGTTCCGCTACAACATGATCGGCGCCTTCTTCAATCAGACCCTGCCGTCCTCGATCGGCGGCGACGCCGTGCGTCTGTGGCTGATCGGGCGCACCGGCGCCGGCTGGCGCGCAGCCAGCTACTCGATCCTGACCGACCGCGCCGTCGGCTTCATTGCGCTGGCACTGATCATCGTCGCGAGCCTGCCGTGGAGCTATGGCATGATCGCCGACGAGCACGGGCGGCTGGCCCTGGTGCTGGTCGACGCGGCGGCGCTGGCCGCCGGCGTCGGCTTCCTCACCATCGGCTATCTGCCGGCCAAATGGATGAAGGCGTGGTGGCCGACGCGGCACGTCTATGCCTGCTCGGTGATCGCGAACAAGGTGATCTTCGGCCCAGGCACCGCTGCGAAGATCGCCGTGCTGTCGCTGTCGATCCATGTGCTGGCGGTCGTCATCGCCTGGTGCGCCGTGCGCTCCATCGCGGCGCCCGCCGCGTTCGAACAACTGTTCGTTCTGACCCCGCCGATCATGCTGATCACGATGCTGCCGATCTCGATCGCAGGCTGGGGCGTGCGCGAGGCGACGATGATGGTCGCGTTCGGCTATGCCGGCCTGGCGCCGGCCGACGGCACCGTCGTCTCGATCCTGTTCGGCGCGGTCTACTTCATCGTCGGCGGCATGGGTGGGCTGGTGTGGATCCTCAGCGCCGAAAAGGGCGCCGGCCGCCTCGCGGTTCCCGCTACGGTCGAAGACTGACCTGGATCATGATGCGATTCCACGGAATCGCATCATGATCTCATCTCTTTGTTTGAGCATGATCTTTTCGGAAAACCGGTTTCCACTTTTCCGGATCATGCTCTAAGCGGCGCGCGCCCATTCGTCGTGCCAGGCCTGCGCCATCAGCACGTTCCAAAGCCAATAGGAATGATTGTGGCTGCGGCTGACGTGCTCGTCGAACATGCGCGTCACCCGCACCGGATCGAACAGACCCTGCCGCCTCAGCCGCTCCGGCGACAGCAGGTCCGATGCCCAGGATTTCAACGGCCCACGCAGCCACGCGTCGAGCGGAATGCTGAAGCCGGTCTTCGGCCGATCGATCATCTCCGCCGGCACGTGGCGATACAGCACCTGCCGCAGCAGCCATTTGCCGCGGCCGTCCCGCACCTTCATGCCGGAAGGCACGTTGGCCGAGAACTCGACGACGTCCTTGTCGAGAAACGGCACGCGCGTCTCCAGCGCCACGGCCATCGCCGCGCGATCGACCTTCTGCAGGATGTCGTCGCTGAGATAGCTGAGGGAGTCCGCCAGGGTCATGCGGTCGAGCGGATCGAGCTTCGCCGCAAGCTGCCGCATCTCGTTCCCCGCCCAACTCTCCCGCTCCGTGCCGCCCACCACCGTCCCGGCCGGATCCTGATCGACCGAGCACAGCGCCCGGTAGAGGCCATCAAAGCCGTCGGCGGCAATGACGCGGCCGAGCTTGGCGACCTGATCACCGGCATGCCGAACCTTCAGTCGAGCCGGCAACAGCGGCTGCAGCGCCCTGAGGACCGTATCGGCCGGCTCCGGAGCAATCGCGCCGAGCACGACACCGATCGCGCGCCGCAGCGGCATCGGCACACGGCCCAGGCGCGCCTGCAGCGTGCCGCCCCAGACATGCCTGTTGTAGCCGCCGAACAGCTCGTCGCCCGCGTCACCTGACAATGCGACGGTCACGTGCCGGCGCGCGAGCTGAGCGACCAGATGCGTCGGGATCTGCGAGGAGTCGGCGAACGGCTCGTCATAGATCCGCGGCAGCTTCGGTACCACGTCCATCGCGGTCCGCGCATCGACATACAGCTCGGTATGATCGGTACCGAGATGCAGGGCGACCCTGCGGGCATCCTGGGCCTCGTTGTAGCCGCCCTCGGCAAAACCGATGCTGAAGGTGCGGACCGGCTGGCCCGACTGCGCCTGCATCAAGGCCACGATGGTCGATGAATCGACGCCACCGGACAGGAACGCGCCGAGCGGCACGTCCGACAGGCACTGCCGCTTCACGGCGACCGACAGCAACTGCTCCAGCCGATCGACGGCCTCGCGCTCGTCGGCAATGCGATCGCCCTGGGCGGCGACAACGCGATCGCGCAGCGACCAATAGGGTTGCGGCGCGGGCCAACTGTCGGGAGCCACATCCGCGGAGAAGCGCACGAACGACGCCGGGGGCAGCTTGCGGATGCCGGTCCAGATCGTGGCGGGCGCAGGCACGTAGGAATAGCGCATGAACGCCGTGAGCGCCGCGCGGTCGAGCGACGGCGCCCAGGACGGATGCGCCGCCAGCGCCTTGAGCTCGGAGCCGAACACCAGATCGGCGCCGCTCCAGCCGTAGAACAGCGGCTTCTCGCCGAAGCGGTCGCGCGCCAGGATCAATTGCCGAGTCTCGGCGTCCCAGAGCCCGACGACGAACATGCCGATCAGGCGCTGAAGCGCCGGCTCAACGCCCCATCGGCTGATCGCGGCGAGCAGCGTTTCGGTGTCGGAATGACCGCGCCAATTCGGTGCGGCGCCGGCGGCCTCCAGCTCGGCACGGACATCGAGATGGTTGTAGATCTCGCCGTTGAAGGTGACGGTGTAGCGTCCGCAGGCACCGTGCATTGGCTGCGCCCCGGCCTCGGAGAGATCGAGGATCGCCAGACGGCGATGTCCGAAGGCAACTCCCCTCGCAGCACTGATCCAACTGCCGGACGCATCGGGGCCGCGATGCGCCAGCGCCGCCGTCATCCGTTCGACGATCCCGGCCAGTTGGGCCTCGTCGGCTCCGCCGGGGCGAAACAGGCCGGCTATGCCGCACATGGTGTCATCTCCGCCGCTTCGTTCCCCCTCTGCATGGCTCAGTGACCCTCACCGGTGTCGTGCAGCAACTCCGTCTCATGATTGGCCAGGAAACCGAGGCTCGGACGGCTGGTGCCGTAGTAATAGGGCAGCTCCAGCGCGCGCCTCCAGCGCGACAACAGCCGCGCGCCATCGTGACCAGCTTCGAATTCGGCCAACCGACCGTCGGCGACGGCCAGGACCTCGTCCGCCGTGTGGCGGATGTCGTCCGCCGAGTTGGTCTCCGGATGCGCACCGCTCCGGCCCAGCACGGCCGCGTCGAACACGCGCCAACGCCAGGGCGACGTTGTCAGTTGGTGCTGCGTCAGTACGGTACCGTCTGCCAGTCTGACGGGCTTGAGGGCAAAACGGACGTTGCTGTTCCACAGCTGGGCGTCGGTCGTGATCGCATTCACGATCGCACAGGGAATGCCGAAACTGACAGCGACATTCGTCAACCCGGACGTCGTCCCGATGAAGGCGTGGGCGTGGCGGATCAGGTGGATGTCCATCGGCTCCGATCTGAATTCGCCGAGCGCGTAATCGATCGTGCGCGCCATCGGCGGAAGCCTCGGCGAGTTCGGACCACCGAGCTTGATGACCCATCCGCCACGGGCGGTGATCAGGCGAATGGCGTCCAACGACGTTTCGATCGGCGCGTTGCGATGGGTCTGCCCTGTGCCCATGAACTCGAAATAATGCGCCGCGTCCCGGGTGTGCAGGCACACATACCAGTCGTCGGGCTTCATGCCGTACCTGGAACGGAACGCGTCGAAGCGAGCCGTTGCCGCTGCCGCCTCGCTCCGATCGTAGGCATCACGCAACGGATGCCCTCTTCCTTCGCGCTCCCATTGCTCGATGGCGATCGCACCCGCATCTTGCCAGGGAACGACCCGCCCATCCGGCAGCCTGAAGGCGTTGAAGTTCAACCCGCACCATCGCTGCAAGGACAGCAGTTCCTCACCCAGTCGCTCCGATACCGTTTCGCCGATCACCACGACCTTGCCGAAACTTTCAAACAGCTTGAAGAAGACCGCGTTGGCGATGCTATCGGGACGGACGACGATCACGGCTTCGCCTGACCACCAGCCCAGCGCTCGCATCCGAAACAGAATGTCGAGCATGCCCAGATGGCCGATCTGCGTCGCCCATTCCTCAGGAACGAGCCGCAACGTATCGAAGGTGACGCCGAGCCGGTCGAGCAGACGCTTCAACTCATCAGAAAGGGGTGGCGGCGATGCCCGCAGTTCCTGCTGCGCATCCAAGGCGCGCTCGTACAACCGAATTGCAGTCTCGCCGCGACCGACATGCATCACACGCTGGCCCGTGAAGTTGCACAGGTCGAACAGCCGGCCTCGAGCGCCGCAGAGGAAGTCGAGGCTGTTCGGGACATAATACGGTGAATTCCGAGCCGCGATGTTCTGGTGGGGACGGAGAAAATGCAGGCTGCTCCGACACGCCCAGAACATGGCGTCGAGCGCCGCCGCGTCATCCCCTCCGATCACGTCGACCATGGCCTTGTAGAAGGCGAGATCGACCATCGCTTCGAGCTGTTCGGGCTTCGCTCCCGCCGCGGCATCGCGCGCTTCCGAAAACTCGCCCAGCTCGAACAAGGATCGAACCAGCGCGTATCTGGTCTCCGCATCATCGAACGCCAAGGTTTCGCGGCCGACAGTCCCGGCCGCCTCGCGATAGGCGCCGATGCTGCTCAGGGCTTGAATCGAAGGGCCGGGGAAATATCGGCTGAGAGCCGTCGAAAAACGAAACTCCGGCCGAGCTGCAAGATGCGACGTCACATAGGGAAAATACGCCTGAGCCAGGCGCCGCCGGAGTGGAAGTCTCGCGGCGAAAGCGATGACCAGACCAAGGAACACCGCGCGTCGCGGCAGCAGGTTGAGGGTCGCTCCGACTATGACGAAGACCTGGTAGACAATCCGTCGGCGGCCGCCGCGCATCGGCCTTTGCTTTTGCAGTTTCATACGACCAAGTTCCACACAACCTTGAAATCCCGGATTCCGCGCGTTCGGATCAAGGCGGAGCCTGGACGACCGGCCGTTCAAGTCGCCTGCGCGCCAAGGATCACGTCTCGGGATGAGGACAGTACGCTCGCCGGGTCCAATGCGAGAATTCCCCGTGCAGACATCGCCGCCGCAAATGCCAACCAAGGATTGAGCCGATTGGATCGCAGCTATAACAGAGGTGCCGGGAATTTTCCAAGCCGAACATGGGGATGAACGCAAGCAAAACTGGACGAAATGGGAATTCAGAATTCTAAGCCCCGGTGGCGATTAGTCTCGGGGAGCCCCACCTTGAGCGAGGGTCCTCGATGGCTCGGACGAAGCGTGTCGGACGAACCCGCGTGGAGCCGGCGGCTCCTTGGCTGGAATTCAGCAACATCGGCATCATTTGCCGTCGCCAGTTCCGACTGGAAATGCCCGTTTGAAAGCCGCCGTCTTGACGATCTCGCGAGCGAGATAGCTCGTAAAGACTTGCGCGCCGTGCCTGTCCAAATGGCCGCCGCCGTCGATCGTCGTCAGGTCATCGAATGGCGGCGCGATCAGTTCGATGTTCAATTCCTTCGCCAGCTCTGCCGCCTGCTGGACGCAGGACTGGCTGTGCGGGACCAGTGTGAGCACGACCTCTCCGCCCACCTCGTGGAGAAATCTCTTCGCATAGTCGACAATCGCGGGGGTCGTATGACAGTCCGGATCACGGGCCGATAGCATCGGCTTGTTGCCCGCGGCGACATAGCCCGGATTGGCATCCAACCCCATGTCGCCGTCCGTGATGTTGCGATAGAGGCCGGTGGGCGAAAAATGGCCGTTCTGATAGGCCGCAACGAGGTCCTCGATGCGCCAGTGCAGATTGCGGCCCACCACCGTCAGGTACCCCCGCATTCGGTTGCGCTGGACGGCGGCGATGGGCTGCTTCTGCGGACCAAGAGTGACGCTGAGATCGTTGCTGAAAAAGTGCACGAACTGATCGTCGGCATTGATGACCCACAGACGCGGACGGATTTTCCAGCGCTGGATCACGAGCCGCGAGAACTCCCCGCCGCGAATGCCCACGAAGGCCATGTTGTAGATCCCCAATCGACCGAGCACCGGTGATTGCGCGAGCGTCTGCCGGTCTACCGCATAGCTGACGAAGGACGGGCCGAGAAAGACGAGATCGGCCTGCTTTGCGGCTTCGACCGATCCTCCCAGATTGCTGTAGAAGATATCCTGGTCCTGGATCTGCGGAATGCTGCGGCCGCCGAAATCACGATACCAGTTGGTGTCGACTTCCCGTGGAATCTGCAGCAGCCCATCACGCAACGTCCACACGTCCGACGAAAAGAGCGACAGACCGAGCGAAAACGCGAGCGCGGCCGCCACGCCGACAATTCCGACTGCGATGAGATAGCGCCCGAATCCGCCCGGTTCAGCTGACTTTTCCGGTGCAGACCGGCCGACTGTCGACATGACGCAATTCCCGCTCGATAGGTTGTCTCGGTGGGTGTCGTGGCAGCTGCTTCGGCTCCGACAACGAGAGTCTAGACACGACGTCAGCCGGTGGAACAGAGGGCTTTCCACTCCTCCCCAGCTTGCTTTGCGCGCGAGAGCGCAGACCTATCGAGATGTCATCGGCATGGTCCATCGAGGGGTTTCTTGGCCGCGGCGGTCATCGGCTAGAGTGATTGCGCGAAACCCCATCATGGCATCATTGGATTGGCGTCGTTGGTCGAGTTGAGCTGCCATAGCAGAAGAATCATTGATCGAAAAGTGTCCGCCCCAGTCGAGAGGCTGGTCCCACGTCGCTGTCGTCAGGGAGCGACATCCCCCGAAATTCGCATCGCGAGAGGTGCGCCCAACTTGGCAGCGCCCTCAATCATTGATAAAGCAGCGCAATATGCAGCAACATCAAGAAACTTGTTATGCTCTTCACGCAGTTTGAGTTTCTGTTCCTGTTCCTGCCGGTGACCCTGGTCGGCTATTTTCTGCTGGCTCGCTTTTTCGCCGCTCCCGTCGTGCGCCTCAGCTGGCTCGGCGCGGCGTCGCTCACCTTCTACAGCTATTGGGACATTCACTTCGTCCCGATCATCATAATCTCCATCGTCTTCAATTATACGATGGGTCTGCTGATTGCCGGACAGACCGGCAAGCTCCGCACCGGCCTGTTTTCAGCTGCCGTCACGCTCAACCTGGCCGCGCTCGCGTTCTACAAATATACGAATTTCGGCATCCAGATCCTCAATGCGATCACCGCGTCGAAGCACCCCTCGCTCGCGATCGTTCTCCCGCTCGGCATTTCGTTCTTCACCTTCACTCAGATCGCCTACCTCGCCGACGTCTATGGCGGGTATTCCGATGAACGAAGCTTTGTGAAATACGGCCTGTTCGTCACGTATTTCCCGCATCTGGTCGCGGGTCCGATCCTGCATCACCGCGAGATGATGCCGCAATTCGGCTCGGAGGAGAGCCGACGGATTTCCATCGAGAAGGTCGCGGTCGGCCTCACGATTCTGACCATTGGACTTTTCAAGAAGTCGTTCATCGCGGACGGGTTCGGCCTGATCGCGAATCCCGTGTTCCAGGCCGCCAATTCGAGCCACCTTCACCTGATGGACGCCTGGGGCGGCGCGCTCGCCTACTCGCTGCAGATCTATTTCGATTTCTCGGGCTACTCCGACATGGCGATCGGCATTTCGATCATGTTCGGGATCCGGCTGCCTTTCAACTTCGATTCCCCCTACAAGTCGCTGAGCATCGTCGAATTCTGGCGCCGTTGGCATATCTCACTGTCGCGCTTCCTGCGCGACTATCTCTACATCCCGCTTGGCGGCAACCGCTACGGCGAGCACCGGAGAAACGCCAACCTCTTCGCCACCATGCTGCTCGGCGGTCTCTGGCATGGCGCGGGTTTCACCTTCATCATCTGGGGCGCGCTGCACGGGCTGTTTCTGATCGTCAATCATCGCTGGAGCAAATTCGTCGCGCAGCGACCGGGCCTCACCCGCCTGTCGGCGACCGCCTGGTATACGGTGGCGGCGCTATTGTTGACACAGTTCGTCGTGGTTCTGGCATGGGTTTTCTTCCGGGCCGACAATCCGAATGCCGCGGTCAGGCTCATCAAGGGAATGCTCGCCCTGTCCAACCCGGAGAAGATCACGGCAACGAACCTCGTCGATCCGCGCCTCATGATCGCGATCCTGGCAGGCTATGTCGCCTGTTTCACGCTGCCCAACGTGAACACGATGTTCGAGCGCTGGAAAGTCGGGCTGGAAACCTACCACAACCCTCGTCCCTGGAGCATTCTGAACCTGAAGTGGCGGCCGTCCCTGCCGTGGGCCATCGGAACTTCGATTGCGCTCGTGGCGGCGGTTCTGATGAACATCATTGCCGGAGACACCTCCCAGTTCCTCTACTTCCAATTCTGAATGCGCAGCAGATGGCAAGCGACGGGCCTCGGACCCTCCCCACCGACAGGCGGATATGTTCTCGCCGAGGCTGTCCGGGCGGGCGGCGTGCCGGCGGCGCATCATCCGCTTGCAGCGGTCACGCCCAGCCATTAGCCTGATTCTGGCGCAATCAACTTCCAGCACGACGCGGATTACTCGCTTAATCCCGAAGCACAATCACCAAGGCGGGCTCGAACTTTGGCGCGGTATCTTGCGATCATAGTGGCGCTGTTCGCCATCGTCTTCCTGCCGCTGCTGGCTGTATTCGAATGGGTCGGCTGGCGATTGGGCGCGACCGTCCCGCTCTCGGTGCTCGCAGCCGAGCAATCGCGCACCGAACGGATGGTCTGGCTCGGCACCTTCAAGGACTACGCTCCCTACAAGCTCGAACGAATCAAACAGGTCCAACCCGAGGTTCTGCTGGTGGGAAGCTCGCGCTGCGGTCAGGCGCGTGAGCAGATGTTCCGTCCCTACGTGGCCTACAATGCGTGCCTGACGGCCTGGCCTCTCACGCACGTTGTGGATTTCGTCGATCGAGCGACCACGGTGGCGAAGCCGCGCGTGGTCGTCGTGGCGCTGGACTACTTCCTGTTTGGCGACTTCCTCGCTGACGTCTGGCGGAAAGAGCGCACGATGGACTTCGCCCAAGGCATCGATTCGCATCGGCGGAAGCTGCACGACGTCGCGGACTTCGTCATGCGGAATCACGGCGATCTCGATGCGATCCGTTCGGCCATGATGACGCCGCAACTCGAGCCCGTTGACAACAACAGGCTCGTCGGCACGGAGGCAATCCGCGGCAAGTTCGGCTTCCGCAAGGATGGTTCCGTCATGGTCGCACCGCCCTATCGAAATGCAGCGGCCGAAACCTTGGCGCGCGGCGCTCAATACGTCACCTCCTCGTTTCCGGGCGCCCCTCATCTCAGCGAACGCGAATTTGGCGAGATCGAACGACTGTCCAGGCTTTCCCGCGAGCGCGGGTTCTCGGTGGTTGCGATCCAATATCCGTTCCTGGAAAGCGCTGGCGCCTTTCTCGACACCGATGAGGCCTATTGGCCCTATTCCGGACTCTGGCGCGAGATCAGGAGTCCACAGACCGCCGAAAGATTTGCGCAGCTTGGGATCCAGTTCTTCGATATGAGCCGCACCGAGATATCGCGCGATTCCGGCAACTTCTTCGATCCTGCGCATCCCTCGGAAAGGGGCATGCTCAAGACCTACCTCGCCCTGCTGAACCGGCCCGAGTTCAGCAAGCTGTTTCCGCGGATCGACCGCAGCGCCTTGGCAGCCGATCTCGAAAAGGGACAGGGCGAACAGTTCGATCTCTATCACTGAGGCATGCTGCGAGAGACTTGCGTCTCCGAGGCTTTTCCGCGGAGCCCGCCCACCAGCGCGCCGCTGCCCGTCTCTCGTTGGAGCGTCCTCGGATCCATCCTCCGCCTGATTCGCCAGCACAGGCGCTGAGCATCGCCGTGAAAGGACGATGAGCTCTCCGGAAGCCGCGTTCCGACGCGACCACACAACCGTAAGCTAACAGGACTGTTTGTGCTGCTGCGCACACCTGATAAAGAGACCACCGGAAATGATCGGCCGCCGGCCCCTCCATCGCTCCGATCGCGGGACCGCGCTTGTTTTTTTCGCAACGAAATCAATGTCGAGCATGAAAGATGCAGATCGGAACGGGATTCGCGGTGCAGATGTGCCGGGCGACAGCGACGCTTTGCATCGGAGTCGCTCGGCCGGCGAATGACACGGTGGCCGATTGTCCGACCTCAGCCCGATCGAGCCGGAGGCGAATTCCTTGGATCAGGTGATCGATATGAGTGAGATGGATCTGGCCTGTCAGACGGTTCGCGCCTCCTGTGACTCCGGGCAGACGATTGCGTTCGTGTCCGGCAATTTCAACGTCGTGCACCCCGGACATTTACGGCTTTTGAAGTTCGCCGCCGAGCAGGCCGACGTGCTGGTCGTGGGCGTCAATCCCGATTCGACGCCAGGCGTGACCCTGGCGCAGGACATGCGCCTCGAAAATGTGCGTTCCATCGCCTTTGTGCACCATGTCGTGCGCTTGGAAACGTCGGCGTCCGACTTCATCGCGCATCTGAAGCCGACCGTTGTCGTCAAGGGCAAGGAGTTCGAGGATCGCGCCAATCCAGAGCAGGAGGCCGTGGACGCCTATGGCGGACGGCTGATCTTCTCGTCCGGTGAATTGCGCTTTGCGTCGCTGTCGCTGCTGGAACGCGACGCCAACATCGACATCTCCACGGTCCGCAAGCCGCAGGAATTTCCAAGGCGCCACGGCTTCGAGATCGGGAATCTGAAGGACCTGCTCCGCAAGCTCTCCGGCATGCGAGTCGCCGTTATCGGCGACCTGATCGTCGACGAATATGTCACTTGCGATGCGGTCGGCATGTCCCAGGAAGATCCGACCATCGTCGTGACGCCGCTGATGACCCGTACCTTCGTCGGCGGCGCTGGCGCGGTTGCGGCCCATGCGCATGGCCTCGGCGCAGACGTGAAGTTCTTCACCCTTGTCGGCGACGATGAAGCGGCGCGGTTCGCCCGCAACACGCTGGAACAGCATGGCGTGAACTTCAACGCCTTCACCGACCAGAGCCGGCCGACCACGCGCAAGCAGCGTTTTCGCGCGCTCAACAAGACGCTGTTGCGCGTCAACCATCTGCGCCAGCACGCTTCCGACGCCGACCTGCAGCGGCAGATGCTGACCTCGGTCGAGCGCGCCTTGAAGACCTGCGATCTGCTGCTGTTCTCCTGCTTCAACTACGGCTGCCTGCCGCAGGATCTGGTCGACGCGATCGCCGATCGCGCCCGCGCCCAGGGCGTGATGATGGCGGCCGACAGCCAGGTGTCCTCGCAGACCGGCGACGTCTCGCGCTTCAAGGGCATGACCCTGCTGACGCCGACCGAGCGCGAGGCCCGCGTCGCGCTGAACGACTTCATTTCCGGTCTCGCCGTCATCAGCGAGCGCCTGGTCGAACGGGCCCGCACCAAGAACCTCGTGATCACGCTCGGCGCTGAGGGCGCGCTGATCAATACGATGGCCGAGGGCATCTTCACCTCCGACCGCCTGCCGGCGTTCAATCCGTCGCCGAAGGACGTCTCCGGCGCCGGCGACAGCTTCTTCATGGCCTGCTCGATGGGCCTGCGCGCGGGCGCCGATATCTGGCAGGCCTCCTATCTCGGATCGCTGGCGGCCGCGCTCCAGGTTTCCCGCGTCGGCAACCTGCCGTTGACGACGGCGGAGCTGGTGCGGGAAATCGACGAGACCGGATTCAGCCAGGAGTAGGATGTCGACATGCGTGCCCTCCTGCTCGCGGCGGGGATCGGAAGCCGGCTGCGCCCGCTGACCAATACGACGCCGAAATGCCTGGTGCGTGTGCACGACCGACCCCTGCTGGACTATTGGCTCGACCTCGTCTTCGAAGGCGGCATCGAGCGGGCGTTGCTGAACACGCACTGGCTCGCCGAGCAGGTCCGCGCGCACGTGGCGCAGTCGCGCTGGCGCGACCGGATCGATCTCGTTCACGAAGATGAACTGCTCGGGACCGGCGGCACCGTGCTTGCGAACCGCACCTGGTTCGGCGACCAGCCGTTCCTCGTGGCCCACGCCGACAATCTGACCGATTTCGACGTCGCAGGGCTGCTCGCCGCCCATCGCAACCGCCCTGACGGCTGCATCATGACGATGCTCGCGTTCCGGACCGACGATCCGAGCTCGTGCGGGATTCTCGAGCTGGATGCTCAGCACAGGGTGATCGCCTTCCACGAGAAGGTCAAAAATCCGCCTGGGAACCTCGCCAATGGCGCGGTCTACGTCTTCGATCCCGCCGTCATCGCCGACATCGCCGCGCTGGGAAAGCCGATCGTCGATCTCTCCACCGAAATCATCCCCAACTATTTGGGACGCATTTTGTGCGTGGAAACCAGCGGTTATCATCGGGATATCGGTAACCCGGAAAGCTTGCGCCGGGCCCATTTGGAGTTTAATCACGAACCGCGCCGTGGCGGGGACGCTTGACGGGCGATTTTCGCTGCTGGGCTGGTCGCCTTCCCCCGCCAATTTGTATAAAGGTGCGCGCGACGCGCCAGCCGGCGACACGACAGGCGAGCCACGGGGATTGCTCAGATGAAGATATTCGTGACCGGAGCGTGCGGCTACAAGGGCAGCGTGCTCGTGCCGAAGCTCCTGAAGGCCGGCCACAAGGTCGTCGCATTCGACATCATGTGGTTCGGCAACTTCCTCGATCCGCATCCGGATCTCACCGTCGTCCAGGGCGACGTGCGCAATCCCGACGCCATCGACCTCACCGGCGTCGATGCCATCATTCATCTCTCCAGCGTCGCCAATGATCCCTGCGGTGATCTCGATCCCAAGCTGACCTGGGAGATCTCCTGCCTCGCCACGATGCAGCTCGCCGATCGCGCCTACCGCCACGGCATCAAGCGCTTCATCTACGCGTCCTCCGGCAGCGTCTACGGCGTCAAGGAAGAGGAGCAGGTCACCGAGGATCTCGAGCTGCTGCCGATCTCGGAGTACAACAAGACCAAGATGTGCGGCGAGCGCATCGTGCTGTCCTACAAGGACGACATGGTGGTGCAGATCGTGCGTCCCGCCACCGTGTGCGGCTACTCCCCGCGCCAGCGGCTCGACGTTTCCGTCAACATGCTGACGATGCAGGCGCTGATGAACGGCCGCATCACGGTGTTCGGCGGCGACCAGACCCGCCCGAACATTCATATCGACGACATCACCGATCTTTATCTGTTCCTGCTCGATCATCCTGAGCACACCGGTGTCTACAATGCCGGCTTCGAGAACATCTCGATCCTCGACATCGCCAATCTGGTCACCAAGCACGTGCCGGCCGAGGTCATCGTGACGCCCTCGAACGATCCGCGCAGCTATCGCGTCAACTCCGATCGCCTGCTGGCGACCGGCTTCCGCCCGAAGAAGACGGTGGAGGACGCGATCAAGGAAATCATCGGCATGTACTCGCAAGGCCAGCTCAAGAACGAGGACCGCTGGTACAATCTGAAATGGATGGAGAAGGAGGTCGTGAAATGAACGTCCTGGCCTTCAAGACCCCCGGCAGCCTGTTCGCCGACTACACCAGCCGCTTCAGCACCGTGCTGAAGGATTTCGACTGGTCCCCCGTCGAGAAGCTCGCCTACGATCTGCGCGACTGCTGGCAGACCGGCCGCCAGGTGTTCTTCTGCGGCAATGGCGGCAGCGGCGGCAACGCCAACCATCTCGCCAACGACTTCCTCTACGCGCTGTCGAAGACGCCCGGCTCCGGCCTGCGCGTGCACTCGCTGTCGTCGAACCCGTCGGTGATCACCTGCCTCGCCAACGACGAAGGCTATGACCAGGTGTTCTCGCTGCAGCTCGCGGTGCTCGCACGCAAGGGCGACGTGCTGATCACCTTCTCCGGCTCCGGCAACTCGCCGAACATCCTGAAGGCGCTCGAAGAGGGCAAGAAGCTCGGCATGACCAGCTATGCCGTACTCGGCTTCACCGGCGGCAAGGCCAAGGCGCTGGCCGACGTGCCGATCCATTTCGCGGTCGACGACATGCAGATCGCCGAGGACGCGCAGATGGTGATCGGCCACATGATCATGCAGTGGCTGTACGCCCAGCGCGGCGACATCATCACGACGCGCGAGGTCTGACGGGCAAGGACGATGGCTGCGAACGAAAAGTACCTGATCCTCGGCTCGAACTCCTTTTCGGGCGCAACCTTCGTCGACTTCCTGGCTGCCGCCGGTCACGACGTGATCGCGACCAGCCGCTCGGACGAGCCGCATGATGCGTTTTTGCCCTACAAATGGCAGAAGCGCCCAGGCAACGTGCGGTTCAAGCGCGTCGACCTCAACCACGATCTCGATGCGCTGAAGGCGCTGCTGGTGGCCGAGCGGCCGACCCATGTCGTGAACTTCGCGGCGCAGAGCATGGTCGGCGAGAGCTGGCTGTACCCGGACCACTGGATGATGACCAACGTCGTCTCCGCCGTCCGCCTGCACGACATCCTGCGCAACTATGACGGCCTCGATCGCTACGTTCATGTCACGACGCCGGAGGTCTATGGCTCGACCGAGGGCTGGGTGCGAGAGGACGCGCCGTTCAACCCGTCGACGCCCTATGCGGTGTCGCGCGCCGCCGGCGACATGAGCCTGCGGACCTATTTCGCCAACTACCAGTTCCCCGTGGTCTTCACCCGCGCGGCCAATGTCTACGGCCCGGGCCAGCAGCTCTACCGCATCGTGCCGCGCACCATCGTCGCCGCGATGACCGGGCAGAAGCTGCGGCTCGACGGCGGCGGAAAGTCGGTCCGCGTCTTCATCCACATGACCGACGTGTCGGACGCGACGGTCAAGATCGGCCGCAGCGGCAAGCTTGGCGAGACCTATCACATCTCCGGCTACGAGCTGGTGTCGATCCGCACGCTGGTCGAGATGATCCTCGCCCGGCTTGGCAAGAACTTCGAGGACTGCGTCGAGATCGGCCCCGAGCGGCCCGGCAAGGATACCGCCTACACGCTCGACAGCTTCAAGCTGCGCACCGAGCTCGGCTGGCGCGACACCTACTCGCTGGAGCAGGGCATCGACGACGTCATCGCCTGGGCGCGACGCTTCGAGGATGTCATGGCCAAGCTGCCGACCAAGTATGAGCATAAACCCTGATCGACCCAGCGCTTCCCTAGGGAAGCGCGCCCTGCGTCTCCCCGGGAGGCGCGACTGGAGAGCACGATGAACGTGGCAGTCCGGAACACCGCGGCCAAGCCCGACGTGGCCGCCCTGAAGGCGCAGGCGGCGAAGCTGCGCGGCAAGATCATCGAGATGTCGCACAAGGCGCAGGCCGCGCATCTCGCCTCGTCGTTGTCCTGCGCCGATGCGATGACGGCGGCCTATTGGCACGTCCTGAACATCGACCCCAAGAACCCGACCGATCCGCTGCGCGATCGCTTTATCCTGTCGAAGGGCCACGCCGCCGCGGCGCTGTTCGCGACGCTCGCCATGAAGGGCTACTTCCCGATCGAGGAACTGGACACCTATTGTCAGGACGGCGGCCGGCTCGCCGAGCATCCGCCGGCGAACCTGCTGCCCGGCGTCGAGGCCGCCACCGGCTCGCTCGGCCACGGCCTGCCGCTCGGCTGCGGCATGGCGCTGGCCGGCCGCATCAAGGGTGAGACCTACCGCGTGTTCGCCCTGCTCTCCGACGGCGAGAACAACGAGGGCTCGGTGTGGGAGGCCGCGATGTTCGCCGCCGCCCAGAAGCTGGAGAACGTCTGCGTCGTCGTCGACTACAACAAGTGGCAGGCGACCGCGCGCTCCAACGAGACGCTGATGCTGGCGCCGCTGCGCGACAAATGGGCCGCGTTCGGCTGGGACGCGCACGAGATCGACGGCCATGACGTCGGCGCGCTGGCGGAAGCCATGCAGAACATCCCGAACGGCTCGGGCAAGCCGGTGGCGCTGATCGCCCACACCGTGAAGGGCAAGGGCGTGTCGTTCATGGAGGACGACAACAACTGGCATTACCGCGCCCCCACCGCTGAGGAAGTCGTCAAGTCGTTCAAGGAGCTCGGCCTGTCATGAGAAACGCGTTCGCGGACGAACTGACCAAGCTCGGCAACGAGGACAGCCGCGTCGTCATGCTGTCGGGCGACATCGGCAACCGCCTGTTCGACAAGTTCAAGGACAAGCATCCGAGCCGCTTCTTCAACTGCGGCGTGGCCGAGGCCAACATGATGGGCGTCGCCGCCGGCATGGCGATGAACGGCCTGCGCCCGGTCGCCTACACCATCACCCCGTTCGTGACGACGCGCTGCCTGGAGCAGATCCGCACGGACGTCTGCTATCACGAGGCTCCGGTGACGATCGTCGCGGTCGGCGCCGGCCTCGCCTATTCCGGCCTCGGTCCGACCCACCATGCCTGCGAGGACATCTCGTTCCTGCGCTCGATCCCGAACATGGTCGTGATCTGCCCGGGCGATGCCTTCGAGGTGCGCGGCGCCTTGCGCGCGGCGATGCAGCAGGACCGCCCGGTCTACATCCGCATGGGCAAGAAGGGTGAGCCGGTCGTTCACAAGGGCCCCATCGCTGACTTCAAGATCGGCAAGGCGATCACGATCGAGGAAGGCAGCGATGTCTGCCTGCTCTCGACCGGCAACATGCTTCCGGAAGCCGTTGAAGCCGCACACAAGTTGAAGGAGAAGGGCATCTCCGCCGAGGTCGTCAGCTTCCACACCGTGAAGCCGCTGGATGAGGACAAGCTCAAGCAGGCCTTCAGCCGCTTCAAGCTGGTCGCGACCATCGAGGAGCATTCGCTGATCGGCGGCTTCGGCGCCGCCGTCTCTGAGTGGCTCGTCGACAGCGAGACGCAGGCGAAGAAGTTCCTGCGCTTCGGGACGCCGGATGCGTTCTTCAAGAAATCCGGTGAACAGGAATATGCCCGCGAGGTGCTCGGCCTGACCGGCCACCAGATCGCGGACAAAATCATCCACGCCTTGAGCTGAGACATCACATGAAGACCCAAGCTGCCCTGCTGGTCCAGACCGGCCAACCGCTCGTGCTGGCCGAGATCGAGACCCCCGCCCTCAAGCCGGGCCAGGTGCTGGTCGAGATCGCCTATTCCGGCGCCTGCGGCACGCAGGTGATGGAGTGGCGCGGCGACAAGGGCGAGGACAAATGGGTGCCGCATTGCCTCGGCCATGAGGGCACCGGCACCGTGATCGAGGCCGGCAGCGCCGTCACCAAGGTCAAGGTCGGCGACAAGGTCGTGCTGTCCTGGATCAAGGGCAGCGGCATCGAGGCCGGCGGCGCCGTCTATGACTGGGACGGCAAGAAGGTCAACGCCGGCGGCGTCACCACCTTCCAACGCCACTCGGTCGTGAGCGAGAACCGCCTGACCCTGCTGCCGCCGGACCTGCCGATGGATGTCGCGGTGCTGCTCGGCTGCGCCGCGCCGACCGGCATGGGCGCGGTCTACAACGTGCTGAAGGTGCAGCCGGGCGATGCGGTCGCCGTGTTCGGCACCGGCGGCATCGGCCTGAACGCGCTGATGGCCGCCGCCCTCGCCGGAGCGATGCCGGTGATCGGCATCGACCCCAACCCGACCCGCCGCGCGCTCGCCCAGATCTACGGCGCCACGCATGTGATCGACGCGGCTTCCGACGTGCTGGCCGAGATCAAGAAGATCGTGCCGCAGGGCGTTGATCTCGCGGTCGAATCCTCCGGCATTCCGGGCGTCATGGATCAGGCCGTCAACGCCACCCGCCAGCAGGGCGGCCGCGCGGTCGTGATCGGCAATGCCAAGCATGGCGCGGCGCTGACGCTGAATCCGGGCGTGTTCAACCAGGGTAAGAGCCTGCTCGGCACCTGGGGCGGCGACAGCGTGCCCGATCGCGATTACGGACGCTATGGGCGGCTGCTGAGCTCCGGCCGCTTCCCGGTGCGGGACCTATTGTCGAAGCCCTACAGCCTCGCCCAGGCCGACCAGGCGCTGGCCGATCTCGCCGCCGGCAAGGTCGGCCGTCCGCTGATCGACATGTCCTTGCGTTAAGTCCAGGCCATTTAAGTCCAAGCCATGCGGATCGGGATCGACTTCGACAACACGATCGCCTGCTATGACGGCGTGTTTCATGCGGCGGCCCTCGAGCGCGGCCTGATCCCGGCCGATCTCGGCCGCGACAAGAACAGCGTCCGCGACCATCTCAACGGCAGCGGGCGCAAGGACGACTTCACCGAGCTGCAGGGCTATGTCTACGGCGCCCGCATGGACCTGGTGTCGCCCTACCCCGGCTTCGCCGCGTTTGTCACGGCGGCCCGCGCCGCCGGCCATGACCTGTTCATCGTCAGTCATAAGACGAAGCACCCCATTCTCGGGCCCAAGCACGACATGCATGCCGCCGCGCGCGGCTTCCTGACCGATCGCGGCCTGATGGGCGAAGCGCCCGGACAGATCGCGCCTGACCGGGTGTTCTTCGAGCTGACCAAGGACGAGAAGGTCGCCCGGGCCCATGCGCTGGCCTGCGAGCTGTTCGTCGACGACCTGCCGGAGATCCTGGCCATGACCGGATTTCCCGAGGGCATGCGCAAGGTGCTGTTCGATCCGGAGAACCAGTTCGCGGCCAAGGCCGTGCCGTACGAGCGCCGAGTCTCCTGGGCCGAGATCGCGGCGGATGTCGTCCGTGACCCCCACTGACGCCGGCGCGGATCGTGATGCCGCCCTGCTGGCGCTGGCGCAGCGCCTCACCGCGCAGGCCGGCAGAGCGAGCCCGACGGCGCTGACCCGGCTCGCCGGCGGCCGCAACAACCAGGTCTATCGTCTGGACACCGCCGAGGGCCCGCTGGTCCTCAAGCGCTACTTCACCGACGCCCGCGACACCCGCGACCGGCTGGGCGCCGAGTGGAGCTTCATCAGCCATGCCTGGTCCCACGGCGTCCGCGTCGTGCCGGAGCCCTTGGCCTGCGACCGCGCCGAGCAGGCGGGCCTCTACAGCTTCGTCGCAGGCCGCAAGCTGACCGCGGCAGAGCTCGCGCCCGCCCATGTCGATGCCGCGATCGACTTCGTGCTCGCGGTGAACGCCCCGCCCCGCCCCGCGCTGGCGCCAGGATCGGAAGCCTGCTTCTCCCTCGCCGAGCACCTCGCCACCGTCGAGCGCCGGGTGGCGCGACTGGCCACGCTCGATGCCGAGGTGCCGCATGTCGCCGACGCCCGGGCATTCGTGGCGGCGCGGCTGCAGCCGGCCTGGGCCGAGGTGAAGGCAACCATTCTGCGCGGAGCGGCGGCCGAAGGGCTCGCCTTCGAGGCCGCCATCCCCGCCGATCAGGTCTGCCTGTCGCCCTCCGATTTCGGCTTCCACAACGCGCTGATCGACGACCAGGACAAGCTCACCTTCCTCGACTTCGAATATGCCGGCCGCGACGACCCGGCCAAGCTGGTCTCCGATTTCTTCTGCCAGCCTGAAGTGCCGGTGCCGCTGCCGGTGCACGAGCATTTCATCGACCGGCTGACGGACGGCCTCGGGCTCGACGCCGCCAGCGTGGCGCGCTGCCGGTTGCTGATCGACGCCTACCAGGTCAAATGGACCTGCATCATCCTGAACGACTTCTTGCCGCTCGGCGCCACGCGTCGCGCCTTCGCCGACACCGGCGCCTGGGCGCAGCGCTGCGCTGCGCAGCTCGCCAAGGCCGAGGCACAGCTCAGCCTGATCGGCGCCACATCCGATTAACCGACACTCACACGCCCGGAGATATTCATGGCCTATCGCGAGTTCGTCAGTCTCGTCCACAAATCGACCAAGCGCGACTATCTCGCGCGCGTCACCCAGCGCGACAAGGCCGATGTCGCGGAGATGGCGATCAAGTTCGACTACGACTACTGGGACGGCAGCCGCGAGACCGGCTATGGCGGCTACAAATATGACGGCCGCTGGCGCAAGGTCGCCGACGCCATGATCGAGACGTACGGCATCAAGCCGGGCATGCGCGTGCTCGACGTCGGCTCCGGCAAGGGTTTCATCCTGCACGATTTCCGCGAGGCCATCCCGGATCTCGAGGTCGCCGGCATCGACATCTCATCCTACGGCGTCGAGCACACGATGGAGAGCGTCAAGCAGTTCTGCCAGGTCGGCTCTGCCGCCAAGCTGCCCTACCCGGACAAGTATTTCGATCTCGTCATCTCGATCAACACGCTGCACAACCTCTACAACTACGATCTCGATGCGGCGCTCCGCGAGATGGAGCGCGTCAGCCGCGGCGCCAAATATCTCTGCGTCGAGGGCTACCGCAACGAGCGCGAGAAGGTGAACCTGATGTACTGGCAGCTCACCTGCCGCATCTTCCACACTCCTGAGGAATGGGCCTTCGAATTCAAGCGCTCCGGCTACACCGGCGACCACGAATTCATCTTCTTCGAATGAGTGTGAGCTGAGAGCGTCGACAGGCGCTCTCGCGACGCATCGGCGCCCGAGCTGTGATCTGATCGTCGCCCTTTCGACATGAGAGGGCGCGAGGAAGGCCGGGAGCCTGCCGCCCCCATGGCCCGCCTGCGAAAGAAAATGCAGGCGGCAGGTACCACAGGTTCGGCTGGGACATCCCGGCCTTCCCCGCGCGACTGGTTTTAACGGTGTCCTTCGTGCTCTCCCTGGGGATCGGCTTTCTTGCCCCCATTTGCGACAACGCGCCTTAAGGCACGTTGCGCAGACCTCAGCGTCGAGAGGCCAGGACCACACGACTTCGCCGTCCGCGCCGGCCAGCGCTCGTCTGGCGCAGCCCTCACGTCCATCGCAGCCCACCTCCACGTATCGTGACGACGCGTACGTCCCTCTGCATGAGGCGGGATGACGAGAGAGAACCATATTTTCCGATAAAACGAAAGAAGAATATTTTTCCTGGCGGGACTGGACAGGGGTGATGCACCTGAAGATGCGGGCCAATTCGTCGTGTACGCGCACGCAGGACCAGTTCGGCCACCAGCGCCGCCTCGCCGGCCGACACCCACGCAAAACGAGTGCAGAGCCCGCATGCCGCTTTTGCGATCTTTGCAAAATGTATTTATAAATTGGCGGCGAACATCGCGAGCGGCGGGGAACGGGGCTGTCATGACGAAGTCATTGAAGGTGGCGATTGCCGAAGGCCTGCCCCCCCAGACGCTGTTCAAGCTGCGATCGATCAAGCGCGCGCTGATGGGGCAGCCGCCCCCCGAACGGCCGCAGGCCGCTGCGGAGCCGCAGCCCGAACCGGCGCCTCAACCGGCCCCCGCGCCGGTCGTCGAAGCACCGTCGGAGCCGCGGACGCGGCAGACCGAAGCCCTGGAGCGGCTCGACGCCCACAAGATCAGCGCGCCGTATTTGTTCTTCGACGTCGACGACGTCCTGATCCTGCCCGCCAAGGAGATCGCGCGGACGCTGACCTTGAGCACGATGTACATCAACAGCGCCGACGTCAAAGGCGACATCGCCGAATTCGGCACCATGGGCGGCTTCACCGCGCGCACCCTGGCGAACGCGATGGTGTTCGACCCGCGCTATCAGCCGAACCAGCCGCTGCGCAAGCTGCGCCTGTTCGACAGCTTCGAGGGCCTGCCGGAGATCACCGCGCAGGTCGACCTCGAGTCGCAGCACGTGAAATCGGGCACCTGGTCGAAGGGCGGCTGCCGGATTCTCAGCGCCGCGGATCTTCGGACCATGGTCGAGGCGATCATTCCGCCGAGCCGGGTCGAGATCTATGAGGGCTGGTTCGCCGACACGGTGAAGCTGCTCCCGGACGATACGCGCTTTGCGCTGATCCATTTCGACGGCGACCTGTATTCGTCGACCATGGACGCGCTGGTGCCGTGCTTCGAACGCGGCCTGATCTCGAAGGGCGCCGTGCTCTGCTTCGACGACTGGAACTGCAACGAGGCCGACCCCGAGGCCGGCGAGCGCAAGGCCTGGGCCGACCTCGTCAGCCGCTTCAACATCGTCGCCAGCCATTCCGGCGACTACTCGATCCAGGGCACCAAGTTCATCATTCATTCCTATCTCGGAATGAAGCCGAGGGCCTGAGCAGCATGCGCTTCGCTTTCGTTGCGTCGCGGCCCCATGCGGTCAGAGGGTGAGTGCATGAATTGTCCCTACACCACGCTGCCCGCGAGCAGCTTCTGGCGCCAGGCCGTCGCCGAGCGCAGCCCATCCGATCTCGATCCGCATCTGACCGCGCGGCTCCGCTTCGGTCCAGATCAGCGCGTCGCCTCGGCTGGCAGCTGTTTCGCACAGCACATCTCGCGCGCCCTGAAGGAGCGCGGCTACAATTACTACGTCACCGAGCCGGCACCGCCGCATCTGACGCCCGAGCAGGAGGAGCGCTTCGGCTACGGCCTGTTCTCCGCGCGTTACGGCAACGTCTACAGCACCCTGCAACTGCTGCAACTGGTGCAGCGCGCCTTCGGCGCTTTCCGGCCAGCGGATCAGTTCTGGACCGACCGCGACGGCTGGGTGTTCGATCTGCTGCGCCCCCGCATCACGCCGCGCGGCTACGTCTCGATGGTCGAGGCCGAGGCCGATCTGAAGCGGCATTTGCAGGCGGTCCGGAAGCTCATCGAAACCACCGACGTCTTCATCTTCACGCTTGGCCTCACCGAGTGCTGGGTCTCGAAGCTGGACGGCACGGTGTATCCGACCTGTCCGGGCTGCGGCAGCGCCGGCGACTTCGACGACGCCAAATACGCGTTCCACAATCTCTCTGTCATCGAGACCACCGGCTATCTTGCCGAGGCGATCAACCTGATGTCGGCCGCCAATCCGCGCCTGCAGATCATCCTGACGGTTTCGCCGGTCCCGCTCGCGGCCACCATGGAGCCGCGCCACGTGTTGCAGGCCACGACCTATTCCAAGAGCGTGCTGCGCGTCGCCGCGGAGGAGATGGTCCGGCGCTACGACAACGTGCATTACTACGCGTCCTACGAGATCATCACCAATCCGAAGAACGCGGGGAGGTATTTCGCCGACGATGCGCGCTCGGTCACGGCCGACGGCGTCGCGCGCGCGATGAAGCTGTTCTTCGCGCAGTTCACCGCAGAGGACGCCGGCTCAGAGGTGCGATCCGCCGGCGACGGCACAGCGAGGCGGCCGACTGCTCCGGCCGCGGCGCCGCAAATCATCTGCGACGAGGACGAGTTCTACCGCGCACTGGCCGCGCGCCGGAGCAACTGAGGACGAGCGGCAGCCGAGGCTGTGATGTAAGGGGACGTATCAGCGTGGACACCGAACTCGAGACGGTTCTGCCGGTCTATATCGTCGGAGACAGCCATTCGCTGCCGTACCGGAACATGGTGTTCCGGGAACGATGGACCGGCGCCTGGGTGATGGCCCGCACCAAGTACATCCCCGGCGCCACGGCGCGGGAGTTCTACGATCCGGCCACCGGCGAGTTTCATCCCGACTTCATCGCCTTCCTCGAATACGAAGGCCTGGTGCGCAACGGCCGCGCGACGCACCTGTCGATGGACGAGACCGACTTCGCCATTGCCAAGGCGGTCGGCCAGGCCGTGCGGCCGCCGCTGATCATGATCACCGTCGGCGAGATCGACGTTCGCGGTCCGCTCCTGCAACTGCTCAAGGACACCTACGACTTCGTTCCGCCGTTCGCGACGACGTTGCCGCTGCTCGACAAGCCGCTGGTGCCTTGGGATCTCATCGACGAAGCGATCGAGGCGCGGCTCGGACCGTTCGTCGCCGGGCTCGATCAACTGGCCAAGGCCGGCTTCAAGCGCGTCTACGTCCAGAGCGTGGTTCCTCCAACCCGGCAGGAGGCGCGCATCCGCGAGCTGCAGAGCTACGATTGCCCGGTGTCGGTGCGCACCAAGCTGGTCCAGGCGTTCAACTGGAAGCTGGCGCAGAAGGTGCGCTCGGTGAACCTGTTCATGGTCGACCGCTGGTCAGACCTGACGGACGGCGATCTGTTGCGTCCGGAGTTCGATTTCGACGGGGTGCATCTGCCGCCCAAGGGCGCCCGCCTCCTGCTGGAGTCGCTGATCGATCACGCGATCGACAGCCGCGGCCTCGTGGCCAATCATCCGCGTTACGAACTGTATTATCGAATGGCGTGCGGGCTGGATCCGTTCCAGCCCACCAAGCCGAACGCAGCATGAGGACAGCATGGCCTTGGGACCGATGATCAGCACTGCCAAGCAGCGGCTCAAGGGCGGCGTCAACCAGGCGCTCAGCGCTCTCGGCTACCGCCTGGTCCGGGCCGACACGTTCGACCGCCTGAACGGGCATCTCAGTCCTGACGCAGCCCCAGCAGACAAGAACGGCACGGCGCAGCCGCGCCGGCTGACGCTCGTGCCGGCCGCGAACAGCGCTCCACCGCTGTGCACGGCCCATGCGCCGAAGTTCGATCCGCACAAGACGCCGAGCCAGCTCGCCGACAAGATCGTCGCCTTCCAGCAGAACGGCGTCACGGTGATCGGCACGAATCCGGAAAAGGCGGCCATGTTCCGGGAAACCGAGAGCTTCGACCGCGACGTCAGCAATCGCCACTCGGCGTGGGACTGGGCCGGCAACAGTGTCGCTTCCTACACGCAGGATCTGCAGACCGGGATGCCGTCGGCCGCCCTCGTCGACTATCTGCATCAGCTGTTCAGCGGCGGCGATTTCGACTCGTTCTTCCGCGGCGTGCTCGGCTGTCCTGCCAAGGTCGCCAACGTCCGGCTGGTGCGCTCGAAGCCGCATGTGACCGAGGGCGTCGGCCCCCAGGAATGGCACAGCGACCACTGTCCCGCCGGCGTCATTCGCGGCGTGCTCTATCTCTGCGATGTCGACGAGCAGACCGGTCCGTTCCAGTATCGCGACGCCAATTACCGGGAGCACACGGTTCTGGGCAAGACCGGCGATCTGCTGGTGTTCGATGCAACCCGCCTCATGCATCGCGGCAGCCCGCCGTCGCACAAGACGCGCTCCGCGATCGATCTGGTCTTCATGCCGCGCATGCCCGACGAGGAGATGACGATCATGGTCGCCGGCATGAACCACTGGCCGGCGGACCCGTTCTTCGTCAAGCCGCCGAAGGAGCGGCCCGCGGACGTCCACGACGCGCTGGCCGATGGACGCCGCGCTGCCAACCTCTATTGACGCATGGCCGCCCGCTTGCACCAGGGATGGAGGACGGCTAAGCCAGGAGGCAGCAGGTGGGCTTGCGCGCGACGGCGCGCTCACCGCCGATGTCGACCTCTGGATGGCCATGCGCGGGATCGCTCGGAGATTTCGGATGTTCATCCCGTTGCGGCCGGTGCATGCGGAGACGCCGCCGTCACCGAGCGCGCAATCCCGTCCCGGCATGACGCCGCTTGCCTGGCGTTGCCAGGCGAACACCTCTCTTCTCTTCGGCGCAGCGCCATGTCTGCGCCATCCCTCAAGGTCGTTTTGCGGTCATCGAACAGCGCCGCGTTGGAGATTTGAATGCTGCAACCGTTGAAGAATGCGCTCGCCACCTCGCTGCCGCCGGACGTGCTGTACTGGATGCGCTCGGTCAAACGAGCGATCCTGTTCCAGCCGCCGCTGCCCTGGCCCTATGGAAACGGCAGCAGCATCGCCAGCGTGCAGGACAGGCTTCCGGCCGTGGCGATCGCAGCCCCGTCCGTCGACACGGTCGATGACGGACGCATCATCCAGGACATCGCGCTGGAGAAATACAGCGCGCGGCAGCTTCCCTCGCCCGGCGCCTATTACAGCTATGCCGACGTGCTGATCCTGCCGGCACAGGAGATCGCCAAGACGCTCACGCTGTGCGTCCAGTACATCAACAGCGCCCATGTGAACGGCGACATCGCCGAATTCGGCACGATGGGCGGCTTCAGCGCCCGCGCGATCGCCACCTCGATGGTGTTCGACCTGCAGCGCCAGCCGCTCGGCAAGAGCGCGTCCGGGGAAAACCCGTTCCGCATCCTGCGCCTGTTCGACAGCTTCGAGGGCCTTCCCGAGATCACCTCGCCGGTCGACCAGGGCGCGCCGCACGTCATCTCCGGCGCGTGGGCCAAGGGCGGCTGCAAGGTGCTGGCCGCGCCACAGCTGAGCGCGCTGATCGGCAAGATCATTCCGCCGCACCGCTTTCAACTCTACGAAGGCTGGTTCGCCGACACCGTGAAGACGCTGCCGCCCGAGACGCGGTTCGCGATGATCCATTTCGACGGCGACCTCTACCAGTCGACCATGGATGCGCTCGTCCCGCTGTTCGAGCGCGGCATGATCTCGACCGGCGCCGTCATCTGCTTCGACGACTGGAATGCCAATCGCGCCATTCCGACCACGGGCGAACGGCAGGCCTGGAAGGAGCTGGTCGAGATGTTCGCGATCGAGGCGTCCAACGGCGGCGACTATTCGGTCGGCGGCACCCGCTTCATCATCCACGCCTATCGCGGCATCCCGGCCGATCCGGTTTGATCCTGCTTACCGCGGCGGCTGCCGGGCAGGCCCCAGGAGGTCGTCGATGGCGTGGCGCGCCAAGAAGATCGAGGCGGGCACCGTGAGGTGCCCGGGATCGAAAGCCGTCAGTTGCGAGCCGCCGGGGCCGATGCGGCTGAGACAGCCTTCGTCGTTGCAGAACACGTCGCGGACGGAGATGAATTCGATATCGAGCTGACGCGTCAGCTCGCGAAACAGCGCGTCGCGGCCGCGCGTCCATTCGTCATTGGAGCGGAACAGCGTCCGCTCCGGCAACACGGTTCCGGTCTGCCGGTAGTAGTCGAGCACGTTGTGCGACAGGCCGACGCCCTGCCAGCTCGGCGGCGGTCCCATCAGCACGATCTTCGCAATGCCGTTGGCCCTGAGCTGCGCGACCGTGCGCGGCAGATCCTCGCGCAGCACGGCCTCGGCGTGGCCCCAGGTCGCGTCGAGGATGACGACGTCGGGCCGGAGACGGCCGATCCGCAGCACGACGTCGTCGTTGATGCTCTTGCAGAACGGGCGGGCCTCCAAGGTATAGCCGATCAGCGGCGGACAGGCGGAGGCCGTATATTGCGCGACGTCATAGCCGCGCTCTGTCGAGAGATGCAGCAGCCCCGGATACAGCGCCGCGCCGTAGGAATCGCCCCAGATCAGCAGCAGCGGCCGGCGCCCCTGCCCGGCGCAGTCGGCGCCGAACGCGGAGGCCGGCTGCAGTAGCAGCAGGCAGCGGCCACGGCGCCAGTGCGAGGAGGTCTCGGAGCCCGAGAGCATGAAGCCCCTGATCTCCGGCGCGAACCGGACCGGCAGGCCGCGCGTGCTTGTCGCCGCGACACCGATCGGGACCAGGGCTGCCATCGCCGCCAGCAACGGCCCCACCCGCCACGCGACGGGCGCGGCTCCGAACCTGATCGGCAGCTCGATGAAGCGATAGGTGAGGAAGGCCAGCACGGTGCTCAGCCCGAGCACCGCGAGCAGGATCCACGCCGGAACCGCTCCGCCGAACTGCAGCTTGGTGAAGGCGATCAGCGGGAAGTGCCAGAGATAGAGCGGGTAGCTGATCAGGCCGACGAACACCAGCGCGGGCCACGCCAACACCCGCTGAACCGGCGTGTCGCCGGCCGCAATCAGGGCCATGGTCGCCAGGACGGGGATGGTGGCGCGAATGCCGGGCCAGGGCGAGGTGGCGCCGAACGCGAAGAAGGCGACGGCGAGGCCCGCCACGCCGACAGCCGCGAGAATGTTGCTGGTCGCCGCACCGATCGGACGATCGGCCCGCCGGCGCAGCCACACCGCCAGGAGCGAGCCTGCCAGCAGCTCCCAGCCGCGCGTGGTCGGCGAATAGAAGGCCCACGCAGCCTCCCTTGCGGGGGTCGACAGACAGACCGCGAGGGATCCGAGCCCGAGCGCGGCCACGATGGCCGCCTTCTGCGATGGCCATCGGGCAATCAGCACGAACATTGCGGGCCAGACGATGTAGTACTGCTCCTCGATGCCGAGCGACCACAGGTGCAGCAGCGGGAGACGCTCCGCGCCGGGATCGAAATAGCCCACGATCTGCTCGTGCAGCATGAAGTTCTCGATGAAGGCGGCGGCGCCCTTGATGTTGGATCCGAGCGCTTCCATCTCGGCGACCGGGAATATGAACCAGGCGATCGCGAACGTCGCCAGCACGACGGTGATGAGAGCCGGGAAGATCCGGAGGATGCGGCGGGCGTAGAAAGTCGCGAAGCTGAAGCTCTTGTCCGCGCACTGCCGGTCGATGATGCCCGTGATCAGATAGCCCGAGATCACGAAGAACACGTCGACGCCCGCGAAACCGCCGGGCAGCAGCCGCGGGAAGGCGTGAAAGACGAGCACGGCGATGACGGCGACCGCGCGCAGGCCGTCGATGTCGGGACGATAGAGCAGCGCGTGCGCCCGGCTGATCGGCCGCTCGTGGCGATCCGCTGCGGCCGCAGGGTCAAGGCTTTCGATGATCGCCATTCTCACGCATTCCCTGAAACGCTCGCGTCCTTTCCAGAGCGCCAACGAGGTCGCGGGTGAAATCGGCCGCGCCCCTGGCGTCGAGATGACCCCCGCCATCCCAGCTCGAATAGTCGGTCCGCGCCGGCGTCGCCGTCTCGACGCCGATCGCATCCGCAATCTCACGAACCTGGGTCAGGCAGCCGTGAAAATTCGGAACGAAGGTCAGAACCACGGGCGCGCCGAGCGACTGCACGAAGTCACGCGCATTGGCGATCACGTCGGGGGTGGTGTGACAGTCGGGATCGCGCGTCATCTTCACGCCCGGATTGCCGTCGGCGAGAAAGCGCGGAAACGTGCTCATGTCGGCGGCGCCGGTGCGGTCATCGCGGTCGAAGCGCGGCAGCGGTCCGGATCGCGGGCCGGTGATCGCCTGGCGCCATGGCCGGGTCACGTCCTCGAAGCGCCAGCGCAGATTGCGCCGGATGATCTCGTAGGTCGCGCCGTAGCGGCTGAGCTTCGTGCTCGGGATCGGACGGACGTCGGCGCCGAACGCACGAGTCAAATTGCGGTGGAAGAAGTTGCCGCCGCCGCCGCCATCGTCGGCGTTCAAGATCCACAGGCGCGGATGGAGGTGATACTTCAGCGCGATCTGCCGTGCGAACTCGCCGCTGGCAACGCCGACGAACGCCATGTTGTAGAACTTCAGGCCGTAGGGCTGCTCGAGGCGCTCGCGCATGACGGTCTCGTCGAGCGCAAACGACACCAGGGATGAGCCGAGGATGATGACGTCGGCCTGGCGGGCATTGTCGATCGACCGGCCGATGCCATGGTAGAACAGATCCTGGTCCTGGATCTCGGTGACCCTGTCGCCACCGAAATTGCGGTACCATGACCGATCACCCGGCCTGCTGATCGCGCTGAAATGGTCGCCTCCCTGCGCGGCGAGCCAGACGCCGAGGCCACCCAGCATCGCCGCCGTCAGTCCGAGCAGGCAGCCGAGATAGCGGCGTCCTGCCCGGCCGAGGCCGTCCCCGGCCTCATGCCCGGCCCAACCGGTCTGCTCTGTCCGACGATCCATGGCGACCACGGGCGAACGACGCGACTATTTGTCGAAGCCAGGCAACACCTCAAGCGCCTGTTTGGCAATGAAGAGGGAGCCGGGATAGGTCAAATGGCCGCTGTCATACGCGGTCAGGTTCGATCCGTCTGCGCCGATCCGGGCGAGACAGCCGTCATCATTGCACATCATGCGGCGCGCCGAGATGTACTGGATCCCTACGCGCTGCGCCTGCGCCTCAAGGAACTCATCGAGCGCCCGCGTCCAGTTGTCGTTTGAGCGGAATTTGGTGCGCGCCGGCAGCAGCGAATGCGTCCGGAAATAATAATCGAGCACATTCGCCGGCAGGCTTTCGCCAAGCCAGGTCGCCGGCGGCCCGAGCAAGACGATCTTCGGGACGTTGAGCTCCTTCAATGCGGCGACCGTTCTGTCCAGCCCGTTGCGCAGGTCGTCCGGACCATAGCTCCAGGTCGAATAGAGCAGGACCAGATCCGGCTTCAGCTCGGCGACCTTCTGGATGACGAAGTCGTTCGCGCCCTTGCAGAACCGCCGTTCCGGATGGACGAAACCGAGCAGCGGCGGACAGGCCGAGGCGGTGTATTCCGCGACCTCGAATCCCCGCTCGGCACCGAAATGAGCAAGTCCCGGATAGAGCGAGGCCGCATAGGAATCGCCCCAGACCAGGATGAGCGGATGGCGGCCGGTGCCCGCGCAGTCTGGTGAGAATTCGGACGCGCTCTGATCGGGCTTCAGCAGGCATTTGTCGGACCGCCAGAAGCGGGCCGTCTCGCTCCCGTCCAGCATGAAGCCGCGAAGCTCGGCGGGAATGCGCGCCGGCATGCCATTGGTGCGGTCGGCCACCACGCCGACGATGCCGAGCGCGACCATGCCGCCGACGAGTCCGCCGACCTTGAGCGGCACCAGGCGCCGGCCGAAACGGATCGGCCGCTCGATGAAGCGGTAGGTGGCCCAGGCCAGCACCATGCTGGCCACGATGATCGCGAGCATGACCCACACCGGCACCGCATCGATGAACTGGATGCGCGCATAGGCCATCAGCGGGTAGTGCCAGAGATAGAGCGGATAGCTGATCAGGCCGACGAAGACGGCCGGTGTCGACGACAGCACATAACGATGCACCAGCGTGCCGCTGGTCGCGATCAGGGCGGCCGCGCCCAGCACCGGCAGCAACGTGTGAACGCCCGGATGCGGCGTGAGCCGGCCGTAGCGCCAGAAGGCGAACACGATCGCGAGCATCGCGGCCAGCGCGACGAGCTCGCGGACGAGCGGGACATCGATCAGCGGCCGCGGACCGGCCTCCGCGCTGCGCCCATTGACCCAGAGCGCCAGTCCCGAGCCGACCAGCAATTCCCATGCCCGTGTCACCGGCAGATAGAACGCATACTCCGGCGCGCGCGGCTGCACGATGAGGCAGGCAACGAACGACGCCGCCGCCAGCGCGACCGTGATCGCGAGGCTCCTGCGCCGCCATGAGCCGATCAGCATCAGCAGCAGCGGCCAGACGATGTAGTATTGCTCCTCGATCGCCAGCGACCACAGATGCAGCAGCGGCTTCTTGTCGGCGGCGAGGTCGAAGTAGCCGACCTGCCCGAGCAGGACGAAGTTCTGGATGAAGACCGCACCGCCGGCGATGTTGGTGCCGAGCGATTTCAGCTCGCGCGGCGGCAGGAAGAACCAGGCGATCAGGAAGGTGACCAGCACCACCGTGATCAGCGCCGGAAAGATGCGGCGGATCCGGCGGGCGTAGAAATCGGCGATGCTGAACCTGTTCGACAGCATCTGCTTGTGGATGATCCCGGTGATCAGATAACCGGAAATGACGAAGAAGATGTCGACGCCGTAGAAGCCGCCGGGGACGGCCGCGGGAAACGCGTGGTAGAAGAGAACCGGCAGCACGGCGACGGCGCGCAGGCCGTCGATGTCGGCACGGTAGCCGAGCGGCGTGGCGCGGGCTTCTTCCAGGGACATGTTCGGTTGGGCGAAGTTCATCGGACCGTTTCGTTTCAGGAGCGATCGAGCAGAGACGCCGCATATTTGTCCAGGAAATAGCGGGACGGCCGTGAATTGCCGAAGAATCCCTGGATGTTCACACATTTTTCCCAGGCATCGTCGACCGGGGGAATGACGGGCGCCCCGGACGACAGATCCAGCACCTCCCGGGTGGTCTCCAGGATCTCGTCGGCGGAGCTCTCGCCGACCGTGAGGCCGGCGGCCTTGACGGTCTCATAGGTCGGGAACGTCCAGCGCCACGTCTCGGAGGTGACATCGCTCAACGACAGCATGCGCCCCTCGCGCGTATGCACGGGCTTGAGCGAGAAGCGCGTATCCTTCGACCATAACAGGCCGACCGAGCTCAGGGCATTGACCATGGCGGTCGGAATGCCGAAGCTGGTGGCGACATAGGCGAAGCCCGACGTCGTGCCGATGAACATGCGCGCGCGGCGCATCAGGTGGATGTCCATCTCCGCCACCTGATCCTCGCTTCGTGCGTAGTCGATCACGCGCGGCATGTCCGGCAGCGGCGGCGCCTTGCGTCCGCCCATCCGGATCACCCAGCCGCCCTGCTGGGTGACGTAACGAACGGTGTCGAGATAGTTGCCGATCGTGGCACTGCGGATCGACTCGCCCGTGCCGAGAGTCTCGCCGCGCGCCTCGGCGTCGCGCATGTGCAGGCAGACGAACCAATCGCCGGGCGCAAGCCCCCATTTCCGGCGCAGCGACTGGTACAGCAGCTCGGTCCTGTCGTCCGCCTGAATGCGCGCGTCATAGATGTCGCGCAACGGAAAACCCCTGCCGTCGCGCTCCCACTGCTGGAGAGCCATCGCGCCGGCATCGTTCCAATACATCGTCCGGCCGTCCTCGAACTGGAAGGCCTGATGCGAGTCACCGAGGAAAGGCGTCAGGCTGGCAAGCTCGTGCCAGACGCCGGCGCTGACGTTCTCGCCCAGGGTGAGCGTCGGACAGATGTCCGAGAACAGCGACAGGAACGGCTTGTTGGCGATCCGGTCCTTGTAGGCGAGCAGGACCGGCTGTCCCTTCCACCAGCCCATGCTCCGCATCATCAGGTGCACGTTCAGATGCCCATTGTGGCCGATCAGCGCGCTCCAATCGGGTGACAGCAATCTGACATCGCCGAGCTCGATACCGACCCCGTCGAGCACGCGCTTCAGCTCGGCGGACGGCCTCGGAAGCTGACGGCGAAGGCGACGCTGCGTGTCCAGACCGCGGCTGTACACGACAGGGACCTTGTCTCCTTCCCCGTTGTGGTAAGTCCTGAGCAGGAGTTCGCGATAGGCATAGAACAGGTAGATGTCGAGACAGACCGTGCGATCAGGCAGATAGCTTGGAAGGCTTTCCCAGTACTGCCCGGACTCGTCCAGCTTACGAAGGACGCCCGTCGAATCGACGAGACCAAGTTCCTGCATCAGGCGGACGATCACCTCGCGGTCGCGGAAGAAATAAGGAATGAATTGTTCGGCCGAAACGTCCCTCGGCACGTGATCGAACTCGACACGCCCGCGAAAAGCCCGTTCCTCATATTGAAAGTTGCGATGCTCCAACATCATCCGGACGAAGGTCCGCATCGCCTTCGACCCCTCGGCAACATGCTGCCAGTCAAGAAAATGGATCTGCGTCAGCATATCCATCGAGTAGCCGTCACCGACGACGCCCGTTCCTTGCAAGGCGAGCTCGGCGATCGGGCGCTCCCCGTCCCACGTCAACCGGCGAAACAGCGGGAGCGCTTCCTTCCGGTGCCCCGCGAGTAGAAGATAAAATGCAACCTCGCTCGGGTAGCGCTGCCAAACGGAGCTGTTGAAGATCCAGGGCAGGTGCCTGCCCAGGAAGGGACCGCAGAAAAAGACGAAGTGGCGGTCCAGGCCCGGATGCTGGAAGAAATGGCGGAATTGTACCGTCAGCAAAAATCTCGCCCTGAAGGGCAGCACCGTGAATGCCAGATTGCGCAGAAAATGCCGGCCCGGGAGCCGCGCGAGAAGGCGCAACAGAGGATAATATCGGCCGAATTTACGTTCCGCGCGAGTCAGGTCGCGGACCGGAGCGCTGCCGACGGGCCCGCCCTCGGTCGAAATGGTGTCGAGCGGCAAACGGCACCTCCGGCGCAACCTCGGAAACAGCCCGCAACGATTACTGTGAAGGCCCGACCCGATCAACCCGAATCGGGCGGAACAGGCCGGCACGCCTTGGTTCAATCGAGCGAAGCACTGCCGCCGGACTTGCCGACACCCCAGGAGCCCTGCCCCGCTCTCGCGAGCCCAACAGCCGCCTGGACGCCCCGTCCGAGAGCTGCCTGCCATCCCTGAGGGCAGCGGTCCGTTCAAGTCTCCTCCCCCTGACAGGCCGCGAACGCTTGGACTGGCGGCCGACCGACTCGCGCTCTATGCTCCTGCCACGCCTGGGCGCAATCCCTGTCTGGTCTGGAACGCTGGCAGGCCCGGTTCAATGCCGGACAGTCGGGCCGCAGAAGTGCTGCGCCGGTGAAATCTTCGATATCTTTACGGGGCCTTGGAAATGCTCTTCGAGTCCGTCCACTCAAATCCAGCCGGGCATTCCGCGCCACGTCAACGCAGTCTGGTACAATCGTTGAAGTCGAACCTCGCCGGCCGCGCTGCGAGGGCGATCGGCTGGTTTCTGAATGCAGCCGGGCAGGAACGGGCGGAATCGTTGAAAGACCTGATCTTCGCCCTGTTGACCTTCAAACAGGCCTTCATGGTGGCGCTCGTCTTTCACCGCTATGCACATCGGAACGAGTTTGACCGGCAATTTCGCTATTTCTGCGGTCCCGACATCGAAAAGGAGATGCAATGGGTGCTGACCCGCGGCCACTCGGGTCAGTACTGCAACGAGCTGATCCTGTTCCTTCTCATGTGCGAGAAGGAGAAGCGCGTTCTGGAGCTGTTTCCCAAAATCGACTGGGAGCGGGTCGATGACGAGTTCATGGAGGCGCTCGGCAAGCTGACGAAAAAGCTGACGTCCGGCTACTTCATGGAGCTGCTGGCGCAGGCTCACACCATCAATTGGACCGCGCTTCGCCCGCAGGACCTGCGCCGGTTTGCCGAGCTGATCAAGATCATGCTGGAGCACCGGAACTTCCGCTTCGAGCAGACGTCCTTCGAAGGACGGCAATACGATGCGCGCAGGGATGGCGAACCCGAGCTGTTCGAAGCACCGCTCGACCGCTACGTTCCCGACTTCTTCTGCGACAAGGAGCTGATCGAGACCCTCGTCACTCAGCTCGGTCTCCCGCGGCACGACGATATCCTCGTCGCACGCGAGGAGCGCGGCCAATACTGGGAGCGCTTCCCCGCCGACCATCCGCAGCGCAAGGTGCTGTCGGAGATCAACCTGTTCTACGCCTATCGCCACCTCCTGCTGACGACATATCACAGCGGCGAGGGCTTCCATGTCCCGCAGGTCTACACCAAGCTGACGGAGACACAGAAGCGGTTGCGCCGTCATCTTCCCGCGCCCAGCGCCGAGCTCAAGGCCCTTCTCAAGAAGCTCGACACGGATCTGTCGGACGTCAGGCTGCTTTCTCCGGACTGGAGCGCGTTGATCGGCCATAACGGCCATCTCAACGTTCATCTGATGATGCGCGAAATGGGGTGGTGGCAGGGCCAGCCGGTGCTCCTGGCCTACAAGGACCGGATCGCCAACAAGCCGTTCCTGTCGCTGTTCTCCGAGATCTGTCCGACGCTCACCCTGGGCGAGAACGTCACCGCCGGAGTCTGGCACGAACTCGCCAGCCTCACCCCGTTCATTGGCGACTCCCACCAGGCCTTCCGCTTCGAGGACGGACGTGCGGTGTACTGGAACGATGCGGGCTCACTCGCGCTCAAGCAGTGGGAAAGCCGGCAGCGAAGCTTTCCGCTGCGCGACATCTACGACCGCCGCCTGCTTGCCGACAACCGCGTCGAGCAGACGCACCAGGACTACCGGCGCAGGTGGGGGATGGCGGACGGCGACTGGTTCGTCTGCCTGCACGTGCGGGATGCCCAGACCCGGAATGATACCGAAGGCGTCGGCGAATCCATCCGCAACGCGTCGCTCGCGAGCTATCTCGATGCGGTCCGCCACATCACCGAATGCGGCGGATGGGTTGTCCGGATGGGCGGTCGCAAAGTGCCGCCGTTCCCGCAAATGGAACGCGTGGTGGACTACGCCCGCAGCGACGATGCGTTTCCGGAGATGGACATTCACTTGATGCGCCGTGCCCGCATGTTCATCGGCACGACCTCCGGCTTCGCCTATGTGGCAAGCAGCTTCGGCATCCCGACTGCGATGGTAAATGCATTGAGTTCGATCGGCCTGCTGTGGTCGACGGACACCCGCTTTGCGCTCAAGCCGGTGCACAGGGCGGACGGCCAGATGCTTTCGCTGAGCGAATGGACCTCGGAGGAGTATCGCTGGGCTTACCCGACCCATGAATCCATGGCGCGTGCCAAACTCGTCGTGAGCGAGAGCAGCTCGGACGAAATCCTGGAAACCGTGCGCGAGGTGCTCGAAATCTCCGATCCCCGGCGGAAAGGCCCCGCCCCCGGCGTGGACGGCAAATGGGAGCGTCACGTCCAGGTGCCGGGCTTCTTCGGCAGTTCGCGGCCGAGCAAATATTTCCTCGAGAAATACGCTCAAGACCTGCTGAGAGAACCGTGAGGACAGCGCGATGCATCAAGCGATGCCGCCCGGACCAGGCGCGCGCCTGACGACGCAGGCCGCGAACAGTTTGGCCGCGCTGCCAGACTAACGTTGTCGCGCCACAGCGACCTCGGGAAGGCTCCTCGCCGCCGGGGCCGCTCCAGGCACCAGGAATGCGCTTTCGTACTTCGCGAGATAGTGGGCACTGATCGTGCCGCCGCCGTAATAGTGAGGCAGCACAAGCTGCTCCCTCCAGAGCGACAGGAGTTGCTGCGAGGCGGTGTTGGCCGCACGTCCGCAAGCGAGATCGACGACCTCTTCGACGACCGCGAGAATTTCGTCTGACGTGTTGTTCGACGGCTGCGCTCCGTTGCGGCTGAGAACGCAGGCGTCGAACAGGCGCCAGCGCCAGGGGGACGAGGTGAGCTGCGTCTGGGTCAGCATCCTGCCGTCGGCGAGACGCACCGGCTTCAGCGCAAACCGGACAGCGCTGTTCCACAATTGCGGATCCGTGGTGATGCAGTTCACGAGAGCGCACGGAATGCCGAAGCTGATCGCGACATTCGTCAACCCTGACGTCGTGCCGATGAAGGCTCTGGCATTCCGGATGAGGCAGATATCCATCAGTTCGGATCTGAACTTGCTCTGCGCATAATCGATTGCACGGTCGAGCGGTGGAAGTCCGGGTGAATTCGGGCCACCGAGCTTGATCACCCAGCCTCCCCTGCGGGTGATCGCGTGGATGGCATCGAGGTAGGTCTCGATCGGCGCATTGCGATGGGTCTGGCCGGTCCCGTCGACCTCGGAATAGTGAGAACCGTCGCGGGTGTGCAGGCACACGTACCAGTCGTCCGGCTTCATGCCCCAGGATTCGCGCATCCGCCGATAGTCGTCCTGCACCTTCGGCGCCGCCTCGTAGATCCGGTCATACTGGTCGCGCAAGGGATGCCCGCGGCCATCCCGCTCCCACTGCAGCATGGCAAGCGCCCCGGCTTCCTGCCACGGCACGACGTCACCGTTCGGCAGCCGAAACACATTGAAGTTCATGCCGTACCAGCGCTGCAGCGACAGCAGCTCTTCGCCGAGCGCGTGAGAGACGGTCTCGCCGATCACGACGATATCGGCGAACCTTTCGAACAGCCGAAGAAACGCCTTGTTGGCCACGCAATTCGGTCGGACGACGATCAGCGGTCTTCCCGACCACCACCCCAGGTCGCGCATTCGGAACAGGATGTCCAGCATGCCGAGGTGACCAATCTGGGTCGTCCATTCCTCGGGAAGGACCCGCAATTGCTCCAGGGGAATTCCCAACCTGCGCAACAGGTGGCTGGCCTCCGCCGATATGGCCGGCGCCGCCCTGCCGAGCAGCTCCGACTGCGCCGCGAGCGCTCTCGTGAACAGACCGATGCCGATGTCGCCAGAGCCGACATGAGTCACGCGCTGGCCGGTGAAGTTGCAGAGATCGAACAGCCTGCCCGCGGCGCCGCAGGCGAAATCAAGAGGGTTGGGATGATAGTTCCGCGCCGGCCGCGACGCCATGTTCTGGTGAGGACGCATGTAGTCGGGAATACCACGGCATGCCTCCGACATGCATTCGACCGCGCGGGCCTCGTTGTCGACCATGATCTCGAGCATGCTCTTGAGAAAGGTGAGATGTATCTCCGATTCCGACCTTGCCCTCAGATCCAGCTGCGAGGCCAGCCGATAGGCCTTGTCGAACTCCCCGAGCTCGAAGAGCGCGCGAACCATCATGTGTGCCAGTTCCGGCGAGCGGGCTGCGAGCTGATGCTGGAGGACCAGATCATAGGCTTCCCAATCGGCCCCGATCCGAAGCAGCAGTTCCGCTGACAGCATCGGAAAGCTTCGTCTGAGCAATCCCGAAAACCGCAGGTCAGGGTCCTTCGCCAGCAGAGACGCGCAGTGGGCCTGATAGGCCCTTTGCAGCAGGCGGCGGTCGCGAAGTTCTCCGATCTCGAAGAAGGCGAGGATCAGGAACGCCAGCCGCGGCGGCAGCAGGCTCAGCAGCCTGGCAGTGCCGACAATCAGGATGCGCGCCCATCGCTGCGGCGCCAGCAGAGACCGCTCTCTCCAACGCGCCGTTTCGGCCGGCAGAGTCTCCAGTGCGTCGAACAGCTCAAGGAGTCCGCGTCTGCGCACAGGGCTCTGCAGAACTAGCGGCTCCTTGAAGCGCTGCATCGGCTACCCCAACTCCATCTCCGGCTCACGGCCAGCCCCCGTTCTCGAACATCCAGACCGCCCTGCGGCAGACCAGGAGAAGGCTATGCCGATTGTCGCCTGTCTCGAATTGGCTTCAGCAATACACGCCGCATGCCGATCGGGCTGTCAAGCCAACCCACGACCAATGAGTATGATGATCCCATGAACCCACTCGGCGATCGGCAGCAGCCCTGCCCTGTCGACAATCAGCAGAATTGTCGACCACAGAGCCAGCCGCTCGAGCGCGAGCCGGCCGATTCCCAGCGAGATGAATACGAAAGCCACAAATCCCGCAAGCAAGGCGTTGAGGAACCCTGCGCCGACCGCAAGAAGAACACAGAAGAGGACCGTGCTCACGCAGACGGTGCGCAAGATCGATCTTAAAACGAGAACCATATCCTTCACGCAGGCGCCCCCTCTTACCAACGTTAGATCTCATATGGCCGAACAATAGCAGCCAAAGCCCCTGATCATCGTCTGTAGCATCTCCGCTGGAAGACTGCCCAGTCGCGCAATCCCCGTTGCGGCAGAACAAAAATCTGCTGACGTTCTTGACACTGATTCGCCCGTTGAACCGACAGGGAGATGCGAGCGCTCAAAGAACAACAGCAGCGCGAAACATCACAATGGACGCGAGTTCCAGGGTCCGTGCCGGACGAACATTTTACGTTGTCATGTTCCCGATTACACTGCTATTGAGGTTGCCTCCAGATGGCAACATCCATAGCGGCCGGCGCGCTGGACACAGCGGCGAGCCCGAGCGTGCCCATTGATCGAGCGATCCAGCCGAGCCATGTCCACCGGACCACTATCCGGCTGCCGATTGTGCGGTCAGCCGATCTCCACGCAGGCGCTCCCGCTTGGTGAGCTCCCGGTCTGCAACCGGTTCGCGCGCGAGACCCGTGTCCAGCTTCGGGTAACCCTCGACGTCGTCGCGTGCGACACTTGTCAGCTCGTCCAGCTCCGCGAGCTTCCACCGGCCGAGGCGCTTGTTCCCGAGGTGCCATGGATCCGCTACCGGGAGCCGGAAGGCCATCTCGACGCCCTGGTCGGAGAGCTGCTGTCGTTGAAGCCGCGGGCCGGCACCGCCCTCGGCACCGGTCCGTTCGAGGGTCCTCTGCTGGGCAGGTTGCAGGCCCGCGGGCTCACCGCGAGCGCCCTCGCGCTTGGCGTCGCCAGCGCTCCGGGGCGCTATCCTTATCTGGAAACCTGGCAGGCCAGCCTCCACGCCGAACGGCTGGCCGCCGAAGCGGCGCAGCTTGGCACGTTCGATATTGTATCGTGCCGCTACATCCTCGAGCACACGCCGGAGCCCGTGCAGGCGCTGCAAGCGCTCAAGGTTCTGCTTTCTCCCGATGGCCTGCTGCTGATCGAGGTCCCCGACAGCAGCAAGTTCCTCGCGGCGCGCGACTACTGCTTCCTGTGGGAGGAGCACAGCTGCTATTTCGTCGAGGACACGCTGCGGCGTCTCGCTGAAGTGAGCGGCTATCGCGTTCTGACCCTGCTTCGCTATCCGGGCGCCCTGGAAGATGCCCTGGTCGCCGTCCTCACCCCGGCCGATATTCCCGCCCCTCCGGTGGATCCCCGCGGACCTTCCAGCCTGTTCCAGGCCTATCGTGACAATTTCGCCCCCGCCCGCGCGCGACTGCGCAGCAGGCTGACGGCCCTGGCCGGTCCCGACCGCGACCGGATCGCGCTGTTCGGCATCGGCCATCACGCCATCATGTTCGTCAACGCCTTCGGCCTGGCCGACCTGATCGCGGTGGCCGTCGACGATGATGCCGACAAGGCCGGCTTTTTGCCGCCCGGCTTCCGTACACCTGTGGTAGGCTCCGAGCGGCTGCTGGATGACGAACGGATCAGGCTGTGCCTGTTTGCGATCGCGCCGCATATCGAGGGCAAGGTGCGTGAAAAGCTCGCGCCGCTCGCCGCCAGGGGCGTGGAATTCCGCTCGATCTACGCCGCGCTCGACAATTCGATCATGAGGGATCACGCATGACGCTCGTCCAGAAATCCCCCGAGGTCTTCCTGGCCGAGGGCCCCATTTCATCGGTGGGCGCTGCCGAGATCAACACCCTGAAAGCCGCGGTGAAGGCCAGCCCGAAGCGGCGGGCCCGCATCAACGCCCATCCGGACGGCGATGACAGCCTGCATGAAATGATCATCGCGATCGATTCCAGCTCCTACATCCGTCCGCACAAGCACCCGGGCAAGAGCGAGGCCTTCCACATCATCGAGGGCGAGGTCGATATCGTGGTGTTCGACGACGACGGCCAGATCGAGCGTGTCGTCGAACTGGGGCCGCCGGGCGGTGCGCGGCCGTTCTACTACCGGATGTCGAACGCGTTCTTCCACACCCTGATCATCCGCAGCGACCTCCTGATCGTGCACGAGATCACCAACGGCCCGTTCCGCCCCGGCGCCAGCGTGTTCGCCGACTTCGCGCCCGAGGACAGCGACACCGCCAAGGCCGCAGCCTACCAGGCTGATCTCGTCCGGCGTGTCGCCGCACGGCAAGGCGTCGCGGCATGACCGACCATGCGGTCGTGGTCGGCGGCACCCGCGGCCTCGGCCGCGTGGTCGTCGAACGCTTCCTGGCGCGCGGCTGCGCCGTCAGCGTCGTGTCACGGCAGCGCCCGGCCGATTTTCCCGATCAGCCCGGCCTGAAGCATTTTTCCGCCGATCTCGAGCGCAGCGAGAGCTTTGCCGGGCTCTGGCGCGAGATCGCCGAGGCCTCCGGCCCGGTCCGCTACCTCGTCCTGAGCCAGCGCTTTCGCGGCCAGGGCGATCCCTGGGCCGGCGAGATCCAGGTCGGCCTGACCGCCTCGCGCGACCTGATCGAGGGCTTTTCCGGCCATTTTGCTGGCGATGGCGACCGCGCCATCGGCGTGGTCAGCTCGGTCTACGCCGAATTCGTCGGCAGTTCGCAGCCGGTCGGCTACCACGCCGTGAAGGGCGGCCTCAATGCGATGGTCCGGCATTACGCCGCAACGCTCGGCCGGCGCGGCATCCGCGTGAACGCGATCATGCCGCTGACCTACCTGAAGCGCGAATCGCGCATCTTCTATGAACAGAACGAGAAGCTGATGGAGACCTACCGGAAGCTGGTCCCGCTGGGCCGGCTCGGGACGGCCGAGGAATGCGCCGACGCCCTCGACTTCCTCTGCAGCCCGCGCGCGTCGTTCATCAACGGGCAGAGCCTGTTCCTGGATGGCGGAGTGTCCACAGTCTGGCAAGAAGAGGTCGCCAAGAGCTTCGCCGGCCTGTAAAACCCGCCGCAAATTCCTCTTCGGCCGACCATCCCGCCTGCGGGATCGCCAACCCAGGATCGACACCTCATGCAGCACGTCAAGCACAAGACCGATTGCCGCCTGTGCGGCTCGACCTCGCTCGATCACGTGCTGCCGATCAGGCCTTCGGCGATCGGCGACGCATTCGTGACGGCCGACCGGCTGAGCGAGAAGCAGGATCTCTACCCGCTCGACTGCTATCTCTGCCTCGACTGCGGCCATCTGCAGAATCTCGACGTCGTCGATCCCGACATCCTGTTTCGCGACTACACCTATCGCACCTCGGTCTCGCTCGGCCTCGTCGAGCACTTCAAGCGCTATGCGCAATCGGTGGTGTCCTCGCTCGGCATCCCCAAGGGCAGTCTGGTCGCCGAGATGGGCAGCAACGACGGCTCGCTGCTCAAGGCATTCAAGAACGAGGGCATGCGCGTGCAGGGCATCGACCCAGCCCGCGACATCGCGGCGACCGCCACCAAGGAAGGCGTGCCGACGATCCCGGATTTCTTCACCAGCGCGCTGGCGGCCCGCATCAAGGCTGAACAGGGCGAGGCCAAGCTGTTCTGCGCCAACAACGTGTTCGCGCATATCGACAACATGTCCGACGTCGTGAAGGGCATCCGTCTGCTGCTCGCCGACGACGGCGCCTTTGTGTTCGAGGTCTCCTACATCGTCGACATGATCGACAACATGGTGTTCGACACGATCTACCATGAGCACGTCTCGCATCACGCGCTGATCCCGCTCGAGACCTTCCTGAACCGGCACGACATGACGCTGTTCCACGTCGAACGCACCGGCACCAAGGGCGGCTCGATCCGAGCTTTTGCGCAGCCGAAATCGACCGGCAAGCGGCCGCGCTCGGCGGAGCTGTCGAAACTGATCGCCGAGGAGGAGCGGCGCGGGGTGACCAAGCCGCAGATCTACCGCGACTGGTTCGTCGCCATCGAAAACTGCAAGCGCCGGGTGCTCGCCACGCTCGACCAGGCCATCGCCGCGGGCAAGCTGGTCGCGGCCTACGGCGCCTCGACCACCACCACCACCCTGCTCTACCATTTCGAGCTGGAGAGCCGGATCAAGTTCATCGTCGACGACAACCAGCTCAAGCACGGCCGCTTCAGCCCGGGCGCCCACATCCCTGTGCTGCCGTCCAGCGAGCTCGCGACGCGCAAGCCCGACATCGTCGTGATTCTCGCCTGGATCTATGCGGAGCCGATCCTGAAGCGCAACCAGGCTTACCTGGACGCCGGCGGCCGCTTCCTGGTGCCGCTGCCGGAGCCGCGGATCGTCGACGCCTCGGGCTCGGTCGCGATCTGAGCCCGCGGCGGCGGCCTCAAGCTGACCGGTTGACAGTGCCCGCGTAACATGGTCCAGCAAGCCCCGGCGATTGGCCCCCGGGCGTGACGGACGTCCAGCCGCTTTCGGCTGGTAAGCCAAATACTTACGGCTCTCGCGAGGTAGAAGGATGACCACCCTGACCGATGGACAGGTCGAGCGGTTCGTGGTTGCGGATCGGCGCCGCATCTCCTGGGCGCGCTGCCGCGAGGACATCGCGCCGTTCATCACCCGTCACGTCACCTGGCGTGCGCTCGCGGCCGGTGACATCCGATCGAAATACCGCCGCACCATGCTGGGCCCGTGGTGGATCACGGCCACCAATGCGATCACCGCACTGATCATGGGCACGGTGGCCGGCCGCTTCCTCGGCGCCGACATGAAGACCTACCTGCCCCACTTCATGGTCAGCATGACCATCTGGAGCTTCATCTCGTCCTCGCTCAGCGAAGCCTGCTACACGATGATCAATGCAGGCGGCATGATCAAGGCCGTCGACATGCCGATCCTGATCCATGTCATGCGCATGGTTCAGCGCAACCTGATCATCTTCCTGCACAACATCGCGGTGATCCCGTTCATCTGGCTCGTCTATCCATGGTCGGTCGGATTCGGAATGGTGCTCGCCATCCTCGGCCTGATGATCGTCTACGTCTTCGTCGTCAGCGCCTCGGTGATCGTCTCGATGATCTGCGTGCGCTATCGCGACGTGCCGCCCGTCATGGCGGCGGTGCTGCAGCTCCTGTTCTTCATCTCTCCGATCATCTGGGAGCCGTCGAGCATCCGCGGCGGCGAGTTGATCGTCACGCTCAATCCGATCGCCTATCTGCTGGCGGTCACGCGTGGTCCGCTGATGGGCGACGTTCCCGGCCTTGCGACCTGGGCCGGCGCCATTGGATCGGTCGCGGTCCTGACCGCGGCCATGATCTATATCTACACGCGCTATCGGTCGCGCGTCGTGTATTGGGCCTGACATCATGGCCGGAGACCTCTGGATCCGCCTCGAATGACTCTCATTGAAGCCAAGCAAATCGGTATCGAATTTCCCGTCGCACCCCCGAACGCACGATCATTCCGGCATCTGGCGATCAAGGCGGCCTCACGCGTCGGCGGCCGGGTCTCGAAGAGCGACGGCTCGTTCCAGTTCGTCCAGGCGCTCGATGACATCAGCTTCACCCTGAAGCAGGGCGACCGGCTCGGCCTGCTCGGCCACAACGGCGCCGGCAAGACCACGCTGATCCGCGTGCTCGCCGGCATCTACGAGCCGACGAGCGGATCGCTGCGGACCGTGGGGCGGAACGTTCCGATGTTCGACATCGGTCTCGGCATGGACGAAGAGGCTTCGGGCTACGAGAACATCCGCACCCGCGGCCTCATCCTCGGGCTCTCGCCCGAGGAGATCGAGCAGCGCGTGCCGGAGATCGCCGAATTCGCCGAGCTCGGCGACTATCTGGAGCTGCCGATCCGGACCTATTCCTCCGGCATGCTGCTGCGCCTGGTGTTCTCGATCGCCGCCTCGATTCACGGCGACATCATCCTGATGGACGAGTGGATCGCGGTCGGTGACGCGCAGTTCCGCAAGAAGACCCACGGCCGGCTGCAGGAGATCACGAACCGCTCGGGAATCGTCGTGCTCGCCTCGCATGATCACGGCCTGCTGCGCGACACCTGCAATCTCGGGCTCTATCTTGATGGCGGCCGCGTGAGGGCCTTCGGCGCCCTGGACGACGTTGTCAAGGAACTCCCGAAGCCGTGAGAGACAGGCATCGGGGATGATGTGCCATGACGTTCGCTGAGCCATGACTACGACGACCCGCCCAGCAACCTTGCCGACCGTCACGCTGGTCGTCCCGAACTTCAACCATGCCCGCTACCTGCCCGAGTCGCTCGGCAGCATCGCCAGCCAGACCCGCGCCCCAGACCGCGTCCTCATCATCGACGACTGCTCGACCGATGACAGCATCGCGGTCATTTCGCGCTTCGTGGCGGACCGGCCGAACTGGCGCCTGATCCGCCACGAGACCAACCAGGGCGTCGTGCGCGGTCAGAACGAGGCGCTGGCGATCGCGGACACCGAATGGATCGGCTTTCTCGGGGCCGACGACGCGCTGCATCCGACCTATCTCGAAAAGGCGATGGCACAGGCGGCCAGCCACCCCGAAGCCGGTCTGGTCTTCGCCTGCTGCGAGATCATCGGCCCTCGGGGGCCGTCCGCAAGACGGATGCTGCGGCCGGCAATGCTGCCCGCGTCGACCTCGGCGATGCTGGCGCCGGCCGACCTTCGCGAGGCGCTGCGCTTTGGCGACAACTACTTTTCCGGCACCACCTCGCTCTATCGCCTGACCGCCTTGCAGGCGCTCGGCGGATTCGACGTCAAGCTCGGCTCGTTCTCCGATGCCTTTCTCGCCCGGCGGCTGGCCTTGACCTATGGCTGCTGCTTCATCGCCGAGGCGCTCGGCTACTGGCGCATCCACGGCCAGAACTATTCGACGGCGACGGCGACCGATCCGGCTTCGCTCAACGCCAAGCTCGCCGACATCGGCGCGCTGATTGCGCAGAGCAAGTTGTTCCCCGAAGGCTATGGCGATCTATTCGCCCGGCGCAATCGCTTCGGCGCGGCGCGGATGGTGCTCGGCGGTGAAACGATGCCGTCGGCCAAGGCTGCGCGCGTATCCGCCTTGCTGGATGGCAACGCGCTCGACACGCACCTGCTTCGGGTGATGCTGAGCTTCGGGGCCGTCGGCCGCCTGGCCGCGCTGGCCTGGGTCACGCTCCGGACTCGGCCGATGTCGCTGACGCGCCTGCTTGCCCAGACCGCCGCCCGGCGCGCGATCTTGTCCGCCACCTCCGGCTATCGCGCGGCATGACGGCCCGCGCCCCCTTCGGCTCTCTCCGTCGCCGCCTCGGCGCCAAGGCTGTTCCTGCGCCGACTCGCGCCGTGCCGGCCGAGCAACCGTCGCCGCAGACGCCGCGCTGGTCGCCGCGGACGTGGCTGACGGCATCCGCGTTTCGCCTCTATGCGTTCCTGAGTGCGCGGCGCCGGCAATTGCTGCCGCTGACCACCCGCGCCGCGAACATCGTCGACAGCAGGCTCATCGTCGCGCCGGCCGGTGCGGCGCTGCTCCTGCTGATGGACCGGCAATTGGCAAAGGGATCGCGGCTCGGCCGTTTGCTGGCGCTGACGGCCTCGACCACGCTGGCCGCGGCAGCGCAGGTTCACCTCGCTGCAAGCCGCAAGCCGAGTGCGTTGCGTGCGGTGCGGCTCTTGAACCTGATCTTCCGCGGCAATGTACGCGCGAGAGCCGGTGTGGGCGCGCAGGCCTATTTCACGACGCTGGCGCTGTGCAGCGCCTATGACCGGATCGTGCGCGAGGTGCCGCGGCCGGAAACGATCGACAGCTTCGCGATCAATTTCGCGGTCGGCGTCGCCCACATGTATCGCGGCAATCTTCCGGTCGCGGCGCATTTCCTGACGGCGGCCGCGGCCTCGGGCGACGGCAACGCGCTGCGCAAGCTCGGCGCCGTCCATGCCCTGGCCGGCGACCACGTCCAGGCCGCCGCGTGCTTCAAGGCGTCGGTCGCGCGCGATCCCCGCTCGGTGATGGCGCACCAGAACTATGCCGGCGGCTACGATCCATCGACCTATACGCCGAGCGCCTGGGAGCTGGAGCATGCCGGCGAGCTGCTGATCTACGACAATCTGATCCAGCTCGGCGAGAACTTCTATCACCAGGGCCGCTACGACGACACGTTCCGCAGCTATCAGGCCGCGCTCGACCACCAGGATTCCTTGGCGGCGAAATGGTCGATTCCCGACGCGCTGATCGCGCGCATTGCCGGCGTCAGCAGCATCTTCGATCCCGCGCTCCCGGTCCGGCTGCTCGGCTACGAATGGGTGACGCTGATCGGCCACGTCGGCTTCATCGACTGCCATTTGCGCATGGCCGCGCTCGGCATGCTGCCGCGCGCCAACTACGTGCTGCTTGCCCCGGCGAGCAAGGTGGTCAACCAGCCGTTCCTCAGGCTGTTCGATCAGCACGTCACGATCATCGAAGACCCCGCTCTCGTCGACGATCTGCTGCCCTATCAGCGGCTGGTCGGCGACCAGTTCATCGCCGTCCGGGGCAAGGACGGCATCGCCGAGCCATGGGCTCACGCGGCGTCGCGCGCGCAGGTCGCATGGGCCGAACAGCAGCGGCAGCCGATCGTGAAGATCCCGCCGGAGCTGATGGAAGCCGGGGCTGCCAGGCTGCGTGCCGCCGGTGTCACCGCCGACTGGTTCGTCGCGATGCACATCCGCGAAGGCGGCTATCACGGCGACGGACCCGGCACCACGCGCCAGCATCGCTCCGCCAATGTCGGCGACTACCTCGACGCCATCGCCGCGATCACCGCACGCGGCGGCGCCGTGGTCAGGCTCGGCGATCGCAGCATGACGCCGCTGCGCGGCATGGCAGGCGTCTTCGACTACGCCCACAGCGACATCAAGTCGGCGGAGATGGACCTCTATCTTTGCGCTGCCGCCCGCCTGTTCGTCGGCACGACATCGGGCCTGACCACCGCCGTGCAGGCGCTGGGAACGCCGATGCTGCTCGTCAACTGCATCTCCAACGACTGCCAGTTCTGGCATGAGCGCACCGACTTCACCGTGCGCCCGGTCTATGACCGGCGCGCGCGGCGCTACCTCTCGCTGCGCGAGACCTATCGCCAGCCGCTGCAGGCACTGCTGATCGACACCGCCGTGCTGGCGCGCCACGGGCTCGAAATTCACCCGAATACCGCGCAGGACATCACGGCAGCCGTCCGCTACAAGCTCGATTGCCTGGACGGGATCGGCCGGCCCCTGCGTGAGGGCGGGCCGCAGCTCGATCGCTATCGCGCCGCGCTCAGCGGCAACCCCTACAATTTTGGTGCTGCGCTACCGGTCCCTGCGTTCCTGGACCGCCTGCCTGAGCTGCTGGATTGAACGCGTAAGCGAACCTCGGTTCGATGAACGCCCGCGACAGCCATCGCCGGTCGTTTTCCGGGGCTTCGGAACGCCCATTAACCTCCGAGCAAGATCGTTGCCCTGTAACTTGGGACGGTCACGATTCGACTCGGCAGCGTGTCGATACGGTCGAGCCATGCGCCCTCACGCGATGAGCCGGAACTGAGGCAATGCCTGGAGCATCCAACTTACAGTCGGTCACGACTTCACCTCCATACGACGCGGGGGTACCCCCGCCGTCGAATCCCGTGGAGCTGCCCGACGAGGCGGTCGAGGCGCAGCTTGCGCAGGGCGACTTCGGCGGGATTGGCGCGGTCACCTCGGTGAGCGCCGGCGGACTGACGATCAATCTGCTGTTCGACACGGCGGCGATGAATGCACCGGCGAGCTTTCGCGCCGGCATTCAGCAGGCCGCCGCGATCCTCACCTCGATGATCTCGGACCGCATCACCGTCAACATCAAGATCGACTATAGCGGCGTCGGCGGCGGCGCGGCAGCCGGTCCTGACGGCGGCCAGTGGATGGGCTATTCGAGCGTCAGGTCCAACCTGATCAACTATGCCAGCCCAGGCGACACCACCTTCAATGCCCTGCCGGCGGGATCCAGCATCCAGGGACAGTCCTACGTCGCGGTGTGGAATTCGCAGCTCAAGCTGTGGGGCGGGCTCGGCGCCAACGATGCGACCACCGACGACGGCAGCGCGACCTTCGCCACCGACATCAATTCGAACCTGCTGGTCGGCGTGGCGCTGCACGAGCTGACGCACGCCTTCGGCCGCGTGCCCTACGGACCGCAGCCCGACGTCTTCGATCTGTTCCGCTTCTCCAGCCCCGGCGTGCGGCTGATGACCGGCGGCGCTACGGCGGGGACCGCCTATTTCTCCCTCGATGGCGGCTATACCAAGCTCGCCGATTACGGCCAATCCTCGGACCCCAGCGACTTCCTGAACAGCGGCGTGCAGGGCGGCAACGATCCGTTCAACGAGTTCTACACCTACAGCACGCTGCAGACGCTGACGGCCGTGGACCTCAAGCAGATGGACGCGCTCGGCTTCCATCTCGTTTCCGCAACGCCGGTGACGATCGAGGCGCTGGGATCGACCAGCCTGGTCCAGCTCGGACTAAGCTATTTCCTCAATCCGGTCGGCGGCGGCACGGGGCCGCAGATCAAGTTCGGCGGCAGCGTCGTCCAGCCCGGACAATTGGGCGGCTGGACCCCGATCGCGGGCGAGGCCAACGGCGGCGGCTATCAGGTCGCCTGGAAGATGACGGGCGCGGACCTCTACACGGTGTGGAACGTCGACAGCAGCGGCAACTACACCGGCAACGCCATCGGCGGCGTCTCGGGAGGCACGGCCGCATTCGAGGCGTTCGAGACGTCCTTCCACGAGGACTTGAACGGCGACGGCATGATCGGCATCCCGACAACGGTCATCGAGGCCGTGGGATCGACCAGTCTCGTCCAGGCCGGCAACGGCTATTTCCTCAATCCCGTAGGCGGCGGCACGGGCCCGCAAGTCAAGTTCGGCGGCGCCAACCTGGTGGTCGGCCAGCTCGGCGGCTGGACTCCGATCGCGGCCGACGTCGTCGGCAGCGGCTATCAGATCGCCTGGAAGATGGCCGGCGCCAATCTCTACACGGTCTGGAACACCGACGGCAGCGGCGCCTATACGGGCAACGCGATCGGCGCGGTCAGCGGGACGGACAGCGGACTCGAAGCGCTCGAGACCAACCTCCACCAGGACCTGAACGGCGACGGCACGATCGGCATTCCGACCACGGTCATCGAAGCCCTGGGATCGACCAGCCTCGTCCAGTCCGGATCCAGCTACTACCTGAACCCGGTCGGCGGCGGCACAGGTCCCCAGGTCAAGTTCGGCGGCTCTGTCCTCGTCGTCGGTCAGCTCGGCGGCTGGATGCCGATTGCGGCGGACACCGTCGGTGGCGGCTATCAGATCGCCTGGAAGATGACGGGCGCGGACCTCTACACGGTCTGGAATACCGACAGCAGCGGCGCCTATACAAGCAACGCGATCGGCGCCGTCAACGGCACCAACAGCGGTCTGGAAGCGCTGGAGACCAACCTCCATCAGGATCTGAACGGCGACGGCACGATCGGCATCCCCTCGGCCGTGATCGAAGCGCTGGGATCGACGAGCCTGGTGCAATCCGGTTCGACCTACTTCCTCAATCCGGTCGGCGGCGGCACCGGGCCGCAGATCGCGTTCGGCGGCAGCGTCGTCACCGTGGGCCAGCTCGGCGGCTGGAACCCGATCGGCGCGGAGAGCTCCGGCGGCGGCTACCTGGTCGCCTGGAAAATGGCTGGCGTCGACCTCTACACGGTCTGGAATACCGACAGCAGCGGTGCTTACGTCAGCAATGCAATCGGCGCCGTTCCGGGCGGCTCGGCAGTGCTGGAGACGCTGGAGACAAGCTTTCATCAGGATCTGAACGGCGACGGCACCATCGGTGTGCCCGCTCACGTCGCAGCGGGCACGCAAGCCCTGACGCTGGCCGGTGGCCCGGACGTGGTCCTGACGGTGTCCGGCAGCTTCGGCGGCTCCCTGATCGGGTTCGGCGGCAACGGCGATCAGATCGACCTCAGCAGCATCGCCTTTCATTCGCTGCAGGCGCATTTCGACGACAGCAGCGGGCTGCTGTCGCTCAGCGACGGCGCGAGCAGCACCTCGTTGCATTTCCTCGGACCGCTGTCGCAGGACAGCTTCCGTTTCACCGATGACGGCCAGGGCGGCACGATGATCTCGGCGGCCGCGGGTCCGGCGAGCGGCCCCGCTCCGCAAGCCGTCTCCCTGGCAGGACACGACACCTTCGTCTTCGCCGAGCATTTCGGCCAGGTCAGCGTCGCCGACTTCCATCTGGGCAGCGACACGATCGTCATCAGCCACGAGCTTTTCGCGAATCAGGCGGCGCTGTTGGCGTCGATTCACGACGATGCGGCCGGCAACGCCGTGATCACCGATGCCGCGCACGACACCATCACCGTCGAGCACGTCACGACGGCGGACCTGCTGACCCATTTGTCCAGTTTCCACCTGGTCTGATCGGCGCCCTTAATCTTCGGGGCGGGCTCGCGGGGAGCAAATCCCTGCTGTGCCCGCTCCGATCTCTGCCCCCGTCCGGAGTTGCCCCTGCGAAGGCTGACTTGGGCCCGCGGCAATAGCCGCCTCCCCGGACACAATCAATAGTTGAATTCGATCGAACAGATCGAACAATGACGTATGGCCGGAGCCGCCATTCTTCGGTACCATTTTATACAAGATCGGGGGGCATCACTGCCCGATGCTTCAATTCCATCCCGCCTGTCGGCCTCGAGGACAGGATCACCATCGTTGCATGCATGCTCGACGAATCCGGCCGTACCGAAGACATTCCTGACCGCTGGCGTGAAGCCGCCCAGTCCCTCATTTTCGATCCTGCTGCTGGCCAACGTCACGAGTTGCATGTGCAGCAGCCTGCTGCGGACGCCGCAGACGAAGCCAAGCCGGCCCCCACCATCGCGCAGGTCCAGCATGGCCCGGCCGAGCTGATCGATCCTGCAGCCCCGGCGCCAAGCGCTGATGCTCCGAGCGAGACGCCCAGCCTCCTCGCGCATGGCGACGCCGAGGCAACGGTGGTCACACAACTCTTCGACGTGAGCGCGCAGGCCCAGGGGGCGGCCGAGCCAACGGCTCGGACGGTGGTGGCCGGCTCGACCTGGCAAGTCACCCAGGAGACGTCCCTCCATCCGGCCACACCGATTGCGGACAGCTCCGTCGAACCAGCGCATGCCGGGCAGAGTGCCAGCGCGAGCGGATTCGTCCTCTCGATCAGCGTCGAGATGTGGTCAGGCGCCGGCGCATCGCTGCAGACATGGTCGTTCGGCAGCCTCGGAAAGCCAGCGACGGCGCACGCCGGACCGAGCGGAGAGCCCGCGCCCTCGCTTCAGGACGCGGTGACGGAAGCCATCGCCTCGGCGGTCAGTGCACAAGGCGCGACCAGCGCCCAGGTCGTTCAGGCGCTCGGCGGCAACTCCACGGGCGTGACGGGAGCCGGCATCAAGATCGGCGTCCTCTCCAGCAGCTTCAACAATCTCGGCGGCGCCGCAGCGGACGAAGCCAGCGGAGCCTTGCCCTCGGCCTCCAAGATTCAGATCCTCAAGGACATGCCATCGGGCGGGACGGACGAAGGCCGTGCGATGATGCAGGTCATCCACGATATCGCGCCTGACGCCAGTCTCGCCTTCTACACCGCGTTCCAGAGCGAGCAGGATTTTGCCGACGGCATCATCGCGCTCGCCAATGCCGGCTGCAAGGTCATCGTCGACGATGTGAGCTATTCGGACGAGCCATTCTTCCAGAACGGCATTGTCGCCCAGGCCATTCAGACCGTTCAGGCCATGGGCGTGACCTATGTGACGTCGGCCGGCAACAACGGCAGCTCGGCCTATCAGACGTCCTGGACCTCGACCTCGGGCAGCATCGGCGGAAAGTATTTCGATGGCAATGCACTGAGCTTCGGCGGCAGCATCGCGCAGACGATCACCGTGACCGCGGGCGCGAACCTGCTCGTGCAATGGGACCAGGCTTGGGGTCAAGACACGTCACATCTCGCGGTCGACGTGTTTCAGAATGGACAGTTCCTCGGATACGTTGCGAACAATTCGCTGAATCCGTGGGTTGGTTTGCATTTCTCGGTCTCGGGCACCTACCAGATCGTGATCGCCAACACGGGATTTACTCCTCCTTCCACGATCAAGGAGATTTTGGCAGGCAACGGCCTCCCGGTCTCCATCAGCGGCGCCAATGTCGGGACGGTCTTCGGTCACGCGATGACGCCGGGGGTGATCACCGTCGGAGCCGTCAATGCCGCCAACACGCCGGCCTTTGGCGCGACACCGGTCTCGGAAAGCTTTTCATCGTCCGGCGCCGGGACCGAGATCCTGTTCGCCAACGACGGCACGCGCCTTGCGACGCCGCTCCAGCTCAGCCCGGTCGTGGTCTCCGGCATCGACAACATCTCGACGACCGTCACGGGAATGACCGACTTCTACGGCACCTCCGCAGCCGCCCCCAGCGTTGCCGCGATCGCGGCCTTGATCCTGACGGCCAATTCGACGCTGAGCTACGCCGACGTCTCGGAGATCCTGCAGCAGACCGCGGTGCCGATGGCCAATCCGGCGGTCGCCGGCGCGGGTCTCGCCCAGATCAATCCCGCGGTCGGATCGGCCCCCTATTTCGCCAACACCATCGTCGAGGCGCTCGGATCGATCAGCCTCGCCCAGGTCGGTGTCATCTACGATCTCAACACCATCGGTGCCAGCACATCGGTGGCGCTGCGGTTCAACGGCGCCAACGTCGTCGTTCACCAGCTGAGCAACTGGATGCCGATCGGCGTCGAGGCCAACGGAGGCGGCAGCTACGAAGTCGCCTGGAAGTTTCAGGGGCAGGATCTCTACACCGTCTGGAACGTCGACAGCAGCGGCAACTACACCGGCAACGCGATCGGCGCCGTCTCCGGAAGCTCGTCCGCTTTCGAGACATTTGAGACGTCGTTCCATCAGGACCTGAACGGCGACGGCACGATCGGCGTCGTCAGCACCGTCATCGAGGCCGCGGGGGCCACGAGCCTGGTCCAATCCGGCAACGGCTATTTCCTCAATCCGGTCGCAGGCGGGACGGGCCCGCAGGTCAGCTTCAACGGCAGCACCGTCAGCCCCGGGCAGCTCGGCGGATGGGCACCGATCGCGGCCGAAGCCGTCGGCAGCGGCTATCAGATCGCCTGGAAGATGGCGGGCAGCGATCTCTACACCGTCTGGAACGTCGACAGCAGCGGCAACTACACGGGCAACGCCATCGGCGCAGTCAATGGGGCCAGCAGCGCGCTCGAGGCGCTGGAGCCGAACTTCCACCAGGACCTGAACGGCGACGGCACGATCGGCATTCCGAGCACGGTCATCGAGGCCGCGGGTTCGACCAGCCTGGTGCTGGCCGGGTCGAGCTATTTCCTCAATCCTGTCGCCGGCGGCACCGGTCCGCAGATCATGTTCGGCGGCAGCATCGTGACCGTCGGTCAGTTCGACGGCTGGGCGCCCATCGCCGCGGAGACGTCCGGCAGCGGCTATGAGATCGCCTGGAAGATGGCCGGCGCCGATCTCTACACCGTCTGGAACGTGGACAGCAGCGGCAACTATACCGGCAACGTGATCGGCGCGGTTGCGGGAAGCTCCGCATCCCTGGAAGCGCTGGAGCCCAGCTTCCACCAGGATCTGAACGGCGACGGCACCATCGGCGCCCCAAGCGTGACACCCAGCGGCAGCGTGATCGAAGCGCTCGGGTCGACCAGCCTGTCGCTGTCGGGCACGACCTATCTGATGGCGCCGGTGTCGGGGGGGACCGCAACGCAGGTGATGTTCGGCGGCAACGTCGTCGTTGCCGGCCAGCTCAGCGGCTGGGCGGCGATCGCTGCGGAAGCCTCTGGCAGCGGCTATCAGGTTGCCTGGAAGATGGCCGGCACCGACCTCTACACGGTCTGGAACACCGATAGCAGCGGCAACTATACCGGCAACGCGATCGGCGCCGTTTCCGGCAGCTCGTCGTCCCTTGAAGCCCTCGAGACCAGCTTCCATCAGGACCTGAATGGCGACGGCACGATCGGGATCCCGACCATCGGCTCGGTGACGGCGAGCACAGAGGCGGCCACGACGTCGAGCGCGGCCGACCTTGTCCTCGCCGCGCCTTCCTTCAGCGGCAATCTCATCGGATTCGGCGGCACGGCCGCTCAGATCGATCTCAAGAGCATCGCCTTCACGTCGCTTCAGATGCATTTCGACGAGACCAGCGGGCTGCTGTCGCTGAGCGACGGGTCCAACAGCGCGTCGCTGCACTTCGTCGGCCCATTGTCGCAGGACAGCTTTCACTTCGCAGCCGACGGCCAGGGCGGCACGCTGATCTCCGGGACCTCGATCTCCGGCGCGGCGTCCTCATCGGTGTCGCTGCAGGGACATGAGACCTTCGTGTTCGCCGAGCATTTCGGTCAGGTGACGGTCTCTGACTTCAATCCCGGCACCGACCAGATCGTGTTCAGCCAGAGCATCTTCGCGGAGCAGTCCGCACTGCAGGCCGCCATCCATGACGACGCGGCGGGCAACGCCGTCATCACCGATGCGGCACTCGACACCATCACCATCCAGCACGTTTCGGCGGCCGAGCTGCTGTCCCACCTGTCGAGCTTTCATCTGGTCTGAGACCGGGGCGGCATTCAGAGGGCCGCCCCTCATCGTCGTCAGCACCGACGGGCGGTTTTCCGCCCGTCGCAGGACAGATAACGGCTCGCGCGAGGGCCGCTCTTGGCCTATACGGCGCTTCGACCGCCCAAGACCGTGAGTTCGATGTCCCTGCCCCGCTCCGCTTCGCCGCGCCGCCTGCTGTACGTGGCCAACGAGGACTACGCCTTCCTGATGCATCGCCTGCCGATGGCGCGCGCGGCGCGCGAGGCCGGCTACGAGGTGCATGTCGCGACCAACGTCAACGCCGGCGCCGCCGCGATCACCGCCGAGCGCTTCGTGGTGCATCCAATCCCGTTCCGGCGCGGCGGGCTGTCGCCGTCATCAGCCCTGCCCACGATCCGCGCGATCCGCGCCGTCGAGGCTGCGATCAGGCCTGACGTGGTGCATCATTCCGGGCTGCAATCGAGCGTGCTCGGCTCGCTCGCCACGCTCGGACGCACCACGCCCGTCGTCAACGCCATGACCGGGCTCGGCTATGTCTTCACCTCGGCGAGCTGGCGCTCGCGCCTGCTCAAGCAGAGCCTGCTGTGGCTGCTGCCGCGGCTCATGAACCGGACACCGAGCTGCGTGCTGGTGCAGAATCCGGACGATCGCGAAGCACTTCAAGCCATGGGCGTCCGCGGCGACAAGATCACGCTGATCCCGGGGTCAGGCGTCGACACCGACCGCTTCCAGCCGCTGCCGGAACCGGACGGGCCGATCACCTTCGGTTTTGCAGGACGGCTGCTCACCGACAAGGGCGTGCGCGCCCTGATCACTGCCCATCGCATGCTGCGCCAGCAGGGCCGCAGCGACCAGTTGCTGATCGCCGGCTCCCCCGATCCGGCCAATCCCGCCTCAGTCTCGGCCGAGGAGGTCGAGGCCTGGCGGAACGAACCCGGCATCACCCTGCTCGGCCAGATCAAGGACATCACCGAGCTCTGGCGGCGCTGCCACATCGCCGTGCTGCCATCGCATCGCGAAGGTCTTCCGGTGAGCCTGCTGGAGGCTGCCGCCTGTGGCCGGCCGCTGATCTCCACCGATGCGCCGGGCTGCCGCGAGATCGCGATCCATGGCCAGACCGGGCTCTCGGTGCCGGTCGAGGACGCGGCCGCGCTGGCGCAGGCCATGGCGCAACTGGCGACATCGCCGGAGTTGCGCGCGCGCTACGGCACGGCGGCCCGTCAACTGGTCGAGGACAAGCTCTCGGCCAGGACCATCGGCCGCTCGGTGGTGGCGCTCTATGACCGCCTCACCGCGGCGCCGGACGCGCGCGGATGATCGCCCATCCCACCGGAGTCCTCGCCGCCATCGCCGTGCTCGCGGCCGCGATGTGCGGTGTGCTGATCGTGCTGCTGCGCCCGGTGCTGCAGCGCTACGCACTGGCGCGGCCCAACGCGCGCTCGTCGCACAATATCCCCACGCCGCAGGGCGCCGGCATAGCCGTGGTCGGCGCAACGCTCGTGGTCGGCGGCGCCTTTGCCTCCGCGATGGGCTTTGCACCGCTGCTGATGCTGTTCATCGCGGTGCCGATGCTGGCGCTGGTCGGCCTGGTCGACGACATCAGGCCGATCCCGGTGCTGCCGCGCTTGATCCTGCAGGGATTGGCCGTTGGCCTCGTCGTATTCACCGCGCCTGACGATCTCAGGCTGTTTCCGATCCCGCTGGCGATCGAGCGCACGCTGCTGCTGATCGCGGGCCTGTGGTTCGTCAACCTCGTCAACTTCATGGACGGGCTCGATTTGATGACCGTGGCTGAGGCGGTGCCGATCACGGCGACGCTCGTCCTGTTCGGCCTCTCCGGTGAACTGCCCTGGCCGGCGACCGCCATTGCTGCGGCGCTGGGTGGCGCCATGCTCGGCTTTGCGCCCTTCAACCGTCCCGTCGCAAAGGTCTTTCTCGGCGATGTCGGCAGCCTGCCGATCGGGCTGCTGCTCGGCTGGGGCCTGCTCCATCTGGCCTGGCAGGGCTCCATCGCCGCGGCGCTGCTGCTGCCGCTGTATTATCTGATCGACGCCACCTTCACCCTGTTGCGGCGGATGGCGCGGCGCGAGCCGTTCTGGGCGGCGCACCGCACGCATTTCTATCAACAGGCCACCGATAACGGCTTCACCGTCTCGCGCGTCGTCAGCGAGGTGTTCATCCTCAATGTCGTGCTTGCGACCCTCGCAGCCATCTCGGTCGCGCAGCGTTCCATGACGGTCGACGCCATCCTGCTCGTCTTCGGGCTCGGCGCCGTCACCTGGGTGCTGAGCCGCTTCTCGCGGCGGCGCCATTGAAGACTCAGGCCGCGCTCGAGCCGAATTCCGGCACCGCATCCTTCAGCACCGATTTGATCGTCACCGGATCATTGCGCGCGATCGCCTGATCGAGCGCCGCGATCCAGGCCTTCAGCGTCGGCATCGGCGGCTCGTTCGGGTTGGCGGCCATGATGCCGGCGACGCCGATCTCGACCGGCGGCTCCTCGCTCGCAAACAGGATTTCGTTCAGGCGCTCGCCCGGCCGGATGCCCGTGAACACGATCTCGACGTCGTACCCTGGCTGCAGGCCCGACAGGCGGATCATGCGCTCGGCGAGCTCGACGATGCGAACCGGCTGGCCCATGTTGAGCACGTAGACCGAGACATCCGGACGCTGCGGCGCCAGCGCATGCGAGGCTGCTGTGATCACCAGATCGCAGGCCTCGCGAATGGTCATGAAGTAGCGCACCATGTCCGGGTGGGTCACCGTGACGGGACCGCCCGCCTCGATCTGCGCCTTGAACTTCGGCACCACCGAGCCGTTCGACGCCAGCACGTTGCCGAACCGCACCGAGATCAGCCGCATCGGCGGCCGTCCCGCCGGCCGGTCGGCGAGCTGGCGGTCCAGCGCCTGGCAGTACATTTCGGCGAAACGCTTGGTGAGACCGAGCATCGACACCGGCTCGATCGCCTTGTCGGTCGAGATCATCACCATCGCCTCGGCGCCCGAGGCCACCGCGGCATCGGCGACGTTGATCGAGCCGAAGATGTTGGTCTTGACGCCCTCGCTCCAGTCGCGCTCGAGGATCGGCACGTGCTTCAAGGCGGCGGCATGGAAGACCAGATCCGGCTTGAAATCGCCGATCAGCGCGAACACCCGGTCGCGATCGCGGATGTCGGCGATGCGCCCCTCGACGGCGACGGCAGCCTCGGGATCGGCCGCGAGCACCTCGGTGATCGCGTAGAGCGCCGGCTCGGAATTCTCCAGAATGAGCAGCCGCGCCGCGCCGAATGCCACGACGCGCTGGCAGATCTCGGCGCCGATCGAGCCTCCGCCGCCGGTCACCACGACGGCTTTGCCACGCACCAGCGCTTCCAGCCGGCCGTAATCGATCTTCTCACTCGGCCGCAGCAGGAGGTCCTCGACCGCGACCGGCGCGAGCCGTGGCGCATCGCCGCTCTCCAGCGACGGCAGGCGGCTCACGATCAAGCGCAACCGGCGCGCCCGCATCAGGAAGGTCTCCGGATGGCAGTCCGGATCGAACGCCGTCGGCATCATCAGGGCGCGCGCGATCGGCCGGTCCCGCCGGGCAAAGTCGGCCGCGACATCCTCGACGTCGTCGATGCCACCCAGCACCGGCACGCCGCGGATCAATTGGCCGCGGTCGGCGGCCGACGGCGAGAGAATGCCGATCGGCCAGATCCGCTTGACCGCGCCGCTCTCGATGCCGCGCAGGACGACCTCGGCGTCGGCCGCACGGCCGATCAGGAGCGCGGGCGCCGCGTCCTCGGACCGCGCGTGCCGCCGGACCCGCGTGTAGCGGAAATAGCGATAGGCGAACCGCAGCGCGCTCAGCGCAAAGATCTCAAGGAACCAATAGAGAATGATCGTGAGCTTGCCGAAGAAGAACGTGCCGCGGACGTTGGGCGCAACGATGATGTAGTCGAGCACCAGCAGCGCCAGCGTCAACACCGTCGCGACGCGGACGATGTTCAGCGCGTCCGGCAACGAGATGAACCGCCATTTCGTCGTCAGCAGGTTCGAGAAGTAGAAGACGACGAAGCTGAAGGCGATGAAATATGGCAGGATCTGAAAGAGCAGCGGCACCCGCTCCCAGAAGGTGCTGGCGCCCTCGAAGCGGATGTAGAACGCGGCGAACAGCGCGACGACGCTGACCAGGAGGTCATGCGCGGCAATCAGCATATTCCGATAGGTCAGTTGAGACGGACGCGTCATGGTTCGAGCGTCCCTTGCACCGTGTCAGCAGACGTCCGCGATTGCAGCACCATTCCGCCGGCCACGCCGACGCCGATGACATACATCCAACCCTCATGGAAATCGAAGATGTGGGAGTTGAACAGCGAGGTGAAGATGTTCTGCACGACCACGAGCAGCCCGATCCAGGCCACGAGCCCGTCACCGCGGAACAGCAGGAGATGCGCCGCCCACATCGCGTAGAGAATCACGATCCCCAGCGCGCCCCATTGGACCGCGACGTAGAGCGTCTGGTTGTGCGGGTTGCCGACCACCTGGCTCGATGAGAGGTCGCGCGACCCGCTCGCGGCCAGCTCGAACAGGTGACGCGTCGAGCCCGAGCCGTGTCCGATCAGCGGCGCGTCGGCCAGGAACCGCAACGACTTGCGCCAGAATTCGAGCCGCTCGCCGATCGACGTCACGGCGCGATCGTTCCTGTAGTCCTGATATTGGCTCGTGAACGTCGCCACCTTGCCCTGCAATTGCGGGGACACGGTCCATGCCGCGAGGCCCAGCGCAAGGGTAACGGCCGCGATCAGCAGGTTGGCGCGCCATTTCAAGTGGATCAGCCCGAACACCGCGAGCAGGATCGGGATCGTCACCAGCGCGGTGCGCGACACCACGATGAAGATCATGTTGGCGAGGAACGCGACCATGATCGCGGTGAGCAGGCCCGCCGGCACGAAGCGGCGAGCACGCAGCAATTGGGCGATCGGATAGGCCAGCGCCACGGCGCAGAGCGAGAACTCCTGGCCCTGGTCGATGTAGTTCTTCACGAAGATGCCGCGATCGGCGTTGGCCTTGAGCGCAAGCGCCGGATTGAACGCGACCGCGGTCGACATCGCGACCATCAGCACGCAGGAGGCGAGAAACGCGGTGAAAACCCACAGCCCGCGCTCCGACCGCTGGAAATGATAGAGCAGCGCCGGCAGCACCAGGAGCTTCGCCGCGGGTCCCACCGCGTAGAACCGCGCGCCCCACGCCACGTCCGACCACAGCGTTCCGACCAGCGCCAGCAGGAACAGCGCGATCGGCGCCAGCGCGATCGGCCGCTTCAGGACCTGCAGCAGACGTTCGACGTCGAGAAACGGCAGCATCGTGATCAGCATGACGACGCCCAGGATCGACACCAGCGAGGTCGACCACGGCAGCGAGGCGGCCAGCAGAATCGCCACGACATCGACCGTCGTCCGCCACGCCGCCGGATCGCGCCAGCGGCGCGCCAGCAGCGCCGGGCCGGGATGACCTGCCAGCGTCGTCATCGCGCCTCGCTCCGGGCGCGATCGACGAGTGCGGTCGTGCTGTGCCCTTTCAGGATGTCGATCAGGATCACCTCACCGCCGCCGGCCTCGACGACCTCGTGCCCCACCACCTGCTCGCGCGTGTAGTCGCCGCCCTTGACCAGGACGCTCGGCCGGACCAGCTCGATCAGGCGCAGCGGCGTGTCCTCCGCGAAGATGGCGACGAGATCCACCGCCTCGAGCGCGGCCAGCACCTCGGCGCGCGCGCGCTCGTCCTGCACGGGACGGCTCTCGCCCTTCAGCCGCTTGACGGAAGCATCGCTGTTCAGACCGACCACGAGACGGTCGCAGGCGGCGCGCGCCGCGGTCAGCACCTTGACGTGGCCGGGATGCAGAATGTCGAAGCAGCCGTTGGTGAAGCCGACGCGCAGGCCCTCTCCCCGCCATCCCTCGACACGGGCGGCGAGTTCGTCGTCGCTCTCGATGATCTTCTCCTCGGCCGCGCGATAGGCATGCGGCAGGATCTTTCGGCGCAGTTCGGCCGACGTCACGCTGGCGGTGCCCTGCTTGCTGACGGCCACAGCCGCCGCGGCGCTCGCCATCCGCAACGAATCCTCCCAGGCGGCGCCCGCCGCGAGCGTCGCGGCAAGCACGGCGACGACCGTGTCGCCGGCGCCGGAGACGTCGCGCACCTTCACGGGATAGGCCGGCACGTGAATCGGATCGCCCTCGCGCGGGACCAGCGTCATGCCGCGCTCGCTCTGCGTCACCAGGATCGCCTCGCAGTCGGCGAGATAGATCGCATCCTGCGCGGCCGCGGCGATCTCGTGATCGGTCTCGGCCCGGCTGCGGGTCGCTTCCGAAAACTCCTTGCGGTTCGGCGTCAGCACGCTCGCGCCGCGATAGATCGCGAGATTGGCGCTCTTGGGATCGACGATGACGCGCTTGCCGGCCTTGCGCGTCGCGTCGATGACGTTGCGCAGCACGCGCGCCGTCAGCACGCCCTTGGCGTAGTCCGACAGCAGCACGATGTCGGCCCGCGCGATCAGCGGCAGGATGGCCTCGATCAGCTTCTGCTCGATCTCGCCGGCCGCCGGTGCGGCGCGCTCCCAGTCGGCACGGAGCATGTGGGTGGAGAAATGTTCGGAGACGAAGCGCACCTTGCGCGTCGTCGGGCGCGAAGGATCGCGCACCAGCACGCTCTCGATGCCAGCCTCCCTGGCGAGCTCGGCCTCGAGCTGGTCGCCAGCCGCATCCTGCCCGACAAGGCCGACGAAGATGCAGCGGGCACCGAGCGCGGCGATGTTGCGCGCGACGTTGCCGGCGCCGCCGATATTGATCTCGCTGCGCTGGACCGCGATCACCGGCGCAGGCGCCTCGGGGGATATGCGCGACACCTCGCCATAGACGAACTCGTCCAGCATGAGGTCGCCGATGCACAGCACCGTCTGGCGGGCGATCGCTTGCGAGAGATCGTCAAAGTCGAACATCAGCGGCAGTCTCGGTGCAATGGTCGGAACCAGATCGTCTAGCGGAAGCGGTCGGAGGAATCGAGATAATCTCGGACATAACCGGCGACCGCATCCTCGAGCGACGTGAAGCCGCCGTTGTAGCCGGCGGCCACCAGCCGGTCGACGTTGCTCTGGGTGAAGTACTGGTAGCTGCCGCGAATCGCTTCGGGCATGTCGATGTACTCGATCCGCGGCGTCGCACCGAGCGTGGCATAGGCCGCGAGCATCATGTCCTTGAAGCTGCGCGCCCGGCCCGTGCCGACGTTGAACAGGCCCGACACGGAGGGAGAAGCCAACAGCCACAGCATCACGCGAACGACGTCGTCGACATGGATGAAGTCGCGGCGCTGGTCGCCATCGGCGATGCCTTCGCGGTGCGACTTGAACAGCTGCAAGGTGTGCCCGGCCTTGATGTCGTCGAAGCGTCGGGTCAGCACGCTCATCATCGATCCCTTGTGGTACTCGTTGGGACCGAACACGTTGAAGAACTTCAACCCGGCATATTGCGGCGGCAGCCGCTCGCCGCGCTCGGCGCGCGCAGCGACCGCCATGTCGAACAGATGCTTGCTCCAGCCGTAGAGATTCATCGGCCGCAGCGTCCTCAGCGCGGTGAGCGACGGATCATCGACGAAGCCCTGCGCGCCGTCGCCATAGGTCGCCGCCGACGAGGCGTAGATGAACGGCGTGGTGTTCGCCGTACACCAATCGAGCAGCCGCAGCGAACTGCGGAAGTTGCGCTCCATCACCAGGTCGCCGTCGACCACCGTGGTCGCGGAGATCGCGCCCATGTGCAGGACGGCCTCGAGCCTGCGACCCTTCAGCCAGGCGTCCAGATCGGATGGCGGCACGACGTCCGCCAGTTGCCGCTTGGCGAGGTTGCGCCACTTGCCCTCGCTGCCGAGCGTGTCGCAGACGACGACATCGGTGCGGCCCGCATCGTTCAGCGCCGCAACCAGATTCGATCCGATAAACCCGGCGCCGCCGGTCACCAGCAACATTCAGCAACCCGTCCTGATCCCGAAAACCCCGGCCCTCGCGTAGCGCATGCGACGGCAAAGTGTAAGCGCTTTGGTGACGGCCCGCTCGGCCCACTTTACGTGCGGCGGCCGAGCGGCTACCAGCGCGCCTGAGCCAGGCAGACAAAGAATGAATTCGAATTCGACCAAGGTCGAGGTGGACACCGCGGACACCAGCCCGATCCTGATCATTCCCTATATGTGGATCGGCGATTTCGTGCGCGGCCATACCGTGGTGCGGGTGCTCAAGGAGCGCTGGCCGAACCGGCCGGTCGACCTGCTGGTGACCTCGCTCTGCGCCCCGCTGGTGGATTACATGCCCGGCGTCCGCTCCGGCATCGTCTGGGACCTGCCGCGCAGCCGGTTGGCGCTCGGCCGGCAATGGCAGCTCGCTGCGATGTTGCGCGAACGCCACTATCGGACCGCCCTGGTGATGCCGCGGACCTGGAAATCGGCGCTGGCGCCCGCGCTCGCCGGCATCCCCGAGCGCGTGGGCTTCGTCGGCGAGGTCCGCTTCGGCCTTCTCAACCGCTGGCGCTGGGGCGAGAAAGCGCTCCCCCGCTTCATCGACAAGAATGCCGCGCTGGCGCTGCCCGACCGGGCGCCGCTGCCGCCGGAATGGCCCGTCCCGCAGCTGCGGGTGCCTCGGGACGACGTCGCACGCTGGCGCGAGGCCCATGGCCTGGGGAACCGCCCGGCCGTAGCACTGGCCCCGGGGTCGGTGGGTGCCGCCAAGCGCTGGCCTTTTTACGGCGAGGCGGCCCGGCTGCTGCGCGAGGCCGGCCTCGACGTCTGGGTGGTCGGCGGCCCAGGCGAGAAGGCGCTGGCCGCCGAGATCGTCGCCACCGGCGGCCCTGCCGTCCGGGACCTGACCGGAACCGACCTACGCAACGGCATCCTGGCCATGGCCGCGGCCGGCGTCGCCATCTCCAATGATTCGGGGCTCATGCACATCGCCGCGGCGCTGGGGACGCCGACGATGGGCATCTTCGGCCCGACCAGCCCGTACCATTGGGCGCCGCTGAACGGCCTCGCGGCGACGGTCCAGACCAGGACCCAGCTCCCATGCCAGCCCTGCCACCGGCCAGTCTGCAGGATGAACGACCACCGCTGCATGCGCGACATTCCGGCGACCGAGGTCGCCGCCATTGCCCAGCGGGTCCTTGCCGACGCGGCGATACCGGTCGCGCCCTAGCTTGCGAAGCGGCACCGCGCCCCATACACCGGCCCTGACGTAATCCGAGCCGCCACCGTGACCCGCGCCCCCGACCCGATTGCCAGCCATCTCGCCCGCTCCCGCGCCGCCATGGAGAGCGCGGCCGACGATGCCGCGATGCTCGCCTGCGCCGGGCGGATCGCTGCGACGATCATCGCTGCGCTGCGCGGCGGCCACAAGCTGCTTATCGTCGGCAACGGCGGCAGCGCGGCGGATGCGCAGCACATCGCCGCCGAGATCGTCGGCCGCTACAAGCAGGAGCGGCCGGCTTATGCCGCGATCGCGCTGACCACCGACACCTCGGCGCTGACCGCGATCGGCAACGACTACGGCTTCGACCAAGTCTTCGCCCGCCAGGTCGAAGGGCTCGGTATACCGGGCGACGTGCTGCTGGCGATCTCGACCTCCGGGCGGTCGCCGAGCATCCTCAACGCGCTGCGCAAGGCGCGCGAGCGCGGGCTGGGCACGATCGGCTTCACCGGCGCCAAGGGGCTGGCGATGGGCGAACTGTGTGACGAGCTGCTGGTGGCGCCGAGCGACGACACGCCCCTGATCCAGCAGATCCACCTCGCCACCGCGCATGGCATCTGCGAGGTGATCGAAGCGGCGCTGATGCAGGACGAGGGCTAGATGACGACCGATCAGCTCAAGCCGGCGGCGTTTCTCGACCGCGACGGCGTCATCAATCACGACGACAATTACATCGGCTCGCCCGATCGGATCCGCTGGATGCCGAATGTGGCCAATGCGATCCGGCGGCTCAACGACTCCGGCTATCACGTCTTCCTGTTCACCAACCAGTCCGGCGTGGCGCGCGGGCTGTTCTCGGAGGACGACGTGCTCAGCCTGCACGACTGGATGCGGGCCGAGCTCGCGGCGCAGGGGGCTGTCATCGACGACATCCGCTACTGCCCCTACCATACCGAAGGGTCCGTCGAGCAATATCTGCGCGAGCATCCCTGGCGCAAGCCAGCGCCGGGCATGATCCTCGACCTGATGCAGCATTGGCCGATCCGGCGCGAGGGCAGCTTCGTGATCGGCGACCGTGCCTCCGATATCGCGGCAGCGGAAGCCGCGGGCCTGCCCGGCTTCCTGTTCGCCGGCGGCGACCTCGATGCGTTCGTCGCCGACATCATCGCTCAGACCAGTCCGCGATAGACTGCAGCGATCTTCTCGGCCTCGGCCTCGAGGCTGAACCTCTCCACTACGCGCTGCCGCGCCCGCTCGCCCATCTCCCGCGCCGCCGCCGGATCCTGCATGAGCGGCTCCAGCGCCGCGACCAGCGCATCGACATCGCCCGGCGGCACCAGCACGCCGGTGACGCCCTCCTCCACCACGATCTCCGCCGCGCCGGCGCGCGCTGCGACCAGCGCTGCGCCTGCCGCCATCGCCTCGATCAAGGTCAGGCCAAAACCTTCGTTGCGCGAGGTGAAGGCGTAGATCGTCAGGCGCTGGTACCAGCGCTGCACGTCGGCGATGTCGAGCTCGCCGGTGATGACGATGCGCTGCTCCAGGCCGGCGGCGGCGATCTGCTTCTTCAACTCGCTCGCGAACGGCATCTGCTCGGGCGTCACGGCGCCGACCAGCACCGCGGAAAAATCCGGAAAACGCGGCAGCAGCCGACACATCGCGGCGACGAACACGTCGCTGCCCTTCTGTGCGCGGACGCGGCCGAAGCAGCCGATGGCGTATCTGCCCGGCAAGCCGCTCTCGGCGAAGGCCGCCGCGCGATCCGCCGGCGGCGCGTAGATCTCCGTGTCGACGCCATGCGTCACCACCGTCGCCTCGCGCTTCAGATAGGACGCCGAGATGTCGCTGGTGGCGATGATCGCGTCCATGCGGCGGATCAGCCAGCGCGTGATCCAGCTGTGATGGCGCTGCGCGGCCGAGGTGAACACCAGCTTCAACGGCCAGCCCAGCGCCCGCAACAACACGCCGACGATCATCTCGTCGTTGCGGCGCGCGTGCCAGATCAGCGGCCGCCGCCGGCCCCACAGCTTGAACAGATCGGCCGCTCCGATCCGCGCAATCCCCTCCGGCGCGTAGGAGCCGAGCCATGCCGCGCGCACGCGCTGCGCCAGCTTCGGCGCCACCATCCGGTTGGTCGCGGTCACGCCGGAATAGCGCCGGTGCAGGTTGGGCACGATGACGTCGAGATCGGCGGCAGAAACAGGCTCGGCTTGCACTACTCACTCCAATTGCAGCGGTTCCCTATACGCAACATTAAGCATCGCCGCCAGTTCGCTATGCACGCAACAGGTCCTTCATTTCGCGGGCGTTAGTCTGCCGCAAAACAAACAGGGATCGCGTCAAACAATGACCGTGCTCGTGACCGGCGGTGCCGGCTATATCGGCAGCCACATGGTGCTCGCGCTGGCGGAAGCCGGCGAAAGCGTCGTGGTGATCGACAACCTCTCGACCGGCTTTTCCGCCTTCGTGCCCGACGGCGTGCCGCTGTTCATCGGCGATGCCGGCGACGAAAATCTCGTGGACGGCGTCATCAGCCAGCACGGCGTCGACAGCATCATCCATCTGGCGGGCTCGGTCGTGGTGCCGGAATCGGTGCGCGATCCGCTGCTCTACTACCGCAACAACACCATGACCACGCGCAGCCTGTTGAATGCGGCAGTCGCGCGCGGCGTCAGCCGCTTCGTGTTCTCCTCGACCGCCGCGGTCTACGGCAATCCGGACGAGGTTCCGGTGCCCGAGAGCGCGCCGACCCGCCCGACCTCGCCCTACGGCACCTCGAAGCTGATGGCCGAGATCATCCTGCACGACGTGGCGTCGGCGCATGACCTCAACTACGTGGTGCTGCGCTACTTCAACGTCGCCGGCGCCGATCCGTTCGGACGCAGCGGGCTTGCGACCGTCGGCGCGACGCATCTGATGAAGATCGCGATGGAGGTCGCCACCGGACAGCGCGCCAAGATCGACGTCTTCGGCACCGACTATCCGACCCCCGACGGCACCTGCATCCGCGATTTCATCCATGTCTGCGATCTCGCCCAGGTGCACCGCTCCGCGCTGGCCTATCTGCGCACCGGCGGCGGCTCGGTCACGCTGAATTGCGGGTACGGCCGCGGCTATTCCGTGCTCGAGACCATCGAGGCCGTCCGGCGCGTTTCCGGCCGCGCCATTCCCGTCCAATACGCGCCCCGCCGCCCCGGCGACATCATGAGCATGGTCGCCGACACCAGCCGTTTGAAGGCGCTGCTCGACTGGACCCCGACCTATGACGATCTGGAGACGATCGCCGCCCACGCGCTGGCCTGGGAGGAGAAACTGTTCCTGGAACGCCACAGCGGCGCGCTGCAGCGGGCCTCGGCCTAGAATCAAGCACTTAGCCGGAGGCCGGGGGGCTTGAAAAAGCCGCCCCGAGCGGGCAAGCACACTTGGCCGCCCAGCGATTTGCCTCGGCGGCCAGGGACCAGAATGGCCGAATTTCCGAAGAAGATCACTGACGATCCCTATGGCGCCGCGATCCTGATCCGCCGCCTGGTGATGGAACAGGGCATCGTCTACTGGCGGCGCTATCTCACCGCCTTCGCGCTGATGGCGGTGGCGGCCGGAGCGAGCGCCGCGGCGACCTACGTTCTCGGCCAGGTCATCAACAAGGCCTATGTCGAGAAGAGCATCCCGGGCATCGTCGTGCTCTCCGGCGTCACGGTGCTGCTGCTGTTCGTCAAGGGCGTGACCACCTACGGCTACGCCGTCATCCTGTCGAAGATCTCCAACGCCATCCTCGCCAACAATCAGCGGCAGCTGTTCGCCAAGCTGATGAACGAGAGTGTCGGCTTCTTCTCCGAGCGCCATTCGTCGGAGTTCCTGGCGCGGCTCACGTCCGGCGCCAAGTCGATCACCGACATCCTCAACATGCTGATCAACGCCATCGGGCGCGATCTCGTGACCCTGATCGCCATGATCGGCGTGATGGTCATGCAGGATCCCTGGATGTCGCTGCTCGGCCTGCTCGTGGTGCCGCCGGCGATGCTGGTGCTGCGCAAGCTGGTCAAGCGCATCAAGGGCCTCGCCTACAACCAGTTCACCGGCACCGCCGACATCCTCGAGACGATGCAGGAATCGCTGCAGGGCATCCGCACCGTCAAGGCGTTCACGCTCGAGGACACGATGCGCGCGCGGATCGACGAGAACATCGCCGTGGTCGAGCGCAACGCCAACAAGATGGCTCGCGTCTCCAACCGCTCCAACCCGCTGATGGAGATGCTCGGCGGCTTCGCCGTCGCCGGCTGCCTGATGTATGCCGGCTACTCGGTGGTCGCGCTCAACGCCACGCCGGGCCAGTTCTTCTCGTTCATGATCGCCTTCCTGATGGCGACCGAGCCGGCGAAGCGGCTGGCGCGGCTGAACATCGACCTCAACAGCCAGCTCGTCGGCGCTCGCATGCTGCTCGAGGTGGTCGACAGCCCGGCCAGCGAGCGGCCCGACGACGACAAGCCGGCGCTGAAGCTCAGCGACGCCAAGATCGAGCTGCGCGACGTCTCCTTCGCCTATCGCGGCAACGAGACGGTGCTCAACCGCATGAGTTTTGTCGCCGAGCCCGGCAAGGTCACCGCGCTGGTCGGCCCGTCCGGCGGCGGCAAGTCGACGGTGCTGGCGCTGCTGCTGCGGTTCTACGAGGCGACCGCGGGCGACATCCTGATCGACGGCCAGTCGATCGCGCAGGTGTCGCGGCGCTCCCTGCGCGCGCAGGCCGCCTATGTCGGCCAGGACGTCTATCTGTTCCGCGACTCGATCCGCGCCAACATCGCCTTCGGCAAGCCCGGCGCCACCGAGGCCGAGATCATCGAGGCGGCGAAGGCGGCCTGCGCGCACGATTTCATCATGGGCTTCCCGCTCGGCTACGACACGCCGGTCGGCGAGCACGGCACGCAGCTGTCCGGCGGCCAGCGCCAGCGCATCGCGGTCGCCCGCGCGCTGATCCGCAACGCGCCGATCATCCTGCTCGACGAGGCCACCGCGGCGCTGGATTCCGAATCCGAGCGCCAGGTGCAGGAGGCGATCGAGCATCTCTGCCAGAACCGCACCACCATCGTCATCGCGCATCGGCTGCACACCATCATGAACGCCGACGCCATCCTCGTCGTCGAGGCCGGCGAAATCGTCGAGCGCGGCCGGCATGACGATCTGTTGCGCCGTGGCGGCCGCTATGCTTCGTTCTTCCGCCTGCAACAGCGCGACATGGGGCCGAACGTCATCCCCATGACCGCGACTTCGTGACCGCGACATCCTGAAAAGCCCATTTCACCGCATCGAGACCTTTCATGAGCGCCTCCACCGTCATCCCGGCCTTTCCGCAGCCTTCTCTTCCTGTCGTCGGCGAAGCCGGTGTCTTCCCGGTCCGCCGCATCTGGTGCGTCGGCCGCAACTATCTCGAGCACATCCGCGAGATGGGCAATGATGAGCGCGACCCGCCGTTCTTCTTCGCCAAGCACGCCGACATGCTGGCGCCCGAAGGCGCCGTCATCCCCTATCCGCCGCTGACCCAGGACATGCATCACGAGGTCGAACTGGTGGTCGCGATGAAGAGCGGCGGCCTGAACATTTCGACCGACAAGGCGCTCGACCACGTCTACGGCTACGCCGTCGGCATCGACCTCACCCGCCGCGACCTGCAGCTCGCCTCGCGCAAGATGCAGCGCCCCTGGGAGGTCGGCAAATCCTTCGACCATTCCGCGCCTTGCTCCGCCGTGGTGCCCGCGGCCAAGATCGGCCACCCCGCCAAGGGCAAGATCTGGCTGTCGGTCAACGGCACCGAGCGGCAGACCGGCGACCTCTCCGAGCTGATCTGGAACGTGCCGGAGATCATCTGGAAGCTGTCCCAGCAGGTCGAACTCGCCGCCGGCGACATCATCATGACCGGCACCCCCGCCGGCGTCGCGGCAATCGTCCCGGGCGATAAGATCGAATGCGGCGTCGACGGCGTCGGCACGCTGAAGGTGAGCATCGGGCCGGCGGCCAAGTAAGCCGCCAACGCCTCCAAGCTTCGAGCTCCAAGAAGGCCGCGCCAGACGCGGCCTTTTTCATGGGGCAAGTCGCCGAGAGCACGAACACGCCCGCCGCTCTGGCGGCCCAGTCCCCTCGCGGCGGGCAATCCGAACTGACGATCGGCGTGCTGCGCTCGCCTCTTTCCACATCGTCATGGCCGGGACAAGCCCGGCCATGACGGAGTCACAAACTGCCCCGGTCCATCGTCGCGGCAGCCCCACGTACTCGTAGCGGCGCACCACGCCGCGCAAGCATTATCATCTCCACATTCTCAAACAGCATCGCGTCGATCCGGGGCGAGCATCGACGGCCTCGCGACGCATCCCGCGCCCGAGTGATGCTCCAACTCCCGCCCTCTCCAGATGGAGGGCGCAGGGAAGGCCGGGCGCTGGCCGCGCCCGTGGCCCGCCTGCGAAAAAAATGCAGGCGGCAGGTACCACAGGTCTGGCCGAACACACCCGGCCCTCCCCGCGCGATGGTTTTAACAGGCTATAGCGCGCTCTTCCTGGTGCACCGGGCTTTCTGGCCACCATGTCGCGCAATGCGCTTTCGCGCATTACGCTGGACACTAGCGTCGGAGTGTCAGAACCACACGCCTTCACCGTCCGCGAGGAAAACGTTCGTCCGTGCTCATCGCACGCCGCCGCCCCGCGTCCACCGCTCCCCGCTGCCAACGTCCGTGACGACCGCGAACCGTCCCCATACCGTGCAGCGGGATGGGGCGGACCATAATGCTGATTTGGGGGCACGGCCAAGCGATTTATGTTTTTCCGAATATCTTGACAGCGTTCTGGGATTGACAGGTGATTTGCCCGACGGGTCGAAAAGAAGCACGCCAAGATTGCGGAATAAACGGCATGGACAACGGACAATCGCCTCTTGCGCGCCGCTCCCAAGCGAAACGAAGATTGCTATCGCTGTCGACGGCTCCGTCTGACCTTAATTATCCGCCGCGCCTCTTTCGCCAGGGTTGGAACCTGCAGAAACTCGTGCAGGGCTTCGTCAACTAGCGACAGCCGTGAGCGCGTCAACGCATCCAGCAAAAGGCCTCTGCTACCGCCGAAGCTCGCATTGCGGACGAGGGCGATCAGCTCCGGCATCACCTCATCATCGGCGCTGTTGGCCAACGCGACAGCAAGCCCCTGCTCGGTCCGACTTCCCCTAGCGGCCTTCGCGTAGTGATCAGCAAGGATATGCCAAGCGAAGCGCAGCTCCGGATCGGCCAGCGCGCGGGCAATACCGTCGCAGATCGCATCGGGATAAGGACGGTCCAGATGCGCGAGCAGGATCGGAAAGGACTGCGGCCAACGCCGTCGATCGTTGACGAGATCCCAGACCGACGACACAGGGATGCCGGCTGATCTCAGGTCTGCGACCAGCGGCGCTTCCACCAGCGAATGCTCTGCCTGTCTTTGGGCAAAAGCGCGCTCGCGCTCCCGCTCTTCGGCCAGCCAAACGGAGTCCGCGTGCAACCGTTTCAACAGTTCGTCGGCAGTGATGGGTTTGTCCTTCAAGAGAATTCCCCCCGCCTTGCTGTCCGATGGCCGGCTTGAGCCGGCTGCTCAGAATTTCCTCCGCTGGAGGCCTGCAGGCCAAAATCTACGAATAGACGCCTCCCGCAGCAAGCGTAGGGCGGATTAGCCGAAGGCGTAATCCGCCGCGTTTCATGGCGTAGAACGACGGATTACGCTTCGCTAATCCGCCCTACCTTCCCCCCTCACCGAAACGCCGACACCACGATCGCGCCGACGATGGCCACCGTCAGCGTGTACTTCGCCGCGTAGTACACCGTCCGGTTCCACGCCTTCACCTTGCGCGTCGCCAGGTGAAACTCATACAGCTTGCCGAACACCTTGTTGAGCACGCCGACATGCTCGCCCTCGACGTTCTGGGTGGCGGAGGCCTTGACGATGTGGTGGCTGACCCAGCGGTTGATGGCGGTCATGGCGTCGTATTTCATCGGGCGCTCGACGTCGCAGAACAGGATGATGCGGTTGACGTCGGTGGCATTCTCGGCGCTGTGGATGAAGGTCTCGTCGAACATGAAGGCCTCGCCGTCGCGCCAGACGCAGGGCACGCCGTCGACCAGGATGCGGCACTTGTCGGAGTTCGGCGTGACGAGCCCCAGATGATAGCGCAGCGAGCCGGCGAAGGGATCACGGTGGGCGCCGAGCTTGCCGCCGGGCGGCAGCATCGCGAACATCGCGCCGTGGACGTTCGGGATGGAGTCGAGCAGCTCCACCGTCTTCGGGCACAGCGTGCGCGCCGACGGCAGGAAGTCGTCGTACCATTTCAGATAGAAGCGCTTCCAGCCGCTCTTAAAGAACGAGTAGAAGCCCCAGTCGTTGTTGGCGGCGGCGGCGCGGATGAAGCCCTCGTCGAACAGGCGCACGGCCTCCTCGCGGATCTCCTGCCAGTTGTCGGTGAGCCTCGCGAGCTCTGGAAACTGCTCCACCGGGATGACCGGCGTGTTCGGCACGGCCGAGCCGGCATACATCAGCACATTGTAAGGGGCGAGATAGGTCGAGTGGTCGCCGAGCTGCCGGGCGAAGCGCAGCCGCTGCTTGCCGCGGAAGTGGACGTAGATGGTGGCCCCGATCAGGATGTAGAGGCCGATGAGCTGAGGCGCGAAGAGCTGTCTGAGCATGTCCGGTACCCATGATCCGGCCGCTCTGAGCGTGTTGCGCAGATATGTCGCCTTTTTGGCGATCGAAATGGTGCTCTGATGCCAGCCGCTAGAGCCCCAATTTAGCCGCAAGTGCGGCGCGCCGCATCATTCGCACGTCGGTTGCAGGCGGACATCCGGGTTGAAAGTTCTGCGCCGTGGCCCCGTTGCAACAGCCGCCGGCCCCGGCTCGCGATCGCGCTAGACCCGCGTCAGCTCCTGCAGGCCCTTGAAGGTCAGCCGCTTGGGATCGCGGACGCCGGCGAGATAGATGCGCCGGACAAAGGCGGCGACCGCGTCGCGGTCGCAGCCGGTCAGGACGACGATGGCATCCACCGCGGTCTTCTGGGCCTCCATGGGACTGGTCCTCCTGGCAATGCACCCGGCACGCGCAGGCTGTCACGATGCCGATTAACATCGCGTTAACCGTGCAGACGCCGACCCGTTCCCATGCCGCGATTCCTGCCGCCGCTCCATACGCGAAACCGCGCAGGCCGGAGCGGCCGCCATCGGGCACCGCAGGAGCGCCGCCGTCACACCAGGAAGAAGTCCTCGGGCGCCCCGATCAGGCGGTCATCGCCGTGGGCCACGAGCGTCCGCCGCATCGGGCGCACCGGCGGCGTGATGACCCGCCGCTCGAGCTCGTTGGCGCCCGGCAACTGGTCGACGAAGCGGACGGCGAAGCCGTCGGGGAAATGACGGATGACGCGGCCGATGCAACTGCCCACCGCCAGCGGCGTGCCGATCTCCGGCTGGATCTCCGCGGAGACTGCGGCGCCCGACATCGAGGCATCGATCACGAAGCACGGGATGATGCTGCCGTCGGCGAGCGTCAGCGCCGAATGCGGCGAGTTCGGCACGAAGCGCGCGTCGCGGCGGGAATCGCGGATCGACGGATCCTTCTGCTTCTTCTCCAGCCAAACCAGCTTCTCGGCGAGCTTGGCGCGCTCGGCCCGCGTCATCTCCAGCTCGAGCAGGAAGCCGCCATGCACGGTGTCGCTGATCTCGCCTTCGAACTTGCCGAAGTCACGGAAATACGAGGTCAGGCGATCGCCGACCTTGCCGACGACGGGCACCTCGAGCAGCGCGCGAAACGGCGACACCCGCGTGGTGCGGCAGGCGAAGGAGCGCAGCCGTCCTTCCGGGGAATACCAGTTCGGCAGCGTGTAGGACCCGACCGTCTGAATCCTGACCGCGCGCTGCTTCAGGAATCGAGCAACCGACATTGCGCGTCTCCCCTCCAACCCAGGATATCCCCGACGATGACGGCGCGGCCCCCGCCGCGGCACGATGCGCTGGTTACAATTTCTGCGTGCATTTTAGGTCGTACTAAATCGAATTGGGCATGACCGCCGTGCCCGGACCGTGCGCGCAAATTGTTGAGGAAATCTGAATGTCGAGACGGAAATCCCGCTCAACGGAATCGTATGTCCAACCCGTTTCGGCTTTCTGAAGATGCGACCCCGTCTGATTACGGTGCAGCATGGCATGCAGTGTCGGCATCGTCGCCCCCATGGAGAGTTCAGCGCGGATGTTTCGCGTGGCGCAGGGGCAAGTCGTGATCGGCCGATCCGCGCTGCCTCGCGCGACGGCACAACCTCGTCGGCGGGGTCGACGTTCCTAAGCTCGTGTTGTTAGCAAACGATTCAGCTTAACGAGATTCGCACTGAGGCGCGGCTGCAACTCATGATCTCATTCTGTCGCGCGCGAGCCGACGGATGCGTGCAGGCGCGCCGTGCGCAAATAGCTAACACATTCGCGGCGTTTCACTATTTGCACGCTAACAACCTGTTCACCACTTGCGCAATCGTTGCTTGATGCGGGTGCCGCGGCCCGCCGCGTTCAAGTCTGCTTATACCATTGGCGCTTAGTCGTTAGTGAGGGAGAACGGCTGTCAGTCGTCAGCGTGTTTGCTCCCGGTGTATGAGTAACAGAGTAGTCACGCGTATGATGACCGCACGCATCGTGGTGTTAACCATCGCTCTCGGCGCGGGCGGCGTTGCGGCCTATCTGGTCAGCAATTCCGACGGCCAGCGGCAGGCGCCGGTGGCGCCGGTCGTGCAGTTGCCGACGGTCGAGGTGCTGGTCGCCAAGACCGACATCGGACTCGGACAGGCGATCAAGCCCGGCGACCTGATCTGGCAGACATGGCCGGAGGCCGCGAGCAACATCTTCATCCGGCGCGGCGACCGTCCCGAGGCGGCCAATCAGCTGGTCGGCACCATCGCCCGCTCGCCGTTCGTGATCGGCGAGCCGATCCGCGAGCAGAAGCTGGTGAAGGCGGACGGCTCCGGCTTCATGGCGGCGATCCTGCCCGCGGGCATGCGCGCGATCTCCACCGAGATCTCGCCCGAGACCGGCGCCGGCGGCTTCATCCTGCCGAACGACCGCGTCGACGTCATCCTGTCGAAGCGCGACAAGAATCCTGACAAGCCCGGCGCCGCCGACTTCGTCAGCTCCGAGATCATTCTCTCCAACGTCCGCGTGCTCGCGATCGACCAGGCGCCGAAGGAGAAGGAAGGCCAGAACACCGTCGTCGGCAAGACGGTGACGCTCGAGCTCAGGCCCGAGCAGGCCGAGACCCTGGCGCGCGCGCGCCAAGCCGGCTCGCTGGCGCTGGCGCTGCGCAGCATCGCTGACGTGAACGCAGCCGACGGCAACAAGACCGAGGCACAGCAACAGCAGCAGCAGATGGCGCGACGGGGCAGCGCCATCGAGATCATTCGCTATGGGATCACGAGCTCGCTCACGGCGCAGAAGTGATCGAAAGGACGTGGAAGATGATGGGTGGGCATCAACGCGCAACGTTCGGGACGTGGGTCGTCCGCGCGCTATCGACATCGGCCGTGATCGGGCTTGCGCTCAATCCGGCGCTGACGCCGGTGAAGGCGGCTGACGACAGGCTGGAGACACCCGTGGTGTCGGTCGGCTCGTCGAAGATGCGCTTTCTTTCGCTCGGCATCGGCAAGTCCGTCGTCGTCGACTTCCCGCAGGACGTCAAGGACGTGCTGGTCGCCGATCCCAAGGTCGCCAACGCCGTCGTCCGTTCGGCCCGGCGCGCCTACATCATCGGCGCGGCGGTCGGCCAGACCAACGTGGTGTTCTTCGACGGCGAGGGACAGCAGGTCGCGGCCTACGACATCGCGATCAAGCGCGACCTCAACGGCGTGCGCCAAGCGCTGAGCCAGAGCATTCCCGGCGTGAAGATCGACGGCGTCGGCGAGGGCGTGATCTTGACCGGATCGGTGTCGAGCCCAGTCGAGGCGCAGCAGGCCGGCGAAATCGCCGCACGGCTGGTCGGCGGCGCCGACAAGGTGGTCAACTCGATCGTCGTGCGCGGCCGCGACCAGGTGATGCTGAAGGTCAACGTGTCGGAGGTCCGGCGCGAGATCGTCAAGCAGCTCGGCATCGATCTGAGCGCCAGCCTGAACTACGGCACCGCGGTGGTGAACTTCAACAACACCAACCCGTTCACCGCCTATGGCAAGTCGCTGGTTGGGACCAACGGCCTGTCCGCCACCGGCGGCGGCTTGTCGTCGGTGTCGGCGACGCTGCGCGCGATGGAGACGGCCGGTGTCGTCAAGACGCTGGCCGAGCCCAACCTGACCGCGATCTCCGGCGAATCCGCGACCTTCATCGCGGGCGGTGAATTCCCGATTCCCGGCGGCTATTCCTGCGACCCGACCACGCGGGTGTGCAGCACGTCGATCACCTACAAGAAGTTCGGCATCTCGCTCAACTTCACGCCCGTCGTGCTCGGCGAAGGCCGCATCAGCCTGCGGGTGATGACGGAGGTGTCGGAGCTGTCGAACGACAATGCGATCACGGTGTCCTACGCGCTGACCTCGGCCTCGACCTCGTCGGTGACGATCCCCGCCATCCGCACCCGCCGCGCCGAGACCACGGTCGAGATTCCTTCCGGCGGATCGATGGCGATGGCCGGCCTGATCCAGAACCAGACCAAGCAGGCGATCAACGGCCTGCCCGGGCTCAATCAGCTGCCGGTGCTCGGCCAGCTATTCCGCAGCCAGGACTACGTCAACAACGAGACCGAGCTGATGGTGATGGTGACGCCCTATGTGGTGCGCGCCGTCGCCCAGAAGGAGCTGTCGCGTCCGGACGACGGCTTTGCGCCGGCCACCGACTCGGAGTCGGCGCTGCTCGGCCGCATGAACCGGCTGTACGGCATCGCCGCCAAGGTCGACGCGGCCACGGGGCAGCCGGCCGGCTTCGGCTTCATCATCGACTGAGGTTGCGGGACGACGGGGCACGGGGGAACGATCATGTCGGCAACATCCACACGAGACGGCGGACGCACGCTGCGCCGGATCGGCGCCATCGCGGGGCTGGCGCTCACGCTCGGCGCCTGCAACGCCACCACCGGTGAGGTCGTCGCGACGATCCCGGACGACTACAGGATTCGCCATCCGATCGCGATCGAGGAAGGCCGGCAGTCGACCGTCGTCTTCGTCGGCAGCGGCCGCGGCGGCCTGACCTACCAGCAGCGCGTCGACGTCGCGGGGCTTGCGCGCTCATGGCTGCGCGAAGGCACAGGCGGAATCATGGCGGAGGTGCCGACGGGCACGTCGAACGCGCGCGCCGCGGCCGACGCCTATCGCGAGATCCGCGCCGTGCTGACCGCCGGCGGCGTTCCCGGGCACGCGATCACCCTGCGCAACACCATGCCCGATGATCCGCGGCAGCTCGCCGTCATCCGGCTGAGCTATCCGAAGATCGCCGCCGTCGCCGGCCCCTGCGGGCTGTGGCCGGACGACCTCGGGCCGAACCTCGACAATCGCGGCTACAGCAGCAACCAGCACTATCAGAATTTCGGCTGCGCCACGCAGCGCAACCTCGCCGCGATGATCGACAACCCGGCCGATCTCGAGCAGCCACGCTCGGAGATGGCCGCCTATACGCCGCGCCGCTCCGCTTTGTTCGAGAAGTACCGCAAGGGCGAGTCGACCGCGGTGGCGTATCCGGAGTCCGAGAAGGCCAAGCTCAGCGATACAGGCAAATGATCAACGCGTCCCGTCAAAGCCAGGACGAGCCGGCCGCCCCCAGCGGCCCCGTGCTCGACGACCACATCGCGCCGGTGCCGCGCGTCTCGGTGCAGGCGTTCTGCGAAACCGACCAGACCTCGTCCGCGATCCTCGCCGCCAGCCAGGACCGCCGGCTCGGCAAGGCGCACATCACGATCAAGGCGGGCGGCATGGCGCGCGCCATCGAGACCTATCATTCGCAGCCGACGCCGAACGTCATCGTGATCGAGACCAGGCCCGGCGGCGACATTCTCGGCGGCCTCGACGATCTCGCCAGCGTCTGCGATCCGGGCACCCGCGTGGTGCTGATCGGCAGCCCGGCCGACGGCGTCGCCTATCGCGAGCTGGTCCGGCGCGGCGTCAACGACTACGTGATCGGCCCGGTCGAGACCATCGACGTCATCCGCTCGGTCTGCAGCCTGTTCTCGGCCTCGGAGGCCGTGATCACCGGCCGCATCATCGCCGTGGTCGGCGCCAAGGGCGGCGTCGGCGCCTCCACCGTCGCCCACAACGTCGCCTGGAGCATGGCGCGCGACCTGACGCTGGATTCCGTCGTCATCGATCTCGACATGGCGTTCGGCACCGCGGGACTGGACTACAACCAGGATCCGCTGCAGGGCATCGCCAACGCCGTGTTCCAGCCCGACAGGCCGGATACGGCGCTGATGGAGCGCCTGCTCGCCAAATGCACCGAAAATCTCAACCTGCTCGCCGCCCCCGCGACCCTCGACCGCGTCTATGATTTCGGCGCCGACGCGTTCGACGCCATCTTCGACACCCTGCGCATGACCCAGCAATGCATCGTGCTCGACGTGCCGCACCAATGGTCGGCCTGGACGCGGCACGCGCTGATCAATGCCGACGACATCCTCGTGGTCGCCGAGCCCGATCTGGCGAACCTGCGCAACGCCAAGAACCTGCTCGGCGTGCTCAAGGCCTCGCGTCCCAACGACCGGCCGCCGCTGTACTGCCTGAACCAGGTCGGCATGCCCAAGCGGCCGGAGATCGACCTGAAGCGCTTCGCCAAGACCGTCGAGGCCGAGCCGGTCGCGATCATCCCGTTCGACTGCAAGCTGTTCGGCACCGCCGCCAACAACGGCCAGATGATCGCGGAGATCGCGGCGCTGAGCCGCACGCCAAAACTGTTCCAGGACATCGCCAACCGGCTGACCGGGCGGATCGACCACAAGCCGCAGCGCAGCTCGCTGCTGGCGCCGATCGCAAAGCTGCTCGGCGCGAAATAGCGCCTGAGATCATGATGCGATGCCACGGAATCGCATCATGATCTCATCTCTCTATTTGAGCATGATCTCCGCGCAAACGCCTTCGGCGTTTGTCGCGAGGGAAAACCGGCTTTCCTTAGTCGTCGGACCGGCTGAGCGCCCGCGCCAGCGCCTTGTCGGGCTCGCCGGCCACCGGACGGTCACGGCGCGGCGACAGCTCGCGCTGCGCGATCTTGCGGCGCTCCAGGATGCGCTTGACATAGGCGACGCTGGCGCTGGCCTGCTCCGGCGGCAGTCCTGATCGCGCGATGCTCTCGGCCTCGCTCATCCGGCCCTCCAGCCCGACGATGACGGCGAGGTTGGTCCTGACCCGCGGGCTGGCATCGGGATGCGCGCTCGCCTTGCGCAACTGCTCCTCGGCCTTCGGCAGCTCGTTCGTGAGCGCGTAGGAGAGACCGAGATTGGACAGCACGGACGGGTCGTCAGGGGCGATCTTCAGCGCCGTCATGTAGTATTGCCGGGCCTCCTCGTTGCGCCCCATCTGGTCGAGCGTGGCGCCCTGCGCCGACAGGATGCGCCAGTCGGGATCCTCGGGCGAATGCGCGCGGCTGAGCACGTCGAACGCCTGCTGGAAATTGCCGTTGTCGGCGAGCGCACGGCCATAGGCCGCAAGCAGCGTCCTGTTGCCGGGGCTTGCGATGCTCGCCTGCTCCAGCACGGCGACGGCCTGCGAGCGCTGGCCGGTGGCGCGCAGGGCGCTGCCATAGCGCAGCGCCACCTCGGGATCGTCGGGACTGGCGCGGAAGCGCTCGCGAAGCTGGTCGATCTCGGCGCGCGGGTCGGCGGCGGCAGCGCGGCTCTTTTCGGGATTGCCGCCCAGGGCCCCCGTGACCTCGCTGAGATCGGTGGTCTGGCAGGCGCCGAGACCGAGCAGCACGGCCGTGAACGACAGCGCGAACGCGGCCGGCCGGAGCAGAGGGAGAGAGCGGAGGGGCCGCGTACGCATGCAACTGAACTACTTCGGGACCAGATGATCTGCACGCTGGCAGATTAACCCTAAGGTCCCGTTAAGCGGGCGCGGCCGGCCCGCCTCAATCGATGAATTCGGCGCCGAACTCGCAGCCGATGCGCCAGGCCAGCCGGCACTTTCGCTGGTGGTCGGGCGCGAAGACGATGGTGAACTGCGGGGGAATCTCGACGAATTCGGCGATCACCTTGACGCCGCCGTCGGAAATATCCGTGACCGTGCAGTCGCGCGGCAGGCTGCCGTTGCCGTAGTGAATCTTCGCGATCCTCCTGCACAGCCGACGTTCACTCTTGCGACGGTTCGCCAACATCAACATTTCGACGTCTCACCCACTCGATCGTCCATTCCGGAGACCTCGTTTGTAGCGAGGAAACCTTGGGATCTGACTAGCGCCAAGCCCTGAAATCCAGGGGCCGGATTTGGATTTCGTTTACCCTCTGCATCCCTCAGCGGACCGGCAGCAGCACACGATCGAAATACGCCGACAGCCTCCTGACGTCGTCGAGTGGCAGGACGTCGGCGACATACTGATCGGGCCGCACGATCACGATGCAGCCCGCCGCGCGATCGACGCCGCGCATCGCAAAGATGTCCTGGCCGCTCTTCAGATCGGCACAGAACATCTTCTCGTAGTCGATGAGGCCGTAACGGCCCTTGCGCGGCAGCAGCAGCTCCGGCATTCGTTCGAGCGCGAGCTCGCGATGCCCCTGCTGGAACACCGCGCGCAGATCGATCACGGAGTCGATGTCGGCGCCCGCCGGGGTGTGGCGGCGCAGGGGTGAGGCGGAATCCTCGCTGAGGAATGTGCACAGGCGGCGGATCGCGGACCCCGGCGCGGCCGGATCCTCTGCCTCCGCGAAAGCGAAGATGCGGAAGCGGCCGTCGGCCTGGACGACGTGGCCGAGCTGCACCGGCTTGGCGTCGCCGAGCCGGATGACCGGCGCCGAGTGAAAGCGCTTGCCGATGACGAAGCCTGTGGCGAGCGGCTGGAAGGTGTCGTCGCCGGTGAGGACGGAGGGCCGATAGTGCGTGGCGGTGCCCGCCGTGTAGCGGCCGTGGCGCACGAAATAGTCCTGCGTCTTGGCCGCATCGGCGCCGCCCTGCTTGGCGGCGGAGGCGAGAATTCCTGCCCATTCGCGATCGAAATCGATCAGCTCCTGGGCGATGGCCCGCCGCTCGGCTGAATAGCTGTGCAGGAGCTCCGGCGCGCAGCGCTTGCCCAGCACGGCGGCGAGCTTCCAGCCGAGATTGAACGTGTCCTGCATCGAGACGTTCATGCCCTGCCCCGCCTTCGGGCTGTGGGTGTGGCAGGCGTCGCCGGCGATGAACACGCGCGGCAGCCGCGTTGCGACCTCCGCCTCCGGCACGTCGTCGAACTTGTCGGTGATGCGCTGGCCGATCTCGTAGACCGACCACCACGCGACCTCCTTCACCTGAAGCGTATATGGCGCGAGAATGCGCTGCGCCTTGGCGATCACTTCGTCGACGGTGATGTTGCGGCCCGCCACGCGCTCGCCGACCTCAAGCTTGGCAAGCTCGACATAGAGCCGGACGAGATAGCCGCCCTCGCGCGGGATCACCAGCAGGCTGCCGTCCTTGGCGGACTGGATCAGCGACTTGAAGCGGATGTCGGGAAAATCGGTGACGGCGAGCACGTCCATCACGCCCCAGGCGTGGTTGGCGGAATCGCCGTGCAGCTCGCGGCCGATCGCCTTGCGCACGATGCTGCGTGCACCGTCACAGCCGACCACGTAGCGCGCCTTGATGGTCTCGACCTGGCCTTCATGCTCCGGATCGATGCGGTCGAAGCTGACGGTCACGCCGTGTGCGTCATTGCCTGTGGACGGATCGATATGAAGGTCCCGCAGTCGCCGGGCGTAGTGCGGCTCGAGCTTCGCGGCCGAACGGCGCATCACGTCCAGGAAGAAGTCGTGCACGCGAGCCTGGTTGAGCACGACATGCGGCATCTCCGACAGGCCATCCTCCACGTCCTGCACGCGGCCGCTGCGCGCAATATGCGCGCGGTCGGCGTCATCGGGCTTCCAGAACGTGGTCTCGTTGATCCAGCACGCTTCCCTCAGCACTTTCTCGGCGAAGCCATAGGCCTGGAACATCTCCATGGTGCGGCAGGCGATGCCGTCGGCCTGGCCGAGCAGCAGCCGGCCGGGCTTCTGCTCGACGATGCAGGTCTTGATGTCGGGGAAGGCAGAGAGCTGGGCGGCGAGATTGAGGCCCGCCGGGCCGCAGCCGACGATGAGGACGTCGGCCTCGGCCGGCAGCGGGCTGCTCGCGCCGGCGCTCGCGACACGTTCGGCCGTGTCGAAGATTTCGGGATCGCCCGGCTGGAAGCCATTGAGATGAAACTGCACGTGACCACCCTCCCTCGCTGTTCCTTATTGATCAGTATGCTGATCATCAGTATGCTTGTCAAGCTGGTGACAGGAGATTCGAATTGACCGAGATGCGGGACATGCCGGGGCACCTGGCGCGCCGGTTTCAGCAGATCGCCGTGGCGGTGTTTCTGGCGGAGGTGGAAGCGGCCGGCTTCGACCTGACGCCGGTGCAATATGCGGCGCTGGCGGCGATCGCGGCCAACCCGGCGATCGACCAGATCACGCTCGCTGGCCTGATCGCCTATGACCGCACCACGATCACCGGCGTGATCGACCGGCTCGCACAGAAAGGCCTCGTTGTCCGCCGAGCGAGCGCGCGCGACCGCCGGTCACGGGAGCTGTTGATCACCGATGAGGGGAAAAGGACGCTGGAGGCGATCACGCCGGCGGTCGAGGCCGCGCAGCGGCTGATGGTGCGCGGCCTCAGCGCGGCCGAGGCGAACGAGCTGGTGCGCCTGATGCGCAAGGCGATCGCCGCCGCCAACGACCTCAGCCGCGCGCCGCTGCGGGAGGGGGCGGCGGAGGAGCGGTGAAGGTTGCTCCTGCTCCACCCCACCATGCGCACGGTCGCGCCCGATAAGAACTGACGCTGACACCGTCGTTGCGGCCATCCTTCGAGACGCCCGCCTGCGGCGGGCTCCTCAGGATGAGGATCGAGTGCGTGGCGAAATCCTCTGCGGTGGCGAGATGTTTCCCCTCATGGTGAGGAGGCGCGAAGCGCCGTCTCGAACCATGAGGCCCCGCGAGCGCGGCGTCGACAAACACTCCCCCGCTAGTGCGCCCTGCCCTCACGAATACCGCATCACGCCATCGTCGACCTTGCCGAAGCGCAGGGAGACGATATCGAGGGCGTAGTTCTGGTACAGCCGCCACGGCCGCTTCGAGCCCTGTTTCGGCAGCTCGGCGACCGAGCGCTGCACATAGCCGGAGCTGAAGCTCAGCGACGGCAGCGGCGTGACGGTGGCGTCGTCATTGTGCGGCACGCATTGGCGGTAGCCGTGCCGGTCCATGTAGTTGAGGAGCCGGCAGACATATTCGCAGGTGAGGTCGCATTTCAGCGTCCACGACGCGTTGGTGTAGCCGAGCGTCGCCGCCAGGTTCGGCACGTCGGAATACATCATGCCCTTGTAGTTGAGCGTCTTGGCGAAATCGACGGTGCGGCCGTCCACGACGACCTCGAGGCCGCCGAGCACCTGCAGCACCAGGCCGGTCGCGGTGACCACGACATCGGCCTCGATCTCGCGGCCGTCGGTGAGGCGCAGGCCGCGCTCGGTGAAGGTCTCGATCCCGGCCGTCACGACCGAGGCACGCTGCTCGCGAATGGTCTTGAACAGGTCGCCGTCCGGCACCAGGCACAACCGCTGGTCCCACGGGTTGTAGCGCGGCGTGAAATGGGTGGCGACGTCGTAATCGGGACCCAGCGCGGCGCGCACCCCGCCCAGGATCAGCTGCTTGACCCGCTGCGGCTTGCGCCGGCTGAGCTGGAAGAAATACATCCCGAACAGCACGTTGCGCCAGCGGATCAGGTGATAGGCGAGAGCAGCGGGCAGATGCCGGCGGAGCTTGTTGGCGAGCGCGTCCTGCGCGGGGCGCGACACCACATAGGTCGGCGAGCGCTGCAGCATCGTCACATGCGCGGCGGACTTGGCCATCGCCGGCACCAATGTGACCGCGGTCGCGCCGGAGCCGATCACGACGACGCGCTTGCCGGCATAGTCGAGGTCCTCAGGCCAGGCCTGCGGATGCACGATGCGGCCCTTGAAATCGGCCATGCCCTTGAAGTCCGGCAGGTAGCCCTTTTCGTAGCGGTAGTAGCCGGAGCACATGAACAGAAAGCCTGAGGTCATCCGCACGGTCTCGACCGTGCCCTGCTCCGTCCGGCGCTCGGCCTCGACGGTCCAGCATGCGTCCGCGCTCGACCACGACGCACGCCGGACCCGATGGTTGAACCGGATGTGGCGGTCGATGCCGTTCTCGGTCGCGGTGTCCTGGACATATTTCAGGATCTGCGGCCCGTCGGCGATCGCCTTCGGATCTGTCCACGGCTTGAACGAATAGCCAAGCGTGTACATGTCGCTGTCGGAGCGGATGCCGGGATAGCGGAACAGGTCCCATGTGCCGCCGATCGCGCCCCGCCCCTCCAGGATCGCGAAGCGCTTGCCCGGGCACTTGTGCTGCAGATGATAGGCGGCGGCGATGCCGGACAGCCCGGCGCCGACGATCAGCACGTCGACATGCTCTGTTGACATACGGTGTTCCTGGCGTTTCCTGGTGCAGCTTTCTTGCTCTGGCTGCGGACAGTCGCAACCCGGCCCGTCGCTGTCAAATCGCCGGCGCATTCGTCGTCGGTCAACCCTCCTCCGCTATCAGCGGGAAACACCCTCGATACGGATCTGGCGATGAACGCTCCCCACCCGCGCGACGACAGGCCCGGCGACAATGACGGCCCCGGCGGCAGTGGCGCGCCGTCACAGCGCATCGCCCTGGGCTTCTCGCTGTTCGCAATCGGGCTCGCAGCCTGGTCGCTCTTCCCGAGCTTTCCGGCCGGCCAGCTGATCGCGGTCGTCACCGTCATTCCGCTGCTGGCGCTCGTCCTCACCTTGCGCTTTCCCGGGCGGTTCCGCATCGGCCTCGGCTCCGGCTACGGCGCCAATCTCGGCACCGGTTGCATCGTGGCGGCCGGCACGCTCGCCGCGCGCACGCTGTCGGACGTCAATCTCGTCAGTTGGCTGCCGCTGACGGCCTTCGCGGCCGCGGTCGCGATCATTTTCCTCATCGTCGCCGCGCGGTTCGAAACCCAGCTCCGCCGGCGCGGCTGGCGGCTGCTGCTCGCTGCCGTCTTCGTTGCCGCCTATGCGTTCGGAGCGCTCGGCCAGTTCAACACCGCGCTCGACCGCTCGGCGCCGGCGCTGCTGCGCAGCCGCGTGCTGTCAAAGCATCTCGGCCATAGCCGGCTTGCGACCTACCAGGTGACGCTGGAGCCGTGGGGGCCGTTTGCGACGGCAGCCAATGCGCATATCGCGCAGGCGCTGTATGAGCGGCTGCAGCCGGGCGACACCGTATGCCTTCGCCTGCACGACGGCGCCTTCCGCATGGCGTGGTTCACGGTGGCGGCGTGCCGGTGAGGCGTCGCCTGCCGTCCAAGTTGCGCGGACGAGCGACGCTGCGTATGTCTAGGAAAGGATCGTAGCCCGCATGAGCGCAGCGACATGCGGGGTCTCACGCGCAATCTCGATGAACCCGGATGTCGCTGCGCTCATCCGGGCTCCGACCGTGAACGGCCTCGCATGACCGACTTCCTGCCTCGCCCTTTCGCCGTCGATCATCCCGACGTGCTGGAGCTCGACATCACGGCGCTCGACGCACGGCCGGGCGCGGTGCTCCTGGCGCGCTCGCCATTCTATCCCGGTGGCGGCGGCCAATTGCCGGACCGTGGCACGATCGCGTGGAATGGCATCGTTCGCGACGTCGTGGGCTTCGAGCCGACCGCTGCCGGCATCTGGCACCTGATCGGGGACGACGCCATCCCCGACGGGGTGATCGAGCTGCAGGTCGATCCGGCGTTCCGGCAGCGCATGAGCGAGCAGCACACGGTGGCGCATCTCGTCAACAGCGCCGTCTACACCCAGTTCGACGGCGCGCTGCTGACCGGCGTCCGCATGACCGAGACCGACGAATTCAGCGTCGACTTCGACCTGCCCAAGGTGGCGCCGGAGCAGCTCCGTGCGGTGGAAGACGCGGTGAATGCCGCGATCTCGGACGATCGTCCGGTGCGTGCTTTCGACATGCCCTATGACGACGCGCAGGCGACCGCGGGACTGTTCCGTGCCAAATCGGTCGCACCGCCGCGCCAGGCCGACGGCCTGATCCGCATCGTCGACATCGACGGCCTCGACCGCCAGGCCTGCGGCGGCACGCATCTCACCTCGACGGCGCGGGCGCGGCGGATTCGTATTCTCAAGGTTGATAACAAAGGCCGGCAGAATCGGCGCTTCAGGATCGGGGTGGGCAGCGCGTAGAGCGGATGAGTGAAGCAACATCCGGGCTCTCACGCGCTGTCCTGGCGAACCCGCATGTCGCTGCGCTCATCGGGCTACGCAACTGCCTTGGGTTTCCATGGGCTGGACGATCACGTTGAACCCTTCGTCCGCCGTCGGCGCCACGAAGTAGCTCGTGAACAGGTCGAACTCCTCGTCGGTCACGGTGAAGGCGTGGCGGCCTTCTGCGTTGCGGGCGCGCAGCCGCGCCTTGCAGACCTCGTCGGGCACGTCGAGATGGTGCAGCTGGTGCGGCACGCCCGCTGCCTCGAACAGGCCGCGCATCCAGGCGCGGCTCGCCGGCGTGTTGGCGGGAAAGTCGAGCACGACCGAAACGCCGGCCCGCAGCAGTGCGACGACATGCGGCCCCATCACGCTGCGCAGCCGTGACGAATTGCGCACGTAGTCCGCCAGGGTGCTCTGCTCGCCGGGATAGAGCCGCGCCAGCCAGTCGTCCTCGGCGATCACGACGTTGCCTGGGAGCTGGCCCAGCGCGGCGGTCAGCGTCGATTTGCCGGCAGCGATCTTGCCGCACACGAGGTGCAGCGTGGCAGGATGAGAAGACATGGAGGGACCTCGCATACGGCGCCGCTTCGGACGCCAACAGCATTCACAGGCAATTCTCGCAGGCGGAAGCGCCCGGCCCGACGGATCAGGCCGGGTCGGTAATTCGGCTGCTCGGTGCAGCGCCTGCGACGTGAACGCGGAAGGTCATGAGGATGTATTTGACAGTTGTTGGCGACGGTGTCCAGGCCCGGTCTCATCGGTCGCTCGAGACCGCTTCGCGATTGAGTTCGACTCGCAGGACGCGTCGATCAGCATTTCACGCCCGCTGCGGCTCGCGACTGAGTTGAAGCTACTTCACTGTGGCCGAATTGATCCACTGCGACGGGAGAAGACGACATCGCACATACTCCATTGCCATTGCGATGCCCGCTCCTGTAGGTCATTCCAAGGGACGGGAGCGTCAGCCGGTGGCTCGTCAGGGGCGTCAACGACAAGGCATCGCATCAGGACGACGTGAGGCGCGCATGCGCTCAGCGCGGCGGCGCGCAGCGCTGTCGCGGCTCGGCGGCGCTCTCGTCTGGTTTGCGGCATGGGCCCTGATCTTCCAGTCCGCGCTGGCGCTCTCCGCGATGAGCGCTGCGGTTGCGGCTCCCGACGCCGTCGCCATCATCTGTCAGAGCTCCACCGACGGTCCGACGTCGGACGACATCGGCACTGCGGCCAAGCAATGCGCGAGCTGTCCGTTCTGTGCGCTCGGGCGCGGCGTCACCGTCCCGCACGTCCCCGCCGTGGCGCGGCCGATGCAGATGGTCGTGGCGATCCTGATCGAGCGGACCGACCTCGTTGCGGCACCCCGGCCTGCGCTCGAACTGCCGGTCGCTCGCGGACCACCGGCGGCCGTCTAGGCCGACACTCCAGACATCTCATCCCGTCACGATGCGGCCGGTCTCGTCGGCGCGCGCTGTAGGCTGCCGTCCGGCGGCCGCCGCAGCGTGCCCGCAGCCGCCTCGTCGCAACGTGTTCACGAGGCCACGGCGCGCTCGCTGCCAGGCGCCTCTCCCATTCCTATTCCGAGATCCCATCATGGACCATTGTTCGACACCCGTCCGGCGGGCGTTGCTCCGCTCAACCACCGTGCTGACATCGCCGGCGCTGCTGGCATTCGCCGTTTCGAGCCCCGTGCTCGCACAGGACCCATCGCACGCTCGCTCCGGCACCACGTTGCCGCAGGTGACGGTCACTGTCCCGCAGCCCCGCCCGGCCGCCCGAACGGCAGTCCGCCGCAGGGGCGCACATGCGGCGACGATCAATCCGGCAGTTGCGCCACCGCCGCAGGCGGCCTCATCCGACGGCGTCGCCACGCCTCCCGGCGCCACTTCGGTTGCGCCGGGTGACATCCTGGCGAAGCGGGCCACCACGAGCGACACGGCTGCGCTGTTTGCCGATGTGCCCGGCGTCAGCCTCTATTCGGCCGGCGGAGTCTCGAGCCTGCCAGCGATCCATGGCCTCGCCGACGACCGCCTGCGTATCAAGGTCGACGGCATGGACACCATCGCCTCGTGTCCCAATCACATGAACCCGGCGCTGTCCTACATCGATCCGGCCCAGGTCACCGCGGCCAAGGTCTGGGCGGGCATCACGCCCGTGAGCGTCGGCGGCGACTCGATCGGCGGCACCGTCGCGGTCAACTCGCCGGCGGCCCTGTTCGCGGCGCCGGGGCAGAGCCTGCTGACCAAAGGCAGCATCGGCACGTTCTACCGCAGCAACGGCAACGTGCGCGGCGTCAACCTGTCGGCCACCATGGCCACCGAGAACTACAGCGTCAGCTACAGCGGCGCTGCGGTCAAGGCAGACAACTATACGGCCGGCGGCAACTTCAAGAACTTCACCCTGAGGAGCTCGATCACGCCGGTGCTTCCCCTCGATCAGGTCGGCTCATCCGCCTACGAGACCAGGAATCATCTGATGGGCGTCGCCTGGAGCAAGGACGGCCAGCTCATCGAGCTGAAGGCGGGGGTGCAGGAGGTCCCCTATCAGCTCTACCCGAACCAGCGCATGGACATGCTGGGCAACGATGCCTACAGCGTCAACCTGCACCATCTCGGCCGGTTCGACTGGGGCGATCTGGACACCCGCCTCTACCATCAGTCCGTCGATCACTACATGAACTTCGGCGGTGATCGGCTGTTCTCGTATGGCACGCTGAAGCCGCCGAACACGACGGGAGCAAGCTATCCGGTCAACGGCATGCCGATGTATACGCGCACCAAAACCAACGGCCTGACCTCCAAGGCCGACATCACGCTGTCGCCCCGCGAGGTGGTCCGCGTCGGCGTCGATCTGCAGACCTACCGTCTCGACGACTGGTGGCCGCCGGCCCCCGATTGCGGCGTCGGCAACTGCATCGGCGGCATGGCGCCGCTGACGTTCTGGAACATCAACGGCGGCAAGCGCGACCGGGCCGGCGTGTTCAGCGAGTGGGAGGCGAAGTGGAGCCCGTCCTGGCTGTCGCTGCTGGGCGTCCGGTTCGAGCGCGTCGAGACCGATACCGGGCCGGTCGTCGGCTACAACACCAGCACCACGCCGCTGACATCGGGGTTCATGTCCGGCATGTACGAGACGAGCTCGGTCGGCTCCCGCGCGGCGTTCAACGCCATGGATCGCTCGCGAAAGGACAACAATATCGACCTGACGGCGCTGTTCCGGAACACGCCGAGCGTCAATCTCACCTTCGAGTTCGGCGCGATGCAAAAGACCCGGTCGCCAAATCTGTACGAACGCTATTCCTGGTCGCGCAACACCATGGCGCTGGAGATGAACAACCTCGTCGGCGACGGCAACGGCTATCTCGGAAACCCCGATCTGAGACCCGAGGTCGCACATACCGTGAGCTTCACCGGCGCCTGGCACAGCGCCGACCATGAGGCCGAGCTTCGGCTCACCCCCTACTACACCCATGTGCGCGACTACATCGATGCGGTGCAGTGGAAGGCCGCCACCAACACCGCTGCCGTGCCTGCCGTCGCCAACCAGTTCGTGATCATGAAGTACATGAACCAGCAGGCACGGCTGTACGGCTTCGATCTGTCCGGCAAGGTGCCGCTGGGCAGCACGCCGGTCGGCGATTTCGGCCTGAAGGGAGTCCTGAGCTACACCAACGGCAGGAACCTCGACACCGGAAGCGGCCTCTACAACATCATGCCGATCAACGGCAAGCTGACGCTCACGCACCGGCTTGACGGCTGGGACAGCGGCCTCGAGCTGGTGATGGTGGGCCGCAAGTCCGACGTCTCCGTCGCGCGCAACGAGCTGAAGACCCCGGGCTACAGCCTGGTCAACCTGCGCAGCAACTACACCTGGCAGAGGTTGCGCATCAGCTTCGGCGTCGAGAACCTGTTCAACAAGCTCTACTACCTGCCGCTCGGCGGCGCCTATGTTGGCGAGGGCGCATCGATGTCGTTCAACAAGGAGGCCGGGACCGTCGCTGCCACCGGCGGCGGCGTATCGGGCACCGCGACGATGTGGGGCACCGCCGTTCCCGGTCCCGGACGCTCGTTCTATCTGGGGGCGAACCTGGAATTCTGACGCCGGCATTCGCAGCACTGCCCTGTCCCGCAAGCGGGACAGGGCGAGAGCGGGCGCCAGACGACGACAGCGTCGCGACCAGCTGCACGAGCGAGACGTAACGTCGCGCATCGCGCCATCTGCGATTCTCGGCCGAAATCGCGGCCCTCACGAACTTGGAAAAGCTCTAAGAGCGATTCCAGCCGCCGCTCCGTTGACACATCGGGGCGGTTGCCGTCTCCACTGATCCCACGATGCATCGTATTTGAATTTGCTCATTGGAGGGATTGATGAGACTGACCATCGCCGCCGTGTTCGGTGCCGCACTCGCCGGCTTCGCCATCTCGCCGGCTCTGGCCGACGGCTACAAGGACTGCACCAAGCTCGACAAGGCCCAGTGGAAGCCGACGGCCGAGGCGGAAGCCAAGGCCAAGGAAGCGGGCTACGAGGTGCGCCGCTCGAAGGTCGAGGGCTCCTGCTACGAGGTCTACGGCGTCAAGGGCGGCAAGCTGTATGAGCTGTTCTACAGCCCCGAGGATCTCAGCCTGAAGCACACGATCGCCAAGTAGTTGGCGCAAGCGTCGTCCAGCGTGCTGAACGACGTGACGTGAGAGCCATGCACGGCACAGCCCCCAGAGCCAGCCTGAAACGCCAGGACACCGCCGACACCGTGCAGGTCTGGGACCTGCCGCTGCGGCTGTGGCACTGGATGCTGGCCGTGCTGGTGCTCATCGCCTGGGTGACGCCGAACGTCCACGACGGGCTGCACCGGATTGCGGGCTACGCGATCCTCGGCCTGCTCGCCTTTCGCCTGATCTGGGGCATCATCGGTACGCGCCATTCGCGCTTCCGCAGTCTCCGTGCCCGGCTGCGCGCGACGCCGGCCTACCTGTGGAATCTGCGGCGCGGCAGGACCGGGCGCTATCTCGGGCTGAATCCCGCCGGCACGGCGATGCAGCTCGCACTGCTGCTGCTGCTGATCGTCTCCGCGGTGACCGGCGCGATGCAGGTGACCGTGCGGTTCTTCGGCATCTGGTGGGTCGAGGACACCCACGAGGTGACGTCCTATCTGCTGATCCCGCTGGTGGTGCTGCATGTCGCCGGCGTCGTGCTGGTGAGCCGCCTGCAGCACGAGAATCTCGCCCGCGCCATGCTGACCGGACGCAAGCTGCTGCGGCGAACGATGCAGCGTGGGCAGCAGTCCAGCACAAGAGTCGACTCATAAGCGACACACGGAACTCACAATCGCGCACCGTTGCGCTGATGTCACAGTTCCCGCAAAAGCCGCTCGCCACGGGCGTCGTGTTATTGCACCTCGCCGCCAAGCGCCGAACAATCGCAGGTATCGGATACCTGACCGCCCCTCACCAGCAGGGGCTCGGATTTTGGGGAGACCGGATGATGAGCTCGCAGCAGCTTCTGACGCGTGCGTTGTGTCGGTCCGTTGTCCTGGTAGCTTGTGCGGCGGCTTGGCCCGCGGCTGCCGCCGAGATCGAGGCGGCGACGCCGCCCATCGTCGCGGAGCCGATCGCGACGTCGCCGCAGCCGACCGCAGCCGAGCCTGCGCTGACGACCGCGTCGATCACCCCATCGGCCGTCCTGCCCGCGGACGAACAGGCCGCGCCCGACGCGGCAACCGAACCGCCCCGGCCCACCGTCGCCAGCGCCGACCGCATCGAGATCCTCGACGAGTGCCCCGACATCGATGCCTGCATCGACCGCTATCTGTTCGCGCTGTATGAGCGCGCGCCGAAGCTCGACAAGATCCGGGAGACCGAGCGCCGCGTCGTCACGGTCAAGCGCAAGGGCCGCATGGTGAAGGTGACGCGCGCGTTCACCAAGCTCGTCGACAATGACTTCACCTGGAAGGATCCGAAGGCGGCCGACCGCGTCGGCCGCAGCATGATGGAGTATGTGATCGGCGGCATGGACCGCGGCTTCAAGCTGAAGCTGTTTCATACCCTGCACGCCGCCGAGGCCGCGGGTCTCGCGCCGGGCATCACCAGCGGATTCCGCGACGATTATCGGCAGGAGATCGCGAGCGGGCTGAAGGCCGCCAGCAACCGCTCCTATCACGGCGGCAGCCTGCGCGGCGGCTACGGCCATGGACTCGCGGCTGACATCGTCAGCGTCAACGGCGCGACGCGCGCGCAGCGCTGGATCGCGACCGAGGCGCTGTGGAAATGGGTCGACGCCAACGGCAAGACGTTCGGCATCGGCCGGCCCTATCTCGACCGCGACCCGCCGCATGTCGGCCCGGTCGACGGCGAGGAATATGCCAAGCATCGCGCGCCAGCCGTGAAGGTGGCGGCAGCGGAGACGAAGAAGCGCAAGCGGATCGCCGCGCGACCGGAGCATCACGCGGCCAAGCGCGCGAAGGCGGTCCGCGCGTCGGCGCTGGCGTCGCGGCGGACGGGGTGATCGTCTCGTTCGCTGCAGGTGGTAGCCGGTCATCGATGTCGTAGAGCGCGCCACTACCTCCGTCATTGCGAGGAGCGAAGCAATCCAGAGTCCCGCCCACGACTCTGGATTGCTTCGCTTCGCTCGCAATGACGGCGCCCCACTGCCGCACCGTCAATGACTCAGGCAAAAGGCCGGGGCAATGCCCCGGCCTTCGTCGTCTCGCCGCGCGTCGCGCCGGAACTCAGTAGCGGTAGTGGTCCGACTTGAATGGGCCTTCCGGCTTGACGCCGATATACGAAGCCTGGTCGGGACGCAGCTTGGTAAGGGTCACGCCGATCTTGGCGAGATGCAGCATCGCCACCTTCTCGTCCAGCGACTTCGGCAGCACGTAGACTTCCTTCTTGTACTTGCCGTCCTTGTTGTTGGCGTAAAGCTCGATCTGCGCCAGGGTCTGGTTGGTGAAGGACGCCGACATCACGAAGGACGGGTGGCCCATCGCATTGCCGAGGTTCACGAGGCGGCCTTCGGACAGCAGGATCATGCGCTTGCCGTCGGGGAAGGTGATCTCGTCGACCTGCGGCTTGATGTTGGTCCACTTCAGGTTCTTCAGCGAGGCGACCTGGATCTCGTTGTCGAAATGGCCGATGTTGCAGACGATGGCGCGATCCTTCATCGCGCGCATGTGCTCGATGGTGATGATGTCCTTGTTGCCGGTGGCGGTCACGAAGATGTCGGCGCGCGGCGCGGCGTCCTCCATCGTGACGACCTCATAGCCCTCCATCGCCGCCTGCAGAGCGCAGATCGGGTCGATCTCGGAGACCATGACGCGGCAGCCGGCCTGGCGCAGCGAGGCGGCCGAGCCCTTGCCGACGTCGCCGAAGCCCGCGACCATCGCGACCTTGCCCGACATCATCACGTCGGTGCCGCGGCGGATGCCGTCGACCAGCGACTCGCGGCAGCCATAGAGGTTGTCGAACTTCGACTTGGTGACGCTGTCGTTGACGTTGATCGCGGGCCACAGCAAGGTGCCGGCCTTCTGCATGTCGTACAGGCGATGCACGCCCGTGGTGGTCTCCTCCGAGACGCCCTTGATCGACTTGGCGATCTCGGCGAAGTAGCCCTTCGGCTTCTCCTTGAGCTGCTTCTTCAGCAGCGCGAAGAACACCTCCTCCTCCTCGGAGGCCGGCTTGTCGAGGAACGCCGCGTCGCCGTTCTCGGCGCGCAGGCCGAGATGGACGTACATGGTGGCGTCGCCGCCGTCATCGAGGATCATGTTGGGATGGCCGCCGCCATGCCAGTCGAACAGTTTTGCGGTGTAGTCCCAGTAGTCGACCAGCGTCTCGCCCTTGACGGCGAACACCGGAATGCCGGCGGCGGCGATCGCGGCGGCCGCGTGGTCCTGGGTCGAATAGATGTTGCAGGAGACCCAGCGGATGTCGGCGCCGAGCGCCTTCAGCGTCTCGATCAGGACCGCGGTCTGGATGGTCATGTGCAGCGAGCCCGCGATGCGCGCGCCCTTCAGCGGCTGCTTCGGGCCATACTCCTCGCGCGTCGCCATCAGGCCGGGCATCTCGGTCTCAGCGAGCGAGATCTCCTTGCGGCCGAACTCGGCGAGCGAAATGTCCTTGACGATGTAGTCGTTGAAGGCGGTCATGAGATCATCCTCTGTCTTCGCGCGAACGCGACATTCAGCAAATCGAACAGCAATGGTTCGTCATGCCCGGCCTCGTGCCGGGCATCCACGTCGTCAGTCGTATCAGTCACCTCAACTCAAGACGTGGATGGCCGGGCCTCCGCCTCGCCGAAGCGGCTTCGGCCGCGCAGGCGGGACAAGCCCGGCCATGACGCCTCGAACATTCAGGCGGCAAGCGCCGGCAATGCTTACACCGCGCGCTTGAACGCCTCGGCGAGGTCGGTCTTCTCCCAGGAGAAGCCGCCCTCGTTGTCCGGCGTGCGGCCGAAATGACCGTAGGCCGCGGTGCGCGCGTAGATCGGGCGGTTGAGGTCGAGATGCGAGCGGATGCCGCGCGGGGTGAGGTTCATGACCTCGGCCGCCGCCTTCTCCAGCTTGTCCTCGGAAACCTTACCCGTGCCGTGGGTGTCGATGTAGATCGACAGCGGCCGCGCCACGCCGATCGCGTAAGCGAGCTGCAGCGTGCAGCGATCAGCCAGACCAGCGGCCACGATGTTCTTGGCGAGGTAGCGCGCAGCATAGGCCGCCGAGCGGTCGACCTTGGTCGGATCCTTGCCGGAGAACGCGCCGCCGCCATGCGGAGCCGCGCCGCCATAGGTGTCGACGATGATCTTGCGGCCGGTCAGGCCGGTGTCGCCATCGGGGCCGCCGATGAAGAACTTGCCGGTCGGGTTGATGTGCCAGATCGTGTCCTTGGTAATCCAGTCCTTCGGAAGCGCCTCGCGGACGTAGGGCTCGACGCGCTCGCGCACCTGCGCCGAGGTCATGTCCTCGACCAGATGCTGATGCGAGACGACGATCTCGCGCACGCCGACCGGCTTGCCGTTCTCATAGCGCACGGTGACCTGGCTCTTGGAGTCCGGGCCGAGCACCTTCTCGACGCCGGAGTGGCGGGCTTCGGAGATCAGGCGCAGGATCTTGTGGGCGTAGAAGATCGGCGCCGGCATCAGATCGGGCGTTTCGTTGCAGGCGTAGCCGAACATGATGCCCTGGTCGCCGGCACCCTCTTCCTTGACTTCGCCGGGCTGCAGCGCGTCGACGCCCTGGGCGATGTCGGCCGACTGCGGATGCAGCAGGATCTCGATGTCGCAGGTCTTCCAGTGAAAACCTTCCTGCTCGTAGCCGATGTCCTTGATGGCTTCGCGCACGACGTGCTCGATGTGCTCGTTGGTGACCGAGGCCGGGCCGCGGGTCTCGCCGGCGATCACGACCTTGTTGGTGGTGGCAAGCGTCTCGCAGGCGGCGCGGATCTGCCAGGGGTCGATGCCGGCCTTCGGCCCTTCACGGTAGAACAGGTCGACGATCTCGTCGGAAATACGGTCGCAGACCTTGTCCGGATGGCCCTCGGACACCGACTCCGAGGTGAACAGATAAGACGCGCGCATCAAGCAACCCCTTCTTTGCCGCCCACGGCGGTCATTTGTATTGATCCCAAGTCTCTCGATCCCAAGTCTCTTGATCCCAACTGTCCTGATCCCAGGATGTCAGTCGCGACGCCGCGAGATGACGTAGGACTCGTCGTAGAACCACAGCCCGTTGTGCTTTCGCAGAACCTCTCTGGCGGCGTCGAGCGCACGAGACGAGTGGGCCACCTCGGTCAGGCGGTCTTCCTCGATCTGCGCGACATACACCGCCGCGTTCCAGGCTGCAAAGGCCGTCGAGGTTCCGATCGCACCGGTGACCTCGTTGGGCAGAGCCTCCATCTCATACCTGAAAATCGAGCGATTGTCCGCATAGGCGTTAAAATTTAAGTCTCGCCCACTGGAGCCCAGCTCGTATTTCACGGCGCGCAATAGCTCATGGCGGCTGACCGAGAAAGGATTTTCTCCGGGCCAGACCGCCTGGATGATGTCCAGGCCGGGATCCTGGCCGTGGGAGTGGATTCCGATCAGCCGGCCGCCCGGCTTTAAGGCACGCGCCAGCGGTGCGATGATGCGCTTGGCGCGGAAATTGACCGAGGACCGGGCTCGGTAGGGCTGGGAGGCGATGATCAGGTCGAAATTGGCCTCGACCCGTCCGGCCCGCGGGATGATGCCGTCGAGCAGAAAGCGGTGGTCCTCGCGGTACAGCACCAGCGCGATCGGCCGTTCATAGACCGGCATGCCGGTGCGCTGGGAGACGTTGGCGCGCCAGTTCTGCTCCAGAAACGGCTTCAGCGCGGTGATCTGGGCCTCGAAATCCCCGGACGAATCGCCCTGCAGCACGACCTCGTGCCAGATCATCGACGCCGCGACCGAAGGCGACGCCGGCGTCAGCCAGGGCGCCTCGGCATAGTTCATGTTGGTGAACACGAACACGCTGGCCGGATGCTCGAACAGCCGGTCCGGCACCTTCTCCAGTGTCAGCCGGACGTCCTCGAGGCTCAGCTCCTTGCCGGCGACATAGAACGGAATATGCGGAAAACGGCCGTGCATGGTGCGCAGCACCTTCGACAGCACGGTGCCGTCGCCGACGCCGGCGTCGAACAGCCGCAGCGCCGGCGGCCGCGGATGGATGCTGGCGAGCTCGAGGCCGACACGCTCGGCCACCACCCGCTTCTCGCTGCAGGTGTGCACGAACAGCAGGTATTTCTGGCGGTTCTCGAAGAAGCGGAAATTGCTCTTGGGATCGCGCTTCTCCGGCACGACGTCGAGCCGCGGCGGCGGCAGCGTGCCGGTGGAAGCCGCGATATAGGCCTGGATGCGGTCCAGCGTATCGATGGTGATGCGCTTGCCCTCGCGCAGCCGCTGCACGAGCTTGCCGTCGTTCACGGCCCGCCGGCCGAACGTCGATTCCGCCATGTCCGACTGGCGGCAGAACTCCGTGATCTGGGCGAGCAGCTGGTCGTTCTTCATTCGGTCCGACGGGTGGGAAATGTAAGTGGGCAGCGCGCCCTTGGCCCAACCTCCTAGCACCATCTGCCCACCATTGGAAAGAGCCTGAACCCGGACCCTTCCGGACGCAACAAACCGGATAGGTTCCTGCCTCTCGTCCCCACGGTCCGTGCCGATGCGCCGCTCCCTCCTGCTGCCGATACCGCTGCTGGCTGCCCTCTGGACGTCTCCCGGCCTCGCCCAGTCGAAGTCCCAGCTCGGCCCGCTCTGCACCACCGAGACGACGCCTGCGGACCAGATGATCGCCGCCTGCAACAAGATCATCGCGCTGAAGGTGTTTTCCGGCAGCCAGCTGGCGACGATCTATTTCTGGCGCGCAGTCGGCTGGAACAAGAAGGGCGACTACACCCACGTGATCGCCGATGCCACCGAGGCGCTGCGGCTGGCACCGGCGCAGGCGATCTACAATCTGCGCGGCTCGGCCTACTACGACAAAGGCGAGTACGAGATCGCGATCGCCGACTTCAACGACGCCATCAAGAGCGGCGCGCCGAGCGGCACGCTCTTCCACAACCGCGGCAACGCCTATCGCGGCACCGGCGACTACGCCAAGGCGATCGCCGACTACGACCAGGCGATCAGGCTGATGCCGAAATCCGCGTTGTCCTGGCAGAATCGCGGCATCTCCAAGGAAGCGACCGGCGACCTCGATGGCGCGCTTGGCGACATCAACGAGGCGATCCGGCTCGATCCGGCGCTGGCCTCGCCGCTGATCAACCGCAGTGTGATCTGGCGCGCCAAGGGCCATCTCGACCGCGCCGTCGCCGACGCTTCGGAGGCGGTCCGGCTCGCGCAGAATCCGCCGGCCAACGTGATGACGCCGCCGGGCAGCGTCGTCATCGCTGCCCATGTGCATCGTGCGCTGGCCTATGAGGCCAAGGGCGAGTTCGACGCGGCCAAGGCGGATTACGCCGCGGCGCTGACGCCGACCGCATCCGATGCCGGCAGCAAGGCCAACCAGGCCACCGCCAGGGTGCGTCTGTCGCTGCTGTCGGAGGCGGTGGTGCGCCCCCAGCCGCGGCCGGAATCCACGGCCCCCTCCTCGGCCGCAGCGGCGCCGACGGGGCAGCGCATGGCGCTGGTCATCGGCAACGGGGCCTACGCTCACGTGCAGCCACTGCCCAATCCGCCGCGCGATGCGCGAGCAATCGCTAGGAGCCTGCGCGACATCGGCTTCACGGTGACTGAGGGCATCGATCTCGACCGCGCGGCGATGCAGGCCAAGACGCGCGACTTCCTGCGCGAGGCGACGCGGGCGCAGGTGGCCGTCGTGTTCTATGCCGGCCACGGCGTGCAGATCGACGGCCGCAACTATCTCCTGCCCACCGACATCGCACCGTCCGCGGGCAGCGATGTGGTCACGGCAATGGTCGACATGGACCAGATCCTGGCCGGGCTCGACGACCAGGTCCGCACCAACATCCTGATCCTCGATGCCTGCCGCAACAATCCGTTCGCGCCGCCGGAGACGGCAAGCGCCGGACCCGGCCGGGGTCTCAGCGCCACCGGGCTGGCCGCACCATCGTCGCTCGGTGCTGGCGCGACGTCCGGGGCCGGCACGCTGATCGCGTTCGCGACCGCGCCGGGCAAGGTCGCGCTCGACGGCGACGGCGACAACAGCCCGTTCTCGGCGGCGCTGACCCGCCACATCGGCACGCCCGGGCTCGAGGTGCAGCAGATGCTGACGCGCGTACGCGCCGAGGTCGTGGCCGGCACCAAGAACCGGCAGGTGCCGTGGTCGAATTCCTCGCTGCTTGGCGAAGTCTATCTGGCGGCGAGATAAACCTGGGGCTGGGCAGGCACTGCCACAGCCCGACCATCACAGCCCGCGAGACAGGTGCGGCACGCCCGAATCCTGATATCCTTTCTGAACAATGGAGACCAAGCGTGTCGCCGTCGGCCCGCCGCATCGCCGACACGATCCGCTAGCAACAAGTTCGTCTCGAAGGATGAGGGAGGCTCGCATGATCGGTCGTTTCGTTGTCGGACTAGGTGTGTCGCTCGCGCTGGCGGCAGGCCCGGCGCTCGCCGACGATGTCAGCGGCGTCTGGCTGCGCGAAAGCGGCGCCTCCAAGGTCAGATTCGCGCCCTGCGGCGGCGCCATCTGCGGCACGCTGGTCTGGATCAAGGAAGGCACGGTTACCCCCGCCAAGGTCGGCCAGCGGCTGTTCTCCGGCATGAAGCCGACCGGACCCAACGCCTGGGCCGGCAGCTACAGCAATCCCGACGACGGCAAGACCTACGATGCCAAGATGACCCTGTCCGGCGGCACGCTGACCACGGCCGGCTGCGCCTTCGGCGGCGTCATCTGCCGTTCCTCGACCTGGACGCGGACGAATTAGAGCTCCGTTTGCGAATTCATACTACGGTCGGGTCACATCAGGGCATCGATCGTCCATATGGCAGCGAAAACGCAGGCGCGGCTGGGATTCGTGCTGTTTGCGGTGATCACCGCGGCAGCCGCGACGTTCGTGCTGGCACGCCGCTCGGCGACACCGTCCGGCAGCGACCACCGCATGGTCCGCCAGCTCGTCGTCCACTACAATCTGCTGGCTCGCCCCGATGACCCGATCATCGTGCTCGGTGACAGCATCGTCGAGGCGGCGACGCTGCCGGCCAGCGCCTGCGGGCATCCGGTCGTCAACGCCGGTCTCGCCGGCGCCGGGACGCGCAGCGATCTCGCCGGCTGGCTGAAGCCCGCACTCGGGCCGAAACGGCCGTTCGCGATCATCGTCTCGCTCGGCGTGAACGACGCGCTGGCCGCCAAGCCCGACTCCAGCGAGGTCTTCGCTGCGCGCTACGAGGCCCTGCTGCGCGAGCTGTCAAAGCTCACCACGCGCATCTTCATCGCCGAGTTTCCCTCCGTCGAGGCGCGCGGGCCATTCACGCCGGCCATGGAGAAGGCCGCCGCGGCGAGCATCACCGGCTATCGCGCCGTGCTGCCGGACCTCGCAAGGCGCACCGGCGCGACCTTCCTGCCCCTGCCGCCGATGGAATCGCCGTTCACGCTCGAAGGCATCCATCTGAATGCCACGGGCTATCGGTCCTGGGACCAGGCGATCCTGCAAGGAACCGAGCTCGCCTGCCGCTGATCCGCAGGCTGCGAAAACATTCCTTCACTTCGCGCCGGCTAGGATTGGGCGCACATCCCGTCGAGACGGTTAACGATCACCGCATGGCCCTGCCTCACACATCGACATCGTCTGGGACTCACAAGCTGCTCGGGCTCGAGCTGCTGCGTTTCATCGCCACGATCTCGGTGCTGTTGTGGCACTATCCGCACTTCGCCTACGTCGCCGACGCGCCGGTCGATCTCGTCCGAAGCGAATTGCCATTCTACCGCGTGCTGTTCCCGTTCTACGAGCTCGGCGAATACGGCGTGGTGATCTTCTGGTGCATCTCCGGGTTCATCTTCTTCTGGAAGTACAGCGCGCTCGTCCCGGATGGCGCGGTCGACGGCTGGACCTTCTTCGTCAACCGGCTGTCGCGGCTCTATCCGCTGCATCTCGCAACGCTGCTGCTGGTCGCGGGGCTGCAGGCCCTCTATGTCGCGCAGCACGGCTTCTTCTTCGTCTACCAGAGCAACGATCTCGCTCATTTCGTCGCCCAGCTTTTCATGGCGAGCGACTGGCTGCCGCCGACCGGGGTCAGCTTCAACGGCCCGATCTGGTCGGTCTCGATCGAGGTGCTGGTCTATGCCGCGTTCTTCCTGGCGCTGCGTTTCGTCACCGCATCGCCGCTGTTGAACCTGGCGATGATCCTGGCCGGGATCGCGAGCGGGACGCTGGTCGGAAAATGTTTCGTGTTCTTCTATGCTGGTGGCCTCGCCGCGATGGCGCGGCAGAGCGTTGCCGATGCCCCGTACCGGCCAAAACTGGAGGCGCTCGCCGCCTGCGCCGTCGTCGGCATTCCCTTGGCGCTGCGGGTGTCAGGCATCGCGCTCGCCGAGCGCGCGGCAGCGCTCCTGCTCGTCTACACACCGCTCCTGTTGTTCGTCTGCACAACCCCGCTGACACTGCCCAAGCGTGTCGAAGATCTGCTGCAGGCCGCGGGCAACATGACCTATTCGTGCTACCTGCTGCACTTCCCGATCCAGCTCATGATCGCGCTGGCATTCGCGTCCTGGGGCCAACCGATCCCGTACGGCAGCCAGCTGTTCTGGATCGGCTTCATGGGACTGACCCTGACGGCGGCATATCTCACTTATGCCGGCTTCGAGGCCCCGGCGCAGCGGCTGATCCGCCGCACGCTGCTGCGCAAAAACGAAGCGGGGCGGATTGCTCCGGCCCCGCTCCCACGTCATTGATCATCGCCTGATCGCCAGGCGCGCTGCCTCAGGCAGCTGATTACTTGCCCCAGATCTCCTCGGCGAGCTCGACGCAGAGGCGCAGCTTGGCCCACTGCTCTTCCTCGCTCAGGATGTTGCCTTCCTCGGTGGAGGCAAAGCCGCATTGCGGCGACAGCGCGAGCTGGTCCAGCGGGGCGAACTTCGAGGCCTCTTCCAGGCGGCGCTTGATGTCGTCCTTCTTCTCGAGCTCGCCGACCTTCGAGGTGACGAGACCGACGACGACGACCTTGTTGCCCTTGGGCAGGAAGCGCAGGGGCTCGAAGCCGCCGGCACGCTCGCTGTCATATTCCAGGAAATAGCCGTCGTAGTTGGTATTGGCGAGCATGGTCTCCGCAACCGGCTCGTAGCCGCCCGAGGAGATCCACGTCGAGCGGAAATTGCCGCGGCAGACATGCGTGGTGATGGTCATGTCGGCCGGACGCTCGGCGATCGCGTAGTTGATGATGCGCGAATAGATCTGCTGCAGGCCGTCCGGATTGTCGCCGCGCTCCCTCGCCTTCTGCAGCTCCTCCTGCGAGCACAGATAGGCCCACACGGTGTCGTCGAACTGCAGATAGCGGCAGCCGGCGTCGTAGAACGCCTTCACGGCCTTGCGGTAGGTCTTGCCGAGATCCTCGTAGAAGGCGTCGAGATCGGGATAGACGTCCTTGGAGATCGATTTGCGGCCGCCTCGGAAGTGCAGCACGGCCGGCGACGGGATCGTCATCTTCGCCGTCACATGCGCCGTATCGGCGTGCTTCTTCAGGAAGCGGAAATGGTCGAGCATCGGATGATCGGCCGGGAAGTCGAGCTTGCCGATAACGCGCACCGCGTCATGACGGGTCTGCACGCCGGTGAACTGAATACCGGCGTCCGGGTGAAACAGCTCGCAGCCGGTCAGCTTGGCGAGGAAGTCGAAATGCCACCAGGAGCGGCGGAACTCGCCGTCGGTCGCAAGCTTCAGGCCGGTCGAGGCCTGGCGATGCACGACCTTCTCGATCTCCATGTCCTCGATCTTTGCGAGGTCGGCCGCCGAGATCTCGCCCTTCTCGAGCTTGGCGCGGGCTTCCTTGATCTTCTGCGGCCGCAAGAGGCTGCCGACTTCGTCGGCGCGGAATGGGGGCTTGGTGCGTTGCATGTGCTCACTCCTTGGAAGGCGTCGATTCGTTGGATAGGGTTGTTGGACCGGCCGCGATCTGTCCTGGCTGGTCACCTGGGCAAAGCGTGATGGACTGGGTCCATCCCCTACCCCGTATCCGGTCGGTATACAATTCTGTCGAAGAGAGATCGTGGAGAGGCACGGCGCGATCCATGCCAGGTGCGGTGGTCTGGCCAATTCCGACCGCGTTCGATGGGCAATCTTGAGGTGACCCCATCAAATCCGTCTCCAGGCAAAGCGCCCTCGGGATAACGAGGCTCCGGCCGCCAGGGCGTCACAACTGGATTCTGCATACCGATGTTGACGACGGCCGCGCCATACCGCCAGACCTTCCGCGCGACCTCGGTCGATTGCGCGAGCCACGCTGTCCCCGCAACCAATGATGACGCTTCAGCTCGTCGCGTTCAAGCCTATCGATCAGGTCAGTGCGCGGCAGCGCTCGCGACGCCGAGATGCCGCTCCAGGGGCGCCGGATCGGCCTTCAAGGCGCTCGACGGCGCATCGTGCACGATGGTGCCGCGCTCCAGGATCACGACACGGTCGGCCAGCGCCAGCAGCTTCTGCGCGTGCTGCTCGACGATGATGGAGCACAGCCCGCCGGCGCGGCTGATGGTGCCGATCGCAGCCAGCAGCTCCTCGACGATGATCGGCGCGAGGCCTTCGGTCGGCTCATCCAGCAGCAGCACCTTGGGATTGAGCGTCAGCGCGCGGCCGATCGCCAGCATCTGCTGCTCGCCGCCGGAAAGCTGGTTGCCGAAATTGTTGCGCCGCTCCTTGAGCCGCGGAAACATCTGGTAGACGCGCTCGACCGTCCAGGGTCCGGGCTGCGCCACCGCGGTCATGTTCTCCTCCACCGTGAGCGAGCGGAAGATGTTGCGCTCCTGCGGCACCCAGCCGATGCCGGCGCGGGCGCGCTGGTCGGCGCGAAGAGCCGTGATGTCGGTGCCGGCCAACGCGAGCTTGCCGGAGAAGCGGCGGGTGACTCCGACGATGGAGTTGATCAGCGTGGTCTTGCCGGTGCCGTTGCGGCCGAGCAGCGCCAGCACCTGCCCCTCGGGCAGCTTCAGCGACATGTCCGGCAGCACGACCGCCTGGCCGTAGCCGGCGCGCAGGTTCTCGATTGTCAGCAGATCGGTCATCACGCGGCCTCGCCGAGATAGACGGCCTTGACCTGCGGATCACGCGCGACCTCGTCGGGCGCGCCCTCGACCAGCAGCGCGCCGGAGACGAGAACCGAGATGCGGTCGGCGAAGGAGAAGACGAGATCCATGTCGTGCTCGATCAAGAGCACCGTCACGTCGCGCGGCAGCGCCGCGACGGCGGCGAGAATATCCTTGCGCTCGCCCTCGGGCACGCCGGCGGCGGGCTCGTCGAGGAGCAGAACGCGCGGGCGCGCGGCGATCGCGACCGCGATCTCCAGCAGGCGCTGCTTGCCATAGGGCAAGGTCGAGGTGCGATCGTTCATCACGTCGAGTAGCCGGAAGCGCTCCAAGGTCTCGGCGATCTCGGCATTGATGTCGTCGCGCGTGCCCATGCGCCGCCACCAGTTGCCGCCGCCGCCGAGTCGCTCGGAGACCGCGAGCCCGATCGTCTCCAGCGGCGTGAGGTCCGGATAGAGCTGGTTGATCTGGAAGGTGCGCGACAGGCCGCGCAGCACGCGCTTGTGCACGGGCAGGTCGGTGATGTCCTGGCCTTCGAGCAGGATGCGCCCCGCGCTCGGCTCGAGCACGCCAGTGAGCTGATTGATGACTGTGGTCTTGCCGGCGCCGTTCGGACCGATCAGCGCATGGCGCGCGCCCGGCGCGATCTGCAGCGACAGATTGCGGGTGACATGGAGGCCGCCGAAATGCTTGTCGAGGCCGCGGGTTTCCAATGCGTAGGTCATGGCGCCTCGTTATCGGTGAGGGCCACCGCGGCCTTGCGGCCGGCGATCTGCCGAAGGATGAGATTGGGCAGCCACAGCGCATAGGCGTGGATGCGATGGCGGCCGACCAGAACGATGACGACGAGCACGAGGCCGATCCAGAACATCCAGTATTGCGGCGTGATCCACTGGAACAGCTCCTGCAGCATCCGGAACACGGCGGCGCCGATCAGCCCGCCATAGAGATAGCCGGATCCGCCGATGACCAGCATCAGCACGAGGTCGGCGGAGCGCTCGAACGAGAACACGTCGAGCGAGGCCAGCGCCGTGGTCTGGGTGAACAGCGCCCCGGCAATGCCGGCGTAGAACGCGCCGACGGTGTAGATCGCGATCAGGCGCTTGTTGACGGGAATGCCGACGGCGGCGGCGCGCAACGGATTGTTCTTGATCGCGCGCAGCGACAGACCGAAGGGGGAATGCACGATCGTCCGCGCCAGCAGGAACAGCACGAACAGCACCGCGAGCGCATAGAAGAACCCGGTCTTGCCGAACATGTCGAAGGCGAACACGCCGAAGATCGGCTGGATGTCGATGCCCTGGAGACCGTCGGTGCCGCCGGTGATGTTGGAGAAGCGCTCCGCCAGCGCCTCCATCAACAGCGCGATGCCGAGCGTCACCATCAGCCGCGTCAGGTCGACGCCGCGGATGACCAGGAAGCTGGTGGCGAAGCCAAGCACGGTGGCGGCGAGGCCGGCCACGATCAGCGCCAGCACCGGCTCGTTGATGATGCCGTGCACCGAGAGCAGGCCCGCGCAATAGGCGCCGACACCGAAGAAGGCGGCGTGGCCGAGCGAGACGATGCCGGCATAGCCGAGGATCAGGTCGAGCGACAGCGCGAACAGCGCCAGCCGCAGGATCTCGGTCATGATCAGGTAGCGCGAGGGAAACGCCAGTCCGACCGCCAGCACGACGATCCAGAAGGCGAACTCGCTCCAGTGCCAGCGGCCGTGCTGCCTGGCGTGAAATCCGACCTCGGTTTGTGCGTTCGTGGTCATGCGATCCTCACCGCGTCGCCGTGCGGCCGAACAGGCCGTTCGGACGCCAGATCAGGATCACGATCATGATGGTGTAGATGACGAAGGGGCCGAGCTTCGGCACGTAATATTTGCCGGCGACGTCGCCGATGCCGAGCAGCAGCGAGGCGAGGAACGGGCCGGTGATCGACGACGAGCCGCCCACGGTGACCACGATCAGGAAGTAGATCATGAACTTCAGCGGGAAGTATGGATCGAGGCCGAGGATCTCGGCGCTGAGCGCGCCGCCCAGGCCGGCGAGCCCGCAGCCGAACGCGAAGGTGAAGGCGAACACCTGCGGCACGTTGATGCCGAGGCCGCTCGCCGCGCGCGGATCATCGACGGCGGCACGCAGCCGGCTGCCGAACCGCGTCTTGGAGAGCACCAGCTGCAGCCCCACCGTGAGCAGCCCGCAGATGACGATGATCATCAGCCGATAGCGGCCGATGCCAACGCCGAAGACGTCGAACTGGCCCTGCAGCACGTCGGGCAGATTGATGAAGATTCGCGAGGAGCCCATGATGTAGTCGACCGCGGCCACCGTCATGAAGACGAGCCCGATCGAGAACAGCACCTGGTCGAGATGGCTGCGCGCATAGAGATGCTGATAGAGCGTCCGCTCCAGCAGCGCGCCGATCATGGCGCTCGCGACGAAGGCCAGCGGCAGCGCCGCGAAGAACGGCCATCCCATCCGGTTGACGAGCACGGCGCAGACGTAGCCGCCGGCCATGGCGAAGGCGCCATGGGCGAGGTTGACGAAGTTCATCAGGCCGAGCGTCACGGCGAGCCCGCAGGCCAGCACGAACAGCAGCATGCCGTAGGCGACGCCGTCGAAGAGGTTGGTGAGGATGGCGGTCATGGAGTCTAGTTTCAGTCCCCAGTCATCCCTTCATCCGAAGGGCATGCATTCAATGCTTGCTCGGTCTGCGCCTCCCCCGCCTGCGGGGGGAGGTCGGATCGCATCTGAACGATGTGATCCTGGTGGGGGACATCTCTCCACACCACGCGTGTGCCGTGGGGTACCCCCACCCCAGCCCTCCCCCGCACGCGGGGGAGGGAGCGCACCGTTCGTGCGCGCTCGAGATGACGCCTATCGCGTCACTTCTTGGCCTTGCCCGGATCCTTGACGGCCTCGAAGGTCTGGAACTCGACGTTGTAGAGCTCGCCGTCGACCTTCTCGACCTTGCGGATGTAGACGTTCTGAACGATGTCGCGCGTCTCCGGATCGATCGAGATGGGACCGCGTGGGCTCTCCCAGGCCATGCCCTTCATCGCAGCAAGCAGGGAATCGCCGTCGGTCTTGCCACCGGTCTTCTTCAGCGCCTCGTAGATCAGATGGATGCCGTCGTAACCGCCGACCGCCATGAAGCCCGGACGGCTGTTGAACGCCTTCTTGTAGGCCGCGACGAACTCCTTGTTCTTCGCCGACGGATGCGCCGCCGAATAGATGTGCGCGGTGACGGCGCCGAGCACGGCGTCGCCCATGTCGTTGAGCAGGTCGTCGTCGGTGACGTCACCCGGTCCGATCACCTTGATTCCGCTCTTGTCGAGGCCGCGCTCGGCATATTGTTTCATGAAGTTGCCGCCCTGGCCGGCCGGCACGAACACGAACATGGCGTCCGGCTTGGCGTCCTTCATGCGCTGCAGGAACGGAGCGAAGTCGGGGTTCGCCAGCGGAACCTTGATTTCCTCGACGATCTCGCCGCCGCCGGCGGTGAAATGCTCCTTGAACGAGGCCAGCGCGTCGTTGCCCGGCGCATAGTCCGAGGTCAGCGTGGCGACCTTCTTGATGCCGTTCTTGACCGCCCAGTCGCCGATGATCGTCGAGGACTGCGGCAGCGTGAAGCTGGTGCGGACGATGTAGGGCGACTTCTCGGTGATGATGGAGGTGCCGGCCGCCATTACGACTTCCGGGATCTTGCCCTGGGTGGCAAGCGGCGCGGCGGCGAAGGCCGCCGGTGTCACGCCGAAGCCGGCGATCACATTGACCTTGTCGTTGACGATCAGCTCCTGCGCCAGACGCTTGGTGTTGTCGGGCAGCGCCGCGTCGTCCTTGAGGATGACCTGGATCTTCTTGCCGGCGACGGTGTCGCCGTTCTGCTGCATGTAGAGCTTGATGGCATTGTCGATCTGCTTGCCGGTCGACGCCTGGCCGCCGGTCATCGGCACGATCAGGCCGATCTTGAACACGTCTTCGGCCCGCGCCGCACCGGACGCGAGCGCAGCCGCGGCGAGCGCCGCACTGGCGGCGAGCGTCAGTGTCTTGTTTCGCACGAACATTGAAACTACCTCCCTGGTCGGATCAGGACCGCAGCCCCCGGCCATTGTTGTCTTAACCGTGCGATCTCGTTCACGATATCGCGGGCGCATCGCTGCGGACTTGGGACCCCGTTGTCAATGGCGATCATGGGAGGCTTCGTGAACGGTAGGTTTCCGCAACGGACCACCGATCCGTGATTGGTATATTAATACCCAAACCATCGAACGGCCAAATTTTACCAATTGATGGCAAGTCGTTAGGGTCCGGGCCGCGGGTCGCCCGCAGCACGAAAGGTCCCCCGTCAATGCCGGCCAGACGCCCCCACCGGACCAGGCTCTTTCCGGCCGCGATGATGCTTCTGGCCGCGGCCGGGCCGATCCTCGCCGGCTGCTCGTCGATCAATGAGAAGGTCGGCGCGGGGATGGGCGATCTGATGCCGCAATGGGCCGGCGGCCTGCCGGCCGACGCGCCACCCCGGCCGGGCACCCCCGAATACGACCGGTTCATGCAGGAGCGCGAGCGGCAGCGGCAGTTGCCGGCCGCCGAACGCGACAAGCAGACGCAGTCCAACGCCAACGCGCAGGCGACCGCCCCCGGCCGCTGACGGCGGCGACATCAATCCATGAAGACGACGGTCTTGCGGCCGTTGAGGATGACGCGGTCCTCGAGGTGATAGCGGATCGCCCGCGCCAGCACGCGCCGCTCGATGTCGCGGCCCTTGCGCACGAGATCGTCGGGGGTGTCGCGATGGCTGATTCGCTCGACGTCCTGGTCGATGATCGGGCCCTCGTCGAGATCGCGGGTGACGTAATGGGCGGTAGCGCCGATCAGCTTGACGCCGCGCTCATAGGCCTGGTGGTAGGGTTTCGCGCCCTTGAAGCCCGGCAGGAACGAATGGTGGATGTTGATGCAGCGGCCCGACAGGCTCGCTGACATCTCGTCCGACAGGATCTGCATGTAGCGCGCCAGCACGACGAGATCGGTCCTGGTCTCATCGACCAGCTTCAGGATGGCCTGCTCCTGGTCGCGCTTGGTGTCCTTGGTGACGGGCATGTGGTGGAACGGAATGTCGCCGAAATCGAGCCCGGCATAGGTCTCGCGCGGATGGTTGGAGACGATCGCGGTCGGAATCATCGCGAGGTCGCGGGTGCGCCAGCGATAGAGGATGTCGACGAGGCAATGGTCGAACTTCGACACCAGCAGCATCACCCGGCGCTGCCCGGCGCGGTCGCGCATCTGCCAGTCCATCGCAAAGCGTTCGGCAATCGCGGCGAAGCCGGTCTGCAGCGCCGGCAGGTTGACCGCGAGGTCGGCCGCCGTGAACACCACGCGCATGAAGAAGTGACCCGTCTCGAAGTCGCCGAACTGCTGGGCGTCGAGAATGTTCTGGCCGTTATGGGCGAGGAAGGTGGAGACGGCCGAGACGATCCCGGGACGATCCGGGCAGGACAGGGTCAGGACATATTGATGGTCGGACATGGCGTGACGTTACCGGGCGGATGAAGAAGGGGTGAATGATGCGGCAGGCTTGTCGCCCGTTCGGGCCCTGCTCTATCACCCTCCGCGCGCTTGCGCCAACGCTCGGCCCGTGGGCAGGATGAACAAAACATCAACTCTCAAACTTCGAGCATCGTCATGGCTGACAGGCTGACCGGCAATCGCATCCTGATCCTGGAAACCCGCGAGGAGGCGCAGTTCTCGCGGCTGCTCGCCGAGCAGGGCGCCGACGTGCTGCAATGTCCGATGTTCACGATCGAGGATGCGCCGGACCCGGCGCCGATCGAGGCCTGGATTCGCCGCTGTAACGAACGGCCGTTCGACGATCTCGTGCTGATGACCGGCGAGGGGCTCAGGCGGCTGATGACGGTGGCGCGCCGGATCGGCGTCGAGGCCGAGTTCATCGCCGCGATTGGCAAGGCCCGGACCTTCACCCGCGGCCCCAAGCCGGGGCGCGCCTTGCGCGAGCTCGGCCTGGAGGCGCAGGTCACCACGGAGAAGCCGACCTCGGAAGGCGTGGCCGAACTGCTGGCGAGCTACGACCTCGCGGGCCATCGGCTCGGCCTGCAGCTTTATCCCGACAAGGATCATTCGGCGCTGATCAGTGCGATCAAGGCGGGTGGCGCCGAGGTCGATCCGGTGCTGCCCTATGTCTATGATGCCAAGGCGGCGGATGCGAACATCCTCACCGCGATCGACGAGATGATCGCCGGCAAGGTTGACGCGATCGCGCTGACGAGTTCGGGCCAGCCGCGGCGGCTGTTCGACGTCGCCAGGGCGCACGGCGTCGAGGCACGCCTGCGTGAGGGACTGGCACGCACGCAGATCGCCTCCGTCGGGCCTGTGGTGACGGAGGAGCTGGCTGCGCATGGGCTGACGCCGTCGATCACACCGGCGGGCGAGGCCTATTTCATGAAGCCGCTGATCTCGGCGATGGCCAAGGCGCTGGGTGTGAAAGTGCCGCCAGCGGCGCGTTACTAACAGTGTCGTCCCGGGCTTGACCCCGGACCTATAGCCACCAATCGCGATGAGGCAGGCAACTACCAGCCCCGTTCCCAGATAGCGTCCGCGGTATGGGTCCCGGCGTTCGCCGGGACGACAGCGGAGGGTTAGGGGGCGGCCTGCCCCGTCTCCTGCAGAAACGCTTGATACGCGCGCGCGATGCCTTCCTTCAGCGACGTCGTCGCGCGCCAGCCGAGCTTCGCCAGGCGCGAGACGTCGAGCAGCTTGCGCGGCGTGCCGTCGGGGCGCGAGGTGTCGAAGCTGATCCGTCCCCGATAGCCGACCGTCGCCGCGACCACACGGGCGAAATCGGCAATCGTGATGTCATCGCCGGTGCCGATGTTGACCAGCCCGGCCTCCGAATAGGTCTTCATCAGGTGCACGCAGGCATCGGCCATGTCGTCGACATAGAGGAATTCGCGCCGCGGCGTTCCCGTGCCCCAGACCACCACCTCCGGCGCATCGGCGAGCCTCGCCTCATGGAAGCGGCGGATCAGCGCCGCAACGACGTGGCTGTACTCGGGATGGTAGTTGTCGCCGGGACCATAGAGATTGGTCGGCATCACGTTGATGAAATCGGCGCCATACTGGCTGCGATAGGCCTCGACCATCTTGATGCCGGCGATCTTGGCGATCGCGTAGGGCTCGTTGGTCGGCTCCAGCGGCCCGGTCAGCATCGAATCCTCGCGCAACGGCTGGGGGGCGAGCTTGGGATAGATGCAGGAGGACCCGAGAAACATCAGCTTCTCGGCGCCGTTCACATGCGCGGCGTGGATGACGTTGGTGGCGATGGCGATGTTCTCGTAGATGAACTCGGCACGCAGCGTGTTGTTGGCGACGATGCCGCCGACCTTCGCCGCGGCGAGGAAAACGGCCTGCGGCCGGGCGCGCGCAAACCATGAGAACACCGCCGCCTGGTCGCGCAGATCGACCTCGCTGCGCGGCACCGTCAGCAGTTCGACGCCTTCGCTCGCCAACCGCCGCACCAGCGCGCTGCCGACCATGCCGCGATGGCCGGCGACGAAGACACGCTTGCCGCGGAGATCAAATGGCGTGGCCACTGCTCGCCTCCCGCCGTGCGGCGCACAGATCGCTGGCGACCATCTCCTTGACCAGTTGGGCGAAGCTCGTCCTTGGTTTCCATCCGAGCTTGTCGCGCGCCTTGCTGCAATCGCCGATCAGGAGGTCGACCTCGGTCGGGCGGAAATAGGTCGGGTCGATCCGCACCACCGCCTTGCCGGATCTCGCGTCGATCCCGGTCTCCTCGACCCCCTCGCCGCGCCATTCGATGCGGCGATCGACCTCGGCGAAGGCGAGCTCGACCAGCTCGCGCACCGAATGGGTCTCGCCGGTCGCCAGCACGAAATCGTCAGGCGTATCGGCCTGCAGGATACGGTGCATGCCCTCGACATAATCGCGCGCATGGCCCCAGTCGCGCTTGGCCTCGAGATTGCCGAGATAGATCGTCTCCTCCAGGCCGGTCTCGATGCGGGCGACGCCGCGGGTGATCTTGCGGGTCACGAAGGTCTCGCCACGGATCGGGCTCTCGTGGTTGAACAGGATGCCGTTGCAGGCGAACATCCCATAGGCCTCGCGATAGTTCACCGTGATCCAGTAGCCGTACAGCTTGGCGCAGCCATAGGGCGAGCGCGGATAGAACGGTGTCGTCTCCCGCTGCGGGATCTCCTGCACCAGGCCGTACAGCTCCGAGGTCGAGGCCTGGTAGAACCGCGTCTGCTTCTCCATGCCGAGAATGCGAATGGCTTCCAACAAGCGCAGAACCCCGAGCGCGTCGGCATTGGCCGTGTATTCCGGACTCTCGAAGCTGACGCCGACATGGCTCTGGGCCGCGAGATTGTAGATCTCGTCGGGGCGGATCTGCTGCACCAGCCGGATCAGGTTGGTGGAATCGGTCATGTCGCCGTAATGCAGCAGGAACGGGACGTTGCCTTCGTGCGGATCCTGGTAGAGATGATCCACCCGCGCGGTATTGAAGGACGATGACCGCCGCTTGATGCCGTGCACAGTGTAGCCAAGGCCGAGCAGATATTCGGCCAGATAGGCGCCGTCCTGGCCCGTGACGCCCGTGATCAGGGCCACGCGGCCGCTGCAATCCTTCCCCGCCATACTCACTCCAACACCGTCGCGCCCCCTCGGGCCGAAGTTCCCGGCGAGCAGTCCACAGCCGAAGCCGCCGGTCAAGCTCGACGGAAAACAAGGCGTTGGATCAATCCCGTATCGGCGCGACGCAAGGCGGGATCTAGTCCCCGTAGCAGCGCAGCCGGTCGAGATCGAGCACGGTCACCCCGCCATATTCGACGCGCAGCAGGCCTTCGCGCTCCAGCGTCTTGAGGCATTGATTGGCGTTCTGCCGGGACAGGCCCGACAGCGCGCCGATCTCCTCCTGGGTGATCTCCAGGTGGCGGGTCGTATTCGGGTAGAGGATCGGATTGAACAGTGACGCGATGCTGCGGGCGAGCCGTGCCGTCGCATCCAGCGTGCGGCCGACCTCGACCAGGCCGATGAACTGGCCGAGCCGCTCGTTGAGCTGGGTGACGAGGAAGCGATTGAAGCCGACGCTGTTCTCGAACAGCCACATGAAGGTCGGTCGCTCCATCAGCGCGACGCGCGTATCGCGCAGCGCCACGACGTCATAGCGGCGCGGCTCGTTCTTCAGCACGCTGCCCTCGCCGAACCAGGCGCCGGCCGACATGCCGGCGAATGTCGTCGCCTTGCCACCGCGCGACACCGTGCTCATGCGCGCCAGACCCGTGACGATCCCGGTCCAGTAGTCGAATTGGTCGCCGCGGACGAAGATGTGTTCGTTGGCCGCAAACGACCGCTCGACGACGCCGGCCGCGGCCGTGTCGATTTCCTCGGGCTTCAAATGGCGGGACCAGGGCGCGATGCGCAGAAGGGTATCGGGAGAGATCAAGCCGTCATCTCGTCTCGTCGAAGCTCGCGGCAGCCATATTGCATCGCAACAATCCAGCGGTGAATTTAGCCTGGGAAATGTCAGGCGCAAGACAGTTCCTGATAGCGCTTTCCCCTATCGAGGGCCACTGCTCTCGACTCGCGCCTCCGATGAGGTGCATCCGAGATGCGGCAAAATGCGCCCGCCCGGGTGGCCCGTCATTCGTCGGATGGCGCGGAACCGATGCCCGGGATAGGATTGCAGCCGACGCGACGAGCTCAACGTCGCGCGACACGATGCCTTGAAGAGCGCGCCAAGCGCCCAAGACAATTCGGGAGGACGACTTGGACTATACGTTGGAAGCGCGCGGAGTGTCGCTGCGTTTCGGTGGGGTGCGGGCCCTGACCGACGTCAGCTTCGGCGTGCGCGAGGGCGAGTTGTTCTCGATCATCGGCCCGAACGGTGCCGGCAAGACCTCGATCGTCAACTGCATCTCCGGCCGCTACAAGCCGACCGAGGGCCGCCTGTTCCATCGCGGCCGCGACATCACCGGCCTGCCGCCGAGCGCGCGCGCAAATATCGGCATCGGCCGCACCTTCCAGAACCTCGCCCTCTTCCACCACATGAGCGTGCTCGACAACATCATGGTCGGGCGCCATCACCTCTTGAAGAACAACTTCCTCACCGGCTCTCTGTATTGGCTCACCGGCGCGCGGCGCGAGGAGCTGAAGCACCGCGAGAAGGTCGAGCAGATCATCGACTTCCTCGACCTGCAGTCGGTGCGCAAGGCGCCGGCCGGCACGCTCTCCTATGGCCTGCGCAAGCGCGTCGAGCTCGCCCGAGCGATGGCGCTGGAGCCGCATCTCATTCTCCTCGACGAGCCGATGGCCGGCATGAACTTCGAGGAGAAGGAGGACATGGCGCGCTACATCGTCGACCTCAACGAGGAATACGGCATGACCGTCGTGATGATCGAGCACGACATGGGCGTGGTGATGGACATTTCCCACCGCGTCATGGTGCTGGATTTCGGCCGCAAGATCGCCGAGGGCGACCCGGCCGCGGTGCTCGCCGATCCCCACGTCAAGCGCGCCTATCTCGGCGAGGAGGACGAACTGCTGGTCGATCCCGACGAGGCGCCGTCCATCGCGGAGGACGCGGCATGATGGACTATGCGGGTCGCGTCCGGCAGGCCGACACCTATCCGAAGCTGCTACGGCTGAACGCGAAAGAGCACGGGACGGAGATCGCGCTGCGCGAAAAGGATCTCGGGCTGTGGCGCACCTTCACCTGGGCCGACTACCAGGCGCGCGTGCGCGATTTCACGCTCGGCATGGTCGAGCTTGGGCTCGGCAAGGATGCCGTGATCGGAATCATCGGCGACAACCGGCCCGACTGGGTCGCGGCGGAGATCGCAACGCATGCGATCCGAGGCTACAGCCTCGGGCTCTATCGCGATGTGCTCGACGACGAGGCCGCCTACCTGCTCAATTACGGCGAGGCTCGGTTGGTGTTCGCCGAGGATGAGGAGCAGGTCGACAAGCTGCTCAACCTCGCCGAGCGCGTGCCGGCGCTCAAGCATATCGTCTATTCCGATCCGCGCGGCATGCGGAAGTATGACGATCCCAGGCTGATGCCGGCGGACAAGCTCGCTGAGCTCGGCCGCAATCGGGCGGCGCGCGAGCCGGATCTGTACGACCGCATGGTCGATGCGACCGTCGGCGACGACGTCGCCATTCTCTGCACCACCTCGGGCACGACCTCGCATCCGAAGCTCGCGATGCTCTCGGCCGCGCGCGTGCTCAAGCACTGCGCGACCTATCTCGCGTTCGATCCGAAGGGGCCGGAGGACGAATACGTTTCGGTGCTGCCGCTGCCCTGGATCATGGAACAGGTCTACGTGCTCGGCAAAGGACTGCTCTGCCGGATGAAGGTCAACTTCGTCGAAGAGCCCGACACGATGATGAACGACTTCCGCGAGATCGCGCCGACCTTCGTACTGTTTGCACCAAGGGTGTGGGAGCAGATCGCGGCCGACGTCCGTGCCGCCGTCATGGACGCCTCGCCGCTGAAGCAACGGCTCTACCATCTGGGCATGTCGACCGGCCTTGCGGCGCTGGAAAAGGGCCAGCATTCGAGCCTTGCCGACATGCTGCTGTTCCGTGCGCTGCGCGACCGGCTCGGCTTCACCCGGCTGCGCTCGGCTGCCACCGGCGGTGCCGCGCTCGGGCCCGATACGTTCAAGTTCTTCCGCGCCATGGGCGTACCGCTGCGCACGCTCTACGGCCAGACCGAGCTGCTCGGGGCCTACACGCTGCATCCGGACGACAAGGTCGATCCCGACACGACCGGCGTGCCGATGGCTGACGACATCGAGATCAGGATCGACCAGCCCGACAGCCAGGGCATCGGCGAGATCCTGGTACGCCACCCGAACATGTTCCTGGGCTACTACAAGGCCCCGGAAGCCTCGACCGCCGACGTCAAGGACGGCTGGATGCATTCGGGCGACGCGGGCTATTTCAACGACGCGAAGCAGCTCGTCGTCATCGACCGCATCAAGGACCTCGCCGAGACCGCGCGCGGCGAGCGCTTCTCACCGCAATATATCGAGAACAAGCTGAAGTTCTCACCCTATATCGCCGAGGCCGTCGTGCTCGGCGCCGGCCGCGAGCACCTCGCCGCGATGATCTGCATCCGCTATTCGATCATCTCGAAATGGGCCGAGAAGAACCGCATCGCTTTCACCACCTATTCCGATCTCGCCTCGCGCAACGAGGTCTATGCGCTGCTGCAGAAGGAGGTCGAGACCGTCAATGCCCACCTGCCGCCGGCGCAGCGCATCTCCCGCTTCCTGCTGCTGTACAAGGAACTCGATGCCGACGACGGCGAGCTCACACGTACGCGCAAGGTGCGCCGCAGCGTCATCAACGAGAAGTACGCCGATATCATCGACGGCATCTATGGCGGCAAGCCGGCGATCCCCGTCGACACGGTCATCCGCTTCCAGGACGGCACCACCCAGCGCATCCGCACCACGCTGAAGGTGGTGGACCTGGACAGCCACGGCCCCATGGCGGAGGCCGCAGAGTGATGTGCTTATCGTCATATTCGGTCATCCTGCGCGGGCTTGACCCGCGCATCCATCTTCTTGCGAGAGCGATGGATCGCCGGGTCGAGCCCGGCGATGACGAGCAGCGGCTTGAGCCGCAGCGAAGGTTACTGCGCATGACTGCGCCCTCTCCCCTTGTGGGAGAGGGCATCTCGGCCGGTCAACGCAAACGCGGTCGGGTGAGGGGTCCCTCTCCTCTCGCTCGCCCGCGGAGAGAGCCCCTCACCCGGCTGCGCTGCGCGCAGCCACCCTCTCCCACAAGGGGAGAGGGTAAGAGCCACGCCGGCTCGGCACACCCAATCGTCATGCGCGGGCTTGACCCGCGCAGCCATCCTCTTCCGAAAACGCTGGATCGCCGGGTCAAGCCCGGCGATGACGAGCGAGAACGATCATGAACACCGCCTTCCTCATCCAGCTCCTGGTCAACGGCCTCGTCGTCGGAACGCTCTATGGCGTGGTCGCGATGTCGTTCGTGCTCATCTACAAGGCGACCCAGGTCGTCAATTTCGCGCAGGGCGAGCTGCTCCTGATCGGCGCCTGGGTGTGCTGGGCATTGCTGACGAAATATCAGGTGCCGTTCTGGGTCGGCATGCCGCTGACGCTGGTCTTCATGTTCGCGTTCGGCATCGCGATCCAGGTTGTGATCCTCCGGCCGATGATCGGCGAGCCCATCATCTCCGTCATCATGGTCACGATCGGCCTGTCGACCGTGTTCCAGGCGGCGCTGAAATGGATGTTTGGCGTCAATCCGCAGCCGTTCCCGCCAGTGTTCGCAAGCACGTCCGTCGACCTGTTCGGACTGCAGATCCAGACGGTCTACGTCATGAGCCTCGTCGTGTCGCTGCTGATGATGCTCGGCATGGCCTGGTTCTTCAAGGCCTCCAAATATGGCCTCGCGATGCGCGCCACCGCCTTCAACCAGCAGGTCGCGCAATCGCTCGGCATCTCCGTCAAGAGCGTGTTCGCGATGGCCTGGGCGATCTCGGCGACCGTGTCCGCCGTGGCCGGCGTGGTCGTCGCCGTCGTCAACGGCGTGTCCTCGGGATTGTCGGCCTACGGCATCAAGGTGTTTCCGGCGGCGATCCTCGGAGGCCTCGACTCGGTCGGCGGTGCCGTGCTCGGCGGCATCATCATCGGCCTCCTGGAGAATATCGCGCAATATGTCGACAGCCAGTATCTGCACTGGGGCAATCTGTACGAGATCGCGCCGTTCTACGTCCTGATCATCATCCTGATGATCAAGCCCTACGGCCTGTTCGGCACCAAAGACATCGAGCGGATCTGAACCATGGTCGCACGTTCCACGATACCCGCCGGTGACTTCCGCACCTCCTACGCGGCCGACACCACGATCTTCCCGACCAGGACCAGCCGCAATTTCGCGATCGCCGGTGTCATCCTGCTGTGCTTCGCGCCGCAGGTGTTCTCCGAATACTGGCTGTCGGTTTCGATCCAGATCGGCATCTTCGCGATCGCGGCCCTCGGGCTGAACATCCTCGTCGGCTTCACCGGCCAGATCTCGATCGGCCAGGCCGGCTTCTTCCTGCTCGGCGCCTTCACCTCGGCCTACATCAACAACGCCTATGCCATCCCGGTGTTCTTCGCGATCCCGCTCGCCGGCGTGATCACGGCCCTCGTTGGTCTGGTCTTCGGCCTTCCGGCGGCGCGGCTGAAGGGGCTCTATCTCGTCATCGCCACTCTCGCTGCGCAATACATCCTGCTCGACTTCTTCTCCCGGGCCGAATGGTTCTCCGGCGGCTCGGTGCCGGCTTCGGCCAATCCGTTCTCGATTCTAGGCTACACGCTGCGCGGCGACCGGCAGTATTTTTATGTCGTGCTGGCCTATGTGCTGGTCTGCTACCTCCTCGTCACCAACCTGATGCGCACCCGCGACGGCCGGGCGCTGATCGCGATCCGCGACCATTATCTCTCGGCCGAGATCATGGGCATCAACCTGACCAAATATCGCACGCTGTCGTTCGGCCTCGCCGCGTTCTTCGCCGGCATTGCAGGCGCCCTCTATGCGCACTACCAGCTGGTGATCTCGCAGGAAGGTTTCGGCATCGAGCGCTCGATCCTGTTCCTTGCGATGATCATCATCGGCGGCACCGGTTCGATCATGGGCACGCTGATGGGGACCGCCTTCGTCGTTCTGCTGCCGGAATCGATGGAGTGGCTCAGCCATCTCCTCAAGGGCGGCGCGATCGACAAGGCGCTCGCGCTCAACAACAACATCACCTTTCTGCGCGAGATCGCGATCGGCCTGATCATCATCGGCTTCCTGATGTTCGAGCCCGACGGGCTCGCGCATCGCTGGCGCCAGATCAAGACCTATTGGAAGCTCTATCCGTTCTCACATTGATTCCAACCAACAGGGACCGGCGGCAATCCGGCCCGAACCCACCACAGGAGGAAGCACTATGACGATCAAATCATGGCTCGGCTCGGCGGCACTGGCGCTCTTGGCGGGCGCATTCGCCCCATCGGCGCAGGCGCAGCAGATCGCGATCGGCCATCTGCAGGATCTCTCAGGCGGCACGTCCGACGTCGGCACGCCCTACGGCCAGGGCGTCGCGGACACCTTCGCCTGGGTCAACAAGAACGGCGGCATCGGCGGCAAGCAGCTCGCAGTCGACAGCAACGATTATGGCTACCAGGTGCCGCGCGCGATCGCGTTGTACAAGAAGTGGTCGGCACCGGACAACAAGGTCGCGGCGATCATGGGCTGGGGCACCGCCGACACCGAGGCGCTGACCGGCTTCCTCGCCAACGACAAGATCCCGGACATGTCCGGCTCCTACGCTGCCGCGCTGACCGATCCGGAAGGCACCAGCGGCAAGGCGAAGCCGGCGCCGTACAACTTCTTCTACGGCCCGAGCTACTCGGATGCGCTGCGCGCCGAGCTGACCTGGGCGGCCGAGGACTGGAAGGCCAAGGGCAAGCCGGGCAAGCCGAAATTCGTCCACATGGGCGCCAACCACCCCTACCCCAACGCGCCGAAGGCGGCCGGCGAGGCGCTCGCCACCGAGCTCGGCTTCGAGGTGCTGCCGCCGCTGGTGTTCGCGCTGGCGCCGGGCGACTACAGCGCGCAGTGCCTGAGCCTGAAGAGCTCCGGCGCCAACTACGCCTATCTCGGCAACACCGCGGCTTCCAACATCTCGGTGATGAAGGCCTGCAAGAATGCCGGCGTCGACGTGCAGTTCCTGTCCAACGTCTGGGGCATGGACGAGAACGCCGCCAAGACCGCGGGCGCTGCCGCCGACGGCGTGATCTTCCCGCTGCGCACCTCGGTGGCCTGGGGTGGCGATGCGCCGGGCATGAAGACGGTGCAGGAGATCTCGAAGATGTCCGACCCGACCGGCAAGGTCTACCGCCCGGTGCACTACGTCGCCGCGGTCTGCTCCTCGCTCTACATGAAGGAGGCGATCGAGTGGGCTGCGAAGAACGGCGGTGCCACCGGCGAGAACGTTGCCAAGGGCTTCTATCAGAAGAAAGATTGGGTGCCGGCCGGGATGGAGGGCGTCTGCAGCCCGTCGACCTGGACGGACAAGGACCACCGCGGCACCATGAAGGTCGACCTCTATCGCGCCCGCGTGACGGGTCCGACCGATGGCGACCTCAACGACCTCATGGCCAAGGGCGTGATCAAGCTCGAGAAGGTCAAGACCATCGAGCTGCCGCGCAAGGCGGAATGGGCTGGTTGGTAAGTTGATCGGCGACGGTTGAGTGAACTCAGCAGTCGCCCCACACACGATCGTCATCCCCGCGAAAGCGGGGATCCAGTACGCCGCGGCTCATCGATCAAGCATCGGCGTCTCTGGAATACTGGGTCCCCCGCCTGCGCGGGGGACGACAGCGGTGGACAGCCACAATGACCGAAACACTCGACACTCCGCGAACCGGCGCAGCCAGCGCGACAGCAGCCCCCCTGCTCTCCGTCCGCAACATCGAGGTCGTCTATGACGACGTCATCCTGGTGCTGCGCGGGCTCAGCCTCGATGTGCCCAAGGGCGCGATCGTCGCGCTGCTCGGCGCCAACGGCGCCGGCAAGTCGACGACGCTGAAGGCGATCTCCGGCCTGTTGAAGACCGAGGACGGCGAGGTCACGCGCGGCGAGATCATGTTCGACGGCGCGCGCATCGACGGCATCGATCCGGAGAAGATCGTTCGCCGCGGCATCTTCCAGGTCATGGAGGGGCGCCGCATCGTCTCCGACATGACGTCGCTGGAGAACCTCAAGCTCGGCGCCTTCACGCGATCCGATCGCGAGGTCGCAAGCGACATCGAGATGGTGTTCAACTATTTCCCGCGGCTGAAGGAGCGCACCGGCCTCGCCGGCTATCTCTCCGGCGGCGAGCAGCAGATGCTGGCGATCGGGCGCGCGCTGATGGCGCGGCCGAAGATGATCCTGATGGACGAGCCGTCGATGGGACTGTCGCCGCTATTGGTCAAGGAAGTGTTCGCGATCATCAAGGAGATCAACCGCGATCTCGGCGTCACCATCCTGCTGGTCGAACAGAACGCGCGCGCGGCGCTGTCGGTGGCCAGCCACGGCTACATCATGGAGCAGGGCAAGGTGGTTCTCGACGGCACCGCCGACAGCCTGCGCGACAATGAGGACGTCAAGGAATTCTACCTCGGCGGCGCCGGCGACCAGCGCAAGAGCTTCAAGAACCTGAAGAGCTTCAAGCGGCGGAAGCGGTGGCTGTAGCCGAACTCTCTCCTCGTCATGGCCGGGCTTGACCCGGCCATCCACGCGTGAGCCGCAACGACGAACGACGTGGATGCCCGGGACAAGCCCGGGCATGACGATCGCAAGATTCAAGGACTGGGTACGATGCCCCACTACGACGCCCTCGAAACCCGTGATCCCGCAGCCCGCGAGCAGGAGCTGTTCGGCCGCCTGCCCGACGTGCTGCGCGCGGCGATCGCGGCGCCCGCGTATGCCGCGCTGCTGCAGGGCATTGATCCCCGGGACATCACGACCCGCGCCGCGCTTGCGCAGCTGCCGGTGCTGCGCAAATCGGAGCTGCCGGCGCTGCACAAAGCTGCCCCGCCGTTCGGCGGCTTCGTCGCGCAGGCGCCCGGCGCGTTCTCGCGCCTGTTCACATCGCCCGGACCGATCTTCGAGCCGGAGGCAGCGCACAACGATCCCTGGCGCGGCGCCCGCGCGCTGTTCGCGTCGGGCTTGCGCAGTGGCGACGTCGTGCTCAACACCTTCAGCTATCATCTGACGCCGGGCGGCTTCATCTTCGATGCCTCGGCGCGCGCGCTCGGTTGCGCTGTCATTCCGGCGGGACCAGGGAACACCGAGGCGCAGTTCGAGCTGATCGAGGCCTATCGCCCGATCGGCTACAGCGGCACGCCCGACTTCCTCAAGATCCTGCTCGATGCCGCCGCCAGCGCCGGCCGCGACGTCTCCTCGCTCAAGCGCGCGCTGGTGTCTGGCGCGGCGTTCCCGCCGTCGCTGCAGGCCGAGATCAAGGCGCGCGGCATTGATGCCTATCAGGCGTTCGGCACCGCCGATCTCGGCATCATCGCCTATGAGACCGCAGCGCGCGACGGCATGGTCGTCAACGAGGACCTGATCTTCGAGATCGTCCGCCCCGGCACCGGCGATCCGGTGGCGCCAGGCGATGTCGGCGAGATCGTCGTCACGTCGCTCGATCCTCATCACCCCTGGATTCGCCTGGCCCTCGGCGACCTCACCGCCGCCCTGCCCGGCATCAGCGCCTGCGGCCGCACCAACATGCGCATCAAGGGCTGGATGGGCCGCGCCGACCAGACCACCAAGATCAAGGGCATGTTCGTGCGCCCCGAGCAGGTCGCCGAGATCGGCAAGCGCTACCCGGAGCTCGGCCGCCTCAGGCTGGTCGTGACCCGTGCCGGCGAGACCGACGCGATGACGCTGCAGGCGGAATGCGCCTCGCCGCCGGATGGCCTGCAGGACGCGCTCTCAGCCAGCCTGCGCAACATCACCAAGCTCGGCGGCGGCATCGAGCTGGTCGCGCCAGGCGCGCTGCCCAACGACGGCAAGGTGATCGCCGACGAGCGGTGAATTCCTCTCATTGTCCCCGTAGCGGGAAGCCCTGCACCAGCGGCATGAGCGCGGCGGCGCGCACCGCCCCCACGCAATTGCCGCATCACGCGCGCTCTCCTATACAGCCATGTCCCGTCTCTCGGAGTTCGTCCGCATGGCCTTTCCGCGCGCGTCCAAAGCCCTGTCCCGCTTCACCGTGCTCGATCTGACGCGGGTGCGCGCCGGCCCGACCTGCGCGCGGCAGTTCGCCGATTGGGGCGCCAACGTGATCAAGATCGACGCCATGATGGAAGACGGCGGCGAGGCGCTCGGCGGCCCGCGCCGCGGTTCCGACTTCCAGAACCTGCATCGCAACAAGCGCGCGATGACGCTCAATCTGAAAGATCCCAAAGGCGTCGACGTGTTCATGCGGTTGGCGAAGCAGGCCGACGTGGTCATCGAGAACTATCGCCCCGACGTCAAGACCAAGCTCGGCATCGACTACGAGGCGGTGCGCAAGGTCAATCCGCGCATTGTCTATGGCAGCATCTCCGGCTTCGGCCAGGACGGCCCCTATGCCAAGCGGCCCGGCTTCGATCAGATCGCGCAGGGCATGGGCGGGCTGATGTCGATCACCGGCGCGCCCGGTGAAGGGCCAATGCGTGCGGGCATCCCGATCGCCGATCTCTCGGCGGGCCTGTCCTGCGCGATGGGCATTCTCACCGCGCTGCTCGAGCGCGAGGTCTCCGGCGAGGGCCAGTGGGTGCAGACCTCGTTGTTGCAGGCGCAGATCTTCATGCTCGACTTCCAGGCCGCGCGCTGGCTGATGGAGAAGGAGGTCGCTCCTCAAGCCGGCAACAACCATCCGACCAGCATCCCGACAGGCGTGTTCAAGACTTCCGACGGCTACATCAACATCGCCGCCACGGGGGGACGGATCTGGGAGCGGCTGTGCCAGACGCTCGGCGCGCCCGAATGGATCGACAATCCGGACTACGCCACCGCGCCGGCGCGCTCGAAGAACCGCGATGCGCTCAACGCCGAGATCAACGCGCGCACGCTGGCGAAGACGAGCGAGCAATGGGTCGCCGAGCTCAACGCCGCCGGCGTGCCCTGCGGCCCGATTTACGCGATCGATCAGATGTTCGAGGATCCGCAAGTGAAGCATCTCGGGATGGCGCAGCAGGTCGCCAGCGACGACGGCCGTGACATCACGCTGGTGGCGCAGCCCTTCACCTTGTCGCGCACGCCGAGCCGGATGGCGGCGCGGCCGCCGGAATTCGGCGAGCAGACCGAGGAGATCCTTTCGGAATTCGGCTTCACCGACGGCGAGATCGCCGATCTCCGGCTGCATCGCGTCGTGTGAGCAAGTGCAATATGACCAAGCTGCGGCATCCCGCCGCTGTGGCCCAGATGTCACCACGTTGGAACTTCGACCTGGGCGGGATTGAGGCCAGAGCGAGACCGCGTTAACCTCTTCTCATCAGTTGATCGCGGACCCCCGGGGCCCGCGGGCTTGAGGAGTAGCGGGTCATGAGCGCATCGGAATTGAACGAGTTTCTGTCGGCGATGGATATCGTCCGCGACGTCAACGCCGCCGCTCTGAATCACGACGGCGCGCTGCCCTTCGATGAGACGATGCTGGACAACGAGTCCGACTGGTACCACATGCCGGTCGCGGAGAAGGCCAACTGAGGCTGACCTGCCTCGGGTTCGCGTCCTCGCTGACCTACATCACCTTTGCTCGAAGCCTTCGTTCCGAAAAGCCGGACGGAGGCTTTTTCCTTTCGAGGGTGACGGGATGAGCTGCGAACCCTGATCCACCGAATGCAAAAAAAAGCCCGACGCACGCGCCGGGCAAGGTGATCGTCTCGGGAGGAAACATCAGGGCGCGATGACCAAAGATCAGGCACCGCGCGTGAGCAGCACGACGTCTGCCCATGAATGAAGCCTACCACTGTGCTGCCTAAAATACTGTCATCGCAAAGACACAACCTCTGGAGAAGCGCGGAAGCGATTCGAACAACGGTCCGTCGCTGCCGATCCGGCCTCTCGTAAACGTGTCGGCGGTGCCACAGTCCGATTACGATCTGCACTGCCGCTCAATTCACCCAAAAAGTCACAATTCCCGTCCCCGCAAATTTGCGTGCTTTGGACGACGGCCTGCGTCCGTCGATCGGCACCGGCCTGATATCGAGTCGCGCGAAGGGCTGAAGTGCTGATCCCAGGCAGATTGAAGAACGAGACATCGGCCGATTCACTCCGACGTACTCAGTTGCGTTGGCTGGCAGCGACGACAGCGCTACTCACCGTCATGCTCGCCAGCCCAGTCCTCGCCCAGGCGACGAGTGGCGGCGACGGCGGCGCAGCGACTGGGAATGGCGGCACGAGTTCGGCCACTGGTTCGGGCGGCGATGGCGGTGCCGGAGCCAACATTGCGCAAGGAGGCGGCGGCGGCGGCGCGGGTGTGAACGGCGGCAACGGCGGAGGTGACAGCACGGGCCAGACCCTGGGGGGCCAAGGCGGCATCGGCGCGGGCGAGCGGGGACATGCCGGCGAAAGCGGCAGCGGGAGCACCGGCGGCGGCGGTGGCGGTGGTGGCGCTCATGGCGCGGTGGTCATCACGAACGACGTCAATTCGACAACCGTAACCGGCGGCAATGGCGGACGGGGCGGCTCGACCAGCCTTAGCTTCGGAGCCGGCGGCGGTGGAGCGGGCGGCTACGGGGTGGTCGTGGATGGCAGCGGCCTGACGTACACGAACGTTGGGGTGATCACTGCTGGTGGCGGCGGTCCCGGCGGCGTCGCCAACGGCACTGGTCGTGGAGGCGACGGCGGCGATGGTGGTTACGGCGTCTATCTGACCGGCACCAGTATCCTGGTCAATTCTGGCGCAATTTTCGGTGGCGTAGGCGGCGATGGCGGCAACACCGCCAACAGCATCCAATTCCACGCCGGTGGCGATGGCGGCAATGGCGGTGCAGGCGCGGTCTTCGCAGCCGGTGGAACCTTGATCAACTCCGGGAGCATCAGCGGTGGCGCTTCAGGAAACAAGGGCGTTGGCCCAAATGCGAACGACGGCGACTACCGTCCGGCCGGGGCCGGCGTCACCGGCGCCAATCTCACCATCATCAACAGCGGCACGATCTCGGCCGGGTTCAATACCGGCGGCGTCGCCGTGACCAGCGCCAACGCAATCACCTTCACCGGCGGCAGCAACACGCTGGAGATCTGGGCGAGCTCGATCATCAACGGCAACGTGGTCGGCACCGGCAGCGACACCTTCCGGCTCGGCGGCGCTGTGAACGGCACCTTCGACGCGTCCACGATCGGCGCCTCGGCGCAGTATCAAGGCTTCTCGAGCTTCGTGAAGACCGGCACGAGCACCTGGACGTTGACCGGCACCACGACCGCCGTCACGCCCTGGGCCATCAACCAGGGTGCGCTCGCGGTCTCCTCCGACGCCAGCCTCGGCGCGGCCTCCGGCGGGCTCTCGTTCGGCGGCGGCACGTTGCAATATCTCGCGGGCTTCAGCTCCAGCCGCAACATCACGCTCAATGCCGGCGGCGGCAGCTTCGACACCAACGGCAACAACGCCACGCTCAGCGGCACGATCACCGGCAGCGGCGGACTGACCAAGCTCGGCGCGGGCACCCTGACGCTGACCGGGACGACCACTTTTGCCGGCGACACCGTCATCAGCGGCGGCACCCTGCGGACCGGTGCGTCCGGCGTTCTCTCGGTCGCCAGCAGCTACATGATCGCGAGCGGTGCGACGCTCGACATCGATGGCACGGGCCAGACCATCGGCGGACTTGGCGGCAGCGGCAGCGTCCTCCTCGGAACCAACGGGTCGCTGGCGATCGGCGACAATGGCGGCGCCACCGTGTTCTCGGGCACGATCTCGGGCAGTGGCACCTTCGTCAAGAGCGGCCCGGGCGTGCTCACACTCGGCGGCCCCAACACCTACACCGGGCCGACCATCGTCGATGGCGGCACGCTGCGCGCCGGCGCGGCCGGCGCCTTCGCCCCCTCGAGCTCCATCGAGGTCGACAATGGCGGCACTCTCGATCTCAACGGCTTCAATCAGACGATCGCCTCGCTGACGGGCGGCGGCGCCGTGCTGCTCGGCGCGGGCACGCTGACGTCAGGCGGCGACAACGCCAGCACGAGCTACACCGGCACGATCTCCGGCAGCGGCGGCTTCACCAAGGTCGGCACCGGCACGATGCGGTTCGACGGGCCGACCAGCTACACCGGCGCGACCACGATCGGCGCCGGCACCTTGCAGGCCGGCGCCTCCGGCGTGCTCGCCTCGGCCAGCGCGTTCATGATCGCGCCGGGTGCGACGCTCGATCTCAACGGTTTTGATCAGTCCATCGGCTCGCTCACCGGCAGCGGCAGCGTCCTGCTCGGCGCGGGCACGCTGACATCAGGCGGCAACAACGGCAATACGACCTTCTCAGGCACGGTCTCCGGCAGCGGCGGCTTCACCAAAACCGGCAACGGCCGGATGACGCTCACTGGCACCAGCAGCTACACGGGTGCGACCATCATCAACGGCGGCGTGCTCGACGTCGAGGGCGCGATCACCAACACGTCCGGTGTGACCGTCAACGCCGGCGGCACGCTGATGGGCGCGGGCCTGGTCGATCCACCCATGACCGTCGGCATCAACGATGGCGGCACGCTGGCGCCCGGCAACGGCACCGCGGGGTCGTTGATGACTATCGTCGGCAACCTCGCCTTCCAGTCCGGCGCGTTCTATCTGGTGCAGATCGATCCGACGACGGCCTCGTTCGCCAGCGTCACCGGATCGGCCACGCTCGGCGGCGCGACCGTCAAGGCCGAGTTCGACGCCGGCGGCTATGTCGACAAGCGCTACACCATTCTGACGACGAGCGGCGGCATTACGGGCAGCTTCGGCTCGGTGGTGAAGACCAACCTGCCCTCCGGCTTCAAGACCAGCCTGAGCTACGATGCCAACAACGTCTATCTCGACCTGATCCTCGCCTTCGCCCTGCCTGGCGGACTCAACGGCAATCAGAAGGCGGTCGGCGATACGCTCTCGGCCTTCTTCGATCGCAGCGGCGACATTCCGGTCGTGTTCGGCAAGATGAATCAAGCCGGGCTCACACAGACGTCCGGTGAGAGCGCGACGGGGAGCCAGCAGACGACGTTCAACGCGATGAGCCAGTTCGCGGGACTGCTGACCGATCCGTTCGCACAGCGTGCTGGCCGCGGTACCGGCAGTGGCAGCGCGAGCAGCTATGCGGACCCCACGCGCAAGCGCACCGATGCCTTTGCGATGCTGACCGACGACAGGCCGGCGGACTTCGCGCAGCGCTGGAATGTCTGGGCGGCCGGCTTCGGCGGCTCACAATCGACCAGCGGCAATGCGGGCGTCGGCTCCAGCGACACCACCAGCCGCATCGCCGGCACCGCTGTCGGCGCCGATTACCGGATCGCGCCGCAGACCATTGCAGGCTTCGCGCTCGGCGGCGGCGGCACCAACTTCAGCGTCGGCGGCCTCGGCTCCGGCCGTTCTGACCTATTCCAAGCCGGCGCCTATCTGCATCATCATATCGGCCCGAGCTATCTCAGAGCCGCCCTGGCCTATGGCTGGCAGGACGTCACCACCGACCGTGCCGTCACCATCGCCGGCGCCGACCGGCTGCGCGCGACCTATCAGGCCCACGCCTGGACCGGCCGCATCGAGGGCGGCACCCGCTTCCTTGCGCCGGTCGGCGGCATCGGATTGACGCCGTACGCAGCGGCGCAGGTCACGAGCCTGCGGCTGCCCGGTTACGTCGAGCAAGCCGTCGCCGGGGCCTCGACGTTCGCGCTGAGCTACAACGGCAAGACGGTCGCTGATACGCGCACTGAGCTCGGCCTGCGGACTGACAAGTCCTATGCCTTGAGCGATGGCACTCTCACCCTGCGCGGCCGACTCGCCTGGGCGCACGACTTCAATCCCGATCGTTCAGTCGCCGCGACCTTCCAGACGCTGCCGGGCGCGAGCTTCGTCGTGAACGGCGCAGCGCAGGCGCGCGATTCCGCGCTAGCGACCACATCGATCGAGATGAATTGGCTGAACGGCTGGAGCGCAATGGCCACACTGGAGAGCGAGCTCTCGAACGTCACGCGCTCCTATGCAGGCAAAGGGACCGTGCGCTACGCGTGGTGAGAGCTGGCGCGGCGCTCACCTCTCCCGCGCCCGTCCTTCGAGACGCCCGCCAAGGGGCGGGCTCCTCAGGACGAGGTCTGAATCCGCGGCGCGATCAAGATCCTCTCCATGAATACGCGGTCGGCGTGTTCATGGCCTCGTGTAAGGCGGCCGCTCGGTCCCTAGCCCGTCATGGTGAGGAGCGCCGCGCCCAGACCAACGAAAATGGCAACGGTCGAGCGCGGCGCGTCTCGAATTATGAGGCCCAATACGTCGCGGCCAGCTTGCCCTACGCCTCGGCCTTCGCCGCAGGCGCGCTGGACTTGCCGAAGCTCGCCACCAGCCGATCGATCAGCGGCCAGAACAGCAGCAGGATCGCCAGCGTCGTGATGGTGCCGACGAGACCGTTGGCCCAGAACACCTTCATGTTGCCGCCGGAGATGATCATCGACTGCCGGAATGCATCCTCGGCACGGCTACCGAGCACCAGCGCCAAGGTGAACGGCGCCAGCGGGATCTTGATCTTCTTGAAGACATAGCCGACGACGCCGAAGCCGAGCATCAGCCACACGTCGAACATCGCGTTCTGGATGGCGTAGGCGCCGATCGCGCAGGACACCACGATCATCGGCGCCACCGCCGCGAACGGCACGCGCAGGATCGAGGCGAAGATCGGCACGGTGGAGAGCACCAGCACGAGGCCGACGACATTGCCGAGATACATCGAGGCGATCAGGCCCCAGACGAAGTCCTTGTGCTCCACGAACAGCAGCGGGCCGGGATTGAGGCCCCACACCATCAGGCCACCGAGCAGGATCGCCGCGGTACCCGAGCCGGGAATGCCGAGCGCCAGCATCGGCAACAGCGCCGCGGTGCCCGAGGCATGCGCTGCGGTCTCGGGTGCGAACACGCCCTCGATACGGCCCTTGCCAAAACTGTCCTGGTTCTTGGAGAAGCGCTTGGCGAGGTTGTAGCCCATGAAGGAGGCCGCAATCGCGCCGCCCGGCGTGATGCCGAGCCAGCAGCCGATCACTGAGGAACGCAGCAGCGTCATCCAGTATTTCGGCAGGTCCTTCCAGACGGCGAGCACCGTGCGCAAGGAGATCGCGGCGGCGTGACCGCGCAGCGCCAGGCGTTCCTCCATCGTCAGCAGGATCTCGCTGATGCCGAACAGGCCGATGACCGCGACCAGGAAGTTGATGCCGCGCAACAGATCGGTCGAGCCAAAGGTCATCCGCAACTGACCGGACACGGTGTCCATGCCGACGCCGGCAAGCAGCAGACCGAGCGCCATCGCAATGACCGTCTTGTGCTTGTCCTCGCGTCCCAGGCCCACGAACGAGCAAAAGGTCAGGAGATACACGGCGAAGAATTCAGGCGGACCGAACTTCAGCGCAAACGACGAGATCCAGGGCGCCAGGAAGGTGATCAGCATCACTGCGACCAGCGAGCCGATGAACGACGAGGTGAAGGCGGCGGTCAGCGCTTCCGCTGCTTTGCCCTGCTGCGCCATGGGATAGCCGTCGAAAGTGGTCGCCACCGACCACGCCTCACCGGGAATGTTGAACAGGATCGAGGTGATGGCGCCGCCGAACAGCGCGCCCCAGTAGATGCAGGACAGCATCACGATGGCCGAGGTCGGGTCCATCGAGAAGGTCAGCGGCAGCAGGATGGCGACGCCGTTGGGGCCGCCCAGCCCGGGCAGCACGCCGACGAAGACGCCGAGCACCAGCCCGACCATCATCAAGAGCAGCGTCTTCCAGGTCAGGAGGACCGCGAACCCGTGCAGCAGCAGACCCAAGGCTTCCATGATTCCATTCCAGCTATTTTGCCGTCATTGCGAGCGCAGCGAAGCAATCCAGAGTCGAATGCGCAGCCCTGGATTGCTTCGTCGCTTCGCTCCTCGCAATGACGGGGAGAGACCGGTATCAGTACCCGAACGCCGCTTCGAGCGGGCCCTTCGGCATGATCACGTCGAACACGACATCGAACGTCACGAACATCACGGCGCTGAACAGGAACGCCGTGAGCAGCGATTTCCAGATCGCGATCTTGCCGACGAGGCGCATGAACCCGGCGATGAGCAGGAAGCTCGCGACATAGATGCCGAGGAACTGCATCGCGATGCAGAACAACAAGGTCGGCACGAACACGGCCATCACGCGGCGCAGTTGCGCGCGCGTCACGAAGGTCTCGACTGCTTCCTTGCTCGACAGGAAGGCGGCGCCGATCCCGTAAAGGCTGGCGCCGCCGAGGATCACCGACAGATAGAACGGAAAGTAGCCGGGCTCCGGACCGGTCGAGTCCCAGGACGCACCGGTCCGCCAATTGTCCCAGGCGAGCACGACCGCGAGCGCGAGCAGCAGCAGCGACACCGCGACGTCGACGGTCCCGGTAGAGGTGACGGCCGGAGAATTCTCCTCCGGCGCGGTCGGATCGTCGACGGCAATCTCGAGCTCAGCGTTGGACATCGATCCTCCTCATCCCCTCGCCCCGTCCAGCCTTACTTGGCGACGAAGCCCGCTTCCGTCATCAGCTGCTTGTTGAGCGAGCCATCCTCTTCGAGGAACTGCAGCATGTCCTTGCCAGTGAGGAAGATCGGCTTCAGCGCCTGCTTCTCCATGTAGTCCTTGTACTCCGATGTCTGCACCAGCTTGCTGAACAGGTCGATGTAGAACTCCTGCTGTTCCTGCGTCACCTTGCCCGGCAGGAACATGCCGCGCAGCATCAGGTACTGCACGTCGAGCCCCTGCTCCTTGCAGGTCGGAATGTCGTTCCAGGACTGCGTTTCGGTGACCTTCGTCGTGTAGGAGATGCGCTCCTTGTCGAATACGCACAGCGGACGCACCTGGCCGGCGCGCCAGACTTCGAGATTTTCGGACGGATTGTTGACGTTGGATTCGGTGTGACCGCCGACCAGCTGGGTCGCGGCCTCGCCCCCCGACTTGTAAGGCAGATAGGAGAACTTGGCGCCGGTCTTCTTCTCCATGAAGACGGTCAGCACGTGGTCCTCTCGCTTGGAGCCGGTACCGCCCATCTTGAACGGCGAGGCCGACGCCTTGGCGGCATCGATGAACTCCTTCACCGTCTTTGGGCCGTTGACGTTGTCCCACAGCACGAACTGGTCGAGTGCGATCACCGCAACCGGCGACAGCTCGTGCCAGTCGAACGGCAGCTTGGCCGACAGCGGCAGCATGTAGATCAGCGAATAGGCGATCAGGATCTTGTTCGGATCGCCGTCGCTGGACTTCATGTACATCAGGGCTTCGGCGCCCGACGCGCCGCCCTTCAGCGACACGACAACCGGCTGCTTCAGAAGATTGTTCTTCTGAATGGCAGCCTGCATCATCCGCGCCATCTGGTCGGATGCACCGCCGGCGCCCGCGGCGACGACGATCTCGACCGGCTTGGTCGGCTCCCAGCCGGCAAAGGCCGGAGCGCTTGTGAAAATGGCCGCCGTCGCGGCCGCGATCTTGATCAGTTTGCGCACGTGTTTTCTTCCCCGTTCGAAACGCCAGCTTGCATCCTACCAGGATACTGCTGGCTTATTGTGGTCAGTTCAAGAACACAAGCACGATGCGGCCTCATGTTCCTCGGCATAAGGTCGCAAGCACGGCATCGGACTACTTGCCTTTCCAGTTCGGCGTCCGCTTGTTGAGGAACGCCTCCATGCCCTCGCGGAAATCCTCACTCATATAGGCGCGCAGGATCAAATCCTCGCCCTCGTCCCGCGACAGGGTCCGGCGGATGCGGCGCACCGCCTCCTTGGTCACCTCGAGGGTGATCGGCGCGTGCGAGGCGATGAGCTTCGCGGTCTCCAGCGCGCGTGTCTGCAGCGTCTCGACGTCGGGCACGATCTCGTTGAGCAGACCGAGCGCCAGCGCCTCGGGCGCCTCGACCAGCCGCGCCTTGAAGATGAGATCCTTGGTGCGCGCAGGCCCAATCAGCGAGACCACGCGCGAAATGTTCGACATCGACAGGCAGTTGCCGAGCGTACGCGCGATCGGAAAACCGATGCGCGTGGTCTCTGTGCCGATACGGATGTCGCAGCAGGCGGCGATGCCGGCGCCGCCGCCGGTGCAGGCGCCCGCGATCGCCGCAATCACCGGCACACGGCACAGTTCCAGCGTGCCGAGCACGCGGTCGATCCGCGCCTCATAGTCGAGCGCATCCTGCGCGGTCTTGAAGGCGCGGAACTGTGAAATGTCGGTGCCCGAAGCGAAGGCCTTGTCGCCGGCCCCGGTCAGGATCAGCGCCTTGATCGACCGATCGCCATTGATGGCCTCGCAGATCGAGGCCATCTGGTCGTACATCGCGAACGTCATCGCGTTGCGCGCCTGCGGCCGGTTGAAGGTGATCTTGGCGATGCCGTCGTCGACGGCATAGATGAGATCGTCGGAGCCGGTCACAGGCGCGGTCATCAGGCCACCTTCGGAATCGGCGCGGCCTCGCGCGCCTTGAGAACATCCATCGCCGCAAGCACGCCCCCGGCACGATGCGGCACGTTGGCGAGCGCCAGGCCCATCTCGACGCCGGCGAGCGTGCCCATCAGCATCAGGTCGTTGAAATGACCGATATGGCCGATGCGGAAGACCTTGCCCTTGATCTTGTTGAGGCCGGTGCCGAGCGACATGTCGAAGTTTTCCAGCACCGTCTTGCGGAACTGATCGGCATCATGGCCGTCGGGCATGACGACGCCGGTCAGCGCCGGCGAATGCGCCTGCGGATCGGCGCATTGCGTGTCGAGGCCCCATGCCTTCACAGCGGCGCGCGTCGCAAGGCTGTGGCGGCGGTGGCGGGCGAACACGTTCTCGTGGCCCTCCTCCTCCAGCATCTTCAGCGCCTCGTTGAGGCCCATCAGCAGATTGCAGGCCGGCGTATAGGGAAAGGTACCGAGCTTGTTGAAAGTGATGATCTCCTGCCAGTCCCAGTAGGAGCGCATGCCGGGATTGGCCTTGGCGGCGGCGAGCGCCTTCTCCGAGACGGCGTTGAAGCCGAGGCCCGGCGGCAGCATCAGGCCCTTCTGCGAGCCCGCGACGGAGACGTCGATGCCCCACGCGTCGTGCTCATACTCCATCGAGCCGAGGCCGGAGATGGTGTCGACCATCAGCAGCGCCGGGTGGCCGGACCGGTCGAGCGCCTTGCGCACCTCGAGCGGCGGCGTCAGGCAGCCGGTCGAGGTCTCATTGTGCACGACGCAAACGGCCTTGATCTTGTGCGCCTTGTCGTCGACCAGACGCTGCTCGATCGCCGCGATGTCGGCGCCATGACGCCAGTCGCCGGGGATGAAGTCGACGTCGAGCTTGAACTTGTCGGCGATGCCCCGCCACAGCACAGCGAACTGGCCGGTCTCAACCATCAGCACCTTGTCGCCGGGCGCGAGCGTGTTGACGATCGCGGCTTCCCACGCGCCGGTTCCCGACGACGGATAGATGATCACCGGCTGCTTGGTGCGGAAGATGCGCTGGCTGGCCGCCAGCACCGCGAAGCCGAGCTCGGCGAACTCAGGACCGCGATGGTCCAAGGTCGGCATGTCCATCGCGCGCAGCACGCGGTCGGGTACGTTGGTCGGCCCCGGAATCTGAAGAAAATGCCGTCCCGTGTGCACAGTCATTGGCGTCCATCCCCGGTCATTTGGTTGGTGCGCGGACGTGGCATGCCACGCGCTCGCCGCGCTTTTCTCCCGCCAGACCGCTGGCGTCAATAAAGAAGACGCAAGCACCGATCGCTCCGGGCTGACATCCCTCAGATGCACACAAATCCCCTTCTTCTGTGCAGTGCGGCATAGCGGGGCACCCCGGCTTGCGGCACGCGATTTGGCCTCATGTCACGGCCGCAAGATGACTCGGCGCATTGCCCTGCGATGGCTCGTCGAGCAGGGCCATCGCGGCATCGACACCGCCGGCGCGATGCGGCACGCCGGCCGCGCGCAGCCCCATCTCGACACCGCTCAGCGCAGCCATCAAGGTCAGCGCGTTGCACTCGCCGAGATGGCCGATGCGGAACACCTTGCCCGCGACCTTGGACAGGCCCGAGCCGAGCGACATGTTGTACTTATCGAGCACGACCTGGCGGAACTGATCGGCGTCATGGCCCGGCGGCATGAGCACGGCGGTCAGCACCGGCGAAAAATCCTTTGGCTCCTGGCACAGCACCTCGAGGCCCCAATGCTCGACCGCGGCGCGGGTCGCGGCCGCAAGGCGCTGGTGGCGCGCGAACACCTGATCGAGCCCCTCCTCGAGCAGCAGGGCAATCGCTTCGCGCAGGCCATAGAGCAGGTTCGTCGCCGGGGTATAGGGGAAGAAGCCATTCGCGTTCAGCTTCAGCATGTCCTCCCAGTCCCAGAACGAGCGCGGCATCTTGTTGCCCTTGGCAACAAGGCGCGCCTTGTCCGAGATGGCGTTGAAGCCGAGCCCCGGCGGCAGCATGAAACCCTTCTGCGAGCAGGATACGGCGACATCAACCTTCCACTCGTCGAAGCGGAAGTCGGCCGAGGCGAGACCAGAGATGGTGTCGACCATCAGCAGCGCCGGATGTTTGGCGCGGTCCATGGCGGCACGCACCTCGCCGACCCGGCTGGTCGCGCCGGTCGAGGTCTCGTTGTGCACGACCATCACCGCCTTGAGCCGATGGCCGGCATCGGCGACCAGCTTCTCCTCGATGACAGAGGGATCGACGCCACGGCGCCAGTCGCCAGGAATGAAGTCGACCTCGATGCCCCACCGCGCCGCCATCTGCCGCCACAGCGTGGCGAAGTGGCCGGTCTCGACCATCAGCACCCTGTCGCCCGGCGACAACGTGTTGACGATGGCAGCCTCCCAGGCACCGGTGCCCGAGGAGGGGTAGATGATCACCGGGCTGGCGGTCTTGAAGATTGTCTGCGAGCCGCTGAGCACGGCCCTCCCCAGCTCGGCGAACTCGGCGCTGCGGTGATCGATCACCGGCATGTCCATGGCCCGCAGCACCCGCTCGGGCACCGGACTTGGGCCCGGAATATGCAGGAAATGACGGCCTTGGGGACGGGTCACGGCAGAACTCCAGGGAGACGACGGCATTCTGGCACCCATGATTGCATTCAATTTCTTGACGTGCAAGAGCTTAACCGCATTCACGGATGAGGTCGACCACATCTGTAACTACCGCTACAATGGGTAAGATGAATTCCACGATTCCCGATATCGAGACGCCACCCTTGGCAGGGCCAAGCGGTCGATCCGTGCCCGCGCGGGACGAGACCTCGCTGCATGACGAGATCCTGGCACGGCTGCGCGACTACATCGTCGAGGGCCACGTCGCCGACGGCGGACGCCTGTCCGAGCGCCAGCTTTGCGAAATGCTGGGGGTGTCCCGCACGCCCTTGCGCGAAGCGCTGAAGGTGCTCGCAGCTGAGGGTCTGGTCGAACTGCTGCCCAATCGCGGCGCCCGGGTGCGCCCTCTCAGCGCCGCCGACATCCATGAATTGTTCGACCTGATGGGAGGCCTGGAAGGCCTCGCCGGGCGCCTCGCCTGCGAGAAGATTTCGGATGAAGCGATCGCGGAAATCGAGCAATTTCATCACGATATGTACGGGTTCTACATGCGACAGGACATGCAGGGCTATTTCCGCATGAACCAGTTGATCCACCGCGCGATCGTCGACGCCGCCGCCAATGCCACCCTGCATGCGACCTATGAGAGCTTGGCGGGCCGCATCCGCCGGGTGCGCTTCTCCGCCAATTTCGCCCGCAAGCGCGAGCGCTGGAGCGAGGCCATGCGCGAGCATGAGCTGATCCTCGATGCGCTGCGCCGCCGCGCCGGAAGCGAGCTGTCGGACATCCTGTTCCAGCATCTGCGCAACAAGGGCGCGGCTGCGATCGCCTACTTCGCAGAGAGCCAGCCGCCGCTGGCGGGAGCCAAGCCGGACAAGGTCGAATAACGCCCGGGATTGCGCAAATTTGCATGCAATCAGATTGACGCATTTGCGGAAATGAATGACACCGGGCGGAACAGCGCCCGCCGGACGACAGCCGGGCCCGACCAGGGATCACCATGCCGAACGCCAAAGCCGGTCCGTCCAGGCTCGAACAGAAGCTCCGCGCCGAGATCACGGGCAACGTCTTCTTCGACCGCTTCAACCGCGGCCGCTACGCCACCGACGCCTCGTTCTACCAGGTCATCCCGGCGGGCGTGGTCGTGCCGCGCACGATGGACGAGGCGCTGCTTGCGCTCGCCATCGCCCGCGACGACGGCCGCATCGTCACGCCCCGCGGCGGCGGCACCTCGCAATGCGGCCAGACCGTCAACGAGGGGATCGTCGTCGATTTTTCCAAGCACCTGAACCGCATCGTCTCGCTCGATGTCGAGGCCCGGACCTGCGTGGTCGAGCCGGGCATCGTGCTCGACGATCTCAACCGCCAGCTCAGGAAGCACGGCCTGTGGTTTCCGGTCGACGTCTCCACGGCGTCGCGCGCCACGATCGGCGGCATGGCCGGCAACAATTCCTGCGGCGGCCGCTCGCTGCGCTACGGCACCATGCGCGACAACACCATCGCGATCGACGCCGCGCTGGCCGACGGCACGCTGGCGCGTTTCGGCGAGGTGCCGCGCGACCTTGGTGACGTCAGCGCGCCCGACGGCGCCCGCGCGCTGTTCCGCGACATGCTGGCGCTGGGAGAGCGCGAGGCGGCCGAGATCGCCGACAAGTTTCCCAAGGTGCAGCGCCGCGTCGGCGGCTACAATCTCGACGCGCTGACGCCGCGCAACGCCGCCAACAACATGGCCCACCTGCTGGTCGGCTCGGAAGGCACGCTCGCGTTCTCCACCCGGATCGAGCTCAAGCTGTGGCCGCTGATCCGCACCAAAGTGCTCGGAGTCTGCCATTTCGGGAGCTTCTATCAGGCGATGGATGCGGCCCAGCATCTGGTGAAGTTGAAGCCGATCGCCGTCGAGCTGGTCGACCGCACCATGATCGGGCTGGGCCGCGACATCGCGATGTTCCAGCCGGTGATCGCGGCGGCCGTGCGGGGCGATCCCGACGCGATCCTGGTGGTGGAGTTCGCCGAGGAGACCAAGGACGAGAATCTCGCCAAGCTCAAACAGCTCTCCGAGCTGATGGGCGACCTCGGCTTCTCCTGGAGCAACGAGATAAGCAAATGGGGTGGCGTGGTCGAGATCACCGAGCCCGCGCTGCAGACCGCCGTCGCCGACTTCCGCGCCGCCGGCCTCAACGTGATGATGTCGATGAAGGAGGCTGGCAAGCCGGTGTCGTTCGTCGAGGACTGCGCGGTGCCGCTGCCGCATCTCGCCGACTACACCGCGCGCCTCAACGAGGTCTTCGCCAAGCACGGCACGCGCGGCACGATGTATGCGCATGCCTCCGAAGGCTGCCTGCATGTCCGTCCGGTGCTGAACCTGAAGCTGGAGAAGGACGTGAAGGCGATGCGCGCGATCGCCGAGGAAGCCTTCGCGATGGTGCGCGAGTACAAGGGCTCGCATTCCGGCGAGCATGGCGACGGCATCGTGCGCTCGGAATTCCATGAGCAGATGTTCGGCAGCCGCATCGTCGCCGACTTCAAGGAAGTGAAGCGGCGCTTCGACCCGGCGAACGTGCTCAATCCCGGCCGCATCGTCGATCCGCCCAGGATGGACGACCGCTCGCTGTTCCGCTATCCGCCGGACTACCGCGTCGACGACATCAAGACAGTACTCGACTGGTCGGCCTATCCCGGCGCCGCCGGCGGTTTCCAGGGCGCGGTCGAGATGTGCAACAACAACGGCGCCTGCCGCAAGCTCGACGGCGGCGTGATGTGCCCGTCCTACCGCGCCACCCGCGACGAGAAGGATGTCACGCGCGGCCGCGCCAACACCTTGCGACTCGCGATTTCCGGCCAGCTCGGTCCCGGCGCGCTGTCGTCCGACGAGATGATGGAGACGCTGAAGCTCTGCGTGTCCTGCAAGGCCTGCCGCCGCGAGTGCCCGACCGGCGTCGACATGGCCAAGATGAAGATCGAGGTGCTGGCGGCCCGCGCGACCACGCATGGCCTCACCTTGCGCGACCGGCTCGTCGCCTATCTGCCGCGCTATGCCGATATGGCTGCCCGCTTCGCGCCGCTCGTGAACCTGCGCAATCACGTCGCGCCCCTGCGCGCACTGATGGAGCGCGTCGCGGGCATCAGCGCCAGGCGCAAGCTGCCGGCCTTCCGCAGCGACACCTTCCGTGTCGACGCCGACGCGTTCGGTCCGGCTGATGGCCGCGAGGTCGTGCTGTTCGGCGACACCTTCAACCGCGTCTACGAGCGCGAAAACCTCGACGCCGCGCTGCGCGTGCTGATCGCCGGCGGCTATCGCGTGCATGTGCCGAAGCCGACGGATGGTGGCCGCCCGCTGTGCTGCGGCCGCACTTTTCTCTCCGCCGGCCTCGTCGGCGAAGCCAAGTCCGAGCTGCAGCGCCTGGTCGAAACCTACGCGCCGTTCGCATCGCGCGGCGTGCCGATCATCGGCCTGGAACCGAGCTGCCTGCTGACGCTCCGCGACGAGCTGCTGTCGCTGCGCAACGACGCGACCGCGAAAACGATCAGCGCACATGCGCTGCTGCTGGAGGAGTTTCTGGCGCGCGAGGCCGAGAGCGGCCGGCTCGCGCTGCCGCTCGCCCCCCTGCCCGGCAAGGCGCTGCTGCACGGCCATTGCCATCAGAAATCCTTCGCCGCCTTCAAGCCTGTCGAGCAGGTGCTGCGGCTGATTCCGGAGCTCGAGGTCGAGACCATCGAATCCTCCTGCTGCGGCATGGCCGGCGCCTTCGGTTATGGCGCGGAGACCTACGAGGTCTCGCTGCAAATGGCGGAAGCGTCGCTGCTACCAGCCGTGCGCAAGGCCGACGCTGCAACGTTCATCGTCGCCGACGGCACCTCCTGCCGCCACCAGATCCAGGACGGCGCCAATCGTGGCGCCGTTCACGCCGCGCAGCTCCTGGCGATGAGCCTGGAGCGAGGGCGAGCATCTACGTAGTCCGTAGGGTGGGCAAAAGCGAAGCGTGCCCACCGCGGACCTTCCGCTTCGCAAGATGGTGGGCACGCTACGCTTTGCCCACCCTACGCAGCTTCGTTTGAGTTAATGACACAGGGACTCACAGACATGGCCGACCTCTCTCTCGACACCGCCCGCAAGATCCTCGATGCCACCCTCGCCAAAGGCCTTGAAAAGAAGCTCAAGCCGCTCGCCGTGATGGTGCTCGACGCCCGCGGCTGCCTGAAAGCGGCCGCCGCGCAGGACGGCACCAGCCTGATGCGGGCCGAGGTCGCGCACGGCAAGGCTTATGGGGCGCTCGCGCTCGGCCTCGGCTCCCGCGCCCTGTTCCAGCGCGCGCAGGAGCAGGCCTATTTCATCGACGCCGTGAACACGCTGGCCCAGGGGCGCATGGTCCCGGTGCCCGGCGGCGTGCTGATCATGGACGGCACCACGCTCGTCGGCGCCGTCGGCGTCTCCGGCGATACCTCCGACAATGACGAGATCTGCGCGGTCGCCGGCATCGAAGCCGCCGGCCTCAAGGCCAATGCGGGCTGAGCTCGGTCGCACAGCAAAGCTCTGCGAATTCTACCGTTCCAACGATCTCGAGGGGACTGGCGTGCCCTCTCGGAGCTCGGTGGATCGCGCGTCGAACTCCCCGGCGCCGTCAAAAGCTGACGGAGAATTCATTCGGCCGGCTTGACCGGCCCGAAACATTGCCGGCCGCCGCACGTTTGTACCAAGGGGCGCGTGGAGAAACCGGACATGCCTCGCAGACGAACTCGCACTATCATCATCACTGGCGCCTCCGCAGGCGTCGGCCGTGCCATCGCGAAGCGTTTCGGCGAGGCCGGCGATCGCATCGGCCTGATCGCGCGCGACGAGGAAGCGCTGCGCGACGTCCAGCGCGAGCTGCAGGCGCGGTTTGCCCATGCCGAATACGAGGCCGTCGATGTCGCCGATGCGCAGGCCCTGTTCGACGCGGCCGAGCGGCTCGAGCAGCGCCTGGGTCCGGTCGACATCTGGATCAATGACGCCATGGAGACGGTGTTCTCGACCGTAGCGGACATCACGCCGGAAGAATTCCGCCGCGTCACCGAGGTCACCTATCTCGGCTTCGTGCACGGCACGATGGCGGCGCTGCGCTCGATGCGCCGGCGCAGCGAAGGCCGCATCATCCAGATCGGTTCGGCGCTCGCCTATCGCGGCATTCCGCTGCAGGCGGCCTATTGCGGCGCCAAACATGCGATCCGGGGCTTCACCGACTCGCTGCGTGCCGAGCTGATGCACGAGCGCTCGGGCATCACGCTCAGCATCGTCGATCTGCCCGCGGTGAACACACCGCAATTCGACTGGGCCCGCGCGCACCTTGCGCATACGCCACGCCCGATGGGCCGGCCGGTGGAGCCCGAGGTGATCGCGGACGCCGTCTATCGCGTTGCCGACGGCGGCTTCCGCGAATATTGGATCGGCTGGCCGACACTGCTCACGATCCTCGGTAACGCCGTCGCGCCGGCTTTGCTCGACCGCTACCTCGCAGCCAAGGCGATCGCCGGGCAACAGACCGATGTGCCGCTGGTGCCCGACCGCACCGACAATCTCGATCACCCGGTGACGCGCCTGCACCGCACCCGCGGTTCGTTCAGCCGCGGCGCGGCCCAGCAGACCCTGCTGGTGCCCGGTGATGTCGCGCGCGCGATGACGGTCGCGCTCGGCGCCGCGGTCTTTATTGCGTTGGGAGCGGCAATGAGCCGGCGGCGCTGGCGATGAGCCGCGACGCTGCCCTTGCCTGACACCGGCAGGATACGCTTTCCTGCAACGCGGCTTCCACTAGGGCTCGGAGCGCCTTCATGACCATCGAGAGCATCAGCGCGATCACCATCGCCACCCACGACATGGCGCGTGCCGTCGCCTTCTATCGCGCGCTCGGCTTCGACAACATCGCTCATGGCGGCGCCCACACGCCGTTCACGAGTTTCAGGGTCGGCTTCGGCTTTCTCAACCTGATCGCCATGCCCAAGGACAAGCAATGGAGCTGGTGGGGCCGCATCATCTTCCATGTCGCCGACGTCGACGCCGTCTACGCGAAGGCGCTCGGCGCCGGCTTCACGCCCTCGACCGAGCCGCGCGACGCCGAATGGGGTGAGCGCTATTTTCACCTCACCGATCCCGACGGTCATGAACTGAGCTTCGCGCGGCCGCTGGGCTAACCGAGCTCGAAGGTGGTGACGCCGAACACCCGCTCGATCCGTAGCGGCGGGATTGGCCCGGTGTACATCCGCGCGGTCTCGAACACCGGCTTGAGGCCGAGGCTCTCGGCGAGCGCCACCGCCGCGGAATTGATCGCGGGCACGTCGAGGAACACCTCGGCTTCGCCGGCCGTGCTCAACAGAGCCGCGATTACGGCCTCGGCATCATCGCGCCTCTCGGCAACCAGCGGACCGATCTTGTAGCCGATGCGGCACGGACGGATCACACCCCAGGCGGCTAGCGTATCGTCGCGGATCAGCGCCCGGCCGAGATGACCGGGCGTGTCGATCCAGGCCCGCAGGAATGCACGGCGCGGGGCAGGAAACACGGTCGCGTCTGACGCTTCGATATCGGCGAACGACACATCGCCCAGAGTGACGACACCTGATCGCTCCACCGACTGCGGCAGGGCTACGGGTCGCCCGCCGTAGCGGATATTGGCATACGCATAGCTGAAGCCGGATTTCCGGTAGTTGTCCTGCTGCGCGACCACGCCGTCGAGCCCGACGACCCGCGAACCCGCATGGGCCATCGCCGCCTGCCAGAGCCGCAAGCCGTAGCCGTGCCCGCGCAGCTCGGAACGGACGATGTAGAAGCCGAGAAAGGCGAAGCGGTCGTCGTAGTTCACGCAGGACACGGTTGCGACCGGCACGCCCTCACGCTCGGCAATCAGAAAGCCGCCGGGATCGACCACGGCGAAACAGGCCGCATCCGACCGGCCGGGATTCCAGCCCTCGGCCGCCGCCCAATCGATGGCGAGCGAAATCTCGTCCGGGCGCATCGGCCGGATGCGCAGGCCGTCAGCGTTGGGATGTCCGGCCGATGGCGTCATGTTCTCTCGATCCGAATGCCGCAGCATCCATCAATCATGACGCCGTGCGAAGCTCGGAGCAACCTGCGTAGCCAATTCTGCTGTAAGGTTTCAGTCGCAAACGAAGATCATCCAAGCTCATTGTTCATCTGCGGCAAGGACAAAACCAGGCAACGCTCGAAAGTGTGCTGCGCAGTCGCGGGCAAATCGTAGGCACGTCTCGATAAGATGCCGAATCGCCTCGTGCATCGCTCCGAATATCTTTTGCCGGATAGAGCTAGAATTGAATTTTGATGTGCCCCTCGACCGAGTGATCCTGGGTGCTGGTCGAAAGATTGCCGCGATAGGACAATCCTATGACAGTATTGGCGCCTGTGCGCAGATCAAGCGCGGTTTGCACCAGGGCGGCATCGCGGGCGAGCGGCACCCCGGCGATGTCGAATCTAGCGCCCGTGCTTCTGAAAAGCAGGTAGTCTTCCGGCTTAAGCTGGCCGAACCCGTGTTGCCAAGCGAGCGATGCTGAAGGTTTGAGCGCCATTCCGCCCGACAATCCAATCACCGCCGACGCGCGCGACCCGATCGCGGTATAACCCACGTCCTCCTCGCGCGATGCGACGGAAAGTGCGGCAACGTCACCGGCCTCATCGAAGCCATTGGTATGGAGATGGATCCAGGACCAACCTGTGAATGGCTCCACAACAGCATTCGCGAGGTTTAGATCATACCCAATCTCACCAAATAATTGTGAGCTGAACGCGCCATAGCGCCCGGTCGCCCGTTCGAGAAAACCGGGATAGCTGATCGAGCGAGCGCTCCCAATCGTGCTGAAACTCAGAAGTGCCCCCGAGCGGACGTTCCAGGCACCCACGCCCAACCCTGTATAGACGCCGAAAAATGCGCTCTCGATATCGGCCGAGCTCGCACGGGCATCGATGCTCATCCTCGAATTGGTGTAGCCGAGTGCAACGCCTGCCCGCCAGTTGTCTCCCAGCCGCCCGTCTACTCCGCTGAAGAAGCCGCTCAGGCGTCTGCTCATACCAGCAGCACTCCCGTCACCATGAACCGTGCCCCAAGCCCCCACTCCCTGAGCCCACCAGGCAATATTCCGCGATGTGGATGCGTTGGCCGACAAAGGAATGCTGCCAGCGCGGAAAATGTGCCTGCCCGTATCGACATAGGCCAGGTGCTTCGGCGGGGATCGATCGGCATCACCGTAGATCACGGCCGGACCTTCGGAGCCAAAACCCGCAAAGGCCCCAAAACGGTCCTCAAACGAAGTTTGACGCAAGCGTCCGAGGACGGCATCCCGGGCGTAATGGCCGTCTTCAACAATGGACGTCCGTGCGCTGGCATGAAGTTCGCCCGATAGCGCGTCGAACGCCTGCTGCGCGCCGGCCGCCGTCTGGAAGATAACGCTGCCGAAAAGCCGGCTGTCCGGCGAGCTTTCCTGGAGAGCGGTGGCTACGGCCAGCTGGTTTGCCGTCCGCGCGACGCTCGGAAAGAAGGTCGACTGGGTCAGCGAGAGGAACACGTTGTTGGCATCATAACTCAGGCTGGGAAACAGGAACGCAGAGTTGCTGCTCACCCCAGAGAAGGTACCAATGACGCCATCGGCGGCATTGAGAATATTGTAGGTCGTACGGAAGCCATAGGCACCGCTTTGCGGCAGGACAACAACATTGCCATTGAGTCTTGCCGTGCCGGTCGCCGCGATCCGGTCTGCGGCCCCGGTCGCGTTGGTCTCGACTTCGTAGGCGGAGCCAGAGGCAAAGGATAGATCGCCGGAGACATTAAGCGTCCCGATCGAATTGCCTGGCGCAACGACTCCGCTGCTCGCGACACCGAGCCCCCCGATCGTGCCATTGCCCGTGAGCCGGGTCCCGGAGTTGACGAACACGGTCGATGCAAGCCTCCCCGTGACGTCCAGTATTCCGCCGTTGACGAACGTCGGACCGGTATAGCTGCTGTCCCCGCTCAGGACGAGCGTGCCACTGCCGTTCTGCTCAAGGGTACCAGGGCCCGAGATCGTTCCACCGAAGGTGTAATTGTCGGAACGATTGAAGGCCAAGATTCCGTTGTTGATCACGTCGCCGACGATCGAGCCGCTGGTGCCGCCATTCCCGAGTTGCAGCGTCCCAGCGCTGACGGTGGTGCCGCCGGTATAAGTGTTCGCGCCAGAGAAGATGGTCGAGCCGGAGCCAAGCTGTTGGAACGTCCCGGTGCCCGAAATGATGCCACCGAACGTGTAGCTGTCGGAACGATTGATCGCGAAGGTGCCATTGTCGTTGACGTTGCCGCCGATCGAGCCGCCGCTGCCGCCATTCCCGAGTTGCAGTGCGCCGCTATTCACCGTGACCGAGGTGTTTGGCATGCTTCCGTCAACCTCGAGCAGGCCGCCATTCACGGCAAAGCTGGAGATGAGCGGAGTGGTGCCCGTAAGCGTCCAGTGGCTGCTGCCCTCCTTGAGAAACGTCCCGAAGCCCTGGTATTGCAGGCCTGTACCGACCGTTGCGACGTTGAAGCTCGCTGTACCCGTGCCGCCCAGTGCAAGGGTGTCGCTGCCGCCGCCGAAAACGTTGCCGTTGATCACAGCGGTTGGATGAAGCTCAAGCCGGTTCGCCGAACCATGAAATCGCACCGCCCCGCCTGCACCGCCGTTGAGCGTGCCGGCCACAGTGAGAGTCGTGGGGCTGACGACGAGGCTCGATGTATCAATGGCGAAACCATCCGCCCCCGTACCATTCGAGGTCACCTGGCTTCCGGCACCGATCGCAATCGCAATCGATCCGCTCGTTCCGCTTCTCGCATATATGCCCGTCGTATTGGTTCCTGTGACGTCGCCCGAGATGGTAATCTTTACCGCGCCATTGCCATCGCTCCGCGCAAAGATGCCACTCTCCTGGCCGCTCACGGCGGTTCCGGCGGTTGTGGTCACCGTGACATCTGCGTTCCCTCTCGCGAGAAGCGCGAAATCGCTGCCGGTCGTGCCGACGGCCGTGACGTCACCATTGACCGTCACGGTCGTCGATCCAGTGCCGTAGTTGCGGCTCAGAATTCCGTAGCGTGCGCCACTAACGTTGGAGCCCGCGCCGGTCGTCACGGTCAGATCAGTGCCGAAATTGATCGCCACGATTCCCCGCGATACCGCGGTTGTGCCCGTGCTGACGACATCGCCATTGGTCGTGATGTTGAGCGCGCCGGTGCCCTGGTTGCGGCCCCGAATGCCGTAGTTGAGGGCGGTGATATCACCGTTGGTATTGACTGTGATGCTGCCCGGAACGCCGGCTGTCGTCGTCATATTGAGTCCGTTACCGGCGCTCGCGGTAAACGGAGAGGAGTTCGTGTCGGTATATGAAAGGTCGCCAGCGCCGGTGACCGTGAGGGCATTCGCGGAGACGGTGGTAATGCGGAATCCCGATAGCGCAGTCACGTGCGCGTTGGCGCCCGAAATCGTCTGGGCGGTGCTGGCCCCCGAGCATTCCCAATTGGAACCGCCCACATTGGCGCAAGCAGAGTAGGCCCGGCGGCTATAGCCGGAAACAGCACCCACCAGCATCGAAGACGACAGCACCAGCTGCCGGCATAGAGACCTGTCGGACAAGCGCCCCCTCCTTGGGCTGGGAAATTCAACCTTTATATGTCAAAAATCACTCGACAACCAGGAGATGCCGCACTTCGATCACAAAGTCGTAGGTCGATCCCGTCTTTCGAGGCGCTCTCCTGGGCCGCGCTGAAGAGGCGCGGCCTCTTGTCGGGTCCACCGCCGTTTGGGGAAGCATCCATGTGCTGTCGTGACGATGTGCCGACATTCGAATCAAACGAGATTTTGCCCGCCGATCAAACTGGCCTGCGCCTTCCCGCGGAACAGGTCGGCCAAGCCGGCGGGGAGGCGCTTCGGTACTCCATGTCCCCCGGACTGCCCGAGTTTCTTGGTTCTCAGCGCATCGCCATCGTGGGTTCGTCCTATCAATCCGGCAAACTCTATTTCCTCGGTCAGAACGTCGATGGCGGGCTCTTGGTCCACGAGCGCCTCTTTCACAAGGCTATGGGACTCTGCGTCGTGGACAGAGACACGATTCTGCTCGCCACGATGTTCCAAATCCTGAAATTCAGGAACGTGCTTGCGCCCGGCCAGCGGATCAACGATCTGCACGATGCCTGTTATGTCCCGCGCCAGATATTCACCACCGGCGAGCTCGATGTTCACGACGTCGGGGTGCTGAGCGATGGCCGCATCGTCTTCGTCAACACGCTTTACAATTGTCTTGCTTCAATATCGGAACGGCACAGCTTCACGCCGCTGTGGAAGCCTTCATTCATTTCGAAGATCGTCAAGGAGGACCGATGTCACCTGAACGGACTTGCCATCGAAGACGGCACCCCTCGCTACGTTACCGCGATCAGCAAATCGGATACCGTCGATGGCTGGCGCGACCGTCGCTCCGATGGCGGCATCGTCGTCGACGTGCACTCCAACGAGATAGTGATCGGCGGTCTCTCGATGCCTCATTCCCCCCGACTCTATCGCGGGAGATTGTGGGTGCTTAACTCGGGCACAGGGGAGATCGGGTGGATCGCGCATTCAGCAGCCGGCGCGACGTTCCAGGTTTTGGCCTTCTGTCCCGGCTTCGTGCGCGGGCTCGCGTTTTTCGGCAACCATGCCTTCGTTGGCTTGTCGAAACCTCGCTATGAGCGGTTCGAGGGTCTCGCACTGGATCGCCGGTTAGCCGAAACCGATTCCGAACCGTGGTGCGGAATCCAATTGATCAATCTCGATACCGGTGTCTGCGAAAACTGGTTTCGGATCGACGGGGCGGTAACCGAATTCTACGATCTGGGCGTGGTGGCAGACGTGGTGCGCCCCATGGCGATCGGCTTCGCCAACAACGAGATCCTTGATCTCGTCACCCATGATCCGATTGATGCCGCTCAGAGCGCTTGGCCTGTGCAGAAACGAGCGCCGGGAGTGGGGTCCCCGTGGCGGGCGTAGAGTTGCACGCTAGCCGAGGAACAAGTGCTCCTCAAAGACGGCAGGCCGCACGCACGTGACGGTGACCCGAAAGCCCGGGGCACCAGAGAGATCACGTATAAGCCGATTCACCTGCCCTGCGCCCTCTTCATCTCTGAGTGCTGAGACCAGAACGGGACTCGGGCGCACGGCGCCGCGAGATTGCTGACGAATATATTCTGTTGCTCGACGATGGCGACGATGTTGAGAACGCGCGCACGTCTCCACCAGCGTTATTCCGGACCGCGCCTGCAAGGCGTGGGCACGGAATCCATAACCGCCATCGGGAGTATGGATTCCGGGCTCGCCCTACGCGCGCCCCGGAATGACGACCTCATCATACGAGCGAAATCATTTCCCCGGCCACACCGGCTTGCGCTTCTCGGCAAATGCCTTCAGGCCTTCCTTGGCGTCCTCGGTCATCGCCAGCAGCGCGATCTGGCTTTCGAGATAGGCGATGGACTCGTCGAACGACATCGAGGCGATGGCGCGCATGGCGTATTTGCCGCGGCGGATGGCTGTCGGCGACTTGTCGACGAGGCGGCCGATCAGCCAGTCGATCTTGCCGTCGAGCTCGGCGGCGGGAACGACGTGGTTGAGCAGCCCGGCGGCCTGCGCGACCTTGGCGTCGAACGGCTCGCCCGTGAGCGCCCATTCGTTGACGAGACGCGGCGGCGCGATGCTCTGCAAGAGGCTCAGGACCTGCATCGGGAACACGCCGACCTTCACCTCCGGAAGGCCGAAGAGGACGTGGTCGGCCGCGACCGCCATGTCGGTCATGCACAGCAGGCCCATGCCGCCGGCCATGCAGACGCCGCCGACCCGCGCGATCGCCGGCTTGGTGGCATTCTGCGACAGCCTGAGCAGATCGGCATAGTCGACATTGGGACGGGAGAAATCCATCGCGAACGCCGCGCCGGAGTTCTGCAGGTCGGCGCCCGCGCAGAACGCCTTGTCGCCCGCCCCCGTCAGCACGATCACGCGCACCCCGGGATCGTCATGCGCCTGGCGATAGCCGCGCGAGATGCCGGCGATGACGTCGCCATTCAGCGCGTTGCGCTTCTCCGGACGATTGATGGTGATCCAGAGGGCCTGCCCGCGCTTGTCGAGAATCACGCTGTCGTCGGTCATCGCCTTGCCTGTCGCTTGCTGTCGGATGCGAGATTGTCGCGGGATAGCCGCGAGGAGCAAGGAAAACTTGCGTCAGGAGGCCGCGCGGCGGCCGATCTCATCGATGACGCCGCGCAGCAGCGGACGCGCAGGCTCGAACTGGCCGGTACGCAGGAACGCGATGGTCTGCCGGAACGACGTCGGATGCACCAGCAGTCCCACGTGCGAGGCCTTGACGGTCGTGTAGTCCGTCATCCCGACGAGCTTGCAGCTCTCGACCGAGACGCGGCCGTCGTTCGGCCATGGCAGCAGGAACAGCCCGGCGATCGGGTCGAGGAAACGGTTGCCGGCGATCACGCCGATCTCGTAGTCGGCGGCCGGCAAGGAGGCGAGCGTGACGTCTTTCGTGGTCACCAGTTGCAGGCCTGCCGGCCCGAAATAGGCGCGATACAGCCCGACGTTCTGCAGCCGGTCGGCGAGCTCGCTGCCGCCATTGGGCGTTCCCAGCATGACGACACGGCCGAGCCGCGCCGGCCGATGCTTCGCGATCGCGACCCGTGCCAGCAGCCCGCCCATCGAGTGGGTGACGAAATGGACCGGACCGTCGATCCCGGCGGCGAAATCGGCGATCGCCGGGCGGATGTCGTCAGCAAGAAACTCGAGCGGCTTCTTGCGGCTCTCATAGTCGAGGTTCAGCGTCGCAAAACCTGCGCGCTGCAACCGCTTTTCCAGCGGACGCAGCATCAATGACCGGCCGGCGATGCCATGCAGCAGCACAACCCCCGCGTCGCGGGGGCCACTGTGCTGAGAACGCCGGCGCAGCGATGCAATCACGCGACTTCCCGCTCCTCCGGCTCGCGCTCCGTCGTAGCGGTTGCCGCACTCGCCTCGGCAAGCGCCTTGGCGCCGACATAGTCGGTCTTGCCCGAGCCGAGCAGCGGGATCTTGTCGACCACCATCACGACGGCCGGCACCGCAAGCTCCGGCGCGCCTTGCGCCTTGGCCTGACGCTGTATCGCGGAGCGTTCGGCATCCTTCTGCGTCGTGATCAGCACGATGCGCTCGCCCTTCCGCTGGTCGGGGATCGACACCGCGACCGAGGCTGCCTGCGGCCACAAAGCCGCGGCGATCTGCTCGACCACCGTCAGCGACACCATCTCGCCGGCGATCTTGGCAAAGCGCTTGGCGCGGCCCTTGATCGTGATGAAGCCCTGCGCGTCGATGGTGACGATGTCGCCGGTGTCGTGCCAGCCCTCCGGCAGTGCCTCGAGCACGCCGGGATTTTCGGCCCTGACATAGCCGAGCATGACGTTGGGGCCGCGGACCGAAAGCCGTCCGCCCTCCTCGATGCCCGGCACCTTGTCGAGCCGATACTCCATCAGCGGCGACAGGCGGCCGACGGTGCCGACACGGTTGGCCATCGGCGTGTTCATCGCCAGCACCGGCGCGGTCTCGGTGACGCCATAGCCTTCGAGAACGCGGATGCCATAACGCTCCATGTAGATCTGCCGTGTCCGATCCTTGACCGGCTCGGCGCCGGCAATGACCAGCCGCAGGGTGCGGAAATCGTAGGCATGAGCGGAGCGCGCGTAGCCGGTCAGGAAGGTGTCGGTGCCGAACAAGATCGTGGCGCCGGTCTGGTAGATCAGTTCGGGCACGATCCGGTAATGCAGCGGCGACGGGTACATGTAGATCGGGATGCCCGCCAACATGGGCATCATCATGCCGCCAGTGAGGCCGAAGGAGTGAAAGACCGGCAAAACATTGAACACAAGATCGTTAGCGTTGGCATCGACCCTCGCCAATGCCTGCGCGGCATTCGCGAGAATGTTGCGATGGGACAGGACGACGCCCTTCGGGGTGCCTTCGGAGCCGGACGTGAACAGAATCACCGCCGGATGGTCGGCATTGCGGGCGACGCGCGGCTTGGTGCCGTCGATCATCCCCTTGATCTTGTCGGCCAGGCTGACGGAGGCCTTGACGTCCTCGAGATAGACCAGGCGGGCCTGTCCTTCGATCGCCGCGATCAGCTTGTCGAGCTTGCCCTTCTCGATGAAGGCCCGCGACGTCAGAACGGTCGTGACCTGCGCCGCCTTCATTGCCGCCAGCACATTCACCGGGCCGGCGGAGAAATTCAGCATTGCCGGCACGCGGCCGATCGACTGCAGCGCCATGAACACCACGGCGACGCCGGCGGAGTTCGGCAGCAACAGGCCGATGTTCTCGCCCACCATCGTGCCCTGCTCGAGCTTGCGGCTGAGCACCTGCGAGCCGAGCAGCAGCTTGCGATAGGTCAGCTTGGTGCCGAGCGGATCCTCGATCATCACCTTGCCGGTGTCGTGGTCGCGATGGGCATGGGCGAGCGCCTCGAACAGCGTCCGATCCAGCATGGCGTTCTTGACCATGGCGTCGATCATCACGTCCTGCAGCGCCGCGCCGGCCGCATTGCGGCGGGTCTTGCCCTTGAGAGCCGCATCGATGGTGAGCTTCACCGGCGGCAGGATCGTCACCGTCACCTTGGGAAACCAGGAGCGCTTGATCTGGCCATCCTTGAGATAGCTGAGATGCGATCGCTGCGCGCCCTCGATGCGAACGGGCACCACGATGGCGTCGGCCTTGTCGGCGATCATTGCGGTGCCGTCATAGACCTTCATCAGCGAGCCCGACACAGTGATGCGGCCCTCGGGGAAGATCACCACCGGCTCCTGGCTGGCGACCAGCTTGATCAGGTCGCGAGCACCGAGCGGCTTGGTCGGGTCGATCGTGATGTGGCTCACCAGCTTCAGGAAGACCTTCGCCCACCAGGCCTTGGAGATCCCGGTGTCCACGGCGAAGGTCGCATCAATCGGAAGCACCGCGTGTAGCAGCGGACCGTCGATCAGGCTGACATGGTTCGGCGCGATCAGCATGCGGGTGCCGGCTGGCGGCAGGTTCTGCAGGCCGCGCACTTCGGTGCGGAACAGAGCACGGAACAGCATCGCGCCGAAATCGCGCACGCCCTCCCTGCCCCATTTGTTGAGCACGAACCAGACGGCGCCGAAGCTGGCCAAAGCCAGACCGAAGAAGATCCAGGCGATCGAGACGCCCGCGGCCTGCAGGCCGGCTACGCCCAGCGAGCCGACCACCATGAAGGCGGCCTGCAGCACATTGCCGGCAGCGATGACCCGGGCGCGCTCGGTCGGCTCCGACCAGGCCTGCACGGCGGCAAACGCCGGAACCACGAACAGGCCGCCGCCAAAGGCGAAAACGGCGAAATCGATCAGCATGCGCGCGCCCGCCCAAGAGCCGACGAAGGCGAGCGGCGTGAGGCCCTTTGCGGCCTCGGTCGTCCCGATCGCCCAGGACAGATCGAGGCCGAGCACGCCCATGAGGATGGCGCCGATCGGCACCAGCGCGAGATTCGGCCTGACGTGGCTGAGATGCGCTGCGAACAGCGAGCCGATGGCAATGCCAATCGCGAAGATGGCGAGGCACAGAGTGACCACGCCCTCGGTGCCGCCGACGACATCCTTGACCAGCGCCGGCAGCAGCGACAGCACGACGGCGCCGACCAGCCAGAACCAGGACACGATCACCATGCCGTCCCACAGCCGCGGCGCGGCGTACAGCGACTTGAGAAGGTGCGAGGTCGAGGTCCAGGGATTGGCCGTGATGCGCAGATCGGGGGCCGACGGCGACGTGTGCGGAATGCGCGAGGCCGACGCCCAGGAGATCAACGCGAGGCCGATGACGGCGAGAGCGACCCATCCCATGTGCGACGAGCCGGAGACGAGTTGGCCGCCGGCGATGGTGCCGATCAGGATGGCCATGAAGGTCGCGCCTTCGACCAGCGCGTTGCCGGTTGCGAGCTCACCGACCGTCAGTTGATCGGGCAGCATGGCGTATTTCACGGGACCGAACAGCGCGGCAATGACACCGAACATGCCGAGGGCGACGAACAGCAGCGGGATCGAATGCAGAAAGAAGCCCAGCGCCGCAAAGGTTGCGGCGAAGATCTCCGCGAATTTGAGCCGGCGCGCCACGATTCCCTTAACATATCGATCCGCCAGCTCGCCGCCGAGCCCGGACAGGATGAAGAACGGAAAGATGAAGACGGCGCCCGCCACGGTCACAAGCGCGTCGCCATGCGTTGCCACGGCGCCATAGAGCAGCATGATGACCAGCGCATTCTTCAGGACGTTGTCGTTCAGCGCCGAGGAGAATTGAGCCCAGAACAGCGGGGCAAAACGGCGCGACGACATCAACTGCTTGATCATGATCGATTCCTGGTGTGCTGCAGCGGCTTGGCCGCAAGGATCGCAAGAGTCTTGAAGGTTGGTGATGAAATGAGGCGGAGCCGGCGATGCATCCCGTTAGACGCGGTCATGCGGTTAGGCGTTCTGTTGTTGGTCGCCGACCAGGACGGAAAATAGCGCGAAGGTCGTGTGCAAAAGGCTTATCCAGACCGATGGCAACGGGACGGAGGGGGTGGGACGCGAGGACATGGTGACCGCTTCGTTGCGCATCAGATCGGGATTTGAGACGAGGTCAGGTCAGTTCGCTCAGGTAGTGGAAGCAGCCGAACAGGCCGCCACGGCGCAGCCGGTGCCCTTCGCGCCCGGCGGCACGAAACAGACGTTGTCCCGCCAGCCGCCTCGTTCGCCGCGCAGCCAGCAGACCGGCAACATCACAAGCATTTGCGATCCGCTCGACGCGCGCCGTCAAAAGGTGAGACGCGAACCGCGCGAGACCGTTCAGTCCTGTCGGCGCATTGGTCGAAAAAAAATGGGGAGCGCGAGAGTCGAGAACCTGCATGAGACTTCTCCATATTTTGAGCAACGCTCAAAATATATATCGCGCTTTTGAGCGGCGCTCAAGAAGAGAATGTGAAACGTCAAGAAGGGTAAAATGATCCTGCGAGCCCCGCCTCTCGGGGTGAGGGGCGAATAAGGCCCTCGAATCAGAAGGGATTTTCGATAACTCGGCTTGCCCCAGTGGGTCAGCCTGCCGATTTGCGCAGCCAGACCTTGTTGTCGTGGAAGGCCGCGCCCCCGATCGGGGCGACGGTGTCGGCGGCGGTGAGCACGTTGATGCCGCGTCCCCCGACATGGGCGCGATTGGGATGGATCGATTCGGCGATCAACACTCCGCGCCGGACTCCGTCGAACAGCCGGGCCGCAAGCGAGGTCTGTCCGCGCTCATTGCCGAGCGTGACGATGTCGCCGTCGACGATGCCGAGCGGGGCTGCATCCAGCGGATGGATCATGACGGAGGGGGCCCCTTCCCGCGCCTGCGACGATGGCGTCTCGTTGAAGGAGGTGTTGAGGAACGAGCGTGCGGGACTGGTTGCAAGCCGGAACGGATGCTGCTGATCGACCTCTTCGGTCACCGCCCAATGGTCGGGCAATGACGGCATGCGCTCCGGATTGCCCATGACGCGTCCGAATGGCGGATGAGCCCAGTCGGCCTTGAAGTGGAATTTGCCGTCCCTGTGCGCGAAGCCGTCGAGATAGTGCGACGTGCGGAAGTCCGGCTGAAGGTCACGCCAGACATCGGCCTCGAGCCCGGCGATATCGCCATGGCCGCTCTTCTTCAACGTCGCATCGATCAGCTCGCGCGGCGACATCTCGAAGCCCGGATGCACAGCCCGCAGCCGCCGCGCCAGGCCTTGCAGCACCTCGTGGTTGGAGCGGCACTCACCCGGTGGATCAATCAGCTTCGGTCCGACCGAGATGTGCTGATGGCCGCCGCCGTAATAGAGATCGTCATGCTCCATGAACATCGTGGCGGGCAGCACGATGTCCGCCATCTGCGCCGTCTCGGTCATGAACTGCTCGTGGACGGCGACGAAAAGGTCTTCGCGCGCAAATCCGTTGCGAACCAGCTCCTGCTCGGGCGCCACCGTCATCGGGTTGGTGTTCTGGATCAGCATCGCCTTGACTGGCGGGCCTCCACAGAGGGCCACCGCGTCTCCCGTCAGGATGCGCCCGATCTGGGACTGATCGAGGAAGCGGGTGGAATGATCCACGGCGTCATGGCCCTCGATGATCGACTCATCGAAGTGCCAAAGCGCGGCGTTGTTGAAGAAGGCCCCGCCTCCTTCGTACTGCCAGGCGCCCGTCACCGCGGGAATGCAGGATGCCGCATGCATCTGCGTGGCACCGTTCCTGCTACGGGTGAAGCCGTAACCCAGCCGGAAGAAGGTGCGCTTCGTCTCTCCGACCAGACGGGCGAACGCCTCGATCTCGGCCACGGGAACGCCAGAGATTTGCGATGCCCATTGCGGCGTCCGCGTCTGCAGATGCGCTTCGAGTTCCGCAGGGCAGTCCGTGTACTTCTCCATATAGGCGCGGTCGGCAAAGCCGTCGCGAAACAGCACGTGCATCACGCCGCAGGCAAAGGCGCCGTCGGTGCCCGGGCGCAGGATGATCTTGATGTCGGCCTGCTTCATCGTCTCATTGTCGTAGACATCGATCGCGGCGATCTTGGCGCCCCGCTCTTTTCGGGCGCGCGCGGCATGAGTCATGACATTGACCTGCGTGTTCACCGGGTTCGTGCCCCAGATCACGACCAGGTCCGAGAGCGCCATTTCCCGCGGATCGACGCCGGCGATCTTCCCGGTGCCGATGGCAAAGCCGATACGCGCGACATTGGCGCAGATCGTCGAGTAGAATCGCGAATACTTCTTCACATGGGTGAGACGATTGAGGCCGTCGCGCATCACGAGACCCATCGTGCCCGCGTAATAATACGGCCATACCGACTGAGCGCCAAAATCCCGCTCCGCCTGGAGAAACCGCTCCGCGATCTCGTCCAATGCCTCGTCCCAGGAGATGCGTGCAAAATGCCCTGATCCTTTCGGACCGACGCGACGCATCGGATGCATCAGCCTTTCAGGATGATGAATCCGCTCGGCATATCTCGCGACCTTGGCGCAAACCACGCCAGCCGTATAGGTCTGCCGTTTCGAGCCGCGAACGCGGCCGATCGTCTTCCGATCGAGCACTTCGACGTCGAGCGCGCAGGCGGACGGACAATCGTGCGGGCAGGTGGAATGGCGGATATCGACGCGGGTCTGCTGGTTCATGCCCGATTGGTAGCATCAAAGAATGCATCCGCCGAGAGCATTCGCGAGGCATTCGCATGAACAAGATTCGTACGTGTCTGCATCACCGCAGATCTGGTTCTGGACGCGGACAAGTCGCCGCCGACGACGGCTGATCCGCCGTTAGGGGCGAGATGAAGACGGCAAGAAAAGACGATAGGCTTTGTTGCGCGCTCGTGTTTGCTGCCTGCGACGGTCTACATCGCAGCGCACCATCACGAGCCCTCAGCTGACGGCAATTTCGATTGCAAAGCGATTTTCATATATTAATATATCAGTTGAGGAAACGAAAATGTCCGGTCGCCCCCCGAGGAAATTGGCCGCAGCGCCACGGCCCGTGGTGGCCCGCATGCGCCGCAATGGTCGACCCCGCGGCGCGACAGCAGCGTCACGCATCTACACCGATCTCAGGTCGGAACTCGTGTCGCTCGTGCGCCTGCCGGGCGAACCGATTTCGGAAGCGCAGATCGCGACGGCCTATGGCGTCAGCAGGACACCGGTCCGCGAGGCCATTCTGAAGCTCTCGGACGAAGGGCTGGTCGAGATCTTTCCGCAGTCCGGCATCTTCGTCTCGCGCATTCCGGTCGCAGCACTCCCCGAGACCATCATCATCCGAAAGTCTCTCGAAGAGACCACCGCACGGCTGGCGGCCGAGCATGCAACATCGAGCCAGTTGCTCAACCTGCATGCGACCCTCGAACGTCAGCGCGAGGCCTGCGCCGCAAAGGATCGCGAAGCCTTCCACCAGGCCGACGAGATGTTTCACGCTGGCATCGCCGAGGTCGCCGGCTATCCCGGTATCTGGAAGCTGATCGTTCAGGTCAAGGTTCACGTCGACCGCTATCGCCGCCTGACCTTGCCGCAGATCGGACGGATGGCCGAAGTGATCGCAGAGCACGAACCAATCCTTCAGGCCATCGAACGGCGCGATCCGGATCGTGCCCGGGCTGCCATGGCGAGTCATCTGGAACGCCTGCTCGACGACATCTCTGAAATTCAGACCAAGAATCCAGAGTATTTCGATCAACCAAGCTAGCGAGATGATCGCATCGAACCTTGCGGCGACACGATCACTTCGGCGGAGAGACGCCATGAAAAGACGCGATTTCATCAGACTGAGCGTGGGCTTTGCGGGCGTTGCAACGCTGCCGCCGATCTCGGCCGCCCTTGCGCAATCGAAGGCGGTGTTCAAGGCATCCGACGTTCAGCCGCCGGGGTATCCGACGGTTGCAGCAACAGAAAACCTCGGCAAGAAGCTTGCGGCGGCCACCAGCGGCAGGCTGTCGATCCAGATGTATCCGTCCGCTCAGCTCGGCGGCGAGAAAGAGACCATCGAGCAGACCCAGATCGGGGCGATCCAGATGCTGCGGGTCAGCGCCGGCGCGCTCGGCCCGATCGTCGATGACGTCAACGTCGTCAACATGCCCTTCCTGTTCAAGAGCATCGAACATTCGGAAAAGATGATGGACGGTCCGATCGGTCAGGACCTTCTGGACCGCGTCAGCGCCAATGCCAGCGCAAATCTCGTCGCACTCTGCTGGATGAATTCGGGTGCGCGCAGCATCTACAATACCAAGAAGCCCATCAGGACGGTGCAGGACGTGAAGGGGCTGAAGATTCGCGTGATCGGCAATCCCATCTTCATCGACATGATGAACGCGCTCGGCGGCAACGGCGTCGCGATGGGGTACGATCAGGTCTTCAGCGCGCTGCAGACCGGCGTGATCGACGGGGCCGAGAACAATCTACCGAGCTACGTCTTCAGCAATCACTACACGGCCGCGAAGTACTATTCGCTCACCCAGCATCTCGTCATTCCAGAAGTCCTCGCGTTCTCGAAGCGCGCCTGGGCGAACCTGTCGACCGACGACCAGACCTTGATCAAGAAGTTCGCACGCGAAGCACAGATGGAGGAACGCGAACTCTGGAAGGTCTACGAGCGGGAAGCGATGGAGAAGGCCAGGGCCGCCGGCTCCGAAATCGTCGAAATCGCCGACAAGGCGCCGTTCCAGAAGGCCGTAAAGCCGGTCTGGGACAAATACGGTCCGAAGCACCAAGAACTGATTAAGCGCATTCAGGACATCGCGTAGACCGCGCGCTCGGTTCGGACGATCGGGAGGCTTACGATGGCCGGACTCCATCTCCGGCGATGGATGCGCTGCATCTCGCCTGCGTCATCGCGGGCGTGACGGCGCTCGTGCTGATCTCAGCCCTCATCCTTTGGGCGGTCTTCACGCGCCTACGTCCTGAACAGCGCGACCTTCTGGCCCGAACCGATGGCCGTCCTGTTGTACTGGCGCCACCAAGCCACAACGCCGTCCTGTACTCGCTCGCGACCGGTGGGGCGTTCTCGATCAGCGCGCTGCTCATGGCGGGTATATTCCCGGGACTGCTGCTCGGCTTCTCGCGGATCCTGCTCTGTACCGTGTTCGCCTATCGCGAAGACCATCCCCACAGCCGGCAGGTTCCAGCCAAGGATGCGGTCAAGATCACGATCGATCGCTGGCCGGATGCGGCCATCATCGGTTCAGCAGGACGCCGGAAAATGCTTCTCGGCCCCTACTCGTCCTCGTCTTGACCGGTCTCTGCCAATCCGCGTAGCGGCTCGGGATTCAGAAGAACGATCGCCCCGTGCTCGAGGCGGACCCAGTCCCGCGCGGCCCACGCACGCAATTGCTTGTTGATGCTCTCCCGCGTCATGCCGACCATTTCGCTGATCTCCTGCTGAGTGATGGCAATGGTGCGGCTCGCGGCATCCAGCTTGCGCTTGTCGGTCAGGCCGAGCAGTGCACTGGCAAGGCGGCGAGGAAGATCCTGAAGGATGACCTGCTCGACCTGGTCGCTGGTCCAGCGCAGCCGATCGCAAAGCAGCTCGATGAATTTCATTGCCAGCACCGGTTGGCTCTTCACGAACGGCAGGAATTCGCGCCGATCGATGACCAGTATCTCGCAATTCGTGTTGGCCGTTGCATCGGCTGTGCGTTCTCGTCCGTCGAGCACGGCGACCTCGCCGAATATCTCACCCGCGCTGATCAGGTTCAGGATGGCATTGCGGCCGTCGGGCGACGAGACACTGATTTTGACGGTGCCACTGATCACGGCATATAAGCTCGAGCCAGGATCGCCTTTTGAGAAGATGGTTGCACCGCGCTTGAGCGATGTCGGCTTGGCGTAGCGGCAGAGCTGATCGACCGCATCAGCCTCGAGCTCACGAAAAATCGGATGCTGACGCAGCACCGACAGTTTGCCGTTATTGGTAGGTCGGACGCTCGCCCGCTTTTCCTCAGTCACACCGCATCTCCCAGGCGTCCGAATACCGCCGCCCAAGGGAAATGTCCAAAGCTGGTGGCCAAGGCCCCGCGGATGTCAGGGGACTATGGACACGCCTACAGCCACCAGCAAAAACGATCCCTCGGACTTGCGACCACCGATCCTCGATTTCATTGCATCTCGGAATACGGCAGATCGGCGGATTGTCCAGGAAAATGCGGCGAACGCTCAACGGCGAAGCCATGTGCCAATCGACGCCGGAGGCGTTTACGCCGCCGGGACGGGCCCTGCATACATTGTGCAACGCGTGAGAGTCGTCCAGCCGCCCCGTCGGACCGGCAGCGCTACTCTTCTGAGCGCAAGATGCCGCAGCCCAAGGGCAGCCTGTCCCTCACACCCGATGCCTTGTCTGTGAATCAGCCCAAAGCAGGACCGCAGCGAACCCGACAAAAACCCCCACAACTGCAAAGCTGACCATCATAGCGTCCAGCGGCATGTCTCTCTCCCCCTGTTCGAGTTTGAGACACAGTTCCCTATCGGCTGCGCGACAGTCCTTGATCCAGATCAATGCAATGCGGATTTCGCCCGCGATGTCAGGCAGCAGCCATTGCTTCAGCTCGCGCCGAGTCCCGAAGCGAGACGCCCCCGGGCAGGATCGCGATGATGCCCTCCCGTTCGAGCTTCGTGAACGTTCGACTGACGGTCTCGATGGTGAGCCCGAGATAGTCGGCGATATCCTGCCGACTCATCGGCAACGGTACCATGTTAGAGGCCCCCCGAAGCTCCACCAGCCGATCCCTCCAGCCAACGAGGAACGTCGCGACCTTCTCCTCGGCTGATCGGCGTCCGAGAAGTACCATGTGATCACGCGCCTGATTCAGCTCCTGCACGGCCAGTTCGTTCATCCGGCGCAGCAGATTCGGCTTGTCCTCGGCAAAGCGTCCGAACGGTCCCTTCGCGAACTGGCAGACGGTGACGGGACCGATCGCGTCAGCCGAAAATCCGTGCCGTTCCTCCGTCGTCATGCCGACGAAGTCGCCGGGCAGCGCAAATCCGACGATCTGCCTGCGTCCGTCGGGGAGAAGCTTGTAGAGCCTCATGACCCCATCCAATAAATTGTAGAAGCAGGACGACGTATCTTCTTGCGCGAAAACCGTCTCGCAGGTCGCAAAATGGGCTCGGCGGCTGAGGTGCTCGAATTCGCGCATCTCAAACTGGTCGAGCGACGCACAGACACTGAATCCCCGCACGGCACAATCGGCACAGGCCTGCCCGTGGAAATCGATTGCAACAAGAGACGTCTTCATACGAGGGCTCCGGTGGGCCAAGCGCAAAGCGAATGGTTGCATTCTAACGGACGCTCGAAGTTCCGATTGATTCAAATCAAACGAACCAACAATCCGGGCCCTATCGTGGCCGCCACTCCCAACACCAATGGATATCGTGAATGCAGCGGCTTGTTCTGTGCCACCTTCTCGCCGCCACGATGTTGGCGACACCGTCATACGCAGCGTCGACAGCAGAGCAACGCGGACAGGCTTTCGCGAAGGCCCACTGCGCACGATGTCACGCCATCGGTCGAACGGGAGAGAGTCCCTTCGAACCGGCCCCTCCGTTCCGCAGCCTGCATCTCCGCTACCCGATCGAATCGTTGGGCGAAGCGCTCGCGGAGGGGATCATGACTGGTCACCCGGCCATGCCCCAATTCCAGCTCGCGCCGCCGCAGATCCACGATCTGCTCTCGTATTTGAAGAGCTTGGAATAGCCCCGTCGATTCAGAGCGCCTGTATCGTCCAGGTCAAAATCGATTTGGCAATCCGGCCGAAGGCCTCGTCGAAGGCGGACACGGCATCAGCAGGATCAAGCCGGGCAACGGGCTGGTTTTCGTCAAACAGCCGAGACGCGATGGCCTTGCCGTTCTTGTCGACGAGGCGAGCCGACAGGCCGATCTCCACCGCGGCGGTATCGGCATTGATCCGGAAACGGCGGACATCGATCAGCAGCTGAAAATCCGGCTGGCCCAGATCGGATGTCCGCAGCGGAGCGTGGGCCACATCGTAATTCTCGAAGGCATCGATCAGACGTGATTGCAACAACTTGGGGATGCTGTCAGCCCACAGGAAATCACCGAACCCCGGGTAATCCTTTGTTGGCGTGAATAGCATGCGCTGAGTCTGCAGCATCGCCACGGCCGTGGGCTCAGGTATCGCAAGCTGCCCCTTGATGGTCTTGTTGACCGGCCCCAGTTCTCGCGGCGCGCTCAGATCATAGGTGACTTTCTGTGCTGGAGCACCGCCTCCCGTCATTTTCTCCAGACCCGAGACGATTCCATCGAGCTTGCCGGTATTCCGCGCAAGGCCGTCTGAGAATGTCTTGAGGTTGGCGATCGTATCTTTGAGCGGCCCTGCATTCTCCGCAAGAACTGCATCGACACGCCGCAGGGCGTCCCGGGCGGCCTGCGTCATGCTTTGTCCGGCGCCCGGTTCTGCAATCAAGGTCGATACGGCACTCGCCGCTCCTGCCGACGCGCCACCCTCCAGCGCGATCACCGGCACTCCTGTCAGCCCCTGAAATTCCAACCCTACTTTGGTGTCGGCGCGCACGGGAGTCGTCGACGCCACGGAAATCGTTGCGTTGACCCGACGCGGATCGTTCGCCGCCAGACCGAGCTCGGTCACCTCGCCGACCCGGATTCCATTGAACAGAACGGCAGCCCCGACCAGCAGGCCGGGCACCGAGCCCTCGAACTGCACGTGATAGGTCGTGCGAGGACCGAGTCCTCCGGTGTTGTTGAGCCAGTAAACGAAGCCAAAGATTGCGACGATGGCCGCCAGCACGAAGCCGCCGATGACAGCGAAGGGTGCACGGGTTTCCATCTTTCAACTCGCTTTTGGTTGCAGCATCTGGGATCGCTTGCCGTGAAAATAGGCTTTGACCCATGGATGTTCTGATCGGAGGAGGTCGCTCATAGGACCAATCGCCACGATCCTGCCATCGGCCAACGCAGCGACACGGTCGCAGACCGTGTTGAGGCTGGCGAGGTCATGGGTCACCATAAACACCGTCAATCCCAACGTCAGCTGGAGCGTCTTGATCAGGGCATCGAAGTCGCCGGCGGAAATCGGATCGAGGCCGGAGGTCGGCTCGTCAAGAAATACGATCGCCGGATCGAGAGCGAGGGCGCGCGCCAGCGCCGCGCGCTTCGTCATGCCACCGGATAGCTCGGCTGGGAATTTATCACCGTCCTCTGCGCGAAGGCCGACCATTTCGAGCTTGGCTATCGCGATCTCATCCATCAACTCCTGCGACATCTGCAGGCTCTCGCGCAGCGGAAACTGAACGTTCTGCTTGACCGTCAGTGACGAGAACAGAGCTCCCTGCTGGAACAGAATTCCCCAGCGCTTCGCTGCCGCCTGCGTCGTCCGCTCCTCGGCGCTCCCAAGGGTTGTCCCCATGACCTCGATAGACCCGCTGCGCCGAGGAATGAGCCCGATGATCGTCCGCATCAGGACGGATTTTCCGCCGCCTGACGCGCCTACCAACCCGAGAATCTCACCGCGACGAACGTCGAGCGAAAGATCGTTCAGAACGAGCTGCCGGCCAAACCCGACAACGAGATCGGTCACGCGGATCGCGCTGGACACGCCAAGATCATCCATTGCTACATTCCAATGGACGCAAAGAACACGGCGAAAAGACCATCGAGCACGATGACCAGGAAAATGGATTTCACCACGGATGTCGTAGTCTGTTGCCCCAGCGATTCGGCACTACCTTTCACACGAAGTCCCTCACTGCAGGCAACAATGCCGATCACCAAGGCCATGAACGGCGCCTTCAATATTCCCACTTCGAAGTGCGTCACCGAGATGGCATCGTGTAACCGGGCGATGAAGATTGCCGGTCCCATGCCGCCATAGAGCTGGGCCACCAGCCCTCCTCCATACAGGCCAGCCATCGAGCCAATGAAGGCGAGAATTGGCAAGGTCAAGATCAACGCAACGATACGGGGCAGGATCAGCACCTCGACAGGATCAAGTCCCATCGTCACCAGCGCATCGATCTCCTCGCGCATCTTCATCGATCCAAGCTCGGCCGTGTAGGCGCTTCCCGACCGTCCTGCCACCATGATCGCGACGATCAGAACGCCAAGCTCGCGCAGGACCAGAATTCCGACCATGTCGACGACGTAAGACTCGGCACCGAAACGTCGAAAATGGAAGATCCCCTGCTGGGCAATGATGGCGCCGATCAGGAAAGTGATCAACACCACGATTGGAATGGCCTGCCATCCGATGCGGTACATCTGATAGACGAGGGAGGTCACGCGCAGAGATCGCGGCCGGCGCAGCGTCCGCAGCAGCGCAAAGAACAGCGCGGCCAACATGTCCAGAAACACCTTGATATCCTGGGCGGCCCCCAGACTCGAACGACCGAGGTCGGTGAGTTTGGCAAGGATCGGGTTCAGTCTCGGTGCCGGCGCGACGGCTCGTCGATTGACCTGCCGGACCTCCTCGACGAGGCCGATGTAGTTTTCTGCCACCCCGGTCGTCTCGACCCGCCGACCGCCAACAGCAGCCCGGCGGCCGAGCTTCTCAAGCAACCAAGCACCCACGGTATCGATTTCGCTGACGGCTCCAAGATCAAGCTTCACCGCAGTCGCGCTGTTGATGCTGTTGCCGACAGAGCTGGTCAAGCTCTCGAGCTCTGCCACGTTCAGGGACACCCATGATCCGCTCGGACGAAGCTCGAGCACATCCTCCGTCGTCGCGGCGGTCAGTCCCGGATGAGCACGCAATTGGATGTCTCCCTCAGTCGGCGTGCCGAGGCACACCCGTTCCTAAATCGCGCCGATCTGCCTCGCTTGATCTGCGTCAATCCCGTCAGCGCAACGGGTTGAGCGAAATCAAGCATCGTGCCGAGCTACGTTCTACAGTGATTTTGACCCGAGGACAAAACATGGCCATCGACCCGACGACGCTCCGGACCGAGTTGGAGAGCCTGACGCGCGAGCTAAGCCAGCTGTTGCGGGGCGCGGGTGCGCCGCGTGACAACCCGGACGCGCAACCAGCTGCCGGAATGCTCGCTGCAGCGATCGAGGGGCTAGACATGCGTCTAAGTGAGACCGACGTTCAGGTGGAGCGGATGATCAGGGATCGTCCGATCGCGGCGACAGCTTCGGCCTTCGCCTTCGGGCTCGCGGTTGGCCTCCTGCTGCGGAGAACTTAAGTGGATACCGAAAATGTCGTTAAACATTTGCGCCTTCTCTGGCGGACGGACCGGGTCATTGCCGACATCAGGCTCCGGCATCTGCTCGTCGGACTCGGCCTCCGGGCCTTTGCGGCGCTGATCGCCGTCTTTGGCCTCCTGATGTTCGAGCTGGCGGCCTATCTTGCGTTGGTCCAGATCACCTCTGCGGTCGTGGCAGCCGCAGCACTCGGAGCCTGCAATATCGCGATTGCGGCGATCCTCCTGATCATCGCATCCCGTGCACCGTCCGGCCGGGAACTCGAACTAGCCAACGAGATTCACTCCTCGGCGATGGACTCGCTGCAGTTGGAAGCACGAGCTTTGCAGTCCCGGATATCGAGCGTGGTCAACCATCCGATCAACAGCCTCATTCCGCTGCTCATCGTTCCCATTGCGACGATGATCATCAGAACTCTCCGCTCGCATGGCGCCTCCGAAGGCGAGGCGGCGAGGCCACCGTCCAATGACGACCACCATCCGACCTGAACCGATGGATCCGGTGAGAGGACACCAAACACCTAAGCTTAGAGCCTGAGTTTGACATTGCAAAGGTCGCGCTCGGTTGGATCGGTTCTGACCTCGAAACCGAGGTTCCTACACATCTCCAGCATGACGACATTCTCCTGCAGGACGTCACCGGAGATCATCTTCAGGCCCTCCGACTTGGCATATTCGATGATCAGCTGCATCAATGCCCAGCCGAGTCCGCGTCCCTTGAGATCCGACCGCAACAGGATTGCGTACTCCCCGCTCTCGTAAACCGAGTCGGAGTGAATCCTCACGACGCCGACCAGTTCGTTTGTCGCTTCATCGAGCGCCACAAAAGCCATCGCGCGCGCATAGTCGAGCTGCGTCAGGCGCGCGATGAACTCGTGCGTGAACTCCTTCATGGGGGCAAAGAATCGAAGACGCAGGTCTTCCGGAGTGACATGCTTGAGGAACTCATGAATGGTTGGCTCATCCTCGGGTCGGATCGGCCGCGCAAGGATCCGCCAGCCGTCCTTGACCTGGAGATGCCGTTCCCATTGGCTCGGATAGGGCCGAACGGCGAAATTCGACGGACCAGAGCCTTTGAATTTCGGCGGAACCCTGCCGACGGCGACGCGCGCATCGACGGCCATGACGCCGCTCTCGTCGGCGAGCAGCGGATTGATATCGAGTTCGCGAATCTCGGGAACGTCTGCTGCAAGCTGCGCAAGCTTGACCAGCACCAGTGCGACTGCATCGGGCTTGACCGCGGGGACATCACGATAAGCGCGCAGCAATCGTGAGACGCGCGTCCGCTCGATGAGGTTTCGCGCCAGATGGAGATCGAGCGGAGGCAGACCGAGCGCCTTGTCGTTGATGATCTCGACGGCGGTACCGCCCCTGCCGAACACGATCACGGTTCCGAAGATCGGATCGTCGGCAATGCCCATGATCAGCTCCCGCGCCTTGGCGCGGACGATCATGGCTTGCACGATCACGCCGGAAATCCGTGCGTCGGGCCGAAGGGCCTTCGCGCGGGCCATGATCTCGTTCGCCGCGTTACGCACGGCCTCGGCCGTGGTGAGATTGAGCACGACACCGCCGACGTCGGATTTGTGAATGATATCTCTCGACAGAATCTTGAGAACGACAGTTGTGCCTTGAGCGAACAACTGTTCCGCATACCCGACCGCCTCGTCGACCGCGGACGCAGCGAACGTCGGCACCATCGCAATATCGTAGGCCTCCAGCAGGTGGCTGATCTCGACCGGATCGAGCCAGGCCCGCCCGTCGGCGAGGGCTGTCGCTACGATTCTGCGGGCGGCCTCGACGTCGGGCGCAAAAGAGCTCGGCATGGCCGGCGGGACAGCGGCGAGCGATTCGACCACCTCCCGATGACGAACGAGATGCATGAAGCCGCGAACGGCATCATCCTCGGTCGGGTAGTTTGGAATTCCTGCCCCGCTCAAGGTCTCGATGACCGGCTGCTCCGCACCGACCCATGCCGCCAGAACCGGCTTTGCCCAGCGCCGGTGCTGCTTTCGATAGGTACTGACGAACTCGGTGACAGCCGTGGCAATGGCGCTCGCGGATGCAATCGCGGTCTGAACGTTCATGACGAGAATTGCATCGTTGGCTTGATCGGCGAGCAGCGCTTCGAGCGCGAGCGTGTAGCGTGCGGCATCGGCATCGCCGACGATGTCGACCGGGTTGGATCCGGACCAGGTCGGCGGCAGGATGGCGTCAAGTTTGTCGTGGACGACCGGCGAAAGTGCGGCAGGCACGCCTCCGAGCTCGACCAGTCGATCCACCGCCAGCACGCCGATCCCGCCGCCATTCGTGAGAATGGCTAGCCTCTTCCCCATAGGCGACTCCACCCGCCCCAGCGTTTCGGCGCAGTCGAACAACTCGCGCAGATCGGAGACCCGCAGAACGCCGGCCCGGCGAAAAGCCGCATCGTAGACGGCATCCGCTCCCGCCAGCGCGCCCGTATGCGTCGCCGCAGCTTGCGCACCGACGGCACCGCGGCCCGACTTCACGACCACAACCGGCTTGACCCTCGCCGCCGCTCGCGCCGCGGACATGAACTTTCGCGCGTCCTTGACGGCTTCGATGTAGAGCAGGATCGCGCGGGTCCCACCGTCCAACGCGAAGTGGTCCAGAAGATCTGCGAGGTCGACGTCCAACTGATCGCCGATCGAGACGATTCCAGAAAACCCAACACCGCGCTGAGCAGCCCAATCTACCATCCCCGCCGCAATAGCGCCGGACTGGGAGATGAGCGCCAGGCTCCCTGCAACCGGCATGTGCGCCGAAAAGCTCGCATTGAGCTTGATGGTCGGCATCATGATGCCGAGACAGTTCGGCCCAATGAGACGCATGCCGTATTTCTGCGCCGCCTTCTCGGCCTGATCGGCGAGCGACCCCTCACCGTGCCCGAGACCCGAGGTAATGATCAGAGCCCCTGCCGTTCCCAACGCCCCTGCGCGCTCAATGAGATCCGGGATCGAGGGGGGCGGCGTCGTGATCACAACCAGTTCCGGCACGAACGCCAGTTCGGCGAGGCTGCCAACGGCTGCGATATTGGATATTTCCCGATAGCGAGAATTGACAAGGCCAAGCTTGCCCTCGAACCGCGCCTTGACGATATTGTCGAGAATGGCCTTCCCTACCGAGTTCGGTCGCGGACTTCCTCCGATCAGAGCGATGGAGCGTGGCAAAAGCAGGTTCCGCAATCGGTAGGTCGACATTTGCACGTCCAACATCAGTTGGTGAAAGGCGGGTGAATCCCGGCGATTGATCTTAGTTTCAATCCGCAGCCGGTCTAGCGCGACTTATCATCCCAGCATAGTGACAGATGCAACCGCTCCGTTCCCTGACTGCGCCTGCCGGCTCTGCTCGGTAGGCCGCAATATTCGGACCAAGTCCTTGATGAGTATCAAACGATCGCCGGGCTGATTATTATCTTAATGCCCTGCAAAGTCGTCCGGGAGGCATCTCCGATGCGAGCGATGGTTCTGCGAAAGCCTGGAGCGCCTCTGCAGCCCGAGACACTCGCGGACCCCAATCCCGGTCCCGGTGAGATCCGCGTCAAGATCAGGGCATGCGGCGTGTGTCGCACTGACCTGCATGTGTGCGACGGTGAGCTTCCCGACATCCGGTATCCGATCATCCCCGGACACGAGATCGTCGGTCACGTCGATCAGATTGGTCCTGGTGTGACGACGCACAGACTGGGCGAACGCGTCGGAATTCCATGGCTGGGGCATACATGCGGCCATTGCACGTTCTGCGCACGTGGTATGGAAAATCTCTGCGACCAGCCGACGTTTACCGGCTATACGCGCGATGGCGGCTATGCGACCCACACCGTCGTCGACGCAATTTATGCATTCCCGCTCGATGGTCTGGAGGATGACGTCGCCACCGCACCGCTGTTGTGCGCCGGCTTGATCGGCTGGCGATCCCTGGTCATGGCAGGGAAAGCCGAGAGGCTTGGCATCTACGGATTCGGGGCGGCCGGTCACATCGTTGCCCAGGTGGCCCGCTGGCAGGGGCGCCAGATCTATGCGTTCACCCGCGAGCACGACGAGGCTGCGCAGGATCTGGCTCGCCAACTTGGCGCCACATGGGCCGGAGCGGCAGGCCAGCGTCCCGATGTCGCTCTGGACGCGGCCATCATCTACGCGGCAGCGGGCGAGCTTGTTCCGGCCGCTCTGCGGGCTGTTCGGAAGGGGGGCCGGGTGGTCTGCGCAGGTATCCATATGAGCGACATTCCGACGTTTCCCTATTCTCTTCTCTGGGGAGAACGCCAAGTGGTGTCCGTCGCCAACCTGACGCGACAGGACGGTCTCGATTTCCTGCAGGTCGCGCAGCAGGCTCAGATACGGACCCATACGACGCCCTATCCGCTGTCCGACGCAAATGACGTTCTGGCCCGCCTGAGGCGGGGTGACGTCGTCGGCGCGGCGGTGCTTATCCCGGACTTTTGAAGTGAATGTGGTAACCCCGCCCATGGCATCACCATCCGATCAGGAACTGGTCTTCTCCTTCTTGGGCAATACCACCCGACATCCAGGTGTCCGCCGGATCGACACGCACGCGGCTTCAGTGTTTCTGATCGGCGACCGCGCTCTGAAGATCAAGCGCGCCGTTCGGCTGCCATTTCTGGACTATTCGACGCTCGATCGGCGCAAGGCAGCGTGCGCGAAGGAAATGGAGATGAATCACCCGTTTGCTCCAGACATCTATCGGCGTGTCATCGCCATCACCAAGGCGCCAGACGGATCATTCGAAGTCGATGGATCCGGCACTCCTGTCGAATATGCCGTCGAGATGCGTCGCTTCGATGACAGCCGGACACTCGATCACCTCGCTCGCCACCAGCAATTGGAGATCGGCTTGGGCGAACGTCTGGCGGAGACGATCGCGGCGTCGCATGCCGTGGCCACCCGGATGCCGTCCAACGCGTGGACGCAGTCGCTTCCAGTCTGGATCGACGCGTTCGTCGCCAGCTTTCGAAACGTCCCACTATTTGACGCTACGCAGATCGAAGAACTCCGCGCTCTTTGCCACTCGGCCTTCACACGGCTCTGTCCCCTGCTCGAGCAACGCGCAAAAGAGGGGCACGTGAAGCGCTGCCACGGCGACCTCCATCTCGCAAATATCGTTCTCATCGACGACAAGCCGGTGCTGTTTGACGCCATCGAGTTCGACGACCGGATAGCCACGATCGACGTCCTCTACGATCTCGCGTTTCCATTGATGGACCTCTTGCACTTCGGGCAGTCGATCGCCGCCAACCATCTCTTGAATCGCTACCTCTCGATCGCTGCGCCCGACCAGACCGGTGGATTGGCTGCTCTGCCTCTGTTCATGGCGATCCGGGCCGCTATCCGTGCGCAAGTCTTTCTTGCAAGGCTCGACCGCAGTGATGCCGAACACTCGGAGGCAGACCGCTCTGCGACCATCGGGATCGCAGAGAGCTACTTCCAACTTGCGCGCAGCCTCATTCGGCCGGCGGAGCCGAGGGTGGTCGCCGTCGGCGGATTATCGGGAACGGGAAAATCTGCGCTCGCCCGGGCTCTGGCTCCCCTCTTGGCTCCTCCACCGGGAGCAATCGTGTTGCGCAGCGACGTGCTGCGCAAGCAACTATCCGGCGTGAAGGAAACCGAACGCCTCCCAGCTGCGGCCTATACGCCGGCATCGAGTGCACAGGTCTATCGAGAGTTGACGACGCAGGCCGGCCGCGTGCTCTCACAAGGCTTCACGGTGATCGTCGACGCCGTGTTTGCACGTTCGGATGAACGACAGGCGATCCATGATCTCGCGAACCGGCTGAAGGTGCCCTTTGCCGGCCTCTTCCTCGTCGCAGATTTGCGCAGCCGGCAGGAGCGGATCCACCATCGAGTCGACGATGCGTCCGATGCAACGGTTGGAATTGCCGAAGATCAGGAACGCTACGACATCGGCGCCCTGGATTGGCTCCGGGTGGATGCGTCGGGCACGGCCGAGACGACACTGGAACGAAGCCGATCATTGCTCCGGATCGGCACCTGAGTCCGGTGGAATAACGCTGCCTGACCGCCACAAGCGGCGACTACGTGTGCACGTAGTCGCCCGGCGCGTCTCCGAGATCATTTGAACGATCTGCCCCGAGTTGCGGCGGCGCGCCCGGTGCACCCGACTGCTGTCCAAGCCACGCCGTCCACGCCGGCCACCATGACCCCTCCAGTTTTGGCGAGGTGCTCTGCCACTCGTCCGGCCCGAGATATGGCGCGTCGGCTGCCTTGGTCCGCATCTGATGGGAGCGCCCCTGCTCGCCCGGCGGCGCCACGATGCCGGCATTGTGGCCGCCGCTCGCAAGCACGAAAGTGACGTCGGCATCAACTTCGTAGTGGACCTTGTAAGTCGACTTCCAGGGCGCAACGTGATCACGCAGGGTCCCGACCACGAACATCGGCGTGTGGATGTCCGAGAGCGAAACGGGTTTCCCCTCGACCCGATATCGCCCCTCGGCGAGATCGTTGTTCAGGAACAGCTTGCGCAGATACTCGGAGTGCATCCGATACGGCAGCCGCGTCGCATCTGCGTTCCATGCCATCAAGTCGCTCGGATTCGCGCGCTCACCGAGAAGATAGTCGCGCGAGACACGCGACCAGATCAGATCGTTGGAGCGCAGCAATTGAAATGCGCCCGCCATCTGCGTGGTGTCGAGATATCCACGCTCCCACATCATGTCTTCGAGAAAGGCGACCTGGCTTTCATTGATGAAGAGCGTCAGCTCTCCCGCTTCGGTGAAATCGGTCTGCGCCGCAAACAGCGTGATCGTCTTCAGACGCTGGTCACCGTCCCGTGCCATGGCCGCCGCCGTGATCGAAAGAAGCGTTCCGCCGAGACAATAGCCTGCGGCATGAACCGGCGTATTCGGAATGATCGTTCCGATCATCTCCAGGGCCGCCATGACGCCCAGCGAGCGGTAGTCGTCAAACGCAAGATCCCGGTCTTCCGCGCCGGGGTTTCGCCAGGAGATCATGAAAACCGTAAAGCCTTGGTCGGTCAGGTATCGGACCAGCGAATTGTGCGGCGATAGATCCAGGATGTAATATTTCATGATCCAAGCCGGTACGATCAGGACCGGCTCTGGTCGCACCTTCTCGGTCGTCGGCAGGTATTGAATCAGCTCAATCAACTGATTGCGAAGCACAACCTTGCCCGGTGCGGTCGCGACGGTCTTGCCGGCGACGAACTCACCATTGCTCGATATCTTTCCGGGCTGCATTACCTGCATGATATCGGCGAGCCAGTTCTGCCAGCCGAAGATCAGGTTCTCGCCACCGCTTTGAAACGTCTTTTCCAAGACTTCCGGGTTGGTCGCGGCAAAGTTCGATGGTGCGAAGATGTCGAGCAGTTGACGAATTGAAAAGTCGACGACGGCTTCGTTGGCGGGGTCGACACCACGAATGCCGGTCGTCGCCTTGTGCCACCAATCTTCCCCGAGCAGGAACGCCTGGGCGAACAAGTTGAACGGGTACGTCGCCCATTGCGGCGTGGAAAAGCGATGATCGTTCGCCTGCGGTTTGATCAGGTCCCAAGGACCACGATTCGGGTCTGCAAAATGCAGGGACCGTTCAGCGACCTGCTTTGCGCCGTACCAGGCATCTCGAACGATTTCGATCTGGCGCTGAGGTGCTGCGGCCAGATGACAAGCCCAATCCAGATACGCCATTGATAGAGCGGCCGGGGAAATTCCGCCGGTGAGCCGAGCCAGCATCGCGCTGAAGGCCTTGTCCAGCTCGTGATCCTCGCGCCGAAGCTCCCCGGAGTTCGCGTCGGCTTCGCGGGAGAGCAGCTTTGCGTCGGATGCGGCGAGCGCAGCAGCCGGCTTCAAAGAGGTCCCTGCAGAGACAACGGCACTGCTTCGGTCGTTGTCGGTCGTTCCTTCGCGTTCCCGTTCGGGACGCGACACACCCGCACTCTTCAGTTTCGCCACCGTTGCCCCATAAGATTCACGCTGGCATCAATCAGGCGCTGCCCGTGTTTGAAAAGTCGATCGCAATCACGCCTGACGAAATCAATCTGATGCCGTCCACATTCCTGAACCATCGCCTGGATTCCCGTCACGGAATGCACGCCGGCCAGCTTCGACACGAACTCGGCCAGCAGATGCGTCTCCGTACGCGCGCGATCCAGCACTTCGTTGCTGGCAAACAGAATCTCCTCCATGATGATCTGCTGGGAGCCAACGAGCAGCTCAAGTGCGTGCTTGTTGGAGAGAGCGACACGTTCGGACAGTTCGGCCGTTTCGTCGGCCAGGATCTTGGTCCCGGAGAACTCGGACATGGGCACCTCTCCTCTCGCTGGATTAGAAGGCCGTATAGCTGCAATTCAAAGCCAAGACCTTGAGCTGCGTCAATGACGGCGGCGGCACCTGCTTTGACCTGCGTCAATTCAAGACCGTGGCAGCGGGTTACTTTTTCTTAGCTTTTGACATTGGAGTTCGCCATGCGCGCCCATCAGATCATGACCCGCCCCGTCATCACCGTCACCCCTGACACTTCCATCGTGGATGCGGCAAATATCATGCTTCAACGGCACGTCAGCGGCCTTCCAGTGGTCGATCCCGGCGGAAAGCTGGTGGGCGTCGTCTCGGAAGGCGATTTCATCCGCCGAACGGAGATCGGCACCGGGCGAAAGCGCGGCCGCTGGCTGCGATTCATTCTCGGGCCCGGAAAGTCGGCGGCCGACTTCGTCCACGAGCATGGTCGCAAAGTGTCAGAGGTGATGACCAAGTCTCCCTTGACGATCACCGAGGACGCCGCGCTGGCTGAGATCGTGGAACTGATGGAAAAGAACCACGTGAAACGGTTGCCCGTGGTCAAGGGAGACCGAGTGATCGGCATCGTGTCACGGGCGAACCTGCTGCAAGCGGTCGCCGCGCTCGGGCGGCAGGTTCCGGATCCAACGGCCGACGACGATCACATCCGCAACCGTGTGATCGACGCCCTCGAGAAGAACGACTGGTGCCCGTTCGGATTGTCCGTCATCGTTAAGGACGGCATCGTTCATCTGAGCGGCGTCATTACCGAGGAGCGGTCGCGGCAGGCGGCAATCGTTGCCACCGAGAACATCTCTGGCGTCAAGAAGGTGCATGATCATCTGTGCTGGGTCGACACCATGTCGGGCATGTATCTGAACTCACCGGAAGACGATGAAATGGCCAAAGCCGGCTGATGGCTGCTGAGGACGCTGCCGCTCCTCCGTGTCCGGCAACAGTGACGATGCCCTCAGGCTCCCGGATTATTGCGTCCGAACGTCCCTACCCGACGCAGGGCTTCGATCTCCTGCTCGGTGTACCCAAGCCTGTGGCGCAGGATTGCGGCCGTATGCTCACCGAGCCGCGGCGCCGCCGTCGGCTCGACGGTTGGTGTGAGCTTCATGGTGATTGCAGGCTCGACGTTGGGTATCGAGCCTGCTGTCGGGTGCGGAATACGACAGGTGCGGTCGCGCATCCGGACCTCGGCCGCGTTGAACGCCTGCTCGACCGTTCGAACGCGTCCAACCGGAACTCCAGCTTGGTTCATCCGGGATATCCAGACATCCATCCGTTCCGTGGCAAGGATGTCGGCGATGAGGCCGCGCAGTTGCGCACGGTTGACCCATCTCGCCCTTCGCGTGGCAAAGCGAGGATCGCTCAGGAGATCCGGACGACCAAGCACCTCAGTCGACAGCCGGCGGTAGAGCCGATCGTTGGCACATGCGATGTAGAGCGGGCCATCTGACGCTTCAAAGACGCCGACCGTCGGAGAGTCGTTCGGCGAATTTCCCGTTCGCGTGGGGTTCACGCCATTCATCAAATACGCCATTCCGGAGAAGCCTGTCATCGCCAACGCGATGTCAAACAGCGCCACCTCGACGTGCTGCCCGCGACCGAGCCGCTGCCGGGCGGCAAGTGCCAACAGGATGGCATTGCAGGCGGACATGCCGGTGGCCAGATCAACGATCGGAGGACCGGTCCGCACCGGCGGACCGTCGGCGAAACCGTTGAGGGACATGAACCCGCTTTCGGCCTGGGTGATCGGATCGAACCCTGATCGCCACGCGAATGGACCGGAGCGTCCGTAAGCCGAGATCGAGCAATAGATCAGCCCGGGATTGGTGCTGGACAATGCCTGATAGTCCAGCCCGAACTTCTCCATGACGGACGACGAGAAATTCTCCACGACGATGTCGGCCTTGGCGATCAGCGCACGCGCGACGTCTCTGGCCTGCGGGATCGTGAGATCCAACACCATGCCGCGCTTGTTCCGATTGAGGCTGAGGAACGCAGCGCTCTCTCCGCCGAGCTCGGCGTGCTCGTATGCCCGGGTATCGTCCCCCGTGAGCGGCTGCTCGATCTTGATCACCTCGGCGCCGAAATCGGCCAGCGTCTGTGTGCACGCGGGCCCTGCGACGACACGTGTGAAGTCGATCACCAGCAGACCAGCCAGCGCGGTCGGCGCGTCAGGCGACCGTGGCGCACGCTCTGGCAGGATGACCTCGGCCGGCATCCCAGAGTCCTTCCCGCGGCTTTGATCGTCTGAAGCGATCTTCCATTCACTGCCGGGCGCGGCTTGCCTTCCAACGTCCGACAACGCATGGTTAGCTCAACGGCGGCCGCAAAAAAAGCCCGGGTCGGAGCTGTCGAGCCGGCCTAGTCCTGCTGCAGCGCAATGCAATCTGCATAAGGCGTCGGTCGACAGCTCACCGCCGGATCATCTTGCGCCAATAAAGCGAGTTCCCCCAGGCCCAGGGCCGGCCCGATTGGAACAACACATATCCGCACCGAATGAAATTGTTCGCGGAGACGATGTTGCAGGTCGTGTCCGAAACGATGCAATCCAGTCCCGAGCGGCGCGCGCGCAGCTCGATCGTACGCATCAGCCGCCGCTGCAGGCCGTAACCACACCGCTCTTGGAGAACACCAACCCTCGAAAGGTAGGCGATGCCTTTGCCGAGGGATGACGGCGTCATTCCGGCGAAGGCAACGGGCCGTCCGAGCTCGGTCGATATCCACCATTGTCCGCTCTCGAAATCAGGCAGAGGCGCGCAATCGAGGAATGTGCGCGCATGGAGCTCCTTCAAGGTGTCGAGAACGTCAGGCTCGCAAGCGTCGACCTCCCTGATGCGGAAGCGGCGGTCTCGCCGTAAGGTCCTGGCTGGCACGGCATTACCTTCCGAGCACGACTTTGATGCCGAGCCAGATCGCGCCGATCAGACCTGTCGCGATGACCGTGATGACGGCCTTGAACGTGTAGCTCTGAGCCTGCTCCACGCTCTTGCGCCAGCGCCGCAGGTGCTGGAAATCGGCTCTCATTTCGTTGCCGACCCACTGCGCGATCCAGATCGTGAAGGCGTCGGCCGTGGCGCCGGCGCCCCCGATATCCACGAAGGCGCGCAACGGCAGCAGCGGATCCGCCGCCACCCTGCCGATCCGCCCGTCGCGCTTCGCTTGCGCCAGCAGATCGGCGAAATAGGCTCCTTCGAACGCGCGCACGTAGTCGCCCTCCCAAATGTGCTCGTAGCGATCCGGATAGAGCGCAAGGTCGAGCCGCCGCTCTTCCTCCAGCACCGCCGGAAGCCACGGGTTGTCGCGCCAATTCGCCTTGACCACGACCGCCCCATCCGGCTTGCGGCTGCGCAGGAAGTCGTCGACGGCATCCGACTTGCGGCGCGGATTCCAGCTCGCCCACAGCTCCGAGCGCGGCGCGCGGATCGTCGGCCGCAGCAGCGACAGCGAGCGCGCGCTCAGGGTCTGTGCCTCGTCGATCCAGGCGATGCGGAATCCCTCCAGCGACTTGATTGACTCCGCCGTGTGATCCTGCATCCCGCGAAAGATGATGAGCCCATCGCCCGGCGTCGCGATGCGATCGCTGAACGGCCGGAAGCCCTGGCCGAGGCCCAGCGTTGCGATCTTGCCCTCGATCAGCCGCTTCGAGGATTGCGCCAGCGTCCGCTGCGCCTCGCGGATGCAGACCGCGAGCGTACCCCGCTCGGCCTGGCAGGTCTCGACCAGCAGTTCGCCGAAGAAGTGCGACTTGCCTGAGCCGCGCCCGCCGAACGCGCCCTTGTAGCGGGCCGGCGCGAGCAGCGGCTCGAACACTTTCGCGGTGGGAATCTTGAGGGTGGACAATGGTAGGCCTCGCAGCAGTCGGTCTGCAGTTCGGCGCGGTGGATCATCGCGCTCGCGACAGTGCAGGGATCAGATCAAGTTGTCGCCAAGACCCACGCCGCTCAGACAGCATGTTCGGTAAAGGCGCTCCCTAGACAGCCGCGCTCATGTGGCGATGACCATTTTCTTGAGAAGCTCTTTGGGCGATAAGATGCTCGGTGCCCGCGCTCCGTTCCGCAGCAATTGCCATCACTCATCCACCTGCTCCTCATCGTGCTCATCCGGATGCACGATGACCCGCTCGATGCGGTGGATCAGCTCCAGTGCACCGTCCTCACCGTTCTGTAGCGCTTGAGGCGCTTTGCCCCAGCCGCGATCGAGGATGGCATTGGCGGCCGACACGCGGGCCGCATGGGTCGCCTTGGGCGAGCGCATCACACCGACCAGCGTGTTGATCGCCGTCTTGGTGTGGCTGCGCGCCATCGAGCGGATTTCAGTGATCGTCTTCGACATGGTCGCTTCCGGAATCTTGCAAAGTGGATTTGGAACGTGGTCACGACAGCGCATCGCCGGCGGCGATCGCGACGAGCCCTACCAGGGCGAGCGAAATCAGATAGACGGTCATCGTCCTGTCCCGATCGGTTGAAAGCAGAAAGGCGCGGCGGATCGCGGCCAACGCGATCGCTTCGGGCGCGAACCTTATCCCTCGCGTGAGGGACCGCTGCGGGCACGACGACGATCATCGTGCCCGCGACCACCCCGTTCGCGCGGGACGGTCAACATCCGGATGACTATGAGAGCACACGCTGCCGAACGGCAAAATGAGGTGATCCGGAAGCAGTCGCGCCAGCATCCCCGAACAGGAGCGCACCGCTGTTGGCGGGCTGCGGCCACCGCGATTTCGGAAATTTCGATGCTGACATTTTGTCAGTGATTTGCCCGACGTGTCAAATTTGATCGAAATGCGGCGATCGGGTTTTCCGATTTCGATAACCGCCGCGCGAATTTCCTTTCCTGAAACATAAAAAGCCCGCTGCCGACTAATCGGCGCGGGCTCTATGATTTTTTCGACGTTGGCAAAATGCGCCTGATTTGCCCGACGTGTCAAGCGCCCAAATGCGCGCCGATCGTCAGTTCATTTCGCAGCTCATCGGGCTGAGCCGGAAGGAGGTTTCTTGATGTATGTCGTCGCAGTCGTTCTGGCCGCCTTGTCCGCGCTGTTCTACGCGGCCGCGCAGCATCAGCTCGGATCGGTCGGTGCCGACGTCTGCAGCTACGGCAGCCTGTTCTGCGATAAGCCGCACTACATGATGACGGGTGCGCTGCTCGCGGGCCTCTGGGGCAAGTTCGTCAGCATGCGATAGCAGCGTCGACGATCAGTTCTTGATCGCGTAGAGCGGCGTTCGCACGGTCAGCTGATAGACCGGCTTCGGCGCCCATGCGATCTGCGCCGTGATGCCGAACAGGCGATTGTCGTCGTCATCCATGCGATCGAGATCGAGCCTGACCAGTGGCTGCGTGTAGGCCGCGATCGGCGCGAGGGCGAGCAGCTGCGCACCGCCGAACGACTGCAGCCCGACCCGCGCGGAGACCTTCCAGTTGTTGTCCCACTGATAGAAGCCGCCGACATAGCCGGCGGTGGTGTCGCCGATCCGCGCCAGAACGGTGTCGATCTCCGTGTGAGCATATTGGATGCCCGCCAGCCAGCCGCGCATCTCGTCGGGGTCGAGCGCGTATTTCGCCTCGACCACCGTATTGAACGACGTTGTCGCCAACGGCGAGTCCGGCACCGACCGCGTCAGCGTCGACTGCAGCGTCAAGGTCGGAAATGCGCCACCGTTCTGCTGATAGACATCGGCCTGGAAGCCGAGGAACCAACTCGTCACCGCGACGTCAGACCAACCGGACAGGCCGTTGTAGGACGCGCTGCCGGTGAAGCCGCCATAGAGCGAGAGCGCGTCGCCGAGATCCGCCGTGAGCGGAACGTCGACGCCGACGCCCTGGTTGGTCGGGGCCGAGAGCTGCGGGCGCCCCGGCAAGGTTGGCCGGTCGAGCAGCTTGCGCAAGGTTGCGAGCTGCGACAGCGTTCCGAACAGCGAGGTGTCGCCGAGGCCCGTCGACAACGCCCCGCCGGGCAGATAGGCGTAGTTCGTGCGGAAATCGATATAGACGTTGGCAAGAGCCGCCGGCTCATCCGCCTCATCGTCCTTGGCAAGGGCACTGCCGCTCATGACCAGTGCCGCGCCCGCGACAAGAGCAGATATCCGCCGCTGCGTCCGACCGCCGCGCAGCCGCCATTCCTCGTGTGCCATGAGACTTCCCCCAGCACCGAAAATACGCCGGTCAAGCGCGATCCTTCAAGTGCTGATCGCGCGAAGCCGACCGGGGTCAGGGGAAAGCTGCCGCGCGTCTCATGCCGACGGCGCCGGCTTCGCGCCTGCCGCTCGCGTGGCCATGACATGGCGCAGCACGCGCGACAGCTCGTCGACCGAGTAAGGCTTCTGGATCAGGCTGAAACCGTGGCGGTCACCGTCAGCGAGGACATGACTGTAACCGCTGTTGAGCACGATCGGGATCATCGGCAACCGCCGGCGGATTTCCTGGCCGAGCGTCACCCCGTCCATGCCGGGCATCACGACGTCGCTGAGCACGAGATCGAAGCTCTCGGGATTCTCGTCGATCATCCGCAGTGCATCCGTTCCGCTGCGCGCAAGCACCGTCCGGTAGCCGAGGTCCTCGAGCAATTGCGTGGAAAATTCGCCGATCTCCGGGTTGTCCTCGACGACCAGCACGCTCCAGCGCGCAGCGAGCTGTTCGGCATCCTGCTCGCTCCGCTCGCGCGGTCCCAGTGGTTTGTCCGTCAGCGGAAGCAACAATGTCAGCGTCGTGCCCTTGCCGAGCTCGCTGTCGACCAGCACCCGTCCGCCGGACTGATGAACGAAGCCGTACACCTGGGACAGACCGAGGCCGGTACCGCGCCCAACGCCCTTGGTGGTGAAAAACGGCTCGAAGATCCGGTCGATCTGATCTGGAGGAATGCCGGATCCGGTGTCGCTGACCGCAATGGAGACGAACGACGACTGCCCGGACTGACCGCCCTCCCGGACGATCTCGCCGCGAATGCTCAGAACGCCCCGCCCCTCCATCGCATCGCGCGCATTGGCGACGAGGTTCACGAGCGCCGTCTCGAACTGATTGATGTCGACGTCGACCGGAAGCGGGCGCAAAGCGAGATCGAGCTCGATCACAGCCGGTGCGCCGAGCACGGTCTGCAGCATCTCCTCGATCCGCTCGATATGAACAGCGGCATCGAAGACGCGGCGCTCCATCGGCGTCCGCCGCGCGAAGGCGAGCAACTGTCCGGTGAGCTTGGCGGCGCGATCCGCCGTGTCCGAGATCGCATCCACGTAGCGCCGCATGCGCTCCGGGGACAGCTGGCGCCGGCGCAACAGGTCGGCCGACGACCGGATCACGGTCAGCAGATTGTTGAAGTCGTGCGCGACGCCGCCGGTGAGCTGGCCGATCGCCTCCATCTTCTGGGCCTGGCGGAACGCCTCCTCCGCCTTGCGCCGTTCGGTCAGCTCGACCGCCTCGGGCACGATGGCGGCCACCTGTCCGGTCTCATCCCGCACCGGCCGCATCTGGAAGTCGAACCAGCGTGAGCCGCCGACCGGCAGTTCGAGCTGCAACTCCTGGCGGGCCCCGTCGCCGCGAGCGACGGCGTCAACCAGGGATCTGATCACCTCGGGCATGCCGGGCGTACCCGCAAACCACGGCGTCTCCCAGAATGGCAGCCCTGCGACCTCGTGCAGCGGCGCAGCGATCGCTTCGAGCGAGGTCGCATTGGCGTCCAGAAGCGTCCCATCGGACGAGAGCAGCGCTTGGAACGTGTAGCTCGCCTCGAAGATCGTCCGCAGCCGCGCCTCCTTGGCCTGCAGCTCCGCGGTACGCTCGGAGACCTGCGTCTCCAGACGCTCGTTCAGCTCACGCAGCGTGATCTCGGCCTCGTGCCGCACCCGCGACAGATCGATGTTGGCGCGCACCCGCGCCAGCAGCTCGCGCGCGCTGAACGGCTTGGTGAGATAGTCGCTCGCCCCGGCATCAAGTCCCTCCACCGTGGCCTCCTCGCCGGCGCGCGCCGACAGCATGACCACAGGAATGTCGCGAAGCTGCGCATCGCCACGCAGCACTCTCAGCAGGCCGAAGCCGTCGAGCCCCGGCATCATAACGTCGGTCAGCACCAGATCGGGGCGGCGCCGTCGGACGGCCTCGAGGGCCGCGATGCCATCGCTGACCGCCTCCACGTCATAATCCTCGCCGAGCAAACGGCGGACGTAGTCGCGCATATCAGGATTGTCGTCCGCGAGCACCACGCGATCACGGGCCGATGCCGTCGCGGAGCGAACTCCGAGGTCATCGGATGACGACGGGTGAGGAAGCTCGAACCGCCCACCGCCGTTCAGCCATCCGAGCGCCTCCTCGATGTAGGCTTCGGCACGCACGTTGGTAACGGCCAGGACACGGGAAGGTCCGATCTGGCCCGCCGGCAGATGCGCCGAGCCTAGCGGAATTCGCACGGTGAAAACCGAGCCGCGGCCGAGTTCGCTGTCTACGGCGATCTCCCCGCCATGAAGCCTCACCAGTTCCTGAACGAGAGCGAGACCGATGCCGCTGCCCTCGAAGGATCGGCCGCGCGCACCTTCGATTCGACGAAACCGTTCGAACAAATGCGGCAGCTCACTGGGCGGAATGCCGGTGCCGGTGTCGCGAACCTCGAGCTCGGCATGATTGCCGTCAGTGGACAAGCCGATCGACACCGCGATTTCACCTTCGAGGGTGAACTTGAACGCATTCGACACCAGATTGAGAACGATCTTCTCCCACAAGTCGCGGTCGACATACACCGGCTCGGACAGGGGCGTGCGGTCGATGGTGAGACGCAGGCCGGCAGGATCCGTCGCCGAGCGGAAGTTGGACACGAGCTCGGCAGTGAAACCCGCAAGATCGATCGGCTCGAAATGCGCGGTCATGCGGCCGGCCTCGATGCGCGAAAAGTCGAGCAGCGTGTTCACGAGCTTCAGCAGACGAATGCCGTTGCGGTGGATCAGGCTGAGGGCGGATCGCGCCTCGGGGGTGAGTTGGGCCTCGGCGCGGCCGAGCAGCTCTTCCAGCGGGCTCAACATCAGCGTCAGTGGCGTACGAAACTCGTGGCTGATGTTGGAAAAGAACGTCGTCTTGGCGCGGTCGATTTCGGCCAGCGCTTCCGCCCGGCGCCGCTCTGCCTGATAGGCCCCGCCGTTGCTGACGGCCGCTGCAATCTGCCCCGCGACGAGGTTCAGGAAGCGGGCATAGCTCTCGTCGTAGAGGCGGAACGGATTGAGACCTGCGACGAGGAAGCCGCCCCGTCCGGCTTCCCCCGACGCGGGCAGCGGAAGCACAACGGCGTGCTGTGGCGGCTGACGCCATCCGCCGGTCGGAAAGCTGAGACCGAACCGCCGCGGAAGGTCACGAACCAGCACCGCATCCTGCAGCTTCAGCGCTTCGGCCAGAGGCCACGTTCCTTCCGGCTGAATTCTCAGCCTCGGCTGAGCAGCGGGATGATCGCGGTCGATGCCGGTCAAGGCCTGCAGTCGCGCCGCCTCGCCGTCCGGGTCGGTCATGTAGATCATCGCGAACGGAAGGTCGCGCGCCTCCCGCGCCAACGCGTCCGCGCAGCTTGCGCAGGCCTGATCGATGCTGCGGGCCCCGGCCCCGGCATTTGCGAGTTCGCGCAGCAACGAGAGCTGGCGCTCGCTGATCACGCGCTGAGTGTCATCGGTGTTGGCGCAGAAGATTCCTCCAGGTGATCCATCGTCGTCCGGAATGGGACTGTAGGAGAACGTGTAGTAGGTCTCCTCGGGAAAGCCGTTGCGCTCCATGATCAGGAGTTGCGCCTCGACATAGGTGCCCTGGTCACCGCCGCCGGCCTTGGCCAGCAACGGACCGATGTCCTCCCAGATCTCGTGCCAGACTGCAGAGATCGGTCGGCCGAGTGCCCACGGATGTTTGCCGCCGATGATGGTCTTGTAAGCATCGTTGTAGAGATAGATCAGCTCCCTTCCCCAACCGATCCAGATCGGCTGTTGGGATGTCAGCATGATCCTGACGGCCGTCTTCAGGCTCTGCGGCCAATGCTCCGGCGGTCCGATCGAGGTGCTCTCCCAATCGAACCGCAACATCAGTCCGGCCAGCTCACTGCCTCCGGAAAAAAGCCTCTCGCGCTCGGCCATGCCGAGCTCCTGATCATGCCCTGTTTGCCGCTCGTCCGGCACGCGCTCCCCCTGGTCGAAATCCGACGTGATCTGGAACGCAGGTACTCTCCTCCGGTTCCGGAGCCGGGAACAAAAAGGGGGCGTGCGACTTCGAGACATACACCGCCGGGGGAGCGCTGCCATGGCCACGACCGTTGCATCTGAACCGAACACACCGAGACGGTCGCCCTGGAGCGTATTCCGGCTGTTGGGTCCAGGTCTCGTGACCGGTGCCGCTGACGACGACCCGTCGGGAATAGCAACGTACTCCCAGGCCGGCGCGCAGTTCGGTTATGGGCTGTTGTGGACGGTCTTTCTGACAGCGCCTTTCATGATCGCGATCCAGCTGGTGAGCGCGCGCATCGGCCGTGTCACCGGCAAAGGGCTGGCGGCCAACATCACCGCGCTTGCGCCACGCGGGATCGTCTTCGGCCTCGTCGCGCTGCTGGTCGGCGCCAACACCTTCAACATCGCAGCCGATATCGCGGCGATGGCGGAGTCGCTGTCGCTGGTGATCGGCGGTCTCAATCATGAGCACGCGCTCATCTTCGCCGCCGGGTCGACGCTGCTCCAGGTATTCCTGCCCTACCGCCGCTACGCACCTTTCATCAAGGTGCTGACCCTCAGCCTGTTCGCCTACGTCGCGACCGCCTTGATGGTCAAAGTGCCCTGGAGCACGGCGCTGCTCGCGGCGGTTTGGCCCAGCCTCTCGACGGAGGCCGACTATCTGCTGACGGTGGTGGCTGTGCTCGGCACCACCATCAGCCCCTACCTGTTCTTCTGGCAGGCCTCGCAGGAGGTCGAGGAGATGAACCAGGGCAAGGTCGACCGTCCCTTGCGCGAGCTGTCGAAGAAGGACCACCCCGACCTCCGCCGGATCAGGATCGACACCACGATCGGCATGATCTTCTCCAACGCGATCGCGTTCTTCATCATCGTGACGACCGCCACGGTGCTGCACGCGCATGGCATCACCAAAATCGACTCGGCGACGCAGGCGGCCGAAGCCCTGCGCCCGCTCGCGGGCGACTTCACCTTCCTGTTGTTCGCGCTCGGCATCATCGGGACCGGCATGCTGGCGATCCCGGTGCTGGCGGGCTCGGCCGCATACGCCGTCGCCGAGATCTTCGGCTGGCACGCGACCCTGGAGGCCAAGCCGGACGAGGCGGTCGGCTTCTACAGCATCATTGCTGCCGCCACGATCATCGGCTTCGGGCTCGGCTTCACCGGCATCGACCCGATCCACATGCTGGTGTGGAGCGCCGTGCTCAACGGCATCGCCGCCGTGCCGATCATGGCGATGATGATGGTTATCGTGTCCAATGCCGGGCTGATGGGCCGCTTCCGCGGACGGTCCTGGCTGATCGCCCTGGGATGGATGGGGACAGGCATCATGGCCATCGCCGTGCTGGCGCTGCTGTGGTCATTCGTCACGGGCCGCGCCTAGCGGCCATCGCATGTCCCTCTGCGTCGGCTGCAACGCAGTTGCACAACGTCATTGGTGCAACGCGAAGCGTAAACTGTGTTAACAGTCCGTTCCCGCCATCCCGCCGCGATTGATGCCGATCAACGCCGGGCGCGCGCCGGTATGGCGGTGCTCGAACAAAGGACCTCGGAGACTGCCTTGACCCAGCCGCAACGCATGAGCGCATCGACGCTCCCCCCCTATTCTCCGCGCGGACTCGCGCTGCTGCGCGATCCGCTGCTCAACAAGGGCACCGGCTTCACCGAGCAGGAGCGCGATGCGCTCGGCCTGCGCGGCTTCCTGCCCGCCGGGGTCATGTCGATGCCGGCCCAGGCCGAGCGGATCCTGGTCAATCTTCGCAGCCTGTCCAGCGACCTCGAGAAGTATGTGGCACTGAACGCGCTGCATGACCGCAACGAAGCGCTGTTCTTCCGGGTGGTCTGCGACAATATCGACGAGATCCAGCCGCTGATCTACACGCCGACCGTCGGCCTCGCCTGCCAGAAATACGGTCTGATCTTCCAGCGTCCGCGCGGCCTGTTCATCTCGGCCAACGACCGCGGTCGGATCGCGGAGATCCTCGCCAACTGGCCGTACCGCGCCAGGCTGATCGTGGTCACCGACGGCGAGCGCATCCTGGGTCTCGGCGATCTCGGCGCCAACGGCATGGGCATTCCGGTCGGCAAGCTGTCGCTGTACTCGGCCTGCGCCGGCATCCATCCGGAAGAGTGCCTGCCCGTCATGCTCGATGTCGGCACCAACAACGAAGAGCTTCTGGCCGACCCCTACTACATCGGGCTGCGCCAGAAGCGCCTTACAGGCGAAGCCTATGACGCCTTCGTCGACGAGTTCATGACCGCGGCCCGCGCCGCCTTCCCGGGCGTGCTGATCCAGTTCGAGGATTTCGCCAACCACGCCGCGTTCAAGCTGCTGCACAAATATCGCGACGATGCCTGCGTCTTCAACGACGACATCCAGGGCACCGCGGCGGTGGCGCTCGCCGGCTTGTTTTCGGCGCTGCGCATCACCGGCGGCAAGCTCCGCGACCAGACGGTGCTGTTCCTCGGCGCCGGCGAGGCGGCCACCGGCATCGCGGATCTCGTCGTCTCCGCCATGATGGCCGAGGGCCTGTCCGAAGCAGAGGCGCTGCGGCGCAACTGGCTAACGGACTCGCGCGGCCTCGTCATCAAGGGGCGGGAGAACCTGCACGGCCACAAGCTGCGCTATGCGCACGACCAGGCGCCGATCGCAGACTTCCTGACCGCGATCAGGACGCTGAAGCCGACGGCGATCATCGGCGTGGCGGCCGTCGGCGGCGCCTTCACGCCGGAAGTGCTGCAGGCCATGGCCGAGCTGAACGAGCGCCCCATCATCTTTGCGCTCTCCAACCCGACCTCGAAGGCGGAATGCTCGGCGGAGTCGGCCTATCGCTATACCCAGGGCCGCGCGCTGTTCGCCTGCGGCAGCCCCTACGATCCGGTCAAGCTCGACGGCAAGACCTTCGTGCCGCGTCAGGGCAACAACTCCTACATCTTCCCCGGCGTCGGCCTCGGCGCCATCGCCAGCGGCGCGCGGCTGGTGACCGACGAGATGTTCATGGCCGCCGCGCATACCCTGGCGAACTGCGTCACCGGCGCCGATCTCGAGCAGGGCAGCCTCTACCCGGCGCTGCCGCGCATCCGCGAGGTGTCTGCCCATATCGGCGCCGCGGTGGCCGGCGTTGCCTATCAGAACGGGCTCGCCACGGGCCCTGCGCCGAACGATCTGCTCGGTTTCGTCGAGTCGAAGATGTACGACGCCCGCTACTGAGCCCGAGATCGCGGATGCCTCGGGCTCACCGAGGTCGAGCGAGGAGGCATCCGCTCTATTGATCCGGAACGATCGCATTGGTCGGCGTCGGCCGGTCCGTGATCTGCTGACCGAACAGGCTCGCGATCAGTTCGACCGCGACGCGCGCAGTCTTGCCGCGCTCGTCGAGGAACGGGTTGAGCTCGACGATGTCGACCGAACGGACCAGGCCGGAATCGTGCAGCATCTCCATGATGAGATGCGCCTCGCGATAGGTCGCGCCGCCAGGTACGGTCGTGCCGACGCCGGGGGCCACCTCGGGATCGAGGAAGTCGACATCGAAGCTCACATGCAGGACGCCGTTCCGCGCACGAACCCTGTCGAGGATCCGGCGCATCAGCACGCCGACGCCGAATTCGTCGATGGCGCGCATGTCGGCGATGCTGATACGCCGGAGACGCAGCAGCTCCTTTTCCGCCCTGTCGATCGAGCGGATGCCGAACAGCTCCAGCTGATCCGGGGGGATGGACGCGCGTGCCTCGTCGCCGAGCAGGCCGTCGAGACCCGGCTCGCCGCACAAGAACGCGGCGGACATGCCGTGCATGTTCGCCGTGATCGTGGTGTCCGGCGTGTTGTAGTCGGCATGTGCGTCGAGCCACAGCACGAACAGCTCCCGCCCGATCTCGCGGCAATGGCGCGCGACCCCGTTCACCGACCCCATCGATAGCGAATGGTCGCCGCCGAGAAACACCGGAATGGCGCCGGTCCGGGCCAGGTCATGGCTGCGGCGCGCCAGGACCCGCGACCAGCGCTGGATCTGGCGATAGTGCTTGGCCCTCGCCGGCGGCTCGTCTGCAGACTCCGTCATGTCGACGATGCCGACATCGCCGTAGTCGGTAACGTCGAGCCCTAGGCTTTCAAGCACGTTGATGAGACCTGCGGTGCGCAGCGCAGCCGGCCCCATCAGCGTGCCGCGGACCGACGCGCCGAGATCGATCGGCGCACCAAGGACGGCAATGCGATGTGGCGCTGTAAGGTCTGGAGAAGCCAAGACGGAATCCTTTCATCGACGGCCGGCCGCCCAGCGTAGCGCGATTTTGCACCGCGTGCTTCGCCGGTGATGCGTCTCGGTCCACGGGAACCAATCGCATCAGACGGCATTTTCAGGAACGTCACATCCGCCCTCGGCCGAATCGCGTCGGCACGGGGGGGGGCCAATCCGACGAGCCGCGGCAGGAAGGCGACCAAAGTGAGCAGCGAAACGTTCGAAACTCCTCCACAGCCGGGCGTCGCCGAACGCGCGCTCGACACCGCGACCGACATGTCGCGCACACTCGGGGAGATGGTCGGCACCTTGAGTGCGGCCGTCGACCGGCTCAGCGAAGCGGCAAGGGACGCGCGGCGGCCGGGGACCGCTCTGTCGACCGTCAGCGCGATCACCCGCGAGGCGCCGCTCGCGAGCCTGTTCGTCGCCTTCCTGTTCGGGGTCGCGGTCGCGCGCCGGCGCTGAAGGGTGGCGCTCAGAACAGCCGCGGTCCACGCCGGTCGAGCTGCGACTCCCAGGTCAGGAGCGTGGCGACCATGATCATGATCGCGATCCCCGCGACACTGATCAAAATTTGCATCGCGAACCCGCTCGCCACATCGGTCAGCACGACCTGGCCGAGAAAGGCCAGCAGCACACCCACGCAATAGATCGAGAGCGAGCTCTCACCGCACCTGATCATGGCCGTCGTCAGCGGACGGATCGGCCCCTTCCATTGCGGCGGCGCCAGCCGTGACACCACGAAGGCAAGCGCCAGGAAATGCAACAGCCGCACCGGCGCAAGGTGGCTCTTGTAGATCGGATAGATCAGGCCGCTGATGCCGGACGGGATCAGGCTCTCGAGACTCTTGAACTCCCAGCTGAGCGCCATCAGCAGACTGAAGACGAGATAGCCGATCGCCACGACCAGCAGCATCGGCGAGTCGAGGAGCCGGCGCAGCCGCGTGGTGCCGGCATAGCTGTACCAGGCGCCGATCACGAACAGGAACTGCCAGGCGAACGGATTGAAATACAGTTCGCCGCTCGGCCACGCCGGCACCTGCCAGCTGAACAGCTGAACCATCATGTAGAGCAGGAATGAAAGCACCAGCGTCAGCGTCGCGCTGGTCATCATCAGCCACAGGATAACGGGAAAGCAGAAGTGCAGGATTGCGAACGTCAGCAGGATGTCGGTGTTGACCGGCGCGAATTGCAGCAGCGCCACATGCACCAGCGTGGGCCCGGGCTCGCGGAAGAAGAAGCCGGTGTTGGTCTCGTCGACGAAGCGCGTGCCGCCGCCGATCACCCAGACCAGCGCCGCATAGGCGAGCAGCAGGACCAGGAACGCCGCATAGATCTCCCAGGCACGCCGCAACGCCCGCACCACCGTGGTCGCCCAGCCCTGGTCCCGCAGCGCTCCGCCATAGGCCAGCATGCAGGTGTAGCCGGAGATGAAGACGAACACCTCGGAGGTGTCGCTGAAACCGTAATTGCGCAGCGTCAGCCACGCCAGCGAGTTGTCTGGAACATGATCGATGAAGATGAACCAGAGGGCGAGACCCCGGCACGCGTCGACCCGGAGGTCACGCCGTCCGTTGCCGTTCCCGTTGCCGGCTGCCACGCTATCTGTCTTCGCCAGCTCTTGATCATCGGCAAACAAGATGGACCTCGTCTCGGGATGGCGGACCAACATCGACTCCGGCATGTCGTGCCTTAATATCTCCTGCCGGTCATCGATCGGAACTCGAATCCGAAACACGCGTCGTCCGCCCTTCTGGCAGATTTCGGGCCCTCGAACGCGCCCCCCCGTCTGCGTCTTCAGGTTGCCCCGCGCGATTTGCCGATTGTGCACAGCCGATATCCGCACTGGAAAAGTGTGCACGGAAGCCGGGTACCTGCGGAACATTGTCGGCATGGTGGTGTTAACCATCTCACCAACCGCGGAGCTGGCAATTGTTCCAGTCCCGTATTTGCCCGGATTGATTGTAGATTGGTTAGACGTTGACTTTGAGTGGAAGTGTTGACAGGGGGGTTCCGTGATCCACCGAGGTGTCCAATATACGGTCGTGGCGACTGCTGAACCGGACATTTGGGAATGGCGGTACGAGTTTGGCGATCAGATCAAGACCGGACGCACCCAGACCAGACTCGCCGCGCTCGCGGCGCGGCGCGTGAAGTCGAAGATCGATGCGGCCCTCCGTGCGGCCCAAACGGGTTCCGTGTCCACGGTGAACGTCGCCGAACGGATCGACAGGGCGAAGGCTGTATCGCATAGCCTGACCTGACATTCTGTTCCCTGGCAGTCCGGCGAGCGCCGGTCGGCTCATCGTCTGTTGAGACAGATCAAGGCATCGATGCCGGCATTTGTCATATTCAGGCTATGGAAACTCTCGTTTTTCGCTGCTCCCAGACGGGATCGAACGTTCAGATCGGCTTGGCCACACCGGCTCTTGCCGACCAGTTCGACGCCTATGAGGCGGCCGCATGCCCCGCATGTGGCGGTACGCACCTCGTCAACAGGCTGAGCGGAAAGATGCTGAGCGACAGGGAGGGCTCGACATGTCCTACGTTGCGGAAGAGTTGACGATCACCGCCTCGACCGACGTGTCTCGCCCGACCGATATGTCTTGGCTGCGCCGTGCGACCGCGCTCCTGAAGGCGATCGTCAGCCGGATCGACCTGTCCCACTTTCCCAAATCGTGCTGTAATTGACGTCGAGATTCATCGACGCGCCGCGTGCCTGCGCGGCGGAACGGCCAAGATCGCCCCTCTCCAGGGGCGAAACATTCCTTCATGAGCCGCTCGCCGCCACTTGGGCGAGGTGCGCCACCACCCAACAGACAAAGATCAGGAGTTTCTTGATGCACGCCTCGGTGATGAGAGTTATCGCGATCGCGATCGCGGCTGCGGCTTCGACACCGGCCTGGGCCGCCGATCCGGATCACGGCGGAGATCTGGCCCGTCGCTGGTGCGCCTCATGCCACCTCATCGAAGGGACGCAGAAGCAGGCCAGCGCGGACGTTCCCTCCTTCGCCCAGATTGCTAAGAAGACGGATTTCACGCCAGAGAAGATCGCGTTTTTCCTGCTCGACCCGCATCCGAAGATGCCAAGCTTTCCGCTCAACCGGCTGGAGGCAGCCGACATCGCCGCCTATATCGGCAGCCTGCGAAAATAGGGCTGGGCTCCTTCGCCCGTCTGGTCCGCCCGCGCCCATTCGGCGGCAGCGCTGCCGCCGAGTTCCGTCCATGCAGACCGTCGCTCCTGCGACGGCAAGGCTCGCGGTTCAGCTCTTGGGCTCGGTCACCTTGCTCGCGGCGGACATGATGCTCGCCGTGATCGTCTTCATGTGTTCACCGGCGTTGGTGAACTGGCTGCGCAGGAACTCGGACTGGATCCGCATCGCCTCCTCGAGCTCGGTGGCGTGAACGAGCTTTCGCGCGTGCTCGAAAGCCGTCTTGATGTTCTGCTCGGTGAGAGTGAGCGCCTGCTTGGACATGTCCGCGGCAGGGCCCGGAACCGTGCCGATCGACTTGCCGGCTGCGTCGAAGAACATCTCGAACGCCTTTTCCGCCTGCGAGATGGTCTTTTCGGCCAGGTCCCGCAGTTCAGCGGGCACTTCGAGTTTGGTTTGGGTCATCGTTGCGTCCTCCACGACAGATCCAACTACCACATCCGACTCCCTGCGTCGCCGTGCAAATGGATGCGGGAAGAAGCCGGCAAGCGCCTGTCAGAGCGCGGCCAGACGTTGGCGCGCGATCTGCAGCGCGTGCTCGATCGAAGCGAGATGACGATCATAGGTCAGCCGCGCGCGCTCGTCCGAAACGAAACCTGAGAGTTCTCGCGCATGCTGCAGGGCAAGATCGAGGAGGAGGACAGTTCTTCTCACATCTTCCCTGACGCCGAATGCACCGGCTCGCACGTTGTCCGTGTGGACGGCACCGGCCACCACAACCGCGGCCTTCGCTTGCGCCCTTGCAAAGGCGGCGTGAGGCAAGAGTACTCTCGTGCGAAAGGGAACGATGTTGGTCATTGGCCTTTTCCCACTGCTCTGCAGGGGCGGATCTGCATCGAATTTTCAGCGTTTTACCCGTGGCATTTTACGGAAGCCTTAGAGCGATCGCACACTTCATGGCCGCCCTGGCCGCAACGCGAGCGACGGGATTAACTTGAAGGCAAAGGGAGCGGCCTCGACTCCGGCGAAAAGTGTCAGCCGCGGTCGCGGCAAGCGCCGATCAGCCCGAAAAGCGACGCCGATACTCCGACGGCGACACACCGAGATGCCGCAGGAACGCCCGCCGCATGCGCTCGTCGTCGCCAAAACCAGCCCGTTTGGCGATTTCGACCACGTTTTCGACCTGGCGGCTTTCGAGCAGGAGGCGCGCCGTCTCGACCCTGAGCGCCTCGACTCCCTGTGCCGGTGTCATCCCGGTACGGCTGACATAGGTGCGGGCAAAGGTACGCGGCGTCATGCCGGCTCGCGCGGCCAGCGCCTCGACCCGCAGATCGCTGGCGATGTTCTCGATGATCCAGGCATGCAGCGCACTGAACCGACCCTCGACGTCGGACGCTTGCGCCGCCAGCACGGTCGAAAACTGACTCTGGCCGCCAGGACGTTTCAGAAAGACGACGAGCCGTCGCGCCACGTCGAGTGCGATCGTATGACCGAAATCCTCCTCGATCATCGCCAGCGCGAGATCGATGCCGGCGCTCACGCCTGCGGATGACCAGACCCGGCCGTCCTGCACAAAGATGGCGTCGGGCTCGACCTTCACGTTCGGAAAGCTGTCCTGCAGGCGCGGACAATAGCGCCAATGTGTCGCGGCCCGCCTGCCCTCCAGCGCTCCGACCCAGGCCAGCGCAAAGGCGCCGAGGCAGACGGACGCGATGCGGCGGGCGCCGGGAAGCACCTGGCCGATCCACTGCATCACCGTCTCGTCCTGCCGCAGCTTCCAGATGCCGGGCCCCCCCGGAATCAGCAGCGTATCGACCTCCTCAGGCTTCAGGGATGAGAGTGGCGCAGTGTCGATCATCAGGCCGACATCGGTCGGCACAAGCCCGCCTTCCTTGGACACGTAGCTCAGCACATAGCCCGGCGCCGGCAGCTCGATCTCGCTGAGCTCGGCAAACACCTGTGCCGGGCCGGAGACGTCGAGCAGTGTCACTCCAGGAAAGGCGAAGATCGCCAGCCGCCTTTCGGCACCATCTCGACGCACCGCAGCACGCCGGGGAGAGTTGGCAGAATTCGAGGGCATATTGTCCTTTAAGCCATCGGAGCCCCGCCTGTATAGCTCGACCTTGCAGTGCTGGAGTTCACGCGATGTCGCGCAACCTGGACGGCCGATACAAGACGGTCGCCTCGCCCTGGGACGACTACACCGTCTACAGCTTCTCCGATGCGTCGGAGATCCAGCAGCCTGATCGGCAGCCGATCATGGATGCGATGAATTCGATCATTGCCATTAACTGGAAAGCAATCGAACCCCACTGGACCGCGACCTCGTCGCCATTCGACAGCAAATACAGCCTCGTTCTGGTCTACGATCACATCGGACTGGTCGCGTTCTCGGTCTATCGCGTGATGACGATCGCGCAGCGGCTGGCCATCTACCGCAGTGGGACCGAAGTACTACCCGCACATCAGGGCCGTGGCCTGTATGGGTTCTTTACGTCGCAGATCCTCAAGCATCCTGGGTCGGCCACGCCCGGCGAGGAAATTCTGTACGGATGGCGAACGCGCAACCCGATCGTGTGGGCGGCCAACGCCAAGATTTGCGAGAGAGTCGCGCCGTCGCTGCTCGACGAGTCCGCGGATGCCGAGCTGCAGGCCGCCTGCGTCGAGATGTGTGCGACCATCTATCCGGGCAAGCAGCTCGAGGTGCCCCACATGATCATGCGTGGCGCCTATGGACACATCCAGCACATCAGGCAGGACTATCACGGCAGGGCCTCGCTGGTTGAGACCGCGATGTCGCGGATCATCCCGGATTCCGCCGACGCCCTGTTCTCCGTCGGCTACGCGAGGGTGTGATGGCGGCGCTTGGACAACAGGCGGTCGCGTCCTCTCCGCTCCGGTTCTTCGATCGCGCCTATGTCGCGTGGGGAACGGTCGCGTTCGCCTACGCCATCGCCTTCCTGCAGCGGATGTCGCCGCAGACCGTGGGCCTCGACTTCATGCGGGACTTCGGCACCGACGCCTCCGGCGTCGCGATGCTCGCCTCCAGCTACTTCTGGGGCTACACATTGATGCAAATCCCCGCGGGCGTGCTGGTCGACCGCTACGGTGTGAAGCGCGTCGTGCTGTGCAGCATGACGGCATCCGTGCTCGGCAGCGCCGCCTTCGCCCTGTCGCCCACCCTGCTCGACGTCTTCATCGCGCGGGTGGTCGTGGCCTGCGGCGACGCGCTGGTGTTCACGGCGCTGCTGAAGCTCGTCGCGCAGAGCTTTTCCGACCAGCGTTTCGGCCTGATGTCCGGCGTCTCCCAGGTATCGGGCTATGTCGGCGGCGTCCTCGCCACGACTCCGCTCGCTGCTGCGGTCAGCGGCTTCGGCTGGCGCGCCTGTTTTCTCTTCATTGCCTGCGTCGGCGTCGTGAACTTCGCCTGCGCGTCGGCGACCCTGAAATCCGCACCGGCGAACTACACCAGTAGGACGCTGAAGAGCGTCCTGATCACGAGCTGGCATGCGCTCGGGTCGGCCGCGACCTGGGGATGCGCCATGAGCTTCGCTGCGCATTTCGCGGTCGTGACCACGCTCGCCGGCGTATGGGGCATCCCGATGGTCGCGCATTATTTCGGCATCTCGCCGTCGGCGGCCGGCGGCCCCCTGCTCGCCTTCATGGTCGGCAACGCCATCGGATCGATCTTTCTCGGCCATGCCGCGGACCGGATGCAGTCGCTCAATGCAGCTCTGATCTCCATCACCTTCCTGCGCATGCTGCTCGTCGTGATGCTGTTGCCGGCACTGGCGCACAGCTTCGGCTTCTTCTATGTCGGCGCGGTGTTCGCCCTGCTCGGCCTGGTGGCCGGGGGCACCGTGCCGCTGATCCTGAAAAGCACCAAGCATCTCTACACGGCGGAGCGCATCGGCGTCGGCGCATCGATCAATACGACGGCCGCCGGCATTTTTGCCGGACTGGCTCAGCCGGTGATCGCCTTTGCCATGGTGAGTGCGAGCGGCCTCAACCCCGACATCGGATCAAGCCTGCGCAGTGCTGCCAGCGATTCCGGCTACGCAGCCCTGATCGAGATTCTTCTCCTGATGTCGCTTCCTGGACTGCTTGGGCCGCTGATGATGAGGCGCAAATTGATACTTCGTACTTAAGCATAAAAAACAGAGAGGGTCAGTATGTCGCGTTTGTATTTGAGAAGGGACGAAGTCCGATCCGGCCATCAGGCCGGAAGCTGGCAGAGCGTCCTGTTTTCGGAATTCGAGGCTCAGATGAGCAGCGAAGCAAGACCCTTTCCGTGCGTATACGGCGTCGCGGGCTATCGTCACGATCAGCTTCGCTATCTGTTTCTCGACCCCATCGACATCGATGTGCTCGGCCAGCAGCTCGCCTTGTTCGTCTCCGAGAGCCGCTCGCACGGGCCCAACACCTCGCTGGTCCTGTTCACCCGCCCGCGCCCGGTTCAGACCATCGACTCCTACTACAAGAAGTTCTGGAAGATCCTCGATCAGTTGGCCCGCGTCGACAGCCAGCCGTGGCCGGCCGAAATTCCCGAGACCGTCGATCATCCGATGTGGGAGTTCTCGTTTGCCGGAGAGCCGATCTTCGTGGTCTGCAGCACACCCGCGCATGTGATGCGGCAAAGCCGTCGCTCGAGCGCATTCATGCTGACCTTCCAACCGCGCTGGGTGTTCGAACGGATGCTCGGCACCGATGAGGCCGCCGCCAAGGCCTTCGGCGAGGTGCGCAAACGGCTGGTCCCGTTCGACACGACGGCGCCGTCGCCCCAGCTCGGACGCTACGGCAATCCGGAGGGCCGGGAGTTCAAGCAGTATTTCCTCTACGACGACAACCAGCCGCCGCCGGCCTGTCCCTTCCACAAGCTGGCGCAGACCAAGCCATCGTCTATCGCAGACAAGGAGCAGGCCGCATGACCCAGATCATCGCTGGAACGAAGACCAGCTTTGCGATCGATCCCGACATCCTGGCGCTGTTGCCGACGCAGGGCTGCATCGAGCTGCAGCACGATGCGGCCGGCAAGGTTCACGCCTTTCATACCCACCCGGTCGACGAAATCCTCGTCGTGATCCGGGGACGGCTCACGTTTCGTTGGGAAGGCGGCGAGCGCATCTGCACGGCCGGCGACAAGATTCTGCTGCCGGCCGGGACGCTGCACGAATCGGAAGCGCTGGATGATGCAATCTACGCGATCGCGACGCGACCGCCCGCAACCATTGCATGCAATCGGGAGGGATGAGCTCAGGACAGAGGGCGATCGGTCTCCGAAAGGGACTCCGCGGTCAACCGCTCAACCATCTCGATCACCTCGATGCGCTGGCCCGGAGCCAGCTTCAGGAATGCCTTCAGCAGACGAAGGCTTTCCACGGCTTCGCTCGATGGGGCTCCGAGCTTCGTGTGCAGCTCCGCGATGAATGTTGAATTCTTCATCTCGCACCTTTGGCAGGAAACAGTAATGCCAGTCCTTAGCAAACGTGAAGGCCTTGCACGCAAGGTAGATACTGCAGCAATCGAGGCTGAAAGTCTTGGTCTGACGACTGCGACCCTGATCCTCAGGATGGCCCGCCTGGAAATCGACCGTGCGGAACCCGAAGAGGTTGAAAGTATGCCAGCGAACAACTCTTGCAGCAAGCCGAACTGACCGGTTGGTTGATTTCGGCGTCACAATTTGAGCCTTCTGGCAGTTTCTGGCTGACGATACCAGTGGAAACGGTCGTTTACCGAACGAGGCGGGGGGATTACGGAAGCGGTAAGCTTGTCCTCCACATTAGAGGTCTTCTATAGTTTGCTTGGGGAAAGAATGGGTTGCGGATCCTGTCCGGGATCCGTGCCCACTCCCGCGACACAGCGGCTGCAGGAAGACCATGCGCACTTATTATTTCGATATGAAGGATGGCATTCCGACCAGAGACCGGACCGGCCTGGAATTTGCGACGAGTGCAGGGGCGATCGAGCACAGCCGGGATTTGGCCCGGCGCCTCCGGCACGACCCGCGCATCACCGACCGCAGGCTGTCCATCGTCGTCGTCGACGAATCTGGCGCGGAGGTTCACCGCGAGCCGGTTTATCCGGCTGCAGTGAAAGCCAGCCTGTCCTGATTTTTTCATAGGCGTGCCAGCAGTGACTGCGCGCTGACTGCTTTTTCTACTTTTCGTAGAGGGCACGAAAAGCAAGACAACTCTTGAGTGTGCATATCGGACGCGCGGTCCGGGCCGCTTCGGCATCAAGAGCCCCCTGAGTGCCAGACGCCCCGCCGATCCACTCGACCGGCTCTCTCCTTTCCTCGGCCGCCAACGCACGCCGCCGCTGCACCACCGAGGGCCTATTGCTGCTTCTCCCAAAACGAGAGCAGGCCCTGGGAGGCCGAACCGCCGATCACGCACGGGATGCCGACGGCGACCTGCCCCAGCGCGGCGGCCGAGACACAACCGAGCGCAAGGGCGCCGACGCCGAGCTGTCCCCAGAAATCCATGTTGCGCCGGGCATCCGAGCCCTTGGTCTTCAGCTCCTCGACGGCGGCGACGGCATCCTTGCGGACGGCGCCGAGCTGCACCGTATCGGCGGCCTCGACCACCTCCCTGAGCGGCTCCTTGACCGGTCCCGACTGCCGCGCCAGTTCCTCCCGGAGATAGTCGCGCAGGCTGGCATCGCGCACCGAGTAGCTGGCAAGCGTATAGCGCGCCATGCTGCCGATCGTCAGCTTGTCGACCGTGTCGCGGCTCTTCGACCAAGGCAGCATCTGGACGATACGCTGGATCGGTACGCGCGAGCCGGTTGCGAAGTAATAGCCCCAGAGGATGTCGAGCAGATCCTGGTGGGTCGCGTAGCTGAGCCGCGTGTCGAGCTTGCGTTCCTCCTTCTTGAACGGATTCTGCGTCAATGCGCCACGCAGCTTGTCCATCACGCCAGGCTTCGTTTCCTCCAATGGGATGTCCATCAAGGTCGGCTGTGCGCCGCTGAGATAGCCGTCGATCATCACGCGGCGGCCCGGCATCTTCGGCGCCACCCTGCGCATGAGATTGCGCCAGTCCGGCAGACCTGAATAAGCGATGGCTCGCACGACCACCCACTCCTCCTCGGGAGGCACGGGAAAGAAGCTGTTGACAAGTTGTTCGGCCTTGGCGGGATTGGAGCCGATCGCCCCCGCGATGAATCCGAGATAAATGCCCGCGTTCTCCGGCTCCTTGAACGTCTGTGAATGGAATAGCACCCGGACCGCCGCCGGCACATGGGCGTAGTCGGGTTTGGTGCGATAGTTGTAGATCCAGTTCTGGACGACACCGAGCGACGCGCGTGGGTCGATCTCCGGGACGACCGCAGCAGCAAGAGCTGATTGAACGAAAGTGCAAGCGATGAGGGCCAAGGCGATCGCGCGCATGGTCTGCTCCCGACAAACGTTCGCCGCATCAGCATCTGCTGGCGCGTACGGATGAGGACGATGCTGCACGCCGTTTGAATCGACTCTGCGTCGAATCTGCGGCCGTGCTCGGTTCCCTGCCGGTCACCCTTCGCAGGCGTGATCGCAGGCCGCCAAGTCTCCACGGCCTCGACATGATTTGGCCGTCCACCGGCTCTTGCATCTGGGCATGACGAGCAGGCAGATGCGTGCATGTTGACCGCCCGGAACAGCCGTCACCGCGGAGACAGCAGATCGCGACACGTCGCATTGATCGTTGCGACACTGTCGGTGCTGACGTCTGCGCCGCCGGCCGTAGCGGGCGAAGCCCTTGCAGTACAGGGCAATCGGCGCGTCGATGCCGACACCGTGCGATCCTATTTTCACGCTGACGTCAACGGGCGATACGACGCCGCCGCGCTCGACGCCGGCTTGAAGGCGCTGGTTGGGAGCGGACTGTTCGACGACGTGAAGATCAGCCGCGCCGATGGACGGACCGTGGTCCGCGTCTCGGAAGCAAAAGTGCTCGATCGCGTCGCCTTCGAAGGTAACAAGAAGGTGAAGGATGCGGAGCTCACGGGCGCGGTGCTATCAACGCCGCGTGCCGGCCTCCAGCGCGCAACTGTCCAGGGCGACGTCGCCCGCATCATCCAGGCGTATCATCGTGTGGGACGCGACGACGTCCGCGTGGTCCCGGAGATCATCGATCGCGGCAACGACCGCGTCGATCTCGTCTTCACGATCACCGAAGGCAGGAAGACGCCGGTCAGGGCGATCAGCTTCACGGGCAACCGGGCCTACGGCGCACGGCAATTGCACGCGGTGATCAAGACCTCGGCCACCAACGTGCTGAGCTTCGTGACCGGCGGCAATGTCTACGACGCCGATCGCGTCAACGAGGACCGCGAACTGCTGCGGCAATACTATCGTAACCACGGCTACGCCGATGCCGAGGTCACGAACGTGAGCGTCGACTATGACGCGGCAAATGGCGGCTACAACCTCACCTTTGCGATCGAGGAAGGCGTCCTCTATAGGCTTGCGGTGGTCGACATCTCCTGTAACGTGCAGGGGCTGACGTGCGAGCGCCTGCGTCCGCTGGTGCTGGCGCAGCAGGGCGACACGTTCGACCAGAGCAAGATCGACAAGACCTCCGAGGTCCTGACGGCCGAGCTTGGCAAGCTCGGCCTTCCGTTTGCGCAGGTCGAGCCCAGGATCACGCGCCATGCGCAGGATCGGCTGGCCGACGTCATCTTCCAGATCGAGCAGGGACGGCGCAGCTATGTCGAGCGCATCGAGATCCACGGCAACACGCGCACGCATGATGACGTGATTCGACGCGAGTTCGACGTCAGCGAGGGCGATGCCTACAACAGGACGTTGATCGACCGCGCCGAACGTCGCCTGCGCAACCTCAACTACTTCAAGACCGTCAAGATCTCGACGCGGCCTGGCTCGGCCAGCGATCGCGTGGTGCTGGACGTCGAGGCCATCGATCAGGCGACCGGCGACTTCAACGTCTCGGGCGGCTATTCGTCCACGGACGGATTGCTCGCCGAGGTCAAGATCGGTGACCGCAACGTGCTCGGCACCGGCAACACTGCGCAGGCCACTTTCACCTACGGCCAGTTCGCGCGAGGCGCCAGCCTGTCGTTCACCTCGCCCTACGCCCTCGGTCGAACGACACCTGGCATGGAGCTGTTCGCGCGACAGAGCATGGTCAGCACGTTCCAATCGTTCGGCAGCAACACCTATGGCGGCGCCCTTACCCTCGGCATGCCGGTCAGCGAGCAGACGGCCATGCTGTGGCGCTATTCGCTCTATGACCAGAGGGTGGTGCTCGCACCGGGGATCTCGCCAGCGGCGGTGTCCCTGCCGGTTCGCCAAGCGGTCGCAGCCGGGCGGCAGACGGTGTCCTCGCTCGGCAATACCGTCACCTACAGCACCCTCGACAACAACAAGGTGCCGACCAGCGGCATCCGCTCACAGTTGACGCAGGATCTCGCCGGCCTCGGAGGCGACGTTCGCTTCTTACGGACCACAGGCGACGTCCGCTATTATCGATCGATCAACAGCGACCTGACCGGCATGGTGCGCGCGCAAGGCGGCTATATCACCGGATGGGGCGGCCAGCAGGCGCCGCTGCTCAACAGCTTCTTCGGCGGTCCTACCATGGTGCGCGGCTTCGCGCCGGGCGGCTTCGGACCGCGTGATCTGACGCCGGGATCGACGATGGACAATGTGGGCGGCAGCCTGTTCTGGGCGACCACGGCGGAGCTGCAGGGCAACATTCCCGGATTGCCGCAAGAATACGGCCTGCGTGCATCGGCCTTCGTCGACGCCGGGACCGTGTTCGGCTATCGCGGCCCGACCCAGAATGTCCAGGTGGTGAACAGGAACGTGCTGCGGTCCTCGGTCGGCGTCGGCATGACCTGGGCATCGCCGTTCGGACCGCTTACCGTCGACTACGCGGTCCCGATCAGCAAGGCGGCGTATGACGTCGTGCAGCCCCTCCGTTTCAGCGCCGGTGGCTTCTGAGCCAACGCCGCAACGTCGACGGAGCGCCGCGTCACCTCAGTACGGATAATAGTAACCGCGCGGGCCGTAATACGGGTGACCGTAATACGGGCGAACATAGTAGGGCCGCGGTGCGTAGTACACCCGCGGCGGCCCGTAATAGCCGGGGCCGGGATAATAGCCGGGCCCATAGTAATAATAGTCGTCGTTCTGATGCGCGGCGATTGCGCCGAAGGTGCCGATCATTGCACCCATGATGGCCAAGCCGGCGGCTGGATTGCCCCTGTAGACGCGGCGGTAGCGCCGGCGAGCGCTGAGATCGGTCAAATCGCCGGCTGTCGCCGTCGCGACCGCCGGCTTGTTGGCCGGACCCGCCACCCGCGCATGGGCCGGCGCCGGCGCGCTTGCCACCACGGCGATGGCCGCGACGGCCGCAATCGCGATTTTTCCACCGGCCGAAGGAGATCGATATTTCCCGCTGAACATGGCATCACCCTTCACTTCACTCATTCCCGAATACAACATGGCCGGGCGTGCAGCTTGACCTGTGTCAACTCAGGACGAACCAGCCGTCCGGCGGCACGTACGCATCCCGCAATCGTGCTTAGACGCGACGTCACGCCTCCTGGTTCAGCCCACCGCCGCATCGATTTCTGCGAACCGATGGCCGCCCGTCGGGAACCAATGGCTGCACACCGACGCCGTCCATCATGCCGTCGGCAACAGGAGTCCTCATGCCTTCCAGACTGACACGCCCATTCTTCAGCGCCGTCGCCACGCTGGCGCTCACCGCTTCGATGGCGAGCGCCGGCGACAGCGCGACCTCGCTGTTCAAGGTGGTGACCGTCAAGGATGAGATCGTCATCGGTCTCAATAGCGAAGAGCTGGCTACGATCGGCGGGAACGATGCCAGCGCCGTTGCGCGCGCATTGGCGCAGAAAGGCGACCTCGCAGCCTGGCAGTACAACGTTCATCGCGGCCCGAACGGCGAGCTGCAGATGGCACCTTCGGCCAAGATTGCTCTGCTGTCGCATGCCTCGCTGCGCGTCGAGCCCTACAGCACCACTTATGTCGTGGCGCCCCATCCCTGAACGAAACGATTGTCCGACCGGCGCTCGTACCGTCGACGACGGAACGAGGCCGGTCGGGCCAGCCGTTAGCTCTCGCCCCGATGGCCCGATCGCACGGCCCCATCGCATGTCCTGGGGACCCTGTCGGTGGAAAACCCGTAGACCACGGCCAGCCGGTCCAGGCACTCCTTGAAGCGGCGGGCGAAATAGTCGTTCCAGCGCTGGCTGGCGAGCCCCCGCTTGTGTCCGACCTGCTCCATGGTCAGGCCGTGCACCAGGATGTCATGGGTAATCGCCGCGCCGTCGGCGCCGAGCTCGCGTTCGGCGCGGTTGAGCCGCAGCACCGCCCGCCTCTGGCCTTCGGTGACCGGCTCGCGCCCGCGGGCGCCGTCAACGTGCTCGCGCGAGGGATCGATCGCCTGCGGGCCTCGCTCGGCCCGCTCCCAATCGTTCTGGAACGCCCGTCCGGCCCGGTATTGGGCGTCATCGAGCTGCTTGTGCGCGTGCAGCCGGCCGAGCGGGTCGCTGCGGACCGATCGCAACGCGACGATCTTTTCGCCGGGCTCAAGCGCCAGCGGGTCGTCGATCTCTACGGGAATCACGTCTGCATTTCGCGGCAGGTCGTGAGCTCTGCGGTCGTGGGTCTTGGACATGCGATGGGGCTTGCTGCGTCGGGGGCGCGCCATGTCTCGTCTCCGGAAAATGAATGGGGTCGGTTCGGGTCGGGCTTGCCGCGCTCTACGCGGCCGCGACCAGCCGCAGGATCAAACGGCCGGCGGGACGCAAAGCGGTTTCCTCGGGCGGAAGCCGCGTGAGATGGTAATGCGGCGTGCAGTAGCAGGAGCCGGGCTGGCGCGGATGACCGCAAAAAGTGATGGGATCGTCGTCCCGGTCGCCGCCATAGGGGTAGCGGCAATCGTTGCGCCCGAGCTGGTCGAGGGACAGCAGGCGCGGGCTGATGCCGACGCAACGCAGCTTGACGGCCGCCGCGGGTTTCGCCGCGGATGGCATCGGCCGGGCCGCCGCGTCCGGGCTCCGCCGTCCGGTTCGGGACGCCGCGGACATCGGCCGGGGCGTGGATCGCGCGGCTTTCGGCCCGCCCGGCGCGGCCAGCCCGATCCGCTTGCCGCGGCCAAGCGTCGCGTTCCGGGTATAGGCGGTTCCGAACTGCGCATTGAGCGCGCGCGCGATCTCGGCATAGGACCGCCCCTGGGCATGAAGCTCGCACAGCATCTTGGAATGCTGGTCTGGCCAATCTGTGGATTGCATTCTCGCCTCTTCCTTCTGGGTCGGGGCCGCCGGACCCGCCGGCTCACCCGACGGCCAAATCTTCCGATATTCCGAAGAAAAAGTCAAGCTTGAGTTCTGATTATTCGAAACATATAATGTCTTCCGAGATTCGCAAAAGAGGTCAAAGCCATGTTGGACGTTGCCATGATCGAGCGTGCACTCGAGAAGCCAGGAAAGACGAAAGGAGGGTTGGCCCGCGCCATGGGCGTGCGGCCGGGCGCGGTCTCCGAGATCCTCGGCGGCCAGCGCCTGATCAAGGCGGCCGAGATTCCGCTCATTACGGAGTATCTCGAGCTCAATTCCGTCCCCATCATGGGCCGGGTCGGCGCCGGCTCGGTGATCGAGCCCGATTACGAGCAGGTGCCCGTCGAGGGCCTCGGCGAGGTCGCCCTGCCCTTCCCGATCTCCGAGGAGACCATCGCCTTCGAGGTAACGGGCGATTCGATGCTGCCGAAATACGAGAACGGCGATGTGATCGTGGTCTACCGCGAGCAGCGCCACCCGCTGTCGAGCTTCTACGGCGAGGAGGCGGTGGTGCGCCTCAAGTCCGGCGAGCGTTACCTGAAGACGATCGAACGGGGCAAATCGCCGTCCGTGGTCAATCTGAAGAGCTTCAACGCCAAGCCGATCGTCGGGGTCAAGCTGGACTGGATCGGCGAGATCTTCGTCACCCTGCCGCGCGGCCAGATTTCGCGGATCCGCGCCAAGGCGGCCGCCAAGTCGCGCGCCCGCGCGGCAAACAAGTAAGACTCGAGGCCGGATGCAGGGGACGCCGAGGCGCTCCCCCTGCATCCCCTCCCTCCAGTGGAGGGTGGGCACCGCGCCTGTTGCGCCGTCGTGATCGACAATTCTGAGCGACATATGGGGATGTGCGTCCATGGTCTCGCGGCGCCCCAGGCGTCCGAGTGATACAGTGGTCTCACCCTCTTCAAACGAGAGGGTGCAGGGAAGGCCGGACCTCGACTGAGGCCCGTGGCCCGCCTGCTCAAAAAATGCAGGCGGCAGGTACCACAGGTCCAGCCGGAACGATCCGGCCCTCCCTGCGCGATGGTTTTCACGGCTGCTTCGCGTTCTCCCCGGTGCGCCGGGCTTGTTGGTCACCGTCACCCACGCGGCGCTGTCAGCGCCGGCGCAGGCTTGATACTGGCATCGGAGTATCAGGACCACGCGACTTGACCGTGCGAGCCGATGTTGTTCGTCCGCGCGAATGACCACGCTGCAAACCGGCTCGCCCATCACTCCCCGCCTCCACGTGTCGTGACGACCGCGATACGCCCTCTCCACGAGGCGGGATGCGCCTAGACAATCACGAATTCTGAAAAAGAGAAAGAAGAATTTTTCGGCCCGGCGGGCCGGACCGGGGCAATGCGTTGAAGCCTCGCCCAAAACAAGCGTTTCCGCACACGTCGTCTGCAGGCGATCGAAGGCCATGAAACGGACCATCGTGCGGGCGCATCGACCCTGATTCGCCCGACGGGCGTGACGCCTTGCCACCAGCCGCGCCTGGCGCCCGGATCAGTCCTCGACCCGCAGCTCCTCGCCATCTCTCGCGGAAGGCAGCCCAATTCGAAAGCGCCTGAACGCTGCAATCCTGGATACGACGCAGAGCGACTGGTGGGACAGGTTGGTCTTGCGCTATCTCGGCTCCAAGCGGTGGCCCGCCCCGACGATACACGCGCCCGACAGCGAGTCGGACCTGCTGCGCCGTCGCGTCATCGCCGATATCCGGCCGAGGTCGACGACGTCGCGCAAGCGGATTGATCCCGATCAAGGACCAGACGCCGCGCCAGAGCAAACTCACCATCAACCTGTGGCTGCACAGGCAGGACATGGGGAAACGCCATCATGGGAAACGCCATGCGGAGATATCTTCTTGCCTTTAGCTTGATGATCGCCGCACTCGGCTTCACGTCGTCGGCGCGTGCGGGATGCTGGCCGAACGAAAACTTCCACCTCGTGTGCTGGCTGGATACCTATGGAACGGCGTGCGAAGCGCATCACGCGCTGACCAGCGTCAGAGCCGTGCTGTATCCGAAGCCGCGCTACTCGTACTATGAATTCGAGGTTTCGCACTGGTGGACGGCCCACAAGACCGTGGCCTGTCCGCCGAATCAAAAGACGACGTTCAGCGGTGTCTGGGACCGGGAAACCGGAAAGGCGGAGGAAACGGCGACCACCGGCATTTCGTCGGTGACGAGGCGAGTCTACTGCAGCAACAATCCCTGGACGGGCCAGGGGCCGCCAACGGTGCCGATCTGCTCATATCCGGCCGATGATCCGAACGTGGGACTGCCCGTCACCTCGGCGATGCTCACGCAAAGCCAGCGAGACGATCTGCTTCGCGTTCAGGAGCCGTTGCATACCCGTTGCCAGCAGATCAAGCCGCTCGAGGACGAGGTGTCGTGGCTGAACGGCCGCCCCATCGTCGAGGTGGTCGCGTCCCACCATGAATATCAGAAGCTCGAATGGCATCTGTGGTTCATGGACTTCGGCGAGTTCGGACCATGGCATGAGGTCGCGGCACCGAAGCCGAAGGGCCCCTTGATCTGGAAGGGCACGACCTATACCGAGCGCCGCATTGCGACATCGAGGCACAGATATTGGCTGAACAAGCCCGGCCGCTGGAAGGTGGTTGCGAAGCCGAAGCCGACCGCGGCGGCGGCGCAGGCGATCCCGATCAGCGTGACCACCGAATGTCCCGGCGCGACGTTCAACGTGCAGTAACGGGCGATGACGCGGTCTTCATGGCGTGCGGGAACATGCTTCCGGACGCCACGCTACATCGCCTGGACTATTTCCGCGGCTGATGCCGGTTTGGTGATGGCCGCGCAGGCTGGGATGGAGTCGGTGAGGCGAGGGTGGACCGAATCAGTCTTGACAAAATTCTGATTTAAAGAAATAATGGAGCATCACAGTCAGCCGAAGGCGAACCGGCGCTCCATGCAGTATTTCGTCGTGATGATCGACTACGGCCGGCGCGGACGCGAGGCCGTGGTCGATCCTGAGATGACCCGGCGCGACGTCGTGGCGCGCATCGCGTCGGGCGAATATGCGAACGTCAGCTTCATCCACGAGATCGTCGACCGATCGGTTGCCGACGTCACCGCCGACATCATGTCCGAAGCCGCCCTGCCCGAGATCGATGGGCGGGACGCCGACCTGCAGGCCGTCCGGTTCGATCACCTCCACGACCTGCGCAAGCACGAGCAGGTTTGATCCGGCTGCGCCAGATCAGACCAGAAAGACGGTCGAACCGGTCGTCTTGCGTGCCGCGAGATCGGCGTGGGCCCGGGCCGCCTCCTTGAGCGGATAGGTCTGGTTGACCTCGATCTTCACCGCGCCCGATTTGACCACGTCGAACAGCTCGTTGGCCATCGCGACCAGGCTCTCGCGCCTGGCGGCGTAGGTGAACAGCGTCGGCCGGGTCACGAACAGCGATCCCTTCTGGGCGAGCAGCCCGAGATTGAGCGGATCGACCGTGCCGGAGGACTGGCCGAACAGCACGGCGTAGCCGAGCGGCGCGAGGCAATCGAGCGACTTGAGGAACGTGTCCTTGCCGACGGAATCATAGACCACCGGCACCTTCTTGCCGCCGGTGATCTCGCCGACGCGTGCGACGAAGTCCTCCCGCGTATAGATGATGGTGTGCTCGCAGCCGTGGGCCTTGGCGAGTTGCGCCTTGTCGTCGCTGGATACGGTGCCGATGACGTGAACGCCGAGATGCTTGGCCCATTGGCTGAGGATGAGGCCCACGCCGCCGGCCGCGGCATGCAGCAGGATGGTTTCGCCCGCCTTCACGCGGTAGGTCTGCCGGATCAGGTACTGGGCGGTCAGGCCCTTGAGCATCATCGCGGCGGCGGTCTTGTCGTCGATCTCGTCGGGCAGCTTCAACAGCAGCGCGGCCGGCATCAGCCGCGCCTCGGAATAGGCGCCGAGCGGGGACGAGCCGTAGGCGACCCGGTCACCCACCTTCAGGTCCGTCACCCCTTCGCCCAGTTCCTCGATCACACCGGCGCCCTCGCTGCCCAGCCCGCTCGGAAGCTGGACCGGATAGAGCCCGGAGCGATTGTAGATGTCGATGAAGTTGAGCCCGACCGCCGTGTGGCGAATGCGCGCCTCGCCGGGGCCGGGCTTGCCGACCTCGATCTGCTCCCAGGCGAGAACCTCGGGACCGCCGGTCTTGTGGAAACGAATGGCGTTCGTCATCGGTTGTCATCCTCCCTGTTCGGATTGCGCGACGCCGCGCCGCCCGGTCGCGCGCCGGCCCCTTGCGGGCCGTTCGAGCCTGTGCTTCTCCGCGACCGAACCTCGGTCTTCCGTAGCCGCAGTCGGCTGGGTTTGGCAATCGGCTTTGCCAGCCGGCACAGGAACAACGATCACCGTTCCAGCGTTCATCGGCCATAGCGTGGAGTCCGAGCCCATGCCGCCCAAGCGACGCAGCGCAGTAGTCAATCCGGCCATCCTGATCGAGCTGGCCTGCCACACCTTGATGGGTATCGCCATGGGGCTCGGCTTCGCCTTCGGGCTGACCCAACTGGATGCGTTCGGCATCTCGACCCTGATCGCCCACAGTGTCGATCCGCACGTGACGTTCGTGATCTTCGTCGGTGTGTTGACGCTGTCATTTGCCGTCGGCGCGACGATGACGGGCTTCGTGTTCACGATGATGGAGGAGAGATAGAAAGCCGCGCGCCGATGGCTGCATGGGCGCCCGCAATGTCATCAGCGCGTCGCGCAAACCATGCAGATGGAGATCAGGTTCGACCGGCGCGGAGACGACCAGATGGCCGGACTGATCGGTGCAAGCGATCCGCGGCTTCGCGAAGCAGGCTTCAGAGCCGCGGGCGTTGTCGCGCGCCTGGGCGCACGGCCGTCATGAACGGCTGGCTTGCTCTGTTTGCGGCTGGAATGCTCGAGATCATCTGGGCGCTCGGCCTGAAGCATTCCGACGGCCTGACACGCTTCTGGCCCAGCGTCGCGACCGTGACCGCGATCCTGCTCAGCTTCGCGATGATGTCGCTTGCGCTGCGCTCACTGCCGTTTGGCACCGCCTATGCGGTATGGACCGGGATCGGCGCGGCCGGGAGCATCCTCGCCGGCATGGTCCTCTACAGCGAGCCGGCGGATCCGACGCGGCTGTTCTGCCTCACGCTGATCATCACCGGCATGATCGGGCTGAAGCTGAACTCGCCGGTCTGACACCGTCGACGGCCTCCGGCAGGATCGTGACAGCTCGACGCTGCCGAAGACGATGAGGGCGATCACGAACGGCAGCAGGTGATAGAGCGCACGGAAGATCAGCAGCGCCGCGAGCAGCCGCTCCTGATCAACGCCGCCCAGACCCAGCAGGATCGTTGCATCGAACAGGCCGATGCCGGCCGGGGCATGGCTGGCGAATCCAAGCAAGGTCGCGGCGATGAAGACCGCCATCAGCCGCGCGAGGTCGATGCCGAGCTCGGCCGGCATGAGCACATACATTGCCAGCGCCGCGGTGCTGAGCTCGAACAGCCCGACCGCGATCTGCAGCAGCACGGCAGGCCCGGACGGCAGCCGCACCGGCCATCGTCTGCTTCGCCGCCCCGGCCAGCTCCACACCACGAAGGCGGTGACGGCGCAGAGCAGCGCGGCCGCAACGACCCGGTTGAGCGCCGGCGGCCAATACTCCACCCAGCCGAAGGCGTCCGGATCGATCATCAAGCTCAGGCCGAGGGCGGTGAGATTGCCGAGCCAGAAGGTCAGCCCGGTCAGGAAGCTGATATTGGCGATGTCGATCGCCCCGAGCCGGTACGGCGCGTAGATCCGGTATCGAACGAGCGGCGAGATCAACGCGACCGCGCCGATGCCGTGCGCGATCGGATAGCTCGTGAAGCTGCCAAGCGCGGCCGCGCGATAGGGAATGTCGCGGCGGCCGATCGTCCGCAATGCGAACAGGTCGTAGAGCGTGAGGCTGGCGTAGGAGAGGAGGACGAATGCCAGAGCCGCCGCGATCAGATGACGGTCGGTGGCCTCGACGATCGACAGGACATGGGCAAAGTCGAGCTTCTTGACGGCGCGTGTGAGAACGTACACCGCCACAGCCGCGATCGACAGGCTCAAGGCCAGTCCGCCCAGGCTGCGCCACCAGATTCTGCGGTTCGACGGCAGCGGCGGAACGTCGATCAGGTCAGCCATTCAACGTGTTTTCGCTTCAAGCCTGCGCCGGCCGATTCGAGCAGGACGATGGCGCCGTGTGACACACCGATGTGACAGCGGCGTTACCATTGTGCGCTGCCCCCATGCCTTAATTATTTGTTAACGACGGACGATCGTTCACCGCTACCAACACGGCGAGCTGCAATGCAGCACCACATTTGCGATCATTCAAATTTGAATTAATCGCGGACGGGTTCGAGCGTAATGACGTGGACCGTATCAGTACGGATGCATGAAGGTCGCATCTTCGTCACGCGGACTTTCTAAGACGGGTGCGGGACGCCAACATTCGAGGCAGCATGAACGCGGAATTCGAACACGAGCTCACGCCGGACCAATGGGAGACGCTGAAGGCGCTTCGCATTCCCGCGCGTGAACGCCGCAGGCTGAACGGCATGATTGTCGACGAGCTCACCGCATTTGGTCTCGTCTCTATGGACAATGGCGCGGCGACACTCACGATGGCCGGCCGCAAGGTGCTCGTCAGGGGATCCTCACGCCTGCTCGATGTCGCAGCCTGATGTTTCGGAGCGCGGCCCGCCCTTCGAAGCGCCACGCGCCGAACTCACCACATGGATTTCCGCGCACGCTCGGGCCACTCGCGATCGTACGCCGCGCCGTCGATGTCGTTGGCCGTCATCGCCGCGAGAATCTGCCCCGGCGTCGGCAGTTGCTGCGGATCGACACGCCTATCCGGGTTCCAGAGATCGGCACGAACGATCGCGCGGGCACATTGGAAGTAGATCTCTTCCACCGTCATGATGAGGACGGAGCGCGGCAGCTTGCCTTCCATCCGGAACGACTCCAACAGATCGGGGGCCGTCGACAGATGACCATGCCCGTTCACACGTAGCGTGTTGCCTGATCCCGGAATCAGGAACAGCAGAGCGATCCGCGGGTCGCGCACGATGTTGCGCAAGGAATCCACGCGATTGTTGCCGCGGCGGTCCGGCATCATCAGCGTCTTGTCGTCGTGGATGCGGATGAATCCGGGGAGATCGCCGCGCGGCGAGCAATCGAGACCTTCGGGACCACATGTCGCGAGCGCCACGAACGGCGACTGCTCGATCATGATCCGGTAGTGCGGCGTCACGCGATCGGCCACCTTCGCCGTCGAGGCCAGCCCCGTCTCGCCATAGATCGCCTCGAGCTGTTCAATCGTGGTGATGATCGACATGGCCGCTGCCTCCGTTTGATCCGATCGGCTCTGCGTCAATCGGCCGCTTGATGATGTCCGCAAGCCTGTGACCGTGCGGCTCGGGGTCTCCGACATTGACGATCGTGACATCCGCTACGGCGTCTTCGGTCACCGCGCGGTGGAGACGCTCGCCGATGTCGCCGTCACTCGGACGGTGCCGCTTGCCGAGCCGTTCGGCGAGAACATCCGCGGGCGCGGTGATGGCGACGACGATGACGTTGGCATAATCCCGGCGCGCGGCGGGAATGATCGTTCGCGAGACGTTCACGACGACGGTGCGGCCGGCCAGGATGTCATCCTTGATCGCGCGCGGCACGCCGTAGTCATGACCATGGGCCTCCCAATGCAGCGCGAACTCTCCAGCACTGAGCGCCTGACGAAAGGCGGACACGCTCATCTCGAGATTGTCCTCGAAGGCCGAGGCTTCGCGCGTGACGATCCGCCGCGGAAAGACGATCCGGTCATCGCCGGCGCATTCGCGACGCGCCACGTTGAGCAAGGTGTCCTTGCCCGCGCCGCTCGGCCCGACCACCAGGATCAGGCGTCCCGGACCAAGCTTCTGGGATGTCGTCGCTGAGGCAGGCTCGATTCCGCTCATGCCACCCGCAATCCTTCCCGCCAGACGCTGCGCACGACCGACAACTGGCCCGCGACATGAACGCGGATCAGGTCCGCACGCTTGCCCACGGCGATCTCGCCGCGATCATGCAGGCCGACGGCGTCCGCAGGCGCCTTGGTGACGGTGCGGACGGCGGCGGCAAGATCAATGGACGGCACCCGCTGCGGCAATTGCAGCGCGCCCATCAGCAGACTCGACGGCACATAGTCCGACGACAGAATGTCGAGCAGGCCCTCGCGCGCGAGGTCCACGGCTGCGATATTGCCGGAGTGAGACCCGCCACGCACGACGTTCGGCGCGCCCATCAGGATGCTGATGCCCGCCTGGTGAAGGCCCCGCGCGGCCTCCATCGTGGTCGGAAACTCCGCGACCGCGATGCCGTCCTTGATTGCGTCGGCGACGTTCTCCTCCGTCGTGTCATCGTGGCTGGCCAGCGGCACGTCATGGGTCTTTGCCAGCGCAATGATGTCGCGCATGTTCGGCGCCGCGTAGGCCTGCTGATAGGCGAAGCGGCGCGCGAACATCACGTCGAGCTCGGCATCGGTCTTGCCGCCGCTCTTGCCGCGATAGTAGTCGCGCAGCTTGCCTTCGTCGCGAAACTGGCGCTGCCCGGGCGTATGATCCATCAGCGACATCAGCCGCACATCCGGACGCCCCGCCAGTTGCCGCGCCTCCTCGACCACGGTCGGCATCGGCACTTCGCAGCGCAGATGCAGGAAGTGATCGGACCGCAGCAGGCCGCCGTCGCGCGCCGTCGCGATCGCCTCCGCGAGCACATTGGCTTGACCGTCGACGCCCTCGGCGCCTTCCTCGCTCCACACGCGCAGCGAATCCAGCACCGTCGTGATGCCCGCGGTCGCAAGCTGCCCGTCATAGGAAATGACCGCAGCGACGGGGTCCCAATAGACCTTCGGGCGCGGCACGAAATGCGCTTCGAGGTGATCGGTATGCAGTTCGACCAGTCCGGGCATCAGCAGGTCGCCGCCGGCATCCAGGCTGCCGGCCGGCGCAGCCCCTTCGCCCAATTCCGCGATCCGGCCTCCGGCGATCGCCACCCAGCCCTGCTCGACGACGCGGTCGGCGAGGACCAGCCTGGCATTGCCTATCACGATATCGGACATGTTCGCGCTCATCTGCAATGTCTACCTCTATGCCGCCGCGGCGAATGTCGTGACGTCGACCGTGCGATCCGCAATCTGCGCGCGGATCTCGTCATCATGGACGATCGCGAGCATGGCCACTCCATCCCTCTTCTTTGCCGCGATCAGGTCGACCACGACCGCACGGTTGGCCGCGTCGAGCGACGCGGTCGGCTCGTCGAGCAGCAGCACCGGAAGGTCGGAGATGAAGCCGCGGGCGATATTGACCCGCTGCTGCTCGCCGCCCGAGAAGGTCGATGGCGGCAGCGACCACAGCCGCTCGGGAATGTTCAACCGCCGCAGCAGCGCGCCTGCCCGCCCCCGGGCGTCTTCGCGCGGCACGCCGGCCGCGAGCAGCGGCTCGGCTACGACATCGAGTGCAGGGACCCGCGGCACCGCGCGCAGGAATTGGCTGACATAGCCGATGGTCTGCCGCCTCGCATTCAGGACCAGGCGCGGCTCGGCGCCGGCGAGATCGGTCATCGCGCCCACGTGCCGGACGCCGATGCGTCCGCCATCGCAGCGGTAATTGCCGAAGATCATCTTCAGGATCGACGACTTGCCAGCGCCCGACGGTCCCGACAACACGACGCATTCGCCGGCCTTGACCTGGAACGACACGCCGCGCACCACGGGCAGCGAGATGCCGCCCTGCAGATGCATGGTGAAGGTCTTCTCTGCATTCTCGACATCGATCATCACGGTCATCGCATTGGGCTCTTGCATCATGGCGGCAGGATCGAGGACACGAGGAGCTGTGTGTACGGCTCGCGCGGATCGTCGAGCACCTGGTCGGTGAGGCCGATCTCGATCACCCGCCCCTCCTTCATGACCATCACACGATGAGACAGCAACCGCGCCACGGCCAGATCGTGGGTCACGACGATGGCGGCGAGGCCGAGTTCGTTGACGAGGCTGCGCATCAGGTCGAGCAGGCGCGCCTGCACGGAGACATCGAGGCCCCCGGTCGGCTCATCCATGAACACGAGCCTGGGCTCGGTCACCAGATTGCGTGCGATCTGCAGCCGCTGCCGCATGCCGCCGGAATAGGTCCGCGGCGCATCGTCGATGCGGGCGACATCGATTTCCACGCGCTCGAGCCAGGACGAAGCCGTCTGCCTGATCCGGCCATAGTTGTTCCAGCCGACCGCCATCAGCCGCTCACCGACATTGGCGCCGGCGGAGACCGCCATGCGCAGGCCCTGCGCCGGGTCCTGATGGACATAGCCCCAATCGGTTCGGAACAGAAAGCGGCGCTCCGCCTCGCCAAGCCCGGCGAGATCGCGCAGCACGCCGTCGCGCATGCGGTAGGACACGCGGCCCAACGTCGGCGCCATTTGCGCCGACAGCATCTGCAAGAGTGTCGATTTGCCCGAGCCGGACTCGCCGACGATGGCGAGCACCTCGCCGGGATAGAGCACGAAGGAGACATCGCGGCAGGCTGCCAGCCGGCCGTAGCTCTTCGCAAGCCCTTCCGCGACGAGCAGCGGCTGATCGGATGCGCTGATCATCTCAGCCATGATCATCTCAGCCATGGGCGCTCTCCTTGTGCGGCGCGGCGCTCTGCTCACCACAATGTCCGGATGCCTGGCGGCCCTCGCAATAGTCGGTGTCGGAGCAGACGAACATGCGGCTGCCCTTGTCGTCGGTCACGATCTCGTCCAGGTAGGACTCCTCCGCGCCGCACAGCGCGCAGGGCGCGTCGAACTTGTAGCGCGTGAACGGATGGTCCTCGAAATCCAGCGAGACGACCGACGTATAGGGCGGAATGGCATAGATTCGCTTCTCGCGTCCCGCGCCGAACAATTGCAGCGCCGGGCAATTGTCCATCTTGGGATTGTCGAACTTCGGCGTCGGCGACGGGTCCATCACGTAGCGCGCATTGACCTTGACCGGATAGGCGTAGGAGGTCGCGATGTGACCGAAGCGTGCGATGTCCTCATAGAGCTTGACGTGCATCAGGCCATATTCGGCGAGCGCATGCATGCGGCGGGTCTCGGTCTCGCGCGGCTCGAGAAAGCGCAGCGGCTCCGGGATCGGCACCTGATAGACCAGCACCTGCCCCTCGTGAAGCGGCGCCTCGGGAATGCGATGCCGGGTCTGGATCACGCTCGCCGCTTCCGTCGAGGTCGTGGTGGCGACACCCGCGGTCTTGGCGAAGAACTTGCGGATCGAGATCGCATTGGTCGTATCGTCCGAGCCCTGGTCGATGACCTTGAGCACGTCGCAGGGACCGAGAATGGCAGCGGTGACCTGCACGCCGCCGGTGCCCCAGCCATAGGGCATCGGCATCTCGCGGCTCGCGAACGGCACCTGATAGCCGGGAATCGCGATCGCCTTCAGGATGGCGCGGCGGATCATCCGCTTGGTCTGCTCGTCGAGATAGGCGAAGTTGTAGGTCGGTGCGTTCATTCCGCAGCTTCCTTCAATTCGGGAGCGGCATTGGCCTCGGCGAACTCCCGGCGCAGCTTGCGCAGCAGGCCGAGCTCGGACTGGAAGTCGACATAATGCGGCAGCTTCAGATGCTCGACGAACCCGGTCGCCTGCACATTGTCGGAGTGCGACATCACGAACTCCTCATCCTGCGCCGGTGCAACCATGTCCTCGCCGAGCTCGCGCGCGCGCAGGGCACGGTCGACCAGGGCCATCGACATCGTCTTGCGCTCGCTCTGCCCGAAGGCGAGGCCATAACCGCGGGTGAAGCACGGCGGCTCGGTCGCCGACCCCTTGAACTGGTTCACCATCTGGCATTCGGTCAGCTCGACCGATCCGAGCGGCACCGCGAAGCCGACCTCCTCGGCCACGAACTCGACCTCGACGTCCCCGAAGCGGATTTCGCCGGCGAAGGGATGGTTGCGGCCATAGCCGCGCTGGGTCGAGTAGCCGAGCGCGAGCAGGAAACCCTCATCACCGCGTGCGAGATTCTGCAGCCGCAGATCGCGATCGGCGGGAAAGCTCAGGGGATCACGGGTGAGATCGCCGACCGGCGCGCCAACCTCGGCTTGCGGCGACGGCTCGATCAGCCCGTCCTGACCGAGAATATCGGTGACACGCGGCGTCGGCGCATTCGGCGCCTCGGCACGGGCCGGCAACTCCGGCTCGACGCCGGCCGCCAACTGCGGATCGAGCAGCCGATGCGTATAGTCGAAGGTCGGCCCGAGCACCTGGCCGCCGGGAATGTCCTTGAAGGTCGACGAGACACGCCGCTGCACCCGCATTGCGCCGGTATCGACCGGCTCGCTTGCGCCGAAGCGCGGCAGCGTTGCGCGAAAGGCGCGCACCAGAAAGATCGCCTCGATCAGATCACCGCGCGCCTGCTTGATCGCCAGCGCCGCGAGCTCGCGATCGTACAGCGAGCCTTCGCTCATCACGCGATCGACGGCGAGCCCCAACTGCTCGGAGACCTGCGCCAGCGACAGCTCCGGCACATCGCGATCACCCCGGCGCTCATGCGCCAGCAGCCGGTGCGCGTTCTCGATGGCGCGCTCGCCACCCTTGACGGCAACATACATGCCTCACTCTCCTGCGGAAACGAGCCGGGTCGTTCGCGGGATGGCGACGATGGACGAGCCATCGACCAGCACGACGTCGACACCACGCGGAAACAGCCTCTCATTGATCGACAGCCGCTCGAACAGGTCAGTCGGCGCGACCGTCGCACGGAACGATGTCGTCCCGTCGATGCCCGGACCACGCAGCTCGAACGCCGGACCTCTGGACAAGCTCGGCACCTGCAGGACCAGCGTCGTCGAGCGATCGGGATATTCGGCACTGCCGAGCGCGAATGAAGTCAGATCGGGAAGCATTTCCGGGTCCGCCGCGACCGCAAAGCAGGCGAGCGCCGCGTCGGCGACGATCGGCGCCCCCGTATGAAACTTGAGCCAGGCGCCGACCTCGGACGTGCCGGCGAGCGGCGCATCAAGCCAGATCGGCGTATCGTGATCGAACAGGGTCAACGCGATCGCGGCGGCACCAGGCATCAACGACGACGGCCGGCCGACATTGCCCTCGACCTGTCGCAGACTTCCCGGACGCGCCATGGCCTCCATGACGATCCGGAAGGTGGATTGCGCGGACAGCACATTGTCGGCGAAGCCGGGCTGCAGATCGGAAGCGGCGGCACCCATCAGCCTTCTCCTCGCACCATCGTATAGAAATCGACACGCGTGGCCGCAGCCTGCTCCGCGCGGTGGGCCCGCGATGCGCGCATCTGCGCCTGCAGCGGTGCGACCACCTGCGTCTCGATCGATCGCACATGGCTTGATGACTGGATCATCGCGTCACACAGCGCGATCAGGCGCGCCTTGCCGGCGTCGCGTCCCAGCACATAGCCGAACCCGACCTCGCCGCTCTCGAGCCGCACCGCGGCGCGCGACACCGTCGCCTCGCCGACATTGAACGGCGCACCGTCGCCGCCGATCCGTCCCCGCAGCATCACCAGGCCATTCTCCGCCGGACGAAGATCGCGATACTCAGGCACCGCGAGGTCATTCAGCCTGGCGCGGATGTCCGCATGCGAGGCATGCGCCAATACCCGCATCGCCGCCCTGCGCCGGTCCTGCATCGTGGTCTCGCCGTCCATCGTCATCCCGATCTTGCCGTCTCGAAGTTGTCTATGTTAATAGACAACTTCGTAGCGAAGCGCCATGACTGTTTGATGACATGGGCGTGATTTCAGGCCGGACAGCGGAGAGCCGTGGATGAGCATGCAAGGCGCCGACTCGGGCGTGGCGCTGTGGCGGCGGGTGGCCGACGGCATCGAGCGCGACATCGCCGACGGCCGCTTCGCGGCCGGAACGCGCCTGCCCGGCGAGACCGAAATCGCCGAAACCTATCGCGTCAACCGTCATACGGTGCGTCGCGCGCTCGCGACCTTGGCGGAGCGCGGCCTCGTGCGCGCCGAGCGCGGCAGCGGCACCTATGTCGAAGCGCCTCGTCTGTCATATCCTCTGAGATCGCGCACCAGGTTCTCCGAGATCGTGGGGGCCGGCGGGCGCGAGCCGCGTGGACAGCTGATCGCAGCGTCCGAAGAGCCCGCGACGCGCGAGCTCGCGCGCGAGCTGCGATTGAAGACGGGCGCACCATTGGTGCGGATCGAGGCGCTGCGTCTCGCCGACAAGACGCCGATCTGCGTCAGCACATCCTGGCTGTCGGCCGAGCGTTTCCCCGAGGCCGGCCACATCTTCGCGTCGGTGCGCTCGATGACCGCCTTGCTCGCCCATTACGGCATTCGCGACTATCGCCGCGGCGCGACCAGAATCACGGCGGCGATCGCCGACGCGAGCGACGCCGCGCGGCTCGACCTCGCGCTTGGCCGTCCGGTGCTGGTGGTCGACAGCACCGATGTCGATGCCGACGGGACGCCGCTCGTCAGCAAGCGCTCGCGTTTCGCCGCGGAGCGCGTGACGTTCGAGGTGGAGAGCTAGACCAGACGTCCGCTACTCCCCCGTGCGCGCTCAGTCGATGAGCGAGCCGTCCTGATTGAAGAACGGATGCGGCCCGTCGAAATCGCCGATCGGCACCTGATGGGTGACGACCGTTCCGAAGCCCGGTCCTGGAAACCAGGCATGAAGGTGAAAGGCCGGCGGCTCGACCCGGAAGGATGGCGGGCGCAGCTCGGCCAGATCGAGCGCGACGGCATGGTTCGGCGCTGGACAGATCGTGCAGGGAATGCCCGCAAACCGGGTCAGCGTCGCGCGATGAACGTGACCGCATCCGATCAGTTGCACCCGCGGATGGCGCGTGAGGACGGCCGCAAGATCGTCGGCATTGCGCAGGTTCTGCCGGTCCATGTGCCAGATGCCGGTGGCGAATGGCGGGTGGTGCAGGAACAGCAGGGCCGGCCTTTCGCTGGAGGTGGACAGCCTGGCATCGAGCCATTGTAGACTCGCCTCGTCCAATTCGCCATGCGGATGGCCGGGCACGCTGGAATCGAGCAGAAGCAGATCGAGACCGGCCAGTTCCACATGCTGGTTCAGTGGCGCCGACTGCTCATGAGCAGCGCCGGGAAACGCCGCGCGCATCAGTTCGCGGGAATCGTGATTGCCTGGTACGGCGGCGAATGGAATCTCGAGGCCGGCAAGAAGATCTTTCAGATGATCGTACTCGGCCGGCGACGGCGTATCGGCGAGATCGCCCGAGATCACCACCAGATCGAGCTTCGGCGCGAACCGGTTGAGCTCCATGATGCAACGGGCCAGCGCACGCGCCGTATCGACGCGGCGGTAGGCGAGCCGGCCGGGCGCCTTGATGTGCAGGTCGGAGATCTGGGCAATGGTGACGGGGCTCTTGGTCATCGGCTGATCAACCCTTCTCCGGCAGCAGACGAATGGACTCGGGCGCAATCCGCAGGCCGATCCGCTCGCCCGCAGCGACCCTGATCGTATTCGGCGCGTCTACGGTCAGTGCGATCGAGGCGGCATCGCGGACAACGATCCGCTGCCGGTCGCCGGCAAAGCGGACGCTGTCGACGACGCCGGTCAGACTCGATGCCGCGGCGTCGACGATCGCGATCGTTTCCGGCCGAACCATCGCCACCGCCAGGTTGCGTGGACCGGGATCGGCGATCGGCTGCCGGCCTCCCGGCAGAACGAGCTGGCCGCCGTCGAGCGGCGCCTCGATGATGTTGGCCGCGCCGACGAACTCCGCGACGAAACGATCGGCCGGCGCAAAATAGACCTCTTGCGGCGTCCCGATCTGGGCGATCGCGCCCTTGCGCATCACGACGATGCGGTCGCCGAGCTCCATGGCTTCAGCCTGATCATGCGTGACGTAGATCGCCGTGATGCCGAGCGTGCGCAACAGGCCGTTGAGCTCGCCGCGCAGGCGCTCCCGCAAGGCGGCATCGAGTGCGGTGAGCGGCTCGTCGAGCAGCAGCACGCTCGGGCGGATGGCGACCGCGCGCGCCAGCGCGACGCGCTGACGCTGACCGCCCGAGAGCTGATCGATGCGCCGGTCTTCAAGACCGCCCAGATTGGTCAGCGCGACCAGCTCGGCGACGCGCGCGGCGCGCTCCGGCTTGGCCACGCCGCGGATCTTGAGCCCGTAGCCGATATTGTTCGCGACCGTCATGTTGGGGAACAGCGCGTAGGACTGGAACACCATGCCGACATTGCGCTTCTCGATCGGCTGTCGCGTCAGATCCCTGCCGTCGAACAGCACGCGCCCGCCCGCATCGGGCGTTTCGAGCCCGGCCACGATCCGCAGCAGCGTGGTCTTGCCGCAACCGGACGGCCCCAGCAGCACCAGCGTCTCGCTCTGCGCGATGTCGAGCGTGGCGCGCGCGAGCGCGCACGTCCCGTCGGCAAAGGTCTTGCCGCAATTCTCCACCTTGAGGGCGGCTCCATGCCGGGTAATCGTGCTCACCGCAGGCTTCCTCTCTCGCCGACCCATTGCATGGCCACCAGCAGCGGGATGATCATGACGAAGAAGATCAGCGTGTAGGCGGATGCGACCTCGAGCCGCATCGATGCGTAGCTGTCGGCGAGACCGACCGGCAGTGTCTTGGTCAACGGCGTATGCAACATCCAGGTCAGGTTGAACTCTCCAAGAGATAGTGTCACCACCATGAGGCTGCCCGCCAGGATGCCGGGCGCGGCGTTGGGAACGATGACGTCGATGAAGCGGCGCCATGGCGCGGCGCCGACCGATGCGGCGCCCTCGTCGAGCGATGTCACGTCGATCGTCGAGAACACCGCCATGACGGACCGCACCATGAACGGCATCGTGAAGATCACGTGGCCGACGAGGATGAACAGCCATGAGCGACGGAAGCTTCCGGCCCCGCCATAGGTGAGCAACAGCGCCAGCGCGATGGCGAGCCCGGGAATCGCGAGCGGCAAGGTGATGATCTCCTCGACCAGCCGCGCCAGCCGTCCGCCGCGAACGTACAGCGCGTAGGCCGCGGGAACACCGACCACGAGCGTGACCGCCAGCGTGCCCAGCGCGATCAGGATCGACGCCATGATCGTGCCCGCGTAGAGCTCCCAGACCTGGGCCACCCACTGCAAGGTCACGCCGGACTGAATGCCGCGGAAGTAGTTGACGGTCACGCCCGCCACGATCGAAAGGCCGGCCGGCACGGCCAGGAAGGCAGCGACCAGCAATGTGAACAGCAGTTGAAGGATGAAGATGGCTCTGTCGCGCACGTGCCTACCCTGCCGCTGCCACGGAGCTGCCGGCGAAGGAGCGCGCCAGTGCCAGCATCAGCCAGGTCATCAGGCCAAGCCCGACCGAGAGCGCCGCCGAGGTGGCAAGGTTTCCGGCCAGCGTGAACTCCGTGTAGATCAGCATCGGCAACACGTCGATGTTCGTGGCCAAGGTGAATGCCGTTCCGAACGCGCCCATCGCCGTCGCGAACGCGATCGCGCCGGACGCGATCAGCGCCGGCGTCAGGGCCGGCAGGATCACGTCGCGCAGCACGGCCCAGGGGCCGGCGCCGAGCGAGCGCGCGGCCTCCTCCAGCCCCGGATCCAATTTCTGCGCGGCAGCCATGATCGTGAGGATCACCCGCGGAATCGAGAAATAGAGATAGCCGAGGAACAGCCCGTGGATCGAATAGGCGAATACGAGCTTGTCGCCGGTGAGCCGGGACGAGATCTCGCCGATCAGCCCCTGGCGGCCAGCCAAAAGGATGATCATGAAGCCGACCACGACGCCCGGGAACGCGAGCGGAAACGTCAGGATCGCGACCAGGAGCGCGCGGCCCGGAAACCGGTGACGCTGCAGGAACAGGCCGGCGATCGTCGCGATGACCAGGGTCGCGATCGTGGTGGCCGCCGCCAGCGCCAGCGTGTTGAGAAGTGTCGTGCGGTAGCGCGGCTCGATGATGATCGCGAGATATTCGGCCAGACCGTGCGGTCCCTCGGCGCCGGTGACGAGCAGCCTCGCCATCGGAAGCAGGAAGAAGGCCGCGGTGACGGCTGCCAATGGCAGCAGGCAGAGCCGGACGAATGAACTGTGCGACATGTGATCAAGTGCGCCTCCGCCGGATCCTCTCCGGCGGAGGCGCGGTGCTCCTTCAGCGGACTTCGGACAGATAGCGATCGACGAAGCCCTTTTGCGCGGCTTCCATATCGCCCCAGTTCACGCTCTTGGCGCGGGCGTAGTCGCTGTCCGGCAGGAACTTGTTCTTCACCGCGTCCGGCAGCTCGATCGGGCGCGCCGGGCGCAGATAGGCATTGGTCCAGATCGCCTGGCCCTTGTCGGAGAGCAGATAGTCGATCACCTTCTTCGCCTTGTCCTTGTCGGGTGCGTTCTTCACCAGGCCGACGACGTAGGGGAAGACCACCGAGCCTTCGCAGGGAATCACGAACTCGAAATTGCCCTTCTCGGTATATTTCGCGCGGTAGGCGTTGAAATCGTAGTCGAACAGGATCGGGATCTCGCCCGAGACGACACGCGCGTAGGACGTCTGCTTTGGCACAATCGGATCGTTCTTGCGCAGGTCCTTGAAGAACGTGACGGCAGGTTCGAAATTCGCTTGCGAACCGCCGAGCGCGAGATTGACGGCGACGGCGCCGACATAGCCGACGGCAGCCGAGCTCGGGTCGAGATAGCCGACCATGCCCTTGTAGTCCGGCTTGAGCAGATCCTTCCAGCAGGCCGGGACCGGCTTGCCGCCAAGCGCATCCTTGTTCACGAACAGGCCGAGCGTGCCGGAGTGGATCGTGGTCCAGTAGCCATCCGCATCCTTCAAGCCGGCGGGGACCTGATCCCAGTTCGCCGGCTTGTAGGCCTCGAGCGCGTCCTGCGTCTTCGCCTTCATTCCGAAGGTGACTCCGAAATAGCCGATGTCGCCGACTGGGTTGCTCTTCTCGGCAAGGATCTGCGCCAGCGCCTGGCCGGAGTTCTTGTTGTCGTGCGGAATGTCGTAGCCGAGATCGGTCTTGATCGCCTTGAGCATCGAGGCCCAGTCGGCCCATTCCGGCGGGCAGTTGTAGCAGATGACGTCCGCAGCCTTGGCCGGCTGCCACGATGCGGCGACGCACAGGGCGAGCAGCGCGAGAACGAGGCGGGTGAGCTTCATGAGGATAGACTCCGTATTCCTGGCATCACGGCCAGTTCCGGAGCTTCCCCTAAAGGCGGCACATGAAGGATTTGCGACACCGGGTGCAGCACACACAGCGGACGCCGCACCCTGATCGTTCGTAGGCAAACGATCGCAACCTTCGGATGCCACGCCGTTCAAGCGATGGCGCGGCGGCCGATGATCGCAAACCGCAGCTTGCCCGAGATCCAGTCGATCGCGGCCACCGCCACCAGGATCATCAGGATCAGGAACGACACCTTCTGCCATTCCAGCACGCGGATCTGTTCGGCGAGTTGCAGCCCGATGCCACCGGCGCCGACGATGCCGATGATCGTCGCCGAGCGCGTGTTGGATTCGATGAAGTAGAGCACCTGCCCGGCAATCACGGGAAGAACCTGCGGCAGCAGGCCGAAGCGGATCTCATGCAGCGGGCTGCCGCCGGCAGCGCGAACGCCCTCGACCTGCCGCCGGTCGGCCCCCTCGATCGCCTCCGAGAACAGCTTGCCCAACGCGCCGAAGTCGGACACGGCAATCGCGAGCACACCGGCGAACGGACCGAGTCCAACGACGTTGATCCAGACGAGCGCCCAGATCAGCGTATCGACGCCGCGGATGCTGTCGAACAGCCGCCGTACCGGAAAGCGGAAGATTGCGGACGGGACGATATTGCGCGCCGCGAGCAGGCTGACGGGCAGCGCGAGCACGGCCGCGAGCATCGTGCCGAGCATGGCAATCGACAGTGTCTCTCCCATCGATTTCAGATAGGTCGGAAGCGATGCACCGGGATCCGGCGGCAGCATCATCAGGGTGATCCAACCGAGTTGACTGATGCCCGCCAACAACCTCGTCGGCGAGAAGCCGAGATCGACGAGCCCGAACACGAAGATCCCCATCGCGGCAACGGCCGCCAGCGGCGTCGCCAGACGGGCGGACGCCGGCCGCTCGAACACGCCTGGGTATCGCGATCGCAGCGCGGCGGTATCGATCTCGTCCAGCTTTCGCATCATGCCCGGCCTTCGCTGCCGAAGAGACGGCTGCGCAGCAGCCCCGTGCCAATGTCGATGACAAACACCGTCAGGATGATCAGAACGAGGATCGCGCTGACGTCGGAATAGTAGAACTTGCGGATCGCGACGACGAGCTCCTGGCCGATGCCACCCGCACCGACGAAGCCCATCACCGACGCCTCGCGGACGTTGATCTCGAACCGCAGCAACGTGTAGCTCGTGTAGCCTGCGACGACCTGTGGCAGGACGGCAAAGCGCATGCAGGACAGCCAGCCGGCACCGGTCGCGCGGACTCCCTCGACCGGCTTCATGTCGACGTTTTCGACGACCTCCGAAAACAGCTTGCCGAGCGCACCGCAGGAGTGGATCGCGATGGCGAATACGCCGGCCATTGGCCCCAATCCGAAGGCCATGACAAAAATCAGAGCGAACACGATGCCCGGCACCGTGCGGGCAAACTCGAGCAGGCGCCGGACCGCGAAGCGCAGCCAGGATGCAGGAGAGGTGTTCTCGGCCGCGAGGAAATTCAATGCAAACGCCAGGACGGCGCCGAGCATGGTTCCGACATAGCTGATCAGGATCGTCTCACCGAGAAGCCGCGTCCATTTGCGCAGGCCCCAGAGCCATTCCGGCAGGTTGGTCCACACGCGGTGTCCGTCGTCGAGCGTGAAGAGCCGGTCGAAATAGCTGAGGAAGTTGCCGAGATAGGTGACGAGCGTTCGGAGGTTGACCTCCGAACCGATGGCTGAAACGAACAGCACGAGGCCGGACGCAACCAGCACGACGACGGCACGCAGACGCTTGCGCGCCACCGCTTTGCGGTAGGCGCGCTGCAAAGGTTCGAGCTGCTGTTCAGGCAGGATGGCGACGGCTGACGACATGTTTGTCGGTGCAAAGCGCAAATAGGCCGGCGGGGCTTCGATGACGCGGTCCCCCGCCGGCCCGGTGCAACGCTTACGAGCCCTTCTTGCGGAGAGAGTCAACGAATTTGATCAGCTCGACAGTCTTGTTGTAGTCCTCCGTCGAGATCGCCTCCCACGGCTTGTTCTTGCCGTCGGACAGCTTGGCGAAGGCTTCCGGATCCTTCTTCGCCGCGTCGAGGAAGGCCTGCTTGATTGCGGCCTTCATGTCGGTTGGCAGGTCGCTGAGATAGGCGTAGGGCGAGTTGATGATCATGTCCGACTTGCCGATGATGCGGAAATCTTCCTTCTTCAGCGGCGTGCCGTCGGCCGACTTCACCATGTTCTTGGTGAGCATGCGGGTCAGGTTGGAGTCATCTCCGTTGTTCCACCAGTTTGCGGCGACGTCGACGGTTCCTTGCGCCAGGGCAAGCACGGCGTTCTCGTGGCTGCCCGTAAAGATGACCTGGGAGAAATAGGTGTCGGGGTCGATGCCCATCTGGCTCATCTTGAAGCGCGGCATGTTGTTGCCAGAGGTCGAGTTCGGGTCCACCAGGCCGAGATTCTTGCCCTTCAGATCCTCGAGCTTCTGGTACGGGCTCTTGGCGAGCACGTAGAACACTGAATAATAGCCCTTCGAGCCGTCCGAGTTGACGTCGATCACGAAAGCGTCCGTCTTTACGCCCGTCACGCGCGCGCGGGCGAAGGAGGCCGGACCATAATAGCCGATGTGAATGTTGCCGGCGCGCTGGCCCTCGATGACCGCGGCGTAGTCATTGGCGACGCGCAGCGTCACCTTGACGCCGAGCTCCTTGGAAAGATAGTTCACGAACGGCGTGTAACGCTCGACGACACCCGAGCCGTTTTCGGCCGGGATCGCGGCAAAGGTGATCTCCGGATATTTGGTTCGCCAGTCCTCGGCCGAGGCGGACGAAGCGAACGACAGAGCGGCCAAACCGGCCAGAATGAGACGACGATTGATCATGGAACGTCCTTCAAGTTTCAGGGGACGATGTCAGGATTGACACGACAGATGCGCCCGCAGCACGCAGGCAATCAGGCGACGGCAACTTTGCCGACAGCCGGAACGGATTCGGGAGCTTTGGGCATTGCCGGCGGCATCACCTCGTCGGCCTCCAGATCGTACAGCTCGCGCGCGATCTGGCCGGTGAGCGCCGCCGGCAGATCGTCGAACACGACCCGACCATTCGCCATTCCGATCAATCGGTCGCAATAGCTGCGCGCCAGATCGAGCGAGTGCAGATTGCAGATCACGGTGATGCCGAAATGCTTGTTGATGCGCAGCAGCGCGTCCATGACGATCTTGGTGTTGCGCGGATCGAGCGAGGCGATCGGCTCATCGGCCAAGATGATTTCCGGATTCTGGACCAGCGCGCGCGCGATCGCGACGCGCTGCTGCTGCCCGCCCGAAAGCTGATCGGCGCGCTGCGCGGCGAGGGAGGCCATGTCGAACTGCTCGAGCGCGGACAGCGCCATGGCAACATCCGCCGCCGGCCAGAGCTGCGCCAGAGAGCGCCACGACGGGATTTCGGCGAGTCGCCCCATCAGGACGTTCGTGAGCACGTCCAATCGGCCGACCAGATTGAACTGCTGGAAGATCATCGCCGAGCGCGCGCGCCACTGCCGCAGGTCGCGGCCGCGCAGCGCCGTCACATCGAGATCCTTGAAGAAAATGCGGCCGCCGCTCACAGGACTCAGGCGATTGATGGACCGCAGCAGGGTCGACTTGCCCGCGCCGGAACGCCCGATCACGCCGACGAAGCTGCCGGGTGCAACAGAGAAGGACGCATTGTCGACCGCGGCTTTCATGCCAAAACGGCACGTCAGGCCATCCACCACCAGCATTGAATTCTCCAGACGCCTCGCTTTGGCCTATCGCTAACGTCTGGATTCTACAGTTATGTGACAGCAACACTGCGGCGCCACATCCGTCCACATGCCGGTCGGCAGTCATGTAGATGTCACGCATCTGTCATAGGGGAGACCCAACACCTTCACAGGCGTAGAGACAGGACGCGAGATGGCCGGCAAGCTGCTTTCGATTGAACCTACCGTTGACCCTTCGGCCAAGCTCCAGGACGTGACGCTCGGCGCCTATTGCGAGATAGGCGCCCGCACCATCCTGCAGGAGGTGACGATGGGCGACTACTCCTACGTGGTCAACGATTCCCAGATCACCTACACGACGATCGGCAAGTTCTGCTCGATCGCGGCGATGACCCGGATCAACCCGGGCAACCACCCGATGCAGCGGGCGACGCAGGCCCATTTCACCTATCGCGCCAGCGCCTATTTTCCAGGCGAGCCCGACGATGCCGAGTTCTTCGCCTGGCGGCGAGAGCATCATGTCCGGATCGGACACGACGTCTGGATCGGCCATGGCGCGATCGTGCTGCCGGGCCGCAACATCGGCACCGGCGCGGTCGTGGCGGCTGGCGCCATCGTCACCAAGGACGTTCCGGCCTATACCATCGTCGCCGGCAATCCGGCGCGCCCGATCAAGCGCCGGTTTCCGCGCGAGGTCGAGCAGCGGCTGCTGGATCTGGCGTGGTGGGATTGGAAGCACGAGGCGCTGCGCGCGGCGCTGCCCGATTTCCGCAAGCTCGAGATCACCGCGTTCCTGGATAAATACGAGGCCGCTCTCGACGCCCTCGTCCCGGTACGGCAGAGTGCCGCCCCATGACCGATATCTCAATCTCGCGGGGCCGCTGCCTCGTCGACACCGACCTCGCGGACACCTCCTTGATCATATCCGGCGACGTCATCGCCGGCATCGGGACACCGGGATGCCGGTCGGGTCTCGAACTCGATGCGGAGGGGCTCACCGTGCTCCCCGGCATCGTCGACATCCACGGTGATGCGTTCGAGCGCCAGATGATGCCGCGGGCCGGGGTCGATTTCCCGACCGACGTCGCGCTGATCGACAGCGACCGCCAGGCCGTCAGCAATGGCATCACCACGGTCTTCCACGCAACGACCTGGTCATGGGAGCCGGGCCTGCGCAGCGCCGACAATGCGCGGCGGCTGCTCGAATCGATCGAAGCGCTGCGCCCGCAGCTCGCGGCCGACACGCGCTTTCATCTGCGCCACGAGACCTTCAATCTCGACGACGAGGAGGAAATCGGCCAGTGGCTCGCCGATCGGCGCGTCGACCTGTTCGCCTTCAACGATCACATGGACTCGACGGTCGCGAGCCTGGACACGCCGCACAAGCGCCAGCGCATGGTCGACCGCACCGGCCTGCCCGGCGCGGAGTTCGACCGGCTGGTCGCGCGCATCGCCTCTCGCGCGGATGCCGTTCCAGCCTCGATCGCGCGGCTGGCCGACATCGCACGCAAGGCTGGCGTCCGCATGCTGTCGCACGACGACGACAGCCCGGCCATGCGCAAGGCGTTTCGCAGCCAGGGCGTGACCATCGCGGAATTTCCGGTCAACGAGGAGACTGCGCGCGAGGCCGCTCAGGGCGGAGACGCGATCGTCTTCGGCGCGCCCAACGTCGTTCGGGGCGGCAGCCATACCGGGTGGACGCGAGCCAGCGACATGATCGCCAAGGGCCTCTGCTCGGTGCTGGCCTCCGACTACTACTATCCAGCGCCGCTGCTGGCGGCGTATCGGCTCGCGGCCGACGGCGTTCTGCCGCTGGCACGCGCCTGGGATCTGATCTCGGGCGGCCCCGCACGCGCGGCCGGACTGGCGGACCGCGGGACGCTGGCCGAAGGCCGCCGCGCCGACGTCATTCTGGTCGATGACCGCGTGCCGTTGCGCCCCCGCGTCGTCGCCGTCATCGCGTCCGGCCGGCTGGTCTATCTGGCCGAGACCCATCGGCTGAACGCAGTGCCCGTGCGCACCATCGCGGCGGAGTAGCAGATCATGGTCGATGCGCCCCGCTACGCGATCTACTACGCCCCGGCGGCGACGACGGGCTTGGCCGGATTCGGCGCGAGCCTGCTGGGTTACGACGCCTGGAGCGGCGACGAGCCGAGCTTTCCGGAAGAAGTCGTTCGCGCGGTTCCCGACTGGGCCGAGCTGAGCGCGGACCCGCGCAAATATGGCTTCCACGCCACTTTGAAGGCGCCGTTCGAACTGGCCGATGCGCAGAGCGAAGCCTCGCTCCGCGACGCCTGTGCGGAGTTCGCGGCAAGGCCGCGCGCCATTCCGATCATTCGTCCCATCGTGGACTCGATCAGCGGCTTCGTCGCGATGATCCCTGGCGAGCCCTCGCCGGCGATGCAACAGCTCGCAGCCGATTGTGTCCGGACGTTCGAGCCGTTTCGCGCGCCGATGACCGCCGAGGACCGTGCACGGCGCAAGCCGGACCTGCTGACACCACGACAGCGCGATCATCTCGATCGCTGGGGCTATCCCTATGTCATGGAGGATTTCCGCTTCCACATGACGCTGACCTGCCGGCTGTCCGACGAACGACGCCGGCCGATCCTGACGATGATGCAGCAGAGATTTGCGGCGCTGTCGCTGACAGAGCTCCGGATCGACCGGATCGTGTTGTTCCGCCAGCCCAACGCCCGCCAGCGGTTCGGCATCATCGGAGACTGGCCGCTCACGGCCGTCCAGCGCATCTAGGGACGTCGGTTCGGCATGGCCGCATGGTGCGGCCGCGCCTGCCGGTCGAACAGCGCGACCGGCAATCTCGTCGGACCTACACCGCCTTCGTCAGGGCGCCATCGATGATCAGATTGGTTCCCGAAATGCGGCTTGCGAGCGGGCTTGCGAGCATCACGACGCCGTAGGCCACCTCCTGGGCTGTTCCCATGCGCCCCGTCGGATTCAAGCCCATTGCGGTCTTGAACAGGTCAGGCGATCCATTCTCGATGTTCTGCCAGATGCCGCCCTCGAAATAGGTGTTGCCCGGCGACACCGCGTTGACGCGAATGCCCTTGCCGACCAGTTGATGCGCGAGGCCCTTGGCGTAATGGATCAGCGCGCCCTTGATCGCACCATAGGATCCGGCGGCGAAATCGACTTCAAAGCCCGACACGCTGGAGATGATGACGATCGAGGCCGACTTCGACTGCTCCAGGTAAGGAATGGCTGCCGCGATCGCGTTGACCGTATGCATCATGTCGGTGCGAAAGGACTTCTCCCAGGTCTCCGGAGAGTCGCCCACGGCGAGCGCACTGACGTTGCAGACCACGCAATCGATCGCGCCCAGCTCCCTTGCCGCGCCGTCGACCCAGCCCTTCAGCGCCACGGGATCGGCGACGTCGATGCCCTGCCCCCACGCCTTCACGCCTTTCGACGCAAGTGTCGTCACGACCTTGCCGACTGCGTCGCCGTCGCGCGCACAGATCGCGACACCGGCGCCTTCCTCGGCGAACAATTCCGCGATCGCAAGGCCAATACCCTTGCTGCCGCCCGTCACCAGCACGCTCTGGCCGGCCAATCCCAGATCCATGATCGTCTCCTTTCAATCAGTTTCGGTTTTCAACCGTGATAGCCGGCGAGCAGAGCCTTGTTGACCTTGCAGATGTAGGTGTATTTCGGATTGACCACCTGGGTGCAGCGCGCCTCGGCGACCTGGCCGAGCAGCATGTAGGCCTCCGGCGCCGGAATCCTCCAATCGTCCTCCAGCCAGTTGATCATCTCCTCGAACGCGATCCGCATCGCGTCCTCGAGCGGGCGCGCGCAGCCCAGCGTGCAGATGTGCGTCGGCGTCTCGATTCGCGGATGGTTCAGCCGCGCCGGCGCCTTGTCCAACGACACCTTCACGGTGAGGTTCGCGGCGATCTCGATCGCGCCCATGCCGTTGGCTTCGCCGTCGCCCTGGATGGCGTGGCAATCGCCGAGGAAGAGATGCGCGCCGTCCTTGTTGACGCGGAAGAACACCGAGTTGCCGGAGGTGATCTCCTGAACGTCGAGATTGCCACCATGCGGCCCGTTGTCCACCGTCAGCACCGCGCCATGCACCGGCGCGACCCCGGCAACGCCGATCATCGGCCGGACCGGAAGCTTCACATGCTCGTTCCACAGCACGTGGCCGTCCTCGACCGCGACGACGCGGGTCTGGATGCCGAACTCCTTGCGCCGGACCCAGTCCGGAAACATGCCGATGCCCGGCCACAGCGCGGTGAAGCCGAGCCGGTCGAGCTCCATGTCAATGATGTCGAGCCGCAACATGTCGCCAGGCTTCGCGCCGCGCACCTCGATCGGGCCAGTCGCACCGTTGACGTAGGGCAGCGTCACGTCGCTCTCGACCAGTTGCTGGCCGAGCGCGCGGATGGTTCCGTCGTTGACATTGATCGCGCATTCGACGACGAAGATCTCACCGGGATCGACGGTCGCGATGAACTCATTGTCGCCCGACAGCGCGTATTTGATGTTGCCGGCCTTGCCGATGCGCTTTAACATGATCACTCCTGCTATCTCCAACGTCGTTGCATCATCGCGGCTGCCGCCGCCACGGCATCAGCAGCCGCTCGATCTTGCCGACCGCAAAAGTCAGAACCAGCGCCAGCGCGATCGTCGCAACCAGCGCGGCGAACACCTTCGGAATGATGTAGAGCGACCCGGCCTTGAAGATGGCGTGCCCCAGCCCTTCGGAGGAGGACATGAACTCGCCGACGATCGCGCCGATCAGGGCAAAGCCGACGGTGAGCTTCAGCCCCGCGAAGATGTCCGTCAGCGACGCCGGCACCACCAGCTTGCGGAATATCTGGAACTTGGACGCGCCGAGAGTGCGGAACAAATTGATCTGGTCGGGATCGACGCCGGTGGCACCCTTGTACGAGGTCACCAGCGCGACGATCACGACCGACAAAGTCGACATCGCGACCTTCGAGATCAGCCCGGTGCCGAACCAGATGATGATGATCGGCGCGAGCGCGATGATCGGAATCGAGCCGAGCGCAATCACGAACGGCTCGACCACGCGCGAGACGAAGCGCGAATACCACAGCGACAGTCCGATCAATGTGCCGATGCAGTTGCCGACGAAGAAGCCGAGCAGCGTCTCCAGCCCGGTGACGGAGGTGTCGCGCCACAGGCTGCCGTCATAGGCCATCTGCGAGAGAAACTTGAGGATGGCGGACGGCGAGCCGAACATGAAGGCGGCAGCCTTGTTCTGCCCGGTCGCATATTCCCAGAAGGCGAGGAAGGCCGCCAGGACGAGAAGCTGGGTGACGAGCACGGCAAGCGTGGTGCGCAGATGCAGCCATCGCCGCCCACGTGTCGGCGCCCGAACCGCCCGTGCCTCGGAGACCGGTGTCGGTGCCGAGCGGACCGGCGGCGCGTCGATGTCGGCGGTCATTGCAGCACCACGTCGAGATCGGCCCAAATGCTGCGGACGTAGTCACTGAAGCCTGGCGTCTGCCGCACCGAGATCACGTCGCGGCGCTCGCTGCCGAGCGCAATGTCGTAGACCGCCTTGATCTGCGTCGGCCGCTTCGACAGCACGATCACCCGGTCGGCGAGTGACACCGCCTCCTCGATGTCGTGGGTGATCAGCAGCAGCGAACGGCGCCCCTGCCGGACCAGGCCCACCGTGTCGTTCTCGATCAGGAGCTTGCTTTGGAAATCCAGCGCGGCGAACGGCTCGTCGAGCAGCAGCACGTCGGGCTCATTGACCAGCGTGCGCGCGAGCGCCACCCGCTGGCGCATGCCACCGGACAGGGTCGCGGGATAGTGGTCGGCAAAGCCGTGCAGCCCGAGCTGGTCGAGCAAGGCCCGGCAGCGGTCCTCCGCTTCGGCGGCCGGAACGCCATGTATCTCGAGTCCCAGCATGGTGTTGCTGAGCGCGGTCCGCCACGGCAGCAGCAGATCCTTCTGCAACATGTAGCCGACATTCTGCGGTTGGCCGGCGACCTCGCGGCCGTGCCAGCGGATGCGGCCGGCATCCGGCGCCAACAATCCGCACAGCGTGTTCAGGAGCGTCGTCTTCCCGCAACCGGACGGGCCGACGATGCTGACGATCTCCCCCTCTCGCAATGTCAGGCTGAGATCGCCGATCACCGGCACCACGCGGCCGCCGTCAAGCTCGTAGCTCTTGGCAACATGCTCGACGACGAGCGGCGGCGCAGGCGCTGCGATGGCGCCCGGCGCGGCCTGCATCATGCCGGTCACCTCGGTCATTTGAGGCTGGCGATCGCCTTCTCTGCGAAGGAGTTGTCGATGATCTGATCGAACGGCACCGAGCCCTTGGCGTTGCCGAGATAGACCTGCATTTCCATCAGGTTCGCCCACTGGTCCGTCTTGGTGATCACCGACTGCGCCGGAATGAGATATTTCAGCTCGGCGTCGATCGCCTTGTCGACGACCTCGCCGGGCAGGTCCGGGAACTCCTTGCGTGCGACTTCCTTGGAGAAAGCGGGGTCGGCGTAGGTCTTGCGCGAGGCTTCCTCGAACGAGGTCACCAGCGCCTGCACCATCTCGGGATCCTTCTGGATCGTGGTCGGCAGCACCATGATCCCCGTATTGCAGAACGGACCGATGTAGTTCGAGAAGTCGAACACCACCTTGGCGCCCTGCGCCTCCGCCGCGGCGACGCTGGGCTGATAGGCGATCGCGATGTCGGCCTGGCCCGCCAGCATCGCGGCGATTTCGGTGCCGGGGTTGACGGGGACGATGGTCGCATCGACGCCGACCTTCAGTCCCGCTTTCTCCAGAAGGCGCTTCGCCACGCTGTAGTTGGTGTTCGGCTCGGGCGAGGTCACGATCTTGAGGCCCTTGAACGCTTTGGGATCGGTGATCGGCTCGAGTGTCTTGGAGACGCCGAAATAGTGCGCCCTCTGCACCACCGTCCCGACCACCACGCCAGGACCGCCGTTCTCACGCGAGATCTGTGCCATGGTCGCGTCGCCGATGGCAAAATCAGCCGAGCCGCCGAGCACTGCGGCGAAGGTCTGGGTGTCGCCGCCGGCGGCGCTCACCTGCATGTCCAGACCGTTCTTCTTGAAGATCCCGGCGTGCATGCCGACGTAGAGATTGATGTAGCCGAGATTGTGCACGGCCTCGCTGAAGCGCACCGTCTTCAGGCCCGCCGCCGTCGCGCTCCTGGCTCCGAGCAGCGAGGATGCTCCCCATCCTGCCGCGAGCGCGGCTGAGGTCGCCAGAAATCGTCGTCGGTCGATCGACAGGCTCGCGCTTGCATTTGATGCCGAGACAGTTTCGCTCATGGTGATGAACTCCTCCCAGGCCAATGAAAATCTGCGAGGAGACTATGGTCGGGTCGTCGTGCAGCAAGGCGAAATAACAGACGCGATTTGCTGAAAAGCTGACAACACTGTGCGCTGTGCGACACCTTGCGCCGTGCCGCGCCGTGATCTGCCGACGGCTTGTCGCCTTGCTGCCGCTTCAGGAGTCGCCGTGGTCAAACGTGCATCGCAACAAAGGCGATAATGTCAATTTTGCCACTTGGGCCGCACAAAGAAATTGCACGTCGGCCGCCGGCTCGACCGTCAATACGAGGTCGCGCGGCGCCCAGACCAGGCGGGACGTCAACCTCCTGTTGCCGAGACAACGATGCGTGCCCTCCGGCTGCCGCCGCTCAATGTCGGACCACCATGTCGCGAAGCCGACGTTCGAAACCGCCCAAGCGGGCGGCATCTGCAAGCTCCCCGCCGCCATGTCCTCGCATTTGCAGCATGGCGCCGCCGAGTGTCGGTTTTTCGACAATCCCCTGATACTAAAAACGAATGGCATATCGCTTGCAATGCACAATGCGCCTCGCTATTGCAGCGCAATAATTTTCTTGGAGTGCAAAATGCTCGGAATTGGAAGCAAGCTGCCATCGTTTGAAATCGTCGGCGTGAAACCCGGCTTTCATCTGCAGGAGGAGAAGGGCGAGAGCGCCTTCGAGACCCTGACCGAGACCAGCTTCCCTGGAAAGTGGAAGATCATCTTCTTCTATCCGAAGGATTTCACTTTCGTCTGTCCGACCGAGATTGCCGAGTTCGCGCGCCTGGCGAAGGACTTCGCGGACCGCGATGCCGTGGTGCTCGGCGGCTCGACCGACAACGAGTTCTGCAAGCTCGCCTGGCGCCGCGACCACAAGGATCTGCACAAACTGCCGATCTGGCAGTTCGCCGACACCAAGGGCGCATTGGTCGACGGCCTCGGCGTTCGTTCGCCGGATGGCGTCGCCTACCGCTACACCTTCATCGTCGATCCCGACAACACCATCCAGCACGTCTATGCGACCAACCTCAATGTCGGCCGCGCTCCGAAGGATACGCTGCGCGTGCTCGACGCGCTGCAGACCGACGAGCTCTGCCCGTGCAATCGCGAAGTCGGCGGCGAGACCCTGAAGGTCGCCTGATCATGTCGATCGAGCAGTTGAAGGACCAGATCCCGGACTTCGCCAAGGATGTCAGGCTCAATCTGTCATCCATGGCGTCCGACGAGACGCTGTCGCCGCAGGCCAAATATGGCCTGTTCGTCGCCTGCGCGATTGCGACTCGCAATCCGAGCGTCGTTGCGGCCTTCGAATCGGTTGCGGCCACACAGCTGTCGCCCGCCGCTTTGGCGGCGGCGAAATCGGCCGCCGCGATCATGGCCATGAACAACGTCTACTACCGCTTCGTGCACCTTGCCTCGAACAAGGAGTACGCGACGATGCCGGCCCGGCTGCGGATGAACGTCATCGCCAACCCAGGCATCGACAAGGCCGATTTCGAGCTGTGGTCGCTCGCGGTGTCCGCCATCAACGGCTGCGGCACCTGCATCGATTCGCATGAGAAGGTCCTGCAGGATGCGGGCGTGCCCGCGGCCACGATCCAGACCGCCGTCCGCTTTGCCGCCATCATCCAGTCGGTTGCCGTTGCGATCGAAGCCGCTTGTGTGTCCGTCGCGCTGGCGGCGGAGTAAAAATCGATCGGATATGTGAATGCGGCCGGCATTGTCCGGCCGCATTTGTTTTTCCCCACCTCTCGCCTAAGTTGCAGAATTTCCTGGCGCGCCTGCAACTCCTCGGCCCGCTAAGCCCCTGACCTCGCGGCAAAGTCGAGAGGATTGCGGCATCCAGATACTCCACCCGATCTTTCTGCAAAGCGCAGAACTCGCCCCCGGTCTCGCGCATCGCGAGCAATCACCGATGCGGCGCGCCGGGAAATTTCCATCAAATAGCCTTACCTGCTCACCCTTCCCGACAAGAACATTGATCAGCTTAGGGACCAAGCAACATCGATTGTGACCAGGGCGCGCGAAAACAATGGCGTGCATGTCGGAAGGAAACCGGACCTGTCGGTCTCGACGGAAGCGTTGATGCAATGTCCCCGATGTCGCATCATGTGCGCTTCGGTTGGACCGCGCGCGCCCGACGTCCTGAAGCTATCTCCCACGACCCGTTCGTCGGAGACAGGAGGCTAGTGATGAGTGCTCCAGATCAGAACGATCCGGCGAAGCCAGCGCCGCCCTGGGCGAGCGAAGAGCTCCGCAGATATGCGCCGCGCCGCCGCCAGACGGAGGCCGGCCCGACGACGTTCGATCCGCCTGCCGACGGCGTGCCCCTGCCGCATCATCTGGTGTCCCGGCCAAGCTCCCTGCCGGCGCGGCCGGCGGCCCTTGACCTCGACGATGAGGAGGTGCATCGCGCCTGGAGCGCGAAGCTCGATCCCGTCGTGATGCCGCTGCCGCCGGAGGATCCGGACAAATCGTTCCGGCTGGGCAGCATCATCAAGATCGGTGCCGCCGTCGGCATCGCGGCCTCCATCGCCATGATGGTGGTCAACATGGTCTCCTTCGAGAATGGCGGGCCGACACCGGGCAGCAAGAGCCCGATCATGCCGACCGCCGTGCTGGAAAGCCTGGCCCAGATCGATCCCGCGGAAGCCAAGGTTGCCCAGGAAGATCCCCCGCAGACGGTCGCCGCGCTCGCGGCTCCCAGCAGTACAGAACTGGCGATGCGGCCATGGCCCTCGACGCCGACGTCGCCAGCGCCGGCCGCCGCAGCGCCGGCGGTCTCCCCTCCCTCCCCTGCGCTGCCGATGGCCTCGCCCCGCCCGACCGTTCCGCTGCCGCGAGACGAGGTCGACGGGCTGATGAAGCGCGGACGCGACCTGCTCGCCGCGGGCGACGTCGCCAGCGCGCGGCTGATTCTGACGCGGCTTTCCGACGCCGGCATTGCGGACGCTTCCCTCCTGCTCGCGCGCACCTACGACCCGGCCGAACTGACGAAATCACGGTTGCTCGGTGCCGTTCCCGACGCAGCCAAGGCGCGGGCCTGGTATCTCAGGGCTGCGGAGCAAGGATCGCCGGAAGCCAGCCGACGCATCTCGGCTGCACGCTAACGCATCAATCTCGGAGCGCTCGAGACGCGACCCGGACCGCTCCCGGCGAGACGGGCGGCCGCGATCTGCTGCGCTCGAGAACCACATATCGATGGGAGGACTGGTGATGCAGGGCATCCATGCTGCAGCTCGCGCCTGCTTGGCCGCTAGATGGAGCCGACGTCGCAAACCACGGGATGCAACGAACAGCCGCTCTCGAACAGCTGCATGCCTCGTCCTGGCTCTGTCCGCAACATTGGCGCTGGCCGGGCATCGAGCGGTCGCCGCCGACAACGAGATTCGCATCGGCAACACCATGCCCTATAGCGGCCCGGCTCTCGCCTATGGTGTCATCGGCAAGACGATCGCGGCCTACTTCAACAAGATCAATTCCGAGGGCGGCATCAACGGCCGGCGCATCAACTTCATTTCCTACGACGACGGCTATGCGCCGCAGAGGACGGTGGAGATGACGCGCAAGCTCGTCGAGGAGGACAACGTCCTGCTGATGTTTGCGAGCCTGGGCACGGCCCCCAACCTGGCGGTGCGCCCTTATCTCAACGCCAACAAAGTCCCGCAATTGTTCGTGGCATCCGGCTCCTCGCAATGGGACCAGCCGCACGACTTTCCGTGGACCATGGGCTTTCAGCCAAGCTACCAGGCCGAGGCGCACGTCTATGCCCAGTACCTGCTGGAGACCCACAGCCGCGGCAAGATCGCGATTCTCTATCAGGACGACGATTTCGGAAGGGACTACGTCAAGGGATTGAAGGACGGCCTGGGCGGCAAGCTTCCGATCGTCGCGGAAGCCGGCTACAAGGTGACGGACGCCAACGTCAATCAGCAGATCGCCACGCTGAAGGCCTCCGGCGCCGACATCTTCTTCGACGTGACCACACCCAAATTTGCCGTGATGGCGATCCGCCGCGCGGCCGAGCTCGGCTGGCATCCGGACCACATCATCTCGACAGTCTCGGAATCGGTCTCCGCCGTGATGCAGCCGGCCGGCCTGCAGAATGCCGAAGGCATCCTGTCCGCGGGCTACTACTACGAGGGCGAGGAGGCCGCGGCGGCGGGCGATCCATCCTACCGCGAATGGTCCGCCTTCATGGACCGCTATCTGCCGGACGTACCGAGAAGCAATGGTCTTGCGACCTTCGGCTACCTCGCGGCAAACGCGATGGTCGCGGTGTTGCGGAGTTGCGGCGACGACCTGTCGCGCGACAACATCATGAAGCAGGCGGCATCCCTGAAGAGCCTCAAATTGCCGATGCTGACGCCCGGCATCACCGTCAACACCAGCCCCCATGATCACGCGCCGCTGGAGCAGATGCAGATGATGCAGTTCACCGGCGGGAAGTGGCAGCGCTTCGGTCCGGTGCGGAGCGGTATCGATCCCGGCAGTGTCAGCGATTCCTTCAAGACCATTTTCCGTTACGGTACGGCGAAGCGCGATCTGGCCAACCAGCTGAATGCCAATACCGTCACGCTGATGACCGGCTCGTTCGGCAGCACCTATGCCAACATGGGTGCGGACCTCGCATCGGCGCTCGACAAGGGGACGGAGCTGCGCATCCTTCCCGTGATCGGCCGCGGCTCGGTGCAATCGGTCGCCGACATCCTGCTGCTGCGCGGCGTCGACGCCGGCATCATCCGCAAGGACACCCTGGCCTTTCTCGAGCGCAAGGACTTCGCCAACAACATCCGCGAGCAACTGGTCTATGTCACCAAGCTGTTCAACGAGGAGATGCACGTGCTGGCGCCGAGATCTATCACCAGCCTGAGCGAGCTTGACGGCAAGACCATCGCCGTCGACCTGCCCGACGGCGGCACCTTCGTCACCTCGATCAACGTGTTCGAGCGCCTCGGGATCAGGCCGCATCTGCTCTATATCGAACCGCGGCTGGCGCTGGATATGCTGCGCAAGGGCGACATCGACGCGATCATCACGGTCGAGGGCAAGCCGGTGCAATGGCTGAGCCAGGTCAACGATCCCAATCTGCACCTGGTGCCCGTCGACTACGACAAGGCTCTGCACGACGACTACCTGCCGGCGCAATTGTCCGCCGAGGACTATCCGAACCTCGTCGGCGCCTCGGCGCCGGTGAACACGATCGCGGCCGAGGCCGTGCTGGCGTCGTTCAACTGGCCGGCCGGCAGCGACCGTCACCGCCGGCTGTCTCTGCTGGTCGAAGCCTTCTTCAGCAACATGCAGGCGCTGCAACGGCCGCCATACCACCCGAAATGGCAGGAGGTGGCGCCGCTGGCGCCGATCGCGGGCTGGACAAGATTCAAGACGGCACAGGACTGGCTCGATCGCAATACGCCGCCTCCCCAGATGCTGGGGGCGAATGCACAGGTCAACGATATGCAGGCGAGCGGCGTTTCAGCCGATCCCCGGTTGTTCCGTGAATTCATGGAATGGCGAGCCAACCGCCAGAAGCGCGCTGCGCCGCGGCACCCACAGTAGCCAGGTCGTGCGGTCAAGCCGCGGCTGAGGTAGGGCTGATCCGCACCTGCACGTCGCAGGGACGTGCGAGGTAGGGCGCCGAGGTGACCAGCACGTCCGCGCCCGCCGCAGCATAGGCGGCGGCGTTCTGCGCATTCACGCCCCCCGCGGCCGCAATGATCGGCCGACGCTGTAGCGCCGCGCTGATGGCGATCCGCTCCGCCAGCGTAGCGATCTGGGCAGGCAGAAATTTCTCGGCCTGGATCACGTCGAAGCCGGCCACGGCGGCGGCGACCGCCTGCTCGACCGTGGTGACCTCGATCACGATCCGCTTCTCCGGCGCGCTCCGCCGCAACCGCTCCGCGACGTCGGCAAGCGACGCATCGCCGAGAAACGCCCGGTGCTCCGGAAAGACCAGCACGGTCTCCGACAGGCCGAGCCGATGCATCACCGCGCCGCCAGCCTTCACCGCGGCGACGGCGAACGGCTTGGTGCCGGGGACGTTCTTACGCGTGCAGGCGACCGCAATGCCCGGCCTGATCGCCCGCGCCGCGCCGACGATCGCAGCCGCCCCGGTCGCGACGCCGGACCAGATCTCGATGAGCGTCTGCGCCACCTTCCAGCTCCGCAACAGGCCTGCCGCCGCGCCGTCTGCACGGAGGATCGGAGCCCCCTCCTCCAGCACCGTTCCGCTGCCGGCGAACAGTTCGACATGGCAGCCCGTGAGCTCGATCAACGCCGCCGCATCCTCGGCCAATGCCAGCACCATGCGGCCGCGCGCAGCGAAGTGCATCAGGCCCGGCTCGGCGCCGATCCCGAGCGTCTCCGTCGTCAGGTCGCCATAGGGGACATCGTCGCGGAGCAGCGCTTCGAGATCATTGTGCTTAGCGATGGTCGGCGCGCGCGACATCTGCTCTTTCTCCACAGGCTGCATCCTCTATATAAACCCTGGTCGCTGCCCGTCTCCGATCGCCAGGCCCCGCATGATCCCGCACGATCTTCCTGCCCCCGTTGAGCTCAATCAGCCCCGTCTCGCCGCGATTCTCTATGGACCGGGCGACGATGCCGATGCCTTGCTGGACGCCTTTGCCCAGGAGCTGCTGCGACGGGGCGTCCGGGTCGGCGGCATCGTTCAGCGCAATACGAGAGACGAGGTCGGCAAGAAAAGCGGAATGGACGTGATCGATCTCGGCAATGGCGACACGATCTCGATCTGCCAGGACCTCGGCGCCGGATCGACGGCCTGCAAGCTCGACACCGCGGGCCTTGCCGAAGCCGGCATGGCCGTTCACCGCGCGATCGCAGCCCATGCCGACCTCATCGTGATCAACAAGTTCTCCAAGCAGGAGGCTGCGGGAAGCGGGTTGCGCGGCGAGCTGGCCGACGCGATCACCTCGGGCATTCCGGTACTGACGGCCGTGCCGCAGAAATGCATCGACGACTGGCGGAGCTTTGCGGGCGACTTCGGCACGCTGCTGCAGCCGTCACGTTCGGCGATGGAAACCTGGTGGCTCGGCCTGCGCGCCCGCCACGCATCGACCGGCTGATCGGCGCAACAATTCGGCGCCATGTTCCTATTTGCCGATCATCACATCCGACGACTTGATGACGGCGGAGACGCTGTCGCCGACGGCAAGCGCGAGCTCCTCCACCGCCTCGTTGGTGATTGCCGAGAAGACCGTGAGTCCCGGGGCGAGCTCCACCTTGACGTGGGCGGTGGTCGCTCCCTTTTCAACCGAGATGATCCGTCCCGGCAAGACGTTTCGTGCGCTCAGCTTCACGTGCTGTTCCTCATCGATTGCAGCTTCGTTGCTGCCCCAGCATGTAAGCAGAACGTGGGCCCGAACTCAATGACCTATATCAAGAACGATATAGGATTGATGATCCGGCACCGGTTTGCGGCGCCTCGTCGACCTGCGCGATCCGACGGGCATCAGCCGAACTTGAACAGCACGCCGTAGCCGCCGCGCGGATAGCTCCACTCGATGTCGCCGCTGGCCTCGCCGATGACCCGGCAGGTGCCGCATTCGATGCAGCCGTCGACCGTGATCTCGACCTGGCCCTTGTCGTTGAGCTCGTAGCAGCGTGCCGGGCAGGCCTTGAGAAGCGCCTTCAACTGCGGCGTCGGCGTCGTATGCGGACGGACCTTGATATGAGCCCGGCCGGGATCGACCTGATAGCGATTGTAGAACAGCTTGTCTTCGACCCTGACTGCGACGTCCGTGCTCATGTCTGATCTCCCTCGCTTAAGCTGTCTCGTTTATTCACCAATCATCGCCACGCCCGGGCAAACCTGAAGGCGTCGCCGAACAGGCCGGTCCATGACCTTGCATTCACGAAGGAGCGCACGGTGCTGCTCTCTTTCTCCTTCTTCGGCGTCCCGTCGACGCGCACGAAGTTCTGCATCGCCTTGGAGACGAGCTGCGGATAGGTCAGGAAGAAGTTCTGCGACTGGTTGTGCAGCAGCGCCGGCATGTCCTTGTATTTCTTCAGATCCTTGATGACGAAGGAGTCCTCCAGCATCTTCTTGTAGAGCGCGAGGTTCTCCTTGGTCATCGGATCACGGCGCGACTTCACCTGGAAGATCGCCTCGGCCGCGATGCGCCCTGAGGTCATCGCGAGATTGGAGCCCTCGCGGTGAACGGCGTTGTTGAGCTGGGCGGCATCGCCGACCACGACCCAGCCATCGCCGCAGAGCTGCGGGATCGCGTTGTAGCCGCCTTCGGGAATGAGATGCGCCGAGTACTCCTTGACTTCCGAGCCCTCGATCAGCGGCGCCACCGACGGATGCTGCTTGAACCGCTCGAGCAGGCCGTAGGGCGTCTCGCCGGTCTTCTGGAAGTCGGAGACGAGGCAGCCGATGCCGAGCGAAATGCACTCCTTGTTGGAGTAGATGAAGCCCATGCCGGTCATGCCGCGTGAGATCGTACCGACGGCCTCGATGACGGCGCCCTCGTCGCCCTTCAGGTTGAAGCGCGCCTCGATCGTTTCGCGCGGCAGGAAGTGCATCTCCTTGACCGCGAGCGCGACGTTCTCCGGCTTCGGCCGCTCGCGCAGGCCGGCGCGGCTCCCGAGCAGGCCGTTGACGCCCTCCGCCAGCACGACGACGTCGGCATGGATCTCACCATCGCGTCGATCGGTCCTGACGCCGATCACCTTGCCATAGGCGTCCTGCGCCAGCTCGGTGACGGTGGTCTCGCACAGCACGGTGGCGCCGGCTTCCTTGACCTTGGACGAGAACCACTTGTCGAACTGGGCACGGATGATGGTGTAGCGGTTCGGCTTCTCCTCGTTGAAGTCGTCCGACTTGTAGTGCAGGCCGACATGCGACTTGTCGTCGAGCATCCAGAAGCGCTGCTCGACCAGATGGCGTTCGAGCGGCGCTTCCTCGCGGAAGTCCGGAATCAGCTTCTCCAGCATGTCGGCGTAGAGGATCGCGCCCTGCACGTTCTTCGAGCCGGAATACTCGCCGCGCTCGAGCTGCAGCACTTTCATGCCGCGCTGAGCCATGGTCAGCGCAGCCGCATTGCCGGCCATGCCGGCACCCACGACGATCGCGTCGAAACGTTCCTCGATCATTGCCCTGCTCCCTCTCTGGTGCCTAGCTTGCGATGCGATCGCGCGAATGCGGCGACAGACGCGCACGGAATGCCTCCGTCAGCGCAGGCAGCAGCCGGATCGCGTCGGTGACGATGCCGACATGCGCGAAGTCGAAGATCGGCGCGTTCTTGTCGGTGTTGATGGCGACGATCAGATCGGCGCCCTCGACACCGACCCGATGCTGAATCGCGCCGGAAATGCCTGCGGCAATATACAGCTTGGGCCGGATGGTCTTGCCGGTCTGGCCGATCTGCCGATCCGAGGACACCCAGCCCTTCTGCACCAGCGGCCGGGAGCAGCCGAATTCGGCGCCGAGCACCGACGCGAGTCCCTTGACGAGCTGGAAATTCTCCGGCGAGCCGAGCCCGAGCCCGCCGGCCACGACGATGTCGGCATAGGCGAGATTGGACTTGGCGGAATCGCGATCCGGAATGAAGGACAGCACCTTGGTGACGATGTCCTCCTCGACGAGACCGAGCTTGTGCTCGATGACGCGGCTCGCGGGCCTCTCGACGCGGTCCGGCATCGGCATCACCCGTGGGCGGACGGTCGCCATCTGCGGCCGGTAGTTCAGCGTGTAGATCGTGCAGAGCAGCGAGCCGCCGAAGGTCGGCCGCGTCGCGGCCAGGGAGCCGTCGGCATCGACGTCGAGCTCGGTGCAGTCGGCGGTCAGACCGGTGAGCAGGGTCGTCGCGACGGAGCCCGCGAGGTCGCGGCCGAGCGTGGTGGCGCCGAGCAGCAGGATCTCCGGCTTGAAGGTGTTGACGACGTCGGTCAGTGCCTTGGTATAGGCTTCGTTGCGATAGTCGGTAAGAACGCCGTCCGCGACGATGTAGGCGAGATCGGCGCCATAGCAGAACGACTCCGCGGCAGCGTGCCGCACGGCTTCTCCGGGAGGACCGATCACCACGGCCGCCAGATCGACCTTCAGCTTGTCGGCGAGCTTGCGGCCGGCGCCCATCAGCTCCCAGGACACCGGGTGAACCTGGCCCCGCTCCTGCTCGATGAACACCCAGACGTGCTTGTAGGCCTTGAAATGCTCCGGCAGCTCCTTCTTGGTCGCGGCGCGACCGGCTGCGGCGGGCGGTGCTTTGGTGGGTTCGCTCATGATCGTCGTCCCTTGGTCCGTCAAAAGCCGTCTGGATCAGAAGCCGTGTGCTGACGTCGTCAGCTCGGCTTCGAGCTTCGGCTGCCGCTTGAACAATTCCTCGATCAGCGCGTCGGCCGGCGCGCGGTTCGAGAAGTCGACCATGGTCGCCTTCTCCGCCCGGGCCGACGGCGCGAAGACCCGCTTCACGATGGTCGGCGAGCCCTTCAGGCCGCACTTCGAGATGTCCTCGACGCCGGCGTCCTTGGCGCTCCAGGTCACGATCTGAGCGCGCGCCGCACGGAGCGCATCGGCCATGGCGCCGCGGCGGATCTCGTTGGTCGCCTCCAGCATCGTCACCAGGCACGGCAGCCTGGTCTTCAGCACCTGAACGCCGCCCTCGGAGCGACGCTCGGCTTCGATGGTGCGCGCGACGGGATCGACCTCGTTGATCTTCGCCACATAGGTCAGTTGCAGCAGGCCCAGACGCTTGGCGATGCCCGGGCCGACCTGCGCGGTGTCGCCGTCGATCGTCTGCTTGCCGGTGAACACGATGTCCGGCGCTCCGAAGGTCTCGCTGATCTTGCGAATGGCTGTCGCCAGCGCATAGGTGGTCGCCAGCGTATCGGCGCCGGCAAAGAAGCGATCGGTCAGCAGCACGGCGCGGTCGGCGCCGTAGGTCAGTGCCCGGCGCAGCGAGTCTTCGGCGGACGGCGGCCCCATCGTCAGCACCGTCACCTCGCCGCCGAACTTGTCGCGCAGTTGCAGCGCCGCCTCGAGCGCGAACAGATCGTAGGGGTTGATGATGGTCGGCACACCCTGGCGCATGATGGTGTTGGTCACCGGATGAACGCGGATCTGCGCGGAGTCCGGAACCTGCTTGATGCAGACGACGATATGCATGCGATCACTCCGGGTGTGTAGGCCTGCGATCAGGACAGCAATTGTCGTACCAGTTTCGGCCGCGATGATTATCGGCACGGATTCAACACCTTGGCGCATGAACCTGAACTGCTTCTGAGAACTCGCCGCCGAGGTCCGACACGTCGCAAGCAACACGCGTCGGGAATGCGACAGGACTTTGAGAGCGCACCGCTCGCCTGAAAGCAGAAGCGCCGCCAGTGGTGCTGGCGGCGCTTCTGGGAGCGATCGTTAGTTCATGCGTTACTTGAGCGTCGTCAGCGACACGAATGGCTTGGGAGCCGGCTTCGGCGGCGCCACCGCCTCCTTGAGCACCTTGAACACCCGCTGATCGAGCGGCGTCGAGACGAGGAAGTCCTGATAGGCCTGCTCGAGGTACGACTTGCAGCGGGCTGCGACATCCTCGCTGGATACGCCGGAGAAGTCCTCGCTGACGAGGTACTGCCCCATCCGGCGGAGAATATGCAGCCGGCAGACATTGAGGATCTTGGGATCGTAGTCGACACCGAGCAGCTTGAAGAATTCCTCGGCAGCAGAGGTCTGCTTCAGTTCGTCCAGAACGTTCGGCGTTGCCACAGTCATTGCTTTGCTCCTTGACTCGAAATCGGATCAACCTCGCACAACGAGGTCGGCGCCGGAGGCGGCGGTCCCTGGCGCACCTTCTGTCTGATGTGAGCGAGCTGCGCTTCGAGAAACTCGATCCGGTCCAGCATCACGGAAAGGGCCTCACCGACCGGATCAGGCATCAGATGATGATCCAGATCGATGCGTCCGACGGTCCGCCGATGGGTGAATTCAGGCCGCACCACCTTGGCAGGGATGCCGACCACGGTGACGTCGGGCGGCGTGCTCTGGATGACGACGGAGTTGGCACCGACGCGGGTCCGCGGACCGATCGTGATCGGGCCGAGAATCTTGGCGCCGGCGCCGACGACGACACCGCTGTCCAGCGTCGGATGCCGCTTGCCTGGCGACCACGACGTGCCGCCCAGGGTGACGCCGTGATAGAGCGTGACATCATCGCCGATCTCGGCAGTTTCACCGATCACGACGCAGGCCCCATGATCGATGAAGAAGCGGCGGCCGATCTCGGCGCCCGGATGAATGTCGACATTCGACAGGAAGCGTCCGAGCCACGACAACAAGCGTGCCGGAAAACGCCAGCCGCGAATCCACAGCCGATGCGCCAGGCGGTGCCAGATCAGCGCGTGAATGCCGGGATAGGTCAGCAGGGTCTCGATTTCGCTGCGCGCCGCCGGATCGCGCGAGCGGACACAGCCAATGTCTTCGCGGATCAGGCGGAGCAGCGAGGGCGGGCTCGCCTCGACGACGATCGGCTTGGCAATGGGGGTATCGACGATGTCGCTCATGATCAGGCAAAGCTCGCCAGCGGGTGATCGCAGACTTCGCGCCAGATGGCCGCAACGGCCTCTTTCGGCACCGGCCCCTTGTGAACGACGGCATGCCTGCGCACGCGCGCCAGGATGTGCCGAGCCTGGTCGGCGCTCGCCGGCAGGCGCAGATCCGACAGCAGCGAGGTGATCGCCGACAGCCCGGAATGCTTCCCGATCACGATCCGGTTGGAGCGGCCGAACAGCACCGGATCGAGCGCCTGGTAGGTGCGCTGATCCTTCAGCAGGCCATCGACGTGAATGCCGGATTCATGGGTGAAGACGTGCTCGCCGACGATGGCCTTGTTGAGTGGAATGGCGCGCGCCGCAGCGGCCGCCACGACATTGGCGACGTGATCGAGTTCGGCCAGCACGATGCCGGTCTCGCGCCGGTAGAGCTGCCGCAGCGCGACCGCGACCTCCTCCAGCGGAGCATTGCCGGCGCGCTCGCCGAGGCCGATCACGGTGACCGATGCATGGGTCGCGCCCGCCTTGACCGCCGCCAGCGTGTTGGCGGTGGCAAGACCGAGATCGTCATGGCCGTGAAACTCGATCTCCAGGTCCGTGGTCGCGCGCAAGGCGCCGACCAGAGCTGACGTCGCGTCCGGATCGAGCACGCTCAGCGTATCGGCGACGCGGAAGCGCCGGGCGCCGACCGACTTTGCGGTCGCGATCACCTCGGCGAGAAAGCCGACATCGGCGCGCGAGGAATCCTCACCGCCGACGGCAACGGCCAGTCCGCGGCTCCGCGCATAGCCGACCACGCGCTTGAGCAGTTCCAGCGCGGCACTGCGGCTGCCGCCGAGCTTGGCGGCGATCTGCACGTCGGATGTCGGGATGGAGACATTCACCATCGAGACGCCGGCCGCGATCGCCGCATCGACATCCGCCTCGCGCATCCGGCACCAGCCGATGATGGTCGCGGGCAGACTGGCCTCGACGATCGCCCTGATGGCAGCGATCTCGTCGGCCCCCATTGCCGGCGTGCCGGCCTCGATCTCGGGAACGCCGGCTCGCGCCAGCGCACGGGCGATCGCGACCTTCTCTCCGAGAGCGAAGGCGACGCCCGGCGCCTGCTCGCCGTCGCGGAGCGTGGTATCGTTGAGGATGACCCGGGGCATCGGGCTCCCCGAGACCGCGCTCCCGTTGGCAGAGCCGGCATCTCGGGCATTCCTGGACCCGCGCTGTCCGGAGACGTCTGGCATTCACTCGCTCCGTCGCAACCTGTGTGTGGCCGCCAGAAGCACGACGCTCCGTTGCGGCCTGCCATTCACTCAGCAACGGCCATGCCACCGCCGGACACCACGCCAACCAATTGAATATCCGATTGTTTTTCCAACGTCCCGGATTGTCGGATTCGTGACAGCGTCGGACATCGAACGTCGACGCGGAGAGACATGCCAGCGCCGCGCCTGGACCGCGCGGCGACCAAGGCTGCCGTCAGGCGTGGCGCCTGCGGCGCAGGTGGATGACGATGTCGATCCGCTCCATGCCGTAGCCCGGCAGCGGCTCGGGCAACTGCTCGAACGCGACCTGTTCGGGCACGTCGACGAGCTCGCCTTCGTCCTCATAGAAGAAGTGCGGATGCACGGTCGTATTGGTGTCGAAGAATGATTTCGAGCCGTCCACGCCGATCTGCCGCAGCAGTCCGAGCTCCACGAACTGGTTGAGGGTGTTGTAGATGGTGGCCTGCGAGATCTTCATGCCCGAAGCAACGGCAGCGGCATAGAGCGCGTCGGCGGTGATGTGGCGGTCGCCGCCGCCGAACAGAATCCGGCTCAGTTGCTGACGCTGCTGGGTAGGACGCAACCCGGCCCGACGCAGCGCGTCCTCGCATCGACGCATCAGGATCTCGCCAGCTTCGCAAGTCTCCGCCTGGGGACAACGTCCGCTGTCGGAGTTGCACGGGAATCCAAGCTGGCTGTCCAACAACATCGTCACGGTCCTCGAACTCACATCGCGGCGCCCGCCGCCTCCTGCAGCGCCACCTCGCGTCGCCGCTCGGCCATCCGGCTCTCGCCGCTCTCCTCGCCAAAACAAACTTCGAAGTCGTTGCACTGGGTACAGACCGGCGTCGTGCACATCACGAAGCCATCGTCCTCGCACAGCATGCGGTAGAAGAAGCGCTTCCAGCGCATGTTTCTGGCGTTGCGGCTCGCCAGCGGCGCGAAGTGGCGCATCAGCAGCCGCGACAGCTCGGACCGCTCGCGCAGGCCCAGGTCTTCCCAGAGATGGTTGGGCTCCATCGCGCGACGCGCCACCATGGCCGCGAGCCAGCGGCCGACCTCGCCGTCCGTGGAGCGCTGCGCGGCGAGCAGATCGCGGACCATCGTGATCTCGTCGTCGTCTGGCGCGGCCACGGCCCCGGTGAACGGCAGCCATGAGGAGTCGATCGAGGCTGCCGGAAACAACTGCGCCAGCAGCGCGATCAGCTCGACGGTCGAAAGCCCGGCGCGCTCCGCCAATACGCCGTGCTCCATCGCCGCGACAGAGAGGATCGATGCGATGACGTGACGGTCGAAGCCGATGTCGCTGTCGATCAGCGCGTCCTCGGGATCGACGCCGGTCAGCAGGCGGTAAATCTCGCGGCCGTGATGCCGCTTGTCCTCTTCGAACGAGCCGTTGCGCGGCGACTTTTGCAGGCCGACAGCAACGGATTCCGAGACGCCCACGATTGCGATGGTCATAGCGCGATCCCCTGCCGCCATGTCGACGGGACATGCGATGAGGTACCGGCCTTCCGACGGGAGGAAGGCCGGTACCAAGACTGCTTAAGCCGTTGCGGCGAGATCGGCGGCAGTCTTTCCGATTTGGCTCTCGTCCACGGCCTTCATGATGCCGTGCTCCATCAGCATGTCCTCGAGCTCGTCCATCGTGATCGGCGTCGGGATGATGCCCTTGCCGCCGTTGTTGTGGATCTTCTGAGCCAGCGAGCGGTAGTGGCCGGCCTGGACCGAGTCCGGCGCGTATTCCAGCACGGTCATGCGACGCAGCTCGGCGTGCTGCACGATGTTGTCGCGCGGCACGAAGTAGATCAGCTGCGTGCCGAGCTTCTTGGCCAGCGCCTCGGCAAGCTCCAGCTCCTTGTCGGTCTGGCGCTCGTTGCAGACCAGGCCGCCTAGGCGCACGCCGCCGGAGTTCGCATACTTCAGAATGCCCTTCGAGATGTTGTTGGCGGCATACATCGCCATCATCTCGCCGGACATCACGATGTAGATCTCCTGCGCCTTGTTCTCGCGGATCGGCATCGCGAAGCCGCCGCACACCACGTCGCCCAGCACGTCGTAGGACACGTAGTCGATGTCCTCATAGGCGCCGTTCTCCTCGAGGAAGTTGATCGAGGTGATGACGCCGCGGCCGGCGCAGCCGACGCCCGGCTCCGGACCGCCGGACTCGACGCAGCGGATGTCGCGATAGCCGACCTTCATGACCTCCTCGATCTCGAG
>NZ_JBNPUO010000010.1:0-381225 GCF_051168215.1 Bradyrhizobium sp. HKCCYLRH2015 | reverse complement strand
GCGACGGGCGGTTGGTCAGAACCGCCCGTTCGCACATTCTGGCAGGTTTCGAACACACAAGAGCGCGGAGCAGACGTAAACCCATCGCGCAGGGAGGGCCGGGATGTCTCGGCTGAACCTGTGGTACCTGCCGCCTGCATTTTTTTCCGCAGGCGGGCCATGGGAGCAGCCAGCTCCCGGCCTTCCCTGCGCCCTCGGCATTTCCAGAGGGCGGGATCGATCAGCAGAACTCGGGCCATTGCGCCGCGAGGCCGATCAGGCGCATCTTAACATGGATGGCGGGGCTCATGCATGCTCGGCGCTCGCCTCGCTTGCAATAGGGCCATTTCATATGAGGTACGGGCTGTGGCGACAAACAATCCCGGACGTTAGTTACGCCGTCATGCCCGGGCTTGTCCCGGGCATCCACGTGGCGCTCAGCGTGCTGAACGACGTGGATGGCCGGGACAAGCCCGGCCATGACGATGTGGCGACGCATGAGCGCACGACTCTGATCGCCAGATACCATGGCTCTGCCCCTTCCAGGGGAGCTCGGATTGCCTCGAATGCGATCCGGATCAGCGGCTCCCCTCCCTGCCAGCGGGGTGAGGGGGAGCACTGCCGATGCGGCATGAGTTCAGCTCACACGTCCAAACAAGAGCGCTGGTCGTGCAACCGCTGACCGCAGAAAAGCGATCCTTAGATCTTCAGCTCGCTGCCCGTCACGCGCCGGAACGCCTCCAGATAACGCTGGCTCGTCGCGTCCACCACGCTCTGCGGCAGCGGCGGCGGTGGAGCGTCGCCGTTCCAGCGGCCGGCCTTGCGCTCGGCGTCGAGATAGTCGCGCAGCGGCTGCTTGTCGAAGCTCGGCTGCGGCTTCCCCGGCTGATAGGCGTCGACGGCCCAGAACCGCGAACTATCCGGCGTCATGACCTCGTCGATCAGGATGATGTTTCCATCCTTGTCGCGGCCGAACTCGAACTTGGTGTCGGCGATGATGATGCCCTGCTCACGCGCCAGCGTTTCGCCGAGCGTATAGACCGCGCGGGTCATGCTCTCCAACGTATAGGCCGTGTCGTCGCCGACCACCTCGCGCATCCGCGCAATGGTGATGTTCTCGTCATGGCCAGTCTCGGCCTTGGTCGCCGGGCTGAAGATCGCGGGCTCGAGCTTCTGGCTCTCGACGAGGCCGGCGGGAAGCTGCTCGCCGGCCAGCGTGCCGCTGGCGGCATATTCCTTCCAGGCCGAGCCCGAGAGATAGCCGCGGATCACGCATTCGATCGGAAACACGGTGGTGCGCTTGCACAGCATCGCCCGCCCGAGGATCTCCTCGCGATGCGGCTGCAGCGCCGGCACCTCGGCGATGATCTCGTCGGTGTCGGCCGAGATCATGTGGTGATGCACGACGCCTTCCAGCGCGTTGAACCAGTAGGCCGAGATCTGCGTCAGCACTGCGCCCTTCATCGGGATGGTCTCGTTCATCACGACGTCGAAGGCCGAGATGCGGTCGGTGGTCAGCAGCAGCACGCGGTCGTCGCCGACGGCATAGATGTCGCGGACCTTGCCGCGGCCGATCTTCGGGAGCGGCAGATTGCTGGCGAGAAGCGTGGTCATCGTTCGGGGCCTTCGAAAGGGAGCATCGCCTCCCATAGCCTATTCCGGCAGCGGAATGAACTCGTGCTCCTGGGGAACAGCGGCGAAGCGGCCGGTTTTCCAGTCCTGCTTGGCCTGCTCGATGCGCTCCTTGCTGGAGGAGACGAAATTCCACCAGACGTGGCGCGGCCCCTCCAGTGCGTCGCCGCCGAGGAACATCATCCGGGTCGGCTTCACCGTACGCACGCTGATGGCATCGCCCGGGCGGAAGATCAGCAGCCGCGGCCCCTCGTGGCGCTCGCGGGCGATCTCGACCTCGCCGTCGACGATGTAGATCGCACGCTCCTCGTGGTCCGGATCGAGCGGCACCACTGTGCCGGCCTGCGCCGTCACCTCGACATAGAACCAGGGCGAAACCATCGTCACCGGAGAGGCTTTTCCAAACGCCCGGCCGGCAATGATGCGCGCGGAGAAGCCGGTGTCGCTGACCGTCGGCAGCGCGCCCGCCGCGTAATGCTGGAAGCTCGGCGCGATCTCTTCCGATTCCACCGGCAGCGCGATCCAGCTCTGCAGGCCCAGCATGTTCTGGCCGTTCTGCCGCTGCAGATCCGGCGTGCGCTCGGAATGCGCGATGCCGCGGCCGGCGGTCATCAGGTTCATCGCGCCGGGCTGGATCTCCTGGACGTTGCCCTCGCTGTCGCGATGCATGATGGCGCCGTCGAACAGATAGGTGACGGTGGCCAAGCCGATATGCGGATGCGGCCGCACGTCCATGCCCTTGCCGGAGACGAATTGCACCGGACCGAAATGGTCGAAGAAGATGAACGGCCCGACCATCTGCCGGCGGCCATGCGGCAGCGCGCGGCGTACCGCAAAGCCGTCGCCGAGATCACGGGTGCGCGGCACGATGACGTGCTCCAGCGCATCGCACGAGGTGGGATCGCCGAATTCGGGATCGTTCGAAGGCTGCCAGCTCATGGGACGCTCCTGAGATGTGGTCACGCGAGCCTAGCAGCTTCGCGACGGCGAGGGCAGGGCATGAGGTCGCGGCGTCGGCGTGATTTGAACGGAGCGGCACTCCGGCCTAGAGTTCCGGCGCTGACAACGGATCCGTGACGATGACGCTCGACAGCCTCGATCTCGTGCTTCGCGCCGCCGCCATTGCGCTGCTCGCCGTGCTCGCCGTCGCGTTGGGACGTGACCTCGGTGGTCAATGGCGCGGCCGGCTGGCGATCGCGCTGGCGCTCGGCTCGGCCGCGCATGCGGCGACCTTCAACATCGGCGGGACGGCGGCGCCATCGCTCGCTTCCGCGCCGCTGATTGCGCTCGCGACGGCCGACATCGTCGTGCTCTTGCTGTTCTGCCGCGCGCTGTTCGACGACGGCTTTGCGTTGCGCGGGCTGCACGGCCTGATCTGGCTGGCTGTGTTCGGCTTCAGCCTGATCGGCTGTCTCGTGCTCGGACCTGCCGGACATGGCCGGCTTGTGATCGTCGCCAACAATGTGCTGGCGCTCGGCTTCCTTGGCCTGACCTTGGCGCAGACCATCCGCTCCTGGTCGGCGGATCTCGTCGAGGGACGGCGGCGCATCCGGGCCTTCGTCGTGATCGCGGCGCTGTCCTACGGTGGCGTCAATGCGCTGCTGCAGATGGCGTCCGCCGGCAGCGGCCCGTCCGAGCTTGCCAATGTGGTCAATGCGGCGATGTTCCTGGTCGTGGTCGGCGCCGTCGCGCTGATGCTGCTCAGGGTCGGTGCCGGCGATGTGTTCGCGCCGGAGACACCGCCGGTCGCAGAGCCCGAGGCCACGGCTCCCAGGGCCGCGGACCGCAGGCTGGTCGACGCGCTGATGCGGCTGATGGCGGATGAGCGGATCTATCGGCGGGACAACGTCACCATCGGGATGCTGGCGACCAGGCTCTCCATTCCTGAATACCGGCTGCGGCGGCTGATCAATGGCGAGCTCGGCTACCGCAACTTCAACACCTTCCTCAACGCCCACCGCATTGAGGAGGCCAAGGCCGCGCTCGCCGATCCCGCCCAGGCCGAGGTGCCGGTCATCACCATCGCCATGGATGCCGGGTTCCAGTCGCTCGGTCCGTTCAACCGGGCGTTCAAGGCGGTGACTGGGGTGACGCCGACCGAATACCGGCGCATGAGGCTGGCCGCAGCGTGATCTGTTCGGCCTTGAAATCACGGAGGAATTCCAGAATCGGCGAGGTCCCGGCCATTCCCGGCTGGTGCGATTTGCGAAATCGGCGAGCGTCCGGGCCGTGGCCGCGGTCTGGTCCGGCGGATCCAACTTCCGGAGCTCCTCATGACCAGACGCCGCCTGCTGCCTGCTCTCGTTGCCACCACCGCGCTGACCGCCCTGGCGGTCGGCGGCGCCCGCGCCCGCGATGTGCCGAAGGTGGCAACCGGCTTCATCGCCAGCGTGCTGTGCTCGGAGACCTTCGTCTCCGGTCTCGACCCGGACCGCACGCTCTCCGAGACCCGGGCCGCGATGCCCGGCGCCGGCCTGCTTAGCTGGGCAATGGACGTCCGCGTCGATCGCGCCGCCAAGGACGTCAGCGTGACGCTGCTCGGGCTCGGCCGGAGCCACGCCGTGTATCGCGACGGGCTCGGCTGCCACATGGACCATGGCGAGAGCCGCGACTGGCCGACCGTCCGGTTGTCGCCGCCGCAGCCGGCCTTGCTGCCCGACATCGCTCCGCCGCATGTCGTGGCGCCGGCGACACCGGCGCTCGCCGCGGCGCTCGACCGCGCCTTTGCCGAGCCGGAGGCGCCGCCGTTCCGGCGCACCCATGCCGTCCTGGTGATGAAGGACGGCAAGGTCATCGCCGAGCGCTACGCGCCCGGCTTCACGCTCGACACCCCGCTGCTCGGCTTCTCCGCGACCAAGTCGATGACCGCGACCCTGATCGGCATTCTCGTCCACCAGGGCAAGCTCGCGCTGCATGCGCCCGCGCCGGTGGCGGCGTGGCAGAGCGAAAGCGATCCGCGCCATGCCATCACCGTCGATCATCTGCTGCGCCACACCGCCGGTCTCGCGCTCGGCAGCTCGCTGCAGGCCTCGCTGTTGTCGGCGCTCGAGCCGGTCAACCGGATGAAGTTCGTCGAGCCCGACCGCGCCGCCTATGCCGAATCCATGCCGCTCGAGACGGCTCCGGGCGCGGTCAGCAACTATCACGACGGCAACACCGTCATCCTTTCCCATCTCATCCGCGATGCCGCCGGCGGCAGCGCCGCGGATGTGCTGCGCTTCGCGCATCGCGAGCTGTTCGATCCGCTGGGCATGGCCAGCGTCACGATCGAGTTCGACGCCGCCGGCACGCCGGAGGGATCGAGCCAGATGCTGGCCTCGGCGCGCGACTGGGCGCGGCTCGGCCAGCTCTATCTCGACGACGGCGTCGTCGCCGGCCGGCGCATCCTGCCCGCCGGCTGGGCGGACTACGTCGCCACGCCCACACCGAACGCCTATGTCGGCCTCGGCGCCGGCTTCTGGACCAACCGCGGCGACAGTTTTGGCGCCAACTACCGCATCGCGCATGGCTGGCCGCGCGATGCGGTCTTCGCCAAGGGCACGCTCGGCCAGTACGTCATCTTCGTTCCCTCCGAGCGCCTCGTCATCGCGCGCTTCGGTCGCACCGTGAACTGGCCGCCCGAGGCCGACGGCGTGGCGCAGCTCGTGAGCGACGTGATCGCGGCGACAAGAGGGGAATGACGCATGCGCTACACTCTCCCCAACGCCGTCGCCTGCGCCACACGGTCGAAACGCTCCAGCGACAGGATCGCATCGGCAAAGCTTTGCGCGCGGCTGCTCAGCACCGGCCGTGCCAAAGTGATGAACTTGTCGCTCATCGCCTGCGCCGACGGAAACGAGGTCGGCTCGCCCGAGGGATCATCGTGCAGCCGCTCGTGCACGCCGTCCTCGGTGGTGATGGTCACGCGGGCGCCGAACGGATGGCTGCGGCCGATCTCCAATTTGTCATCCTGCACGACGTCGAACTTGTCGGCGAGCGCGTTGATCGCGGCGTCACCAAGGCGCGTGTAGTCGTCCCAGCCGAAGCGGCCCTGGTCGAGCGCCAGCGCGCCGGTGAAGAACATCGAGAACTGGCCGCCGACGATCGAGCTCGGATGCCGCTTGGTCGAGGCGTCGCCCGTCAAGGTGATGCCGTTGCGATGCAGGCCGATCTCGACGCGCTTGACCTGGTCCGGCGTCAGATTGTGCTCGCGGCGCAGCGCGATGATGGCGTCGATCGCGGCATGGGTGTAGCGGCAGCTCGGATACGGCTTCACGCCGATCTTCATCGTCTCATAGGTGGAGCCGAGCCCGGCGACGGCCTTCTCATGGTGCGGCGTGTCGGTGTAGCCGACCAGCAGGCCGTGCTTGCCCTCGACGGATTCGATCGCGCCGACGAAGTCGTTCTTGGCGAGCGTGGCCGCGATCACGCCGTTCATCGCGGACGCACCGACCTGATAGCGCTTGTTCCAGGCGCCGTTGACGAGAAACTGCAGCGAGCCCGCCGCCTGGCTGCCGGAGACGCCGAACGCATAGATCAGCTGCTGCTCCGACAGGCCGAACAGCTTGCCTGCGGCAGCCGCGGCACCATAGGTGCCGGCGGTCGCGGTCGGGTGGAAGCCGCGGGCGTAATGCGAGGTCGGATCGAGCGCATTGCCGAGCCGGCAGCACACCTCGTAGCCGGCGACAACGGCGGTCAGCACCTCGCGGCCGGAGGCACCGACCATCTCGCCCACGGCGAAGGCGGCCGGCACCACCGGCGCGCTCGGATGCAGCGAGGAATCGGCGTGGGTATCGTCGAAGTCGAGCGAGTGGCCCATCGTGCCGTTGAGCAGCGCCGCCACCGCCGGCGTCCAGGTTCTGTCGTCGCCGAATACGGTCGCCTCGCCCGCCGCATCGAGCTTCAGTGCCGCCAGCATGTTCACGACCGAAGGCGTCGATTCCGCCTCGCGCCGCGCCCGGATGGCGCTGCCGAGAAAATCGAGCGTCAGCACCTTGGCGCGGTCGAGCACCTCGGGCGGGATATCGTCATATTTCAGGTCGGCGACATAGGCGGCGAGCGTTGCGGTTTCCTGGGCCATCGTGTTTCCTCGTATCGTTGCAGCCAGGGTAGGCAAGCTGATTCCGCCTTTCAAGCCGGTCCGGTCCGGTGGGAGGCTGCCATGCCGACGCGCTGGTCCGTTCGAGGTGAATGATTGATGGCGTCGTTCAAGGAGCTGTTCGGCAGGTTGGGCGGCCGCAAGGCGCAGATGTCGCTGGCCGTCCGCGGCACGGTGGCGGCGACGCTCGCTTTTGCCGTTGCCACGGCCTTCCACCTGAAGCTGCCGCTGTGGGCGGTGCTGACCTCGCTGATCGTGACGCAAGGCAGCGTCGGGCGCTCGCTGAAGGCGACGCGCGACTACATGTTCGGCACCATCGGCGGTGCCATCTATGGCGGCGCCATCACCGTGTTCATTCCGCATTCCGGCGAGCTGCAACTGCTCGGCATGCTGATCCTGGCGGTGACCCCGCTCGCTTTCATTGCCGCGATCAATCCCAGCCTCAACGCCGCCACCGTGACCGCGGTCATCGTGCTCCTGGTGCCCACGATGGGCCATCTCGATCCGCTGGGATCGGCGATCGACCGCGTGTTCGAGGTTGCGGTCGGCGCGTTCACCGGCCTCGCCGTATCGTTCGTCGTGCTGCCGTCGCGGGCGCATGTCCAGATGCGCAGCGCGGCGGGCCGCCTGCTCGAACTGATCGCCGCAGCAATGACCGAGCTTCTGGCCGGCCTGTCGCGGGGCCGCGACAACGACGCGCTGCATCGGATCCAGGACGGTATCGGCACCGCGCTCACCGAGTTGAACGCGACCGGGGCGGAGGCCGAGCGCGAACGCTCGGCGCGGCTGTCCTCTGGCGCCGACACCGGTCCGCTGCTGCGGACGATCCTGCGCCTCCGCCATGACGTCGTGATGATCGGCCGCGCCAGCGTGGTGCCGCTGCCCTCGGAGCTGCAGGCACGTTTGTCGGCGCCGGTGGCGCGCGTCAGCGATGCGATCGCGAGCTATCTGCGCGGCTGTGCCGCGGCCGTCCGCAACGGCTCCGGCCCACCGCCGATCTGGCCGATCCATGTTGCGGTCAAAGCCTATGCCGAGCAGGTCGCCGCCGTCCGCAGCGACGGGCTGACGCGCGGGCTGCCCGGCGATGCCGCCGAGCGCTTCTTCGCTCTGGGCTTTTCGCTCGACCAGATGCGGCAGAACCTGATCGACCTCGAGCGCGTCGTCGCCGAATGGTCCGGAGCGTCGGCCGGCAAGGTGCATCGGCCGGAGCCCGGGGAGTCGTCCGATACGGCCGGCGCCTGAACTCTTCATCGGGTCAGCCGCAGGAAGCGCACCACCAGCAGCGCGGCGTAGATCGTGGTGCCGATCGACAGGCCGATCCAGATTCCGACCGCGCCGAGCGCGGTGTGGAGGCCAAGCAGATAAGAGGCGGGGAAGCCGATCAGCCAATAGCCGAGCACGGCGAGCAGCAGCGGCACCCGCGTGTCCTTGATGCCGCGCAGCGCGCCGACCGCGATGCTCTGCAATGCGTCCGTGATGAAGAACGTCGTGCCGACGAGCAGCAGCGTGGCGGCCAGCGCCGCTGTCGTTTCGGCATCGGAGATCCCGGAGCCGAGGAACAGCTGCACGATGTCATGGCGCGCAATGACGATGCCGAGCGTGAACAGCACTGCGAGTGAAAGGCCGAGCAACATCGCCATCAAGCCGGCGCGGCGAACGCCGGTCGCATCATCGCGCCCGGCGGCGTGGCCGACGCGCACGGTCGCGGCCATGCTGATCCCGAACGGCACCATGAACAGGATCGCGGTGATCTGCAGCGCGATCTGGTGCGCGGCGAGCGCGGCCGTGCTGATCAGTCCCATCAGGATCGCGGCCGCGGAGAACAGGCCGTATTCGAGCAGGAACGACAGCGAGATCGGCGCGCCGATGATGAGGAGCTGTCGCATCAGTCGCCAGTCGATACGGCCCAGTCGCGCGAGGACGTGGTAGTCGCGGAACGGCGGGCGGAACGCTGCGAACCACAGCCCGGCGAGGAACGTTCCCAGGTTGACGGTCGAGGTGGCGAGGCCGACGCCGGTCAGGCCCAGCCGCGGAAAACCCCAGTGGCCGTAGAGCAGCGGATAGACCAGCAGCGCGTTGAGCGGGATCGCGGCCAGTGTGATCCAGAGCACCGGCTCGGGGCGGTTGACCGCGCCCATGAAGCTGCGCAGCGCCATGAACCACAGCATCGGCGCAATACCCCAGGCGAGGCCGCGCAGATAATCCTGCGCAGGACGCGCGACGTCGGGGGCCTGTCCGAGCGTGAGCAGGATGGCCTCGCCGTTCAGCGCGATCATCATGATCGGCAGCGCGATGAACAGGCCGGCCCATAGTCCAACGCGGAGCGCGCGCCGCACCAGTGCTGCATCCGCGGCTCCGAACGCCTGCGCGGCGAGCGGCGCCACCGCCGACATCAGGCCCATGCCGAAGGTCGAGCCGACGAAATACACCGTGCCCGCCAATGCGGCCGCCGCCACGGCATCGCCGCCGAGACGGCCGATGAAGGCGAGGTCGGTCGACATCATCGCGATCTGCGACAACTGCGTCAGCGCCATCGGTGCGGCGAGCCGGATCGTGTCCCAGAGCTCGAGCGCGAGGGGAAGCGTCGGCGCCGCCGTTGGCGGTGCGTGGTTGGTTCCGGCTGTGGAGGTCATGGTCGGGGCTATAGCAGGCCCTGCGGCGTCGTGCACATCACGGCGGCATGTTCGGTCGCAGCCGCGTGCGGCACGGAGGCGCAGCTCCACCTGGCCAAATGCGGACGGCTGCGTGAGGCGCATCGTCAATCGCATTGACGTGATCGCGTGCATGACTGACCGATCTCGCGGCGCTGACACGTCCGAGCTCTGCTTGATCGATGGCCCTCGGAAGCGAGAGGGCGCGGGGAATGCCGGGCGCTGGCCGCACCCATGGCCCGCCTGCGTAAAAAAATGCAGGCGGCAGGAACCACAGGTTCAGCCGAGACATCCCGGCATTCCCCGCGCGATGGTTGGAACGACTTATACGTATTCTCCCCGGGGACCGGGCTTTCTTGCCCCCGTCGTCAGCGGAACCGCCCGCCGGCTTGACCTCAGCGTCGGGAGGCCAGGACCATACGCTTTCGCCGTATGCGACCGCCCCTTCGTCCACGCGCCAGCCTCGAGTTGCTACCCAAGTGCGCGCTGAGAGCCGCCGCATCCACCGCATCCCCGCCCTCAACGTCCGTGACGATCGCGAAGCGCCCCTCTCATGAGGACGGGATGGCTACATTATTTCTGATTCTTGGAATAATAGCAAGCAAAAAATTCGGAAAAACGGCAGCCGCGATATTGGCGGCTTGGGCACGGAGCGCCGGTGCGACAGCGAGCCGAAGACTCGCGTGTCATCATGCGGCTGCTGCGACCTGCCGGAGCATCGCCTTCACGACGAGCCGGTGAAACGGCTTGATCATGGCGAGATAGATGCGGCCGAGAGCATTGTGGGTCTCGACCAAGGTGGTCGCTGTCACTTGCGAGGTCGCGTGCTGAGAGGCCACGTCGACCAGGACGCGAAAGTCCAGATGCTTGTCGTCGAAGCCGAGCACGAGCCGGGCCGGCGTTTCGTCGACGACCGGAAAAATCCCGATCAGAGGACGTGGGTTGCTTGGGTCCGCGCCCGAGGTCTTCAGACCGAAGGGCCTGACCAGCAGGTTGCGGAGCTTCAGGAGCGCCGCTATCCACCAGGGCGTGTGACCGAGCATGCGCTCGGCCGCGGTGCGGGCAGCAACGGGCGGGCCGTTGATCGTGATGCGAAAGGCATCGGCGAACTCCGCGCCGGCCAGCCATCGGGTACCGTCGACGTTGGGAGTGATCTCGCTGATTGTCATGAGCGATGAGCCTCACATGTCAAGGTTGCTCGCGCGCCATGCGCAGCAGCATCGCACGCGCATGTCCGCGAAGCCAGTGCGCCGATGGCCTTGCGCCAGGGTCATTCAATTTCGTCATTGCGAGCTGCGCTCGCAATGACGGAGGAGAGATGTGCGTAGTAAACTACCGCCCGCGCTCCGGCACGCGGGTGATCTTCGCGCCCAGTGCGTTCAGGCGCTCGTCGATGCGTTCATAGCCGCGTTCGATCTGGTCGGCGTTGTCGATGTACGAGGTGCCTTCGGCGCAGAGCGCGGCGAGCAGCATGGCCATGCCGGCGCGGATGTCGGGGGAGACGACGCGGGCGCCGCGCAGGCGGCTGGGGCCGGCGACGATGGCGCGGTGCGGGTCGCACAGCACGATGCGCGCGCCCATCGAGATCAGCTTGTCGACGAAGAACATCCGCGACTCGAACATCTTCTCGAACATCAGGATCACGCCCTCGCATTGCGTGGCGGTGACGAGCGCGATCGACATCAGGTCGGCCGGGAAGGCCGGCCAGGGCTGGTCCTCCAGCTTCGGCACGTGGCCGCCGAAATCGTCCTTGATCCTGAGCGTCTGGTCCGAGGGCACGATCAGATCGTCGCCGGCGACCTCGCAGACGATGCCGAGCCGCTCGAAGCCCATGCGGATGGAGCGCAGATGCTCGGTGCCGGCGCGCACGATGCGCAAGGGAGAGCGCGTCACCGCGGCCAGCCCGATCAGCGAGCCGACCTCGATGTGATCGGGCTGGATCGCGTAGGACGCCTGGCCGAGCGTGCTGGCGCCGTGGATCACCATCGTGTTGGTGCCGATGCCCTCGATGTTGGCGCCCAGCGCAACGAGGAAGTGCGCGAGGTCCTGGACATGCGGCTCCGAGGCCGCGTTGCGCAGATAGGTCGTGCCGTGCGCGGCGACGGCGGCGACTAGCGCGTTCTCGGTCGCGGTGACGCTGGGCTCGTCGAGGAACACGTCGGCGCCCTTCAGGCCGGAGGCGCGCAGCTCGATCTTGTCGGTCGCGGTGACGCTGGCGCCGAGCTGCTCGAAGGCGAGGAAATGCGTGTCGAGCCGGCGGCGGCCAATCACGTCGCCGCCCGGCGGCGGCAGCGCCACCTCGCCGCAGCGCGCGAGCAGCGGACCGGCGAGCAGGATCGAGGCGCGGATGCGCGCGCACAGGTCCGGATCGAGATCGGCGGCGCGGATCTCCTTGGCGTGGATGGCGAGCCGGTTCCGCCCGCGCCATTCAGCTGTTGCGCCGACCGAGCGCACCAGCTCCACCAGCGTCTCGGTGTCGCGGATGCGCGGCACGTTGTCGAGCGTCACCGGATGGTCGGTCAAGAGCGCCGCGGCGATGATAGGCAGCGCGGCATTCTTGTTGCCGGACGGCTCGATCGCGCCTTTGAGCCGGTGACCGCCCTCGACGATGTATTGAATGGGCGCCATGCGGTGATGATCCGTTGTCGAAGCGTGTGGCCGCTGCCCTTGCCGGCTTCGCGACGGCGTTCGGGCACAGGGTGTCCAGCGGGATCAACCTGTTCCGCAATCCGGCGACCGCGAACCTGGTTCACGGGCCGCCGGGGTCCTCATGAGACCGACTCCTAACGCCAATTCCAAAACGGAATCAATGCCGGAAAATCGCGGCGGGCCACTTTGCCACGGCGGCGGGGCAGCGGCCGGGGAGCGCGCCGTGTTCTTGACGGCCGGTGTGGCGCGGCCGATGGTCGTTGGCTGCCGCGGCTGCGGCAGGGATGGAGAAACGCTGGAATGGCCGATGATCAAGCTGACGTCTGGACCTGCTCGGCGCAGCGACAGGCGCGCGCCAACATCCGCCGATATCTCGACTGGCTCGCTTCGCGCGGCCACAGCTTCTCCGGCTATCACGATCTCTGGCAGTGGTCGGTCGACGACGTCGCCGGGTTCTGGCGTTCGATCTGGGATTATTTCGAGGTCATGGCCGACGGCGAGATCGGCGAGGTCGTCTCGCGCGATCCGATGCCGCGGACGCGCTGGTTCACGGGGACGCGGCTGAACTTCGCCGAGCACGTGCTGCGCCACGAGTTGAGCGGCAGTCCCGATCGAGCGATGCTGCATCACGGCTCGGAGCTGCGTCCGCTGGCGGCCGCGAGCTGGGGCGAAATCGCAGGCCGCGTGCGGCGGCTCGCCACGTCGCTGCGCGAGATGGGAATCGACAAGGGCGACCGGGTCGTCGCCTACATGCCGAACATTCCCGAAGCCGTCATCGCGATGCTCGCGACCACGGCGATCGGCGCGGTGTGGTCCTCGGCGGCACCGGAATTCGGCGCGCAGACGGTGATCGACCGATTTTCGCAGATCGCGCCGAAGCTCGTCTTCGCGGTCAACGGCTATCGTTACGGAGCGAAGGATTTCGACCGCATCGGCGATCTCGAGACGATCCTCGCGGCGCTGCCGAGCGCCGAGATGCTGGTCATGCTCGACTATCATCCGGCCGCGCGCAAGGCGCCGGAGTTTCGTGGCGGCATTCGGGCGTGGCCCGACCTGCTCGACGGTCCGGCGATCGCGCGCGACGCATTTCAGTTCGCACGCGTCGCATCGGATCATCCGCTCTGGGTGCTGTTCACCTCGGGAACGACCGGCCTGCCGAAGCCGATCGTGCACAATCACCACGGCATCGTGCTTGAGCACTACAAGTCGGCGGCGTTTCATTTCGAGATCGAGGCGGACGGCACGCTGTTCTTCTACTCGACGACAGGCTGGATGGTCTGGAACACGCTGATGTGGGGGCCGCTGATGAACGGCACCTCGGTGCTCTATGACGGCCATCCGAGCCATCCGGACGCGCGGCTGGTGTGGCGGCTCGTGGAAGCCGCCGGCGTGACCGTGCTCGGCATCAGCCCGAGCTACATCCAGCTGGTGCGGCAGCAGGGCGTCGTTCCGGGCCGCGAGTTCAATCTGGAGCGGCTGCAGTCGGTGATGCTGGTCGGATCGCCATCGACACCGGAGGTGTTTCGCTGGGTGCACGAGGCGGTCAAGCCCGAGGTCTGGGCCTCCTCGCAATCCGGCGGAACGGAGTTCTGTTCCGGTCTGCTGGCCGGCTCGCCGCTGCTGCCGACGCATGCTGGCGAGATCCAGGCTCCGGCGCTCGGCGTGGCCGCGGTCGCGTTCGACGATGCGGGCCGCGAGATCATCGACGAGGCCGGCGAACTCGTCGTGCGCGCGCCGATGCCTTCGATGCCGCTCTGCTTCTGGGGCGATGCCGATTTCGTCCGGTATACGGACAGCTATTTCGGCGTCTATCCGGGGGTCTGGCGCCATGGCGATCGTGTCCGCTTCAACGCGCGCGGCGGCTGCCACGTCTTGGGCCGTTCCGACGCCACGCTGAACCGTCATGGCGTGCGGATCGGCTCGGCGGAAATCTACCGGACGATGGAGGGGATTCCCGGTATCGTCGATAGTCTCGTCATCTGCATCGAGCAGCCGGACGGCGGCTTCTACATGCCGCTGTTCGTGCAACTCGCCCAGGGCATCGAGCTGACGGACGGGTTGCAGGACGAGATCCGCCGGCGGCTGCGCCACGAGCGCAGCCCGCGGCATGTCCCCGACGTCATCATCGGCGTGCCGGAAATCCCGATGACCCTGACCGGCAAGAAGATGGAGGTGCCGGTCCGTCGACTGCTGCTCGGCGACGCTCCGGACAAGGTCGCGAGCAAGGATGCCACCCGCAACCCGGCGGCGCTGGACTGGTTCACGCAGTTCGCGGCGGCACGGCGAGGCGGATGACAGGGGCGAGCGTCAGCCCGATGAGGACAGGCCGGACGGCTGGAGCGTCCCGGCATCTGGGCCTACACGTCGACGTTCGCCGACAGCGAGTTGTCCTGGATGAATTCGCGGCGCGGCTCGACGACGTCGCCCATCAGCTTGGTGAAGATGTCGTCGGCCTCGTCGACCTCCTTGACCCTGACCTGCAGCAGCGTGCGGGCCTCCGTGTCGAGCGTGGTTTCCCAGAGCTGTTCCGGGTTCATCTCGCCCAGACCTTTGTAGCGCTGCTGGGTGACGCCCTTGCGGCCGGCATCGATGACGGATTCGAACAGATCGACCGGGCCGTGGATCACCGTCTGGACGTCGCCGCGGCGCAAGGTGCCGGGCTTGGCATAGGCCTCCTGCAGGCGGGCCGCATAGTCGTCGAGCTTGCGGGCATCCGCCGAGGCGAGCAGCGCGTCGTCGATGACGGCGACGTCCTTGACGCCGCGCACGGTGCGTTCGAAGGTGAAGCCCTGGCCCTCGAGGAAGTGACCGATCCAGCCGCGCTCGACCTCGTCGGCCAGCACGTCGAGCCGTTTCGCGATGTACTCGGCCGCGGCGTCCGCGGTCGCCAAGTCGCGGGTGATATCCGGCCGCAGCACGCCGGCGATCGCGGCCTGCTCGACGACCTTGCGATCGTAGCGGCTGTGCAGATTGCGCAGGATGTTGCGGACGATCCGCGCTTCCTCGACCAGCCCCAGCAGGTCGCGGCCCTTGCGCTCCTCGCCCTCGGCGGTCTTGAACACGCAGTCGTCGAGCCCGGTGCCGATCAGATAATCCTCCAGCGCGCGCTCGTCCTTCAGATACTGCTCGGACTTGCCGCGCATCACTTTGTAGAGCGGCGGCTGCGCGATGTAGAGATGGCCGCGGTCGATGATCTCGCGCATCTGCCGGTAGAAGAAGGTCAGCAGCAGCGTGCGGATGTGGGCGCCGTCGACGTCGGCGTCCGTCATCACGATGATCTTGTGATAGCGCAGCTTGTCGATCGAGAACTCGTCACTGATGCCGGTTCCGAGCGCGGTGATCAGCGTGCCGATCTGCTCGCTCGACAGCATCTTGTCGGGGCGCACGCGCTCGACATTGAGGATCTTGCCGCGCAGCGGCAGCACCGCCTGGAATTCGCGGTTGCGGCCCTGCTTGGCGCTGCCGCCGGCCGAGTCACCCTCGACGATGAACAGCTCGGACTTGGCCGGATCCTTCTCCTGGCAGTCGGCGAGCTTGCCGGGCAGCGAGGAGACGCTGAGCGGGCTCTTGCGGGTCAGCTCGCGCGCCTTGCGCGCGGCCTCGCGTGCCGCCGCGGCCTGTATCACCTTGCCGACGATGGTCTTGGCCTCGCCCGGATGCTCCTCGAACCAGGCGGCGAGCGCCTCGTTCAGAACGTTCTCGACCACGGGACGCACTTCCGAGGACACCAGCTTGTCCTTGGTCTGCGACGAGAACTTCGGATCTGGCACCTTCACGGAAAGAACGGCGGTGAGACCCTCGCGACAATCGTCGCCGGTCAGCGCGATCTTCTCCTTCTTCGCATTGGCCTCGGCATAGCCGTTGACCTGGCGCGTCAGCGCGCCGCGGAAGCCGGCGAGATGGGTGCCGCCGTCACGCTGCGGGATGTTGTTGGTGAAGCAAAGCACGTTCTCATGATAGCTGTCGTTCCACCACAGCGCAGCTTCCACGGTGATGCCGTTGACCTCCGAGCGCACCATGATCGGCGCCGGAACGATCGCCTTCTTGTTGCGGTCGAGATATTTGACGAACTCCTCGACGCCGCCGTCGTAATGCATCTCCTCGCGCTTCTCGACCGCGTGGCGCATGTCGGAGAGCACGATGTTGACGCCGGAGTTGAGGAAGGCGAGCTCGCGCAGGCGATGCTCGAGCGTCGCATAGTCGTATTCGACGTTCTTGAAGGTCTCCGTCGAGGCCAGGAACGTCACCTCGGTGCCGCGCTTGCCCTTGGCCTCGCCGACCACCTTCAGCGGCGCAATCGCATCGCCATGGGCGAACTCGATGAGATGCTCCTTGTCGTCGCGCCAGACCCGCAGCAGCAGCTTGCTCGACAGCGCGTTGACGACGGAGACGCCGACGCCGTGCAGTCCGCCGGACACCTTGTAGGAGTTCTGGTCGAATTTTCCGCCGGCGTGCAGCTGGGTCATGATGACCTCGGCCGCCGACACGCCTTCGCCCTTGTGGATGTCGACGGGAATGCCGCGGCCGTCGTCGCGCACGGTGACCGAGTTGTCCGGATTGAGGATCACCTCCACCGCGGTGGCGTGGCCGGCCAGCGCCTCGTCGATCGCGTTGTCGACGACCTCGTAGACCATGTGGTGCAGGCCGGAGCCGTCATCGGTGTCGCCGATATACATGCCCGGGCGCTTGCGCACCGCGTCCAGGCCCTTCAACACCCGGATCGATTCTGCGCCGTACTCGTTCGCGGTTGCAGGCTCGGTGTCGGCGATGGTTTGCCGGGCGGGTTCGGTCATGTGGGGCCTTCGGAAGGGTGGTCGAATCGGCATCGCAGACCGCATGCCGAGAGCGCTCTTTCTCTCACGAAAGGAGCCACGCGCCTAGCGCAAAGTGGCCCTTCGTAAGACATTGAAGAGATAGCGTTTTTTAACGGTTTTTCAAGGCCTGGCGAGGGTCGTTTTCGTCCCCTCCGAAAGCCGGATTCAAGCCATTCCCGCGGCTGGTTTTGAGGCGTGCGGCGGGGCGCTTTCGCGTGCGATTCAGGGCACGAGTCCGGTACGACCCCGGGGGGATCCCGACCAACGGCCGAAGGCGTTACCGTCGCGCGCTGATCCGTCCGGCCTCGACGTCGAAGATCTCGCCGAGCTCGCGTAGTTCGGCAAACGCCGCGGGGTCGGCGCCGGTCAGCCATACCTGGGCACCGAGCGTGCCGAGCTCGGCGAACAAGGCGGTGCGGCGGCCGGGATCGAGATGGGCGACGATCTCGTCGAGCAGCAGCATCGGCACGATGCCGGTGGTCTCGGCGACCAGCGTCGCATGCGCGAGGATGAGGCCGATCAGCAGCGCCTTCTGCTCGCCGGTCGACGCGTCGCGCGCCGGCATGTTCTTCGGCGCGTAGACGACATGGAGGTCGGTGAGATGCGGCCCGTCGAGCGTGCGCCCGGCGGCGGCATCGCGTGCGCGATTGTCGCGCAGCATCGCGCGGTAGCGGTCCTCGACGGCGAGCGCCGGCTCGCTCAGCAGCGCATTCTCCATCCAGCCGTCGAGCGCGATCTCGGCGGACGGGAACGCCGAGGCTTGTCCGCGCTGGCGCAGCATCGCGGCGAGCTTCACCGCAGTCTGGCCGCGGCTGGCGGCGACGGCGACCGCGAGCTCCGCAGTCTCGCGCTCGATCGCGCCACACCAGTGGTCGTCGAAATTGCGCACCTCGAGCAGCCGGTTGCGCGAGCGCAAGCTGCGCTCCAGCGCCGACACGCGGCTCGAATGCTCGCTGTCGATCGCGAGCACCAGGCGGTCGAAGAAGCGCCGCCGCTCCGAGGCCGCGCCCATGAACAGGCCGTCCATCGCAGGCGTCAGCCACACCATGCGGATGTGGTCGCCGAAGGCGGCTGCCGAGCCCACCGGCTCGCGGTCGATGCGGCAGCGCCTGGTGGTGCTGGCGTCGCTGCGCGGCGGCTCGATGCCGGTGCCGAAGGTCGTCAGCCCCAGCGCCCCCTCGACCTCCGCCGAGACCGCCCAGGAGCCGTCGCCCTGGTTGTCGGCGACATCCTCGAGTGTCGCGCGGCGCAGGCCGCGTCCCGGCGCGAAGAACGAGATCGCCTCCAGGCAATTGGTCTTGCCGGCGCCATTGGCGCCGACCAGCGCAACCATGTCCGCCTGCACGCTGACGCTGGCAGCGCGATAGCTGCGAAAATGCGTCAGCGCGAGACGGTGGATGCGGGAGGGGGTCATGGGAAATCTAGGCCACACATTCGAAATCCCCTCTCCCCTTGCGGGAGAGGGTGCCGCCGAAGGCGGCGGGTGAGGGGTATCTCACGGCTCGCTCAGCTTCGTGAGGATGTCCTCTTGAACGGCGGTCGAATTGTACAGCACGTCGTTGTTCCAATAGCGAACGATGCGAAATCCTGCAGCTTTCAAGATCGCGTCTCGCTCGGTGTCTTTCTCGTTGTCAGCATGCTGGCTGCCATCGATCTCGATGATCAGGCGCTTTTCGAAGCAAACGAAATCGAGGATGAATTGCTCTATGGGCGCCTGACGACGGAATTTGTATTTCTCAAACCTGCGATCACGTAGCAGTCGCCACATGGCCGCTTCGGATTCGGTCGGCTGACGTCGCATCGTCTTGGCGAAGCCGCGGATGCGTGTGGATGTCGTCCGATGGCTCGGTGATCGTGGAGGCATACCCCTCACCCGCCTCGCTTCGCTCGGCACCCTCTCCCGCAAGGGGAGAGGGGATTTTCGTCGTGTGGCTCGTCCCAAGCGTTGCGTGCAGCGCGCCTCACACCCGCATCGGCATCAGCACGTACAACGCATTCCTGTTGTCGCGGTCCTGGATCAGCGTCGGCGAGCCTGGATCGGCAAGCCGGAGCACGGCGACCTCACCCTCGATCTGGGCGGCGATGTCGAGCAGATAGCGCGAGTTGAAGCCGATATCGAGGGCATCCGCGGCGTACTCGACCTCGAGCTCTTCGGTCGCGCTGCCGGAATCCGGATTGGTCACCGACAGCACCAGCTTGCCGGGCGCCAGCGCCAGCTTCACGGCGCGGCCGCGCTCGGAGGAAATGGTGGAGACGCGGTCGACCGCGGCGGCGAAATCGGCCTTGTCGACGACCAGCTCCTTGTCGTTGTTCTGCGGAATGACGCGGCCGTAATCCGGGAAGGTGCCGTCGATCAGCTTCGAGGTCAGCACCACTTGGCCGAGCGTGAAGCGGATCTTGCCCTGCGACAGCTCGATCCTGATCTCGCTGTCATTGTCCTCGATCAGCCGCTGCACCTCGCCGACGGTCTTGCGCGGCACGATCACGCCCGGCATCTCGGCGGCGCCGGCCGGCTGCGGCAGGTCGACCTGGGCGAGGCGGTGGCCGTCGGTGGCGACGGCGCGCAGCGTCGGCTGCTTGGCGGTGCCGCCGGCATGCAGATAGATGCCGTTGAGGTAGTAGCGCGTCTCCTCGGTCGAGATCGCGAATTGCGTGCGGTCGATCAGGCTCTTGATGTCCTTGGCCGGAACCCCGAAGGCGTGCGTCATTTCGCCCGCGGCGAGATCCGGGAAATCGCTCTCCGGCAGCGTCTGCAGGGTGAACTTGGAGCGGCCGGCGCGGATCGCGAGCACCGCGCGCTCGCCGTCGCTCTCCAGCACGATCTGCGAGCCGTCTGGCAGCTTGCGCACGATGTCGTAGAACATGTGCGCCGGAACCGTGGTGGAGCCCGCGGTGGCAGTCTCGGCGGCCAGGGTTTCCGTCACTTCGAGGTCGAGGTCGGTTGCGCGCAGCGACAGCCGGGCGTTCTCGGCGCGGACCAGCACGTTACCCAGGATCGGGATGGTGTTGCGCCGCTCGACCACACGATGGACGTGGCCCAGCGACTTCAGGAGCTGCGCGCGTTCGACGGTCACCTTCATTGCACTTACCCGCCCGTTCCCAACTGATCTCGTCCTGGAATGCCGGCGGGCTAGAGCAGCGCCGCGGCCGATGGCACCTCGCGCCCGAACGGCGCTTGGCCAGCGTCCAGGAGCGTGAGGGGGAGGCGTAAAGTGGCGCGGATGAGGCTCAAGCGCAAGGGATGCGGAGCCGATTTCCCATGTTTCGGCAGGCTCTTCCGGGACCCGGAGGCAGGGGCCGAGCATGACGCCCGAGGGCAGCGTCGAGCCGCCGGGACAATGGCCCGGCTGGGGGCGAACCTTCTGTCCGCTCCCCTGGCCGTGCGTGCCCTCTAATCCTGCAGCTGGCGCTTCAGCGACTCGACTTCGTCGTTCAGCGTGACGTCCTTGCCGACCAGCGCCTCGATCTTGCGCACGGCGTGCAGCACGGTGGTGTGGTCGCGCCCGCCGAAGCGGCGGCCGATCTCGGGCAGCGAGCGCAGGGTCAGCGTCTTGGCGAGATACATCGCGACCTGGCGCGGGCGCACCACGTTGGCGGTGCGGCGCGACGACAACAGGTCGGAGCGGCTGACGTTGTACTGCCGCGCCACGACGCGCTGGATGTCCTCGATCTTGATCCGCTTCGGCTCCTGCGGGCGGACCAGGTCGCGCACCTCGCGCTCGGCCATGTCGAGCGTGACCGGCTGATTGTTGAGCTTGGAATGCGCCAGCAGGCGGTTGATCGCGCCTTCGAGATCACGGCCGTTATGGGTGATGGAGCGGGCGAGATAGTCGAGCACCGGCTCCGGCACGTCGAAGCTCGCATGATGGGCGCGGGCCGCCGCGACGCGCGACTTGAGAATGCCGAGGCGGAGATCCTCGCCCAAAGTTGCCATCTCGACGACGAGGCCGCCGGCAAGCCGCGAGCGGACGCGATCATCGAGGCTTTCGAGGTCGGACGGCGGCCGGTCGGCTGCGATCACCACCTGGCGCCCCGCGTCGATCAGCGCATTCAGCGTATGGCAGAACTCCGCCTGGGTGGATTTGCCCTGCAGGAACTGCAGGTCGTCGATCACCAGCACGTCGATGCCGCGCAGTGCTTCCTTGAACGCCAGCGCGGTCTGCGATTTCAGCGCCGCGACGAAGCCGTACATGAACTTCTCGGCGGTGAGGTACAGCACCTTGCGCTCGCCGCCGGCGTTGCCGGCCCAGGTGACGGCCTGGAGCAGGTGCGTCTTGCCCAGCCCGACACCGGCATGGATGTAGAGCGGGTTGAACATCACGGGATCGCCGCGGCGACCGTCGGCGACCTGGCGCGCCGCCGCATGGGCCAGCGTGTTGGCGCGGCCGACGACGAAGCTGGCGAAGGTCAGCCGCGGATCGAGCGGCGAGCCGCCGAGCGCATCATGGCTCGTGGCGAGCGAAGCCGCAGCCGACGCCGTTCGCGTGTCGGCGCTGGTCGCCGGCTTGGCGTCGCTGCGCTCGGCGCGGCGGGCTTCGACGGCGACGGGGGCTTCCTTGACCGGCGTCGCGCAGCGCATCGCGGTGCGAACGGACAGATCGATACGGTGCACCTCCGGCATCTCGGCCTGCCAGCACGACAACACGCGCTCGGCGTAGTGCGCCTGGATCCAGCTCTTCAGGAAACGCGTCGGCACCGACAGATGAACGCTTTCGTCCTGGACGGCTTCGAGGTCCATCCGCGCAAACCAGCTCGTATAGACATCCTCGCCGACGGTCGAGCGCAGCCGACCCTTCACGCGAGACCAGCGTTCCTGTTCCGAATTTGTCATGGCAGTCGCAACTTTTCGAATTGAGTGGTGGTGTCGTGTGATCGCCGGGCAGGCGTCCCGTGGAAGGACGCGTCTCCCGCAGCGAGACCTCGAGCGGAGGCTCAACTCCAGACATGGCTTGCCGTTCGGCGCGAGCGCCGTTGGGCTGATCAATGCTGGTGAAGAAAACTACTCCGCGAGGTCAGCGCATACTCGGACGAGCGGGAGGGCCGATGGCCGTGCTGGCGATGGCCGTGCTGGTCGTACCGGTCACTTCAGTGCCGACCGCCAAAGTGCCGACCGCCAAGGGTGCGTGATCCGGAACCAGCTTATGGTGTGTGCCCGCAATTTGTCCGTAAAGCATGCAACCTCCCCGCCCTGCCGTGATTGCTCACGGCAAGTTGTCATCCCAATGCCGCCGCGTCCGAACCCCAAGATTCAGCCGCACCGCCGTACATCCCGTCCAACTTGTCCACTCGGTGAGCGAAGCCGCCACGAGCTCCGGCCGGGTCGACCGATGTCGTATTTCTCTTGTTCAAAGCGGCGCAACGATGATGCTGCGCCCGAGAAATTTCGACAAAGTTCGGTCGTTCCCCATATTGCTATGGGTACAGATCCGGCCATCGCTTTGGAAAGCGTCGCCAACGCGCACACCGCCGCCGATTTGCACGTCCGCCCCGTTTCTAAAACCGCGCTGGTCTCAAGATCGTGGGCGCCGCGAGTGATTAAAGAAATACACGATGCGTCGGGACTCGCAATCCATAAGATCGGAGCACGCGTGACGAGTCTTCGCAGCGGTTGCGACGCGGTGTTGCGCGTTAAGAAAGCAACGTTTTGAATCATCGCGAGGAATCTCGGATGTGACAAACAACATCGTCTGCCCAAAATTTCTTCATAATTTTTTTATGTTTCGACCGGCCTCACCCGCTTTTCCAATCACTTGGTCGCGCTATGCGCTTAAGTCATTTTCGAGACGATGTTTTTCGCGATTGCCGGACGCGGGTAACTCCCGCGATGCGCGGTGCGTGACGTGAACGACGCGCCGCGCTCACTTGACATCGCTGCGCAAGCGCGACGCGCAGAGTCTTCGCTGTTTCAGGTGAGACAATATTGTCACCGCGTAAAACTACGGAACGTCACGTAGGACTACGGAACAATGTCAGGCGCGTATGACGTCGCGCATCCTCCAACACGCGCAGATCGCATTCGCGACGCGATATCGCCATCAAATAGAAGGCGCGGCGAGGAACGAATGTGCTCCGGCGCAATGCGCAAAAAGAAAAGCCCGGCGCGAGCCGGGCTGTTCGCATCTTGATAGTTCGCCAGTGGCGCGGTCGCGTTACTTCGCGAGCTTGGCGATCTGATGCGTGAGGCGCGACACTTTGCGGCTCGCGTTGTTCTTGTGAATGATGTTGCGCTGCGCGGCGCGCATCAGCTGCGGCTCGGCGTTGGCCATCGCCTTCAGCGCAGCCTCGCGGTCGCCCTTCTTGATCGCGTCCTCGACTGAGCGAACGGCGCCGCGCATCTGGGTGCGGCGCGACTTGTTGATGATGGTGCGGCGGGCAATCTTGCGCGTCGCTTTCTTCGCGGAGGTCGTGTTGGCCATGCTCTCAAATATCCTTCGGCGGCGAGCAGTCGCCGCTCTTGCGGGTACGCGCGCGGCCCGCTTGACGCGGCCCCATCGACGCGGTGGGTTGTTCGGACGCCTCTCTGAGAATGCCATGACCGGAGCGGATGCTCGGCGGATCGGCGCTGCTCAAAGAACAGCGGCGGCGGGATTGCGCCCACCGCCAATGGCGACCTTATAGGGGCAGGCCTGCCGAGCGTCAACGGTCTCGGAGCGCCCGCGGCGGCCGGAATCGACCAAAACCCGGTTCTAAGCCCCTGACGAGGTTGAATTTCTGCGGGGGCCCCGCTATGGCCTTGCTGCCCGCAAGGGCGTGCGAGAGAGGGCAGGTGAGGCATGATCCGCGGTTTTTTCCGTCTGGTAGGGCTGTTGCTGCTGGCCGGAAGCTTCATCTTCCTGGTCTATGACGGCGCGCGCTGGGTGGCCGACCAGACCCTGCAGTTCACCCGTTTCGGCCAGCTCTGGAACGACGTCCACCAGGCGAGCCAGGCCGCCTTCAAGGCCTGGATCGAGGCCAAGGCCCCGTTCTTGTGGGAGTGGATCGTCAAGGGGTTTTTGGACCAGCCGGTGTTTGCGGTGCTTGGACTGCTTGGAATCCTGCTGATGCTGCTGTTCCGGCCGCGCAAGCCGCTGATCGGCTATGGACGCGACTGAGCGCGGCGGTTCGTCTCGCTGCACCGGCAGCTGTATGCTGGCAGCATGCCGCGGGAACCGCTGGCGCGGCGTAACAGCGCTACTGCTGGACCCGTAGAGCCCTATATATTCCCCCTGACGAGAGGTCATCGCGCCGTGGGCCGTCCCGCGGGCGATGGCCATGAGCGGAGACATCCCATGTTCTTCATGCGCAAAGCCCCTGTCATGCCGTCTGCCGCCGAGGCGCTGCCCGGCCGCGCTCAGCCGATCCCGACCGCCGCGACGCATTTCGTCAACGGTCGCCGCCTGCTGCCACCCTATCCGGACGGTCTCGAGCAGGCCGTGTTCGGGCTCGGCTGCTTCTGGGGCGCGGAGCGCAAGTTCTGGCAGCTCGGCGACGGCATCGACGTCACCGCCGTCGGCTATGCCGGCGGCCATACGCCGAATCCGACCTATGAGGAGGTGTGCTCGGGCCAGACGGCGCATACCGAGGTCGTGCTGGTGGTGTTCGATCCGAAGGTCATGTCCTACGAGCGGCTCTTGAAGACGTTCTGGGAGAGCCACGACCCGACCCAGGGCATGCGCCAGGGCAACGACGTCGGCACGCAATATCGCTCGGCGATCTACACGTTCAGCGACGCGCAGCGAGAGGCGGCCGAGGCGTCGAAGACGGCCTATGAGTCGGCGCTGCGTGCCAAGGGGCTCGGCGCGATCACGACCGAGATTGCTCCGGCGGGGCCATTCTATTTCGCCGAGGATTATCATCAGCAGTACCTCGCGAAGAATCCGGCCGGCTATTGCGGCCTCGGCGGCACCGGGGTCGCGTGCCCGATCGGAGTCGGCGTGAGCGCCTAGGCCAGCCGCGCGCCGGATCGCGCCGAATATTCTCGGGTCCCTCTCCCACGCGGTGGGAGGGGGATTTTTTTCGAACCGCCTTCACCGCGGCGCGCTTGCGGATGCACGGACTGCACGCGCCAACGGTTTGTTAACCTTAGCCGCGCATGACTAACGCACATCCTCATTCAAGGATTGTTCGAGTGCGCGCGTTGTTTGTTCCGGTCATTGCCGTCCTGTCCGCGATCCTGTTGTCGGGCTGCATGCAGACGATCTCCCCCGTCGCTGCCGTCCAGCCGCAGAGCGATCTCGACGCGATGGCCTATGGAACGCCTTCCTCCGGCCCGGTTGCCGCCACCGGGCAGGGCGGGGCGATCCCGGCGCTGCGCAACTCGTTCGCTGCCGCCACCCGCGCGGGCGCCTATGTCGTTCCCGCCGGCTACGTGCCGGCGCGGCGCGACTCCGCCTATCATCTCGACGCCGGCGACAAGCTGCGCGTCGTCGTCTACGGCCAGGAGGGCCTGACCAACACCTATGCGATCGACGCGTCCGGATCGATCACGATGCCGCTGATCGGCAGCGTGCCGGCGCGTGGCCGCACCACCGCCGGCCTCGCCGCCGAGATCACCGCCAAGCTCCGCAACGGCTACATCCGCGAGCCATCGGTGGCGGTCGAGATCGAGGCCTATCGCCCGTTCTTCATCCTCGGCGAGGTGCAGGCGCCCGGCCAATACCCTTACGTGCCCAACATGACGGTGGAGAGCGCAATCGCGATCGCCGGCGGCTTCTCGCCTCGGGCGCGGCGCGACATCGTCACCCTGACGCATACCGATGCGTCCGGAGTCGCGCGCTACGAGGTTCCGCTCGGGACCTCGCTCAAGCCGGGAGATACGATCCAGGTCGGCGAGCGCTGGTTCTGATATCAGCACGTCTCGCCCGGCTACAGGGATACATTGCCGCCGAGTGGCGCGCTGCTCCATCCGCCGTCATTGCGAGCCAACGGGTCCGCGCACATGCGCGGCCCGATGACAGGCTCCGCGAAGCAATCCAGAGCGTCACGCGCGACTCTGGATTGCTTCGTCGCTTCGCTCCTCGCAATGACGGTGGTGAGGTTCAGCGCAAATGCGTTCCGAGGAACGCGAGGCTACGGGTCCACGCCAGATCCGCGCTCGGCTTGTCGTAGCTCGCACGCTCGTCGCAGCCGAAGCCGTGCTGTGCGCCGGGATAGACGAAGATCTCGACGTCCGGCCGCTTGGCCTTGATGGTCTCGACGTCGCTCAGGGGGATGCCCGCGTCCTTCTCGCCGAAATGGAGCTGCGTCGGCACCGTCGGCTTGTCGTCGGCGAAGCGGACGATGGCGCCGCCGTAGTAGCCGACCGCGGCCTTCAGCCCGGTGAGCTTGGTCGCAGCCGCATAGGCGATGCTGCCGCCGAGGCAGAAACCGATGATGCCGACCGGCCCGACATTCCTCACGCCGTCGATTGCGGCCTGGGTGTCGCGCAAAAAGGCCGCCCAATCCGGATTGGCGACGAACTTGCGCGCGACCGCGATCTCGTCAGGCGAATAGCCCGAGGTGAAGCCGGGCTCGACGCGGTCGAAGATCGCCGGCGCGATGGCAACGTAACCTTCGGCGGCGAGGCGGTCGCAGACGTTGCGGATGTGATGGTTGACGCCGAAGATCTCCTGGATGACGACCAGCGCGCCCTTTGCAGTTCCCGTCGGATCGACGCGATAGGCGCCGAGCTGGAACCCGTCCGATGCCGTCAGCTTGATGTCCTGTCCCACGTTCTGTCCTCTTTGCGGTCGTCAGGCGCCTGTCAGCGCCACATCCAGTTGGTGCCGTAGTCCTCTTTCCAGCCTGTCAGCCGTCCCCTGCGGAATTTCAGGTAGAGGCGGTGATGGTGCGGGACCAGTCCGCTGCCGCCGAGATTGCGCAGTGCCAGAAAGGTCTCGTTGCCGGGCGTGCCGTTCAGATAGATCAACGGCTGCTCCAGCACGCGCGATGTCTCACCGACATCCATGCCGAAGGCAAGCGGCGTGACATTGAATAACGTCGCTGTGAAAGGCGCGTCAGCGACGCCGGGCGTCTGCCCTGCCGCAGCAGGGGTTACGGCCGACAGGCTCGGCAGCATGGCCGCAGCCAGGCACCGCGTCATGCGTACGGATGGTCTCATGGGCCGAAATCTCTTCTCGCTGTCGGCGTTGGCTGCATCTCTTCTTAGCGTGCGCGGCGTCACGAGCCCAGCATCGTTCGCGCTGCACAACGCAAATGCCGTTTCATTTCGCAAGCCGGCGCTCAAATCCCGTTGCGTCGCCGTGGCAACGCGATCATTCTTATGATGGCTGGCATCTATCCGGTGGGTTCCAGCGAATCGATAAAACCGAACTTCGCCGTAAGCGAAGTCGCACGCCGGGCGGGGAAGAAACCACATGCCCAATCTCACCATCAACGGGCGGACCATGTCCGTCGACGCGGCGCACGATACGCCGCTGCTATGGGTCATCCGCGAGCAGTTGCAGATGACCGGCACCAAGTTCGGCTGCGGCGCCGGGCTGTGCGGCGCCTGCACCGTGCATGTCAACGGCGAGGCCGTGCGCTCGTGCCAGACCATGGTCGGCGACGTCGCGAACAAGAAGATCACCACCATCGAGGGGCTGTCGCAGAAGGGCGATCATCCCCTGCAGAAGGCGTGGATCGCCGAGCAGGTGCCGCAATGCGGCTACTGCCAGTCCGGCCAGATCATGCAGGCGGCCTCGCTGCTCGCCAAGACCACGAGCCCGACCAAGGAGGAGATCGTCGCACATATGGACGGCAATCTCTGCCGCTGCATGACCTATTCGCGGATCCAGAAGGCGATCCAGCGCGCCGCGTCCGAGATGCGCACCGCGTCGAACACCAGCGACCGGAGGGCGACATGAACCAGCACGTGAAAGCAGCGCCTTCGATGGCCCCCGATCTCAGCCGCCGCTCGTTCCTGGTCGGCACCGCCGCGACCGGCCTCGTGCTCGGTTACGCCGGCCTCGCCGACAGCGCACTCGCCGCCGCGGCGCCTGCAAACTTCGAGCCCAGCGTGTGGTACGCGATTGCGCCGGACGGCATCGTGACCGTGACCTGCGGCAAGGCCGACATGGGCCAGCACATTGCGTCCACCATGGCGCAGATCGTTTGCGAGGAGCTCGGCGCCGCCTGGAAGGACATGCGGGTCCAGCTCGCCTCCAACGATCCGAAGTTCAACGATCCCGTGCTCGGCGCCCAGATCACCGGCGGCAGCTGGAGCACGATGATGAACTTCGATGCCATGAGCCGCGCCGGCGCAGCCGGCCGCATCGCGCTCACCGAGGCGGCTGCGACCGCGATGGGCGTGCCGGCGAAGGAGCTCGTGGTGCGCGACTCCGTCGTCATGCATCCGAAGTCGAAGAAGCAGATGACCTATGCCGAGATCGTCAAGAGCGGCAAGATCACCAAGAGCTTCACGCCTGACGAATTGAAGGCGCTGACGCTCAAGACGCCCGATCATTACACCATGATCGGCGTCTCGGTGCCGCAGCTCGACATTCCCTCCAAGACCAACGGCACGGCCAAATATGGCATCGATACGATGCTGCCGGGCATGGTCTACGGCAAGGTCGTCACGCCGCCGGTGCGTTTCGGCGCCACGGTCACGGCGGTCGACGATTCCGAGGCCAAGAAGGTGCCGGGCTTCATCAAGGCGGTGACGCTCGACGACAAGACCGGTTCGACCTCGGGCTGGGTGGTGGCGGTCGCCAACACCTATGCCAACGCCAGGAAGGCGGCGGACGCGCTCAAGATCAGCTACGACAAAGGCCCCTACGCCAATGTCAGCACCGACACCATCATCACCGAGGCGATGCGGCTGCAGGCGCAGGACGATGCCGGGCAGTTCTTCGTCAAGGATGGCGATCCCATTGCAGCGCTATCGGGCGCGGCCAAGGTGCTGGAGGCGGAGTACACCACCAGCATCAACATCCATGCGCCGCTGGAGCCGATGAACGCGACCGCCGAGTTCAAGGGCGATATCCTGCACATCTACTCCGGCAATCAGTTCGCGACCCGCTCCGGCGCGATCGCGGCGGGTGCTGCCGGGATCGATCCGAAATATGTCGTGATGCACCAGGCCTGGCTCGGCGGCGGCTTCGGCCGCAGGCTCGACGCCGACATGATGGTGCCGGCGGTGCAGGCGGCCAAGGCCGTGGGCAAGCCGGTCAAGGTGATCTACTCCCGCGAGAACGACATGACGATGGACTACTCGCGGCCGCTCACCTACCAGAAGGTCAAGGCCGGGCTCGACAGCAACGGCAAGCTGATCGCGCTCAGCCACGACGTCGTCTCGGCCTGGCCGACGGCGCGCTGGGGCATCCCGGACTTCCTGTCGCCCTCGGTCGACAAGAAGGGCCCGCTCGACTCGTTCACGGTCAACGGCGCCGACTTCTTCTACACCGTGCCCAACCACCATGTGCGCGCGATCAAGAACGAGCTCGCGCACAATGCGACGCCGTCCGGGCAATTGCGCTCGGTGGCGCCGGGTTGGACGTTCTGGGCGGTCGAGAGCATGATCGACGAGATCGCGGTGGCCTCGGGACAGGACCCGGCGCAGTTCCGCATCGCGCTGCTCGACGGCAAGGGCAAGAACGACGGCGGCGCACAGCGGCTGCGTAACACGCTGCTGGCGGCGATGGGCCTGTCCGGCTACGGCGCGAAGAAGCTGCCGAAGGGCGAGGGCATGGGCGTGTCCTGCGTGTCGTCGCAGGAGCGGGCGACCGCGAGCTGGACGGCGTGCGTCGCCCATGTCGCGGTGGCTGACGACGGCGCGGTCACGGTGAAGAAGCTCACCGTGGCGACCGACGTCGGCACCCAGGTGCATCCCGACAACATCCGCGCCCAGGTCGAGGGCGCGGCGCTGTGGGGGCTGTCGCTGGCGATGTACGAGAAGGCGACGTTGAAGGACGGCGGCATCGAGCAGACCAACTTCGACAGCTACACGCCGCTGCGCATGAGCCAGGTGCCGGAGGTTGCGATCGCCGTCATCGCCAATGGCGAAAAGGCGACCGGCGTCGGCGAGCCCGCGGTGACCGTGGTCGCGCCGGCGCTCGGCAACGCCATCTACAACGCCTGCGGCGCGCGGCTGCGCTCGCTGCCGATCACGTCGGCGGCGGTCAAGGCGGCGATGAAGGCCTAGCGTCGTCGCGCGGCCAGCGCCGTATCTGGGAACCGCCGGAGCCAGTCTCCGGCGGTTGCTTTTTGCGCTGCGGTCAGGTCTCCGCGCCGGACGATTTGACCAATTCCCTTAACCTCTCGCTCACCTGAAACGATACAGCTTGAATGATCGGCTTAAGCCGCGACGAACCCGTATCCCGGTAACTTGCATGAGCAGCAAACCGCAGGGGGCGAGCCCGTATGAGCGCGACAGCCAAGCAGACCGTGACCCAGACCGCGAACAGGCGCCATCTCCTGCTCGCGTCGGATCGCGGTGACCAGAGCAGCGAGCTGGCGCGCATCCTGCGCTCGGTCGGCGACGTCGACATGATGCCGACCACCGAAATCCCCGAGAACCCCGGCAACCGCTTCTCCGGCGTGATCGTCGACATCAACCTGCGCTCGCCGGAGAGCGTGCAGCGGGTGCGCAAGAAGCTGTCGTCGCGCGCCTATAGCGAGGTGCCCCGGCTGTTCGTGCTGGCCGAGGCGCTGCACCACGCCACCATGCAGGCGTGGGCGCTCGGCGCCACCGACACCATCGCGCGGCCGTTCAGCCCCGCCGATGTGCTGCAGCGCATCCGCTCGGCGCTCCCCGCCGACGACGGCTATGATGAGACCGATCGCGGTAAGCTGCTCAATCGCGGCGTCGAGGCCGCGCAGGCCATCATGGTCAAGATCTTCGAGAAGCTGCCCACCGGCGCGCATCTGACGATGGAGGACATCGTCGCGGCCGAGAACAAGATCCTGAAGGCGATCAAGCACTCGTCCTTGCGCGAATGGATGACCGTGGTCGGCTGTCACCACAACGACACCTACCGGCATTGCCTGTTCGTGACCGGGCTTGCGGTCGGCTTCTCGATTCATCTGGGCATGCGCGACGACGATCAGCGCCGGCTGGTCCGCGCGGCGCTGCTGCACGACGTCGGCAAGGCGTTCATTCCGGTCGCGATCCTCGACAAGCAGGGCAAGCTGACGGCGGAGGAGATCGCGCTGCTGCGCCAGCATCCGCGCCGCGGCTACGAGGCGCTGTGGCGGCAGGGCGGCTTCCCGCCGGAGATGCTCGACGTGATCCTGCATCACCACGAGTTCCTCGACGGCTCCGGCTACCCTGACGGGCTGCACAACGAGCAGATCAGCGACATCGTGCGCCTCACCACGATCGTCGACATCTACGCCGCGCTGATCGAGCACCGCGCCTATCGGCCGGCCTTCACCCATGCCCGTGCGTTCCAGATCATGGAGAACATGGGCCCGAAGCTCGACCAGCAACTGCTGCAGGCGTTCCGCCCGGTCGCGATGGGCGCGCATTGACGCGATCGCCTGAGAGCGCATCCATCGCCCGGCGGTAGCTGCTCGACGCAAGTGCATCTCGGCGGAGGCGCACTATCCTACCCGCCAATCGATGAAAGGCGGGAGGAGCAGCATGGGCGCAGCCGAACAGGCCGGCGAGGTCATTCCCGGGCCCATCGCCGCCGCGCTGGTCGATCCGGCCTGCTACGCCGACCACCGCATCCATGATGCCTATCGCTGGCTGCGCGCCAACAACCCGCTCGGGCGGGCCGAGCTCGATGCGTTCGATCCGTTCTGGGTGGTGACGCGGCACGCTGACATTCTCGCCATCAGCCGTCAGAACGATCTGTTCCACAATGCCGACCGTGCGACCACCCTGACCAACAAGGCGGTGCTGGAGCGCGTTCACAAGATCACCGGCCAGCCCAATCTCGTGCGTTCGCTGGTGCAGATGGATGCGCCGGACCATCCGAAATATCGCGCGCTGACGCAGGGCTGGTTCATGCCGGCCAACATCGCCAAATTCGAGCCGCGCATTCGCCAGATCGCGCGTGCGACCGTCGACCGCATGGCGGCGAAGGCCGCGGCCAATGGCGGCGTCTGCGATTTCGTCGCGGACGTCGCGCTCGGCTATCCGCTGCATGTGATCATGGAGATCCTCGGCGTGCCGGAAGAAGATGAGCCGCGCATGCTCAAGCTGACGCAGGAGCTGTTCGGCCCGCAGGATCCGGACACCGCGCGGGTGCGCGAGGCGCTGTCGGCGGAGGTGTTCGCGGCCATGCTGCAGGCCGTGGTCGCGGATTTCGCCGCCTACTTCCAGCGCATCACCGACGACCGCAGGGCCAATCCGCGCGACGATCTCGCCACCGTCATCGCCAATGCCAGGATCAACGGCGAGGACATGCCGCTGCATGACCGCACCAGCTACTACATGATCGTTGCGACCGCAGGCCACGACACGACGTCGTCGTCGACCGCCGGCGCGATCTGGGCGCTGGCGGAAGACCCCGAACAATTCGCGCGCGTCAAGGCCGATCCCGCGCTAATCGCCGGACTCGTCGACGAGGCGATCCGCTGGATGACGCCGGTCAAGCACTTCATGCGCAGCGCCACCGCCGACACCGAGCTCGGCGGCCGCCATATCGCGAAGGGCGATTGGCTCATGCTGTGCTACGCGTCAGGCAATCGCGACGAAGCCGTGTTCGACGAGCCCGACACGTTTCGTTGCGACCGCAAGCCGAACCGGCACGTCGCCTTCGGCTATGGCGCGCATCTTTGCCTCGGCCAGCATCTCGCCAGGCTCGAGATGCGCATCCTGTTCGAGGAGTTGCTGCCGCGCCTCGCGTCGCTGTCGCCGGCGGGCCCGGTGAAGATGACGCAGGCGACTTTCGTCAACGGGCCGAAGAAGCTGCCGATCCGCGTGGAGATGTCTTGAGGTCGAGCCGCTCGATCCTCCTCAATCCAGCAGCTTGCGCAGCTCGGCCTTTGCGACCTTCTCCAGGGTCGAGCGCGGCATCTCGTCGACGAGCTTCACCTCGCGCGGCACCTTGAAGTCGGCGAGGCCGGCGCGGCAGGCGGCCAGCACCTTCCCGGGAAGTTCGTCGCGCGCGATCCCGGGCTGCGGGATCACGAATGCGACCGGCACCTCGTCCAGCATCGGATGCTTCCTGGCGACGACGGCGGTCTCGCGCACGCCGGGCACGGTGATGATCACCTGCTCGATCTCGGACGCCGCGACGTTCTCGCCGCCGACCTTGAGCATGTCCTTGGTGCGATCGCCGAACTTGATGAAGCCGTCGGCCAGGCGCGTGACGCGGTCGCCGGTGAGGAAGAAGCCGTCGGCATCGTAGCTCGTGCGGGTCGCTTCGGCGTTGTAGAGATACTCGGCGAACAACGACAGGCCGGGCACGCCCTTGATGGCGAGGTTGCCGGTGGCGCCGACCTCGGTGGGCCGGCCGTCATCGTCGGTGATGCGGATGGTGTATTCCGGTGCGGCCCGGCCGATCGACATCGGCGCGTTGGGCTGGTCGATCTCGCCGACGATGCCGTGGGTGATGGTCTCGGTCATGCCCCACCAGCCGATGATCTTGATGCCGAACCTGGCAAACGCAGGCGGCTCGGATACCGCCGTACCCCACAGCCGGAACTTGTGATGCTTCGGCACCTCCTGGTCGAGCAGCGCCTTCATGCAGAACGGGATGGTCGAGGTCCAGGTGCAGCCATGCTCGAGCGCGACGCTCCAGAAGCGGCTCGCGGAGAAGCGCGGCTGGATCACGCAGGTCGCGCCGACCCAGAGCGTGGCCAGCATCGAATAGGCCAGCGCGTTGGTGTGGAACAGCGGCAGATAGGTCTGGTGCACGTCGCCTTGATGAAGGTCCTCGTGCACGGCATTGACCTTGGCGCCCCATAGCGCGTTGGCATGCGTCCACAGCACCGCCTTCGGCCGCGACGTCGTGCCCGAGGTGTATTGCACGCTGCAAGGCGCCAGCGGGTCGGCCGGCCGCCGCGGCCGGTCGGCACTGTCGGCAAACAGCGCTTCGAAGCGCTCGCCGCGTCCGACGGCCGGCGCCTCCGCCTGACCGGGATCGTGCGAGATCACGGCCATCCACTTGAGACCGCGGCAATGCGCTGCGATCATCTCGGCATAGGCCGGCTGGGTGATCGCCGCCACCGCGCGACAGTGCTCGGCGAAGTAGCTCATTTCGGCGGCTGCCGAGCGCGTGTTGGTCGTGACGGCGAATGCGCCGAGTTCGACACAGGCGAACCAGGCGAGCATCGCCTCGACGCAATTGTCGAGATGGATCAGCACGGCATCGCCAGGCCGGACGCCGCGCTTGACCAGCCCTGCGGCCAAGGCGCCGACACGGTCGTGAAAGGCGCCATAGGTCCAGCGGCGCGCCGGCGCATCGAACGGGGCGGAGATCAGGAACGGATGGTCGCGCCGGGTCTCGCTGCGCAGCTTCAACAGCCAGGGCACGTCCATGCCGTCGAACGGCGTCACCGTGCCCGCTGCCATCGTCGTTCCGTTCATCTTCGCTCCCGCCATTCTTGAGTACGGCCTGTCTCCGGCCGCTTCGTTCTTGTCGTCGTCTTTTGCCACCTCGCGCCGCCGCGATCAAATCGGGATTGAACCCGTCTCCGTCTGCGGGCGACCAATGGCGCGGCAAGACACGCCCGGAGGTTTGCATGCAGGCCGAGCCACGACCATGGCGGCTGCCCGATGCGCGCTATTTCCAGATCGCGGCATTGGCGACGCTGCTGGCGATCAATTTCGCCGCGATCGATTTCGGCGCGCGTCCCGCAGCGAGCGTGATCGCGGTCACCATGGCGCTGCTCACGCAGGTGGCCTGCTGCCGCATCGCCGGCATGCCGCTCGATCTCAAATCGCCGCTGATCACCGGCCTCTCGCTCAGCCTGCTGTTGCGCGCCGATGCGCTGTGGCTGCATGCGGCGGCGGCCATGATCGCGATCGGCTCCAAATTCGTGCTGCGCATCGACGGCAGGCACATGTTCAACCCGGCCGGGCTCGCGATCGTGGGGCTGCTGCTCGGCTCCAAGAGCGTGTGGATCTCGCCGGGCCAATGGGGTACGGAGATCTGGTTCGCGAGCCTCGCCGGCTTCTTCGCGATCCTCGTGCTCAGCGCGTCCCGCCGGGTGGATATCGCGCTGTATTTCTTCGCAAGTCACGCCGCGCTCCTGCTGCTGCGCGCCGCCTGGCTCGGCGATCCCCTGGCGATTCCGCTGCATCAGCTGCAGAGCGGCTCGCTGCTGATCTTCACCTTCTTCATGATCTCCGACCCGCGCACCTCGCCGGACTCGCGCGTCGGCCGGCTGCTGTTCGCGCTGAGCGTTGCGGTCGCGGCGCACTACCTCACCTTCGCCCTGCAGATGCGGCCGGCGCTCTATGTGGCGCTGATCGCGCTGTCGCCGCTGACGCTGCTGCTCGATCGGCTCGTCCCTGAGACCCGCTTTTCCTGGCGTTCATCCGTTCCCGAAGGAGTGTCGACATGACCCCGCGTGACAACAAGCTCTTCCGCACCGGCGTCGCGGCTACCGCGATCCTGGCCAACGCGGCGATGGCGCCGGCGAATGCCTTCTGCGGCTTCTATGTCGCCCAGGCGGATGCAAAACTGTTCAACCAGTCGTCGAAGGTCGTGCTGGCCCGCGACGGCGAGCAGACCGCGATCACGATGGCCAGCGACTTCGAGGGCGACGTGAAGGAGTTCGCGGTCGTCGTTCCCGTGCCGACCTTCATCGAGCGCAAGCAGATCGGTGTGGTCGAGCCGAAGACGATCGATCATCTCGACAAATACACCGCGCCGCGGCTGGTTGAATATCATGATGCCGACCCTTGCGCGCCGGTCGTCGTTGCGGCGCGGGCCATGTCCGCGGCTCCAATGATGGCAGGCGCCGTCTACGAGATGGCCCGGCGGAACTATGGCGTCACCGTCGAGGCCAGCTACGACGTCGCTGAATACGACGTGCTGATCCTGTCGGCGCAGGAGAGCGACGGCCTGACCCGCTGGCTGACCGACAACGACTATCGCATCCCGGCGGGCGCGGAGTCCGTGCTCGGCAGCTACATCAGGCAGGGCATGCGGTTCTTCGTCGCCAAGGTCAATGTCGAGCGGATGAAGGGACTGGGGAACGGTCAGCTCCGGCCCCTGCAGGTACGCTACCGGAGCGCCAAGTTCATGGTGCCGCTGCGGCTCGGCACGGTCAATGCCAGGGGACCGCAGGACCTCATCATCTATACCCTGACGAGGAGCGGCCGCATCGAGGCGGCCAATTATCGCACGGTGAAGATCCCATCCGACATCGATGTCCCGCTCTATGTGAAGGACGAGTTCGGGCCGTTCTACAAGGCGCTGTTCGAGCGCGCCGTCGCGCGTGAGAACATGCAGGCGGTGTTCGTCGAATATGCCTGGGACATGGGATGGTGCGACACCTGCGCCGCCGATCCGATGAGCAACAGGGAGCTGGTCGAGCTCGGCGCGCGCTGGATCGGCAGCGACGACGACGCCTCGTTCCGCACCACGCGCCGTGGCGGCTCCGATGCCTACGCGACCCGGCTGCACGTGCGCTACGATGCCAAGACGTTCCCCGAGGACATCGTGTTCATCGAGACCAAGGACCGCAGCAATTTCCAGGGCCGCTATGTCCAGCACCACCCCTGGCGGGGCGAGGCGTCCTGTCCAGCGGCGAAGACCTACCAGGACAATCTCGCCGCACGCTTCGCCAGGGAGGCGACGGATCTCGCGCAACTGACCGGATGGTCGCGCAGCGAGATCGCCGCCAAAATGGAGAAGAGCGGCGAGACCGCGAGGCAATGACCTCGGCGTGGCCCCGGCTCAATCCTGATACGACGAGATCTCGATCAGGCTGCCGTCGGGGTCGCGGCAATACACCGAGCGCAGGGTGCCGCGCGCGCCCTGCTTGGCGACCGGGCCTTCCTCGATGGCGACGCCGAGCGCCCTGAGATGCGCCACAACCTCGTCGGGGGTGCTGGTGGTGAGGAAGCAGAGGTCGTCGCTGCCGGCCACGACGTGGTCGGCCGTGAACCAGTCGACCTTGTCCGCGTCCTTCGGTCGCACGTTGATCTTCTGGTTCCCGAACAGCAGCGACGTGCGCCTCGCCTTGCCTTGTCCGGGATCAAACACCTGGACCGTCATGCCCAGCACTGCTTGATACCACGCCGTCGTGCGCTCGACGTCGGCGACATTGATGACCAGATGATCGAGCGCATCGACCTTGACCGGCATGGGCTCTTCCCTCCTGATGGGACATCGATCTCGCCGCCATCGCGGCACTCTGTTACAATCGATGTTACAATAGATCCTGGCGGCTCGTTGACCGCCGCCCAACGATAATGCCTGAGGAAACGCATGATTTCACGTCGTACCGCGCTTGGTCTGATCGCCTCCGCCGTCCCGTCCATCGCTGCTGTTCGCAACGCCTCCGCGGCCGACTATCCCACCCGTCCCGTCCGCTTCGTGGTGGGGTATCCTCCGGGCGGCGCGACCGACATCCTGGCGCGGCTGATCGGCCAGCGGCTGTCCGAGACGCTCGGTCAGCAGTTCATCGTCGAGAACAAGCCGGGAGCCGGCAACAATATCGGCACCGATGCCGTGGTGAACGCGGCGGCGGACGGCTACACCGTGTTGCTGGTCAATCCGGCCAACTACATCAATGCCAGCCTCTACACCAATCTCAAATTCAACTTCGTCCGCGATATCGCGCCGGTGGCCTCGTTCAACCGCGTCCCCAACGTGATGACCGTCAACAAGGACATCGAGGCCAAGACCGTCGCCGAGTTCATCGCCTATCTCAAGGCGAACCCCGGCAAGGTGAACATGGCCTCGTCCGGCAACGGCACCTCGGTGCATCTGTCGGGCGAGATGTTCATGGCGATGACCGGAACCAAGATGCAGCACGTGCCCTATCGCGGCGCGGCGCCGGCGATCACCGACATGCTCGGCGGCCAGGTGCAGGTCATCTTCGACAACATGCCCTCCATCATCCAGCACATCCGCTCCGGCTCGTTGCGGGCGCTCGGCGTCACCACCCAGCAGCGCTCAACGCAATTGCCGGACGTCCAGGCCGTCGCCGAGACCGTACCCGGTTACGAGGCGAGCGCGCTGTTCGGTATCGGCGCGCCGAAGAACACGCCGAAGGAGATCATCGAGAAGCTCAACAAGCAGGTCAACACCATCCTGGCCGAGCCCGAGATCAAGACCCGTCTCGTCGATCTCGGCGGCGAGCCGCTGATCCAGTCGCCGGAGCAGTTCGGCGCCCAGATCGTCGCCGAGACCGAGAAGTGGAAGAAGGTCGTCGAGTTCGCCGGCCTGAAGGTCGAATGAGACGAGTAGGCGACGCCGCGATCGCCGGGCCGCGCGCCGCGGCAGGTCTTCGATGAGGCGCCAGCCCGCCAGACGGGTGTCGAGGGCTGAAGGTGACGTGCCGCGCAGGCGACACGTCACTGCCTTGGTTGGTGATCCGTTCCGCCGATTTGTCGTTTTTTGACCATGCCGGTGTGGTGCAACCCTCCGGCCAGAAGAGGAACAGATCATGCGCAAGGTTATGATGATGGCAGCCGGCCTCGTCGGCGTTGCACTTGGTGGCGGTATCGCGCCGGCCTCCGCAGGCGGTTACGACTATCCCTGGTGTGTGCAGGGCCGAGGCGTCGGTTACCCCGGTGACTGCTACTACCAGACCTTCGAGCAATGCCGGGCGAGTGCCTCCGGGCGCAATGCAGGCTGCGGCATCAATCCGCGCGTCGCGTTCGATCCTGCCCGCCGCCGCCCCTCGGTCTATGTCGACATGCCGCCGCCGCGCCGCGTGCACCGCTATCAGTATTACTGACACCCTCGACCGAGCGGGTCGGCGTGCGCGACCGATCGGCTGACGCAGGCGCGCTTCCGGGATCGCGCGGGCTTGCATCGACTTTGCGTTCGTATATACTTTGTACCGCAAAGTTAAAAGAGCCGGTCACCGGCTTCAGGTGAGACATGCGCGATCTCGATAAGGCGCTGGCGGACATCATCGCGATCCGCAGCCAGCTTGCGGCGGGCACGGCATTTCGCGGCTACGGGCCGGCGACGATGGCCGCGACCTCGGCCGTCGCGCTGGTCACTGCGCTGCTTCAGCAGCTGTTTCTGCGCGACCCGACGGCCGACGCGTGGACGTTCCTGCTCGGATGGGCGGCGGCAGCCTGCGTGTCGCTGACCATGATCTGGTTCGAGATGCGGGCGCGATCGCGCCGGCATCATTCCGGCCTTGCAGACGCGATGATCCATCAGGCGGTCGAGCAGTTCCTGCCAGCGGGCATCGCCGGCGTGCTGCTCGCGGTGCTGTTGTGGAAGTTCGCGCCGGAGGCGCTGTGGATGCTGCCGGGCCTGTGGCAGATCCTGATGTCGCTCGGCGTGTTCGCGTCGGTGCGCTCGCTGCCGCGCACGGTAGCGCTTGCCGGGGCGTTCTATTTCATGGCCGGCTTCGCCGTGTTGCTGGTCGGCAGCGCCACGCATGCGCTGTCGCCGTGGACGATGGGGCTTCCGTTCGCGATCGGACAGGGGCTGATGGCGGGCATTCTGTATTTTGCGACCGGAGAGTCCGATGTCGAAGACTGATGGCAGCGCGCCGTTCTCCTATGACGGCCTCGATCGCGTCATCCACGAGAAGGCAAGGCTCGGCCTGCTCACCTCGCTGATGGCGCACCCGAAGGGTCTCGCCTTTGCCGACCTCAAGCAGCTCTGTGGGCTGACCGACGGCAATCTGTCGCGGCATCTGCAGGTGCTGCAGGAGGCCGGTCTCGTCGAGGTCACCAAGGGCTATGAGGGTAATCGCCCGCATACCACCTGCCGGCTGACGAAGGCGGGACGCCGCCGCTTCCTCGACTATCTCGCCGTGCTCGAGCGCCTCGTCCGCGACGCCGCGGCCGCTGCCGGCAAGGAGCACACGCCATCGTCGGCCGGCCTGATCCCGGGCCGCGTCTGACTCTCGCATCGCGTTTATTTTTGACCTGGAGCTTTGCAATGCAAAGTAGTCTGCAACCTCAATCGCCTGCTGTGGTGGATGGCCTGCATGTTGGCATCATCATGGATGGCAATGGCCGCTGGGCGACGCGCAAGGGCCTGTCGCGGCTGCGCGGGCACGAGGCGGGCGTCGAGGCGATTCGGCGCGTCGTCGAAGCCGCGCCCGACCAGGGCATCGGCACGCTGACGCTGTATGCGTTCTCCAGCGACAATTGGCGACGCCCGCGGGCCGAGGTCGCAGCGCTGATGGCGCTGCTGCGGATCTATCTCGCCAGCGAGGTGGAGGCGCTGGTGCGCAACGGCGTCCGCCTCACCGTGATTGGCCGCCGCGACCGGCTGCCCGGCGGCATCGCCGACGCGATCGGCCGGGCCGAAGCGGCGACCCGCGACGGCAGCACCCTGCATCTGCGCATCGCCGTCGACTATTCGGCGCGCGACGCCATCCTCGCGGCGGCGGCGAAGGCCCGCGACATCGACGGCCTGACGCGTGCGGCGTTCTCCGACCTCGTGACCGGCCAAGCCGGCTTGCGCGACGTCGACCTGATCATCCGCACCTCCGGCGAGCAGCGCCTGTCGGACTTCCTGCTCTGGGAAGGTGCCTATGCCGAGCTGCACTTCACCCAGCGCATGTGGCCCGATTTCGATGCCGCCGATCTGGCCCAGGCGCTCGCCTCCTTCCGCGGCCGCGAGCGCCGCTTCGGCGGCCTCGAGGCGGCGCCGCTGGCACCGGCGCCGGTCGCCTGACGACGGCGCAATCTTTCCGCGCATCGGGGAATCATCTACCGCTTGCAGCACGAGCGCAGAGATCCCCTGATGAAGCACAAGCCGCGCCGGTCCGCCGGCAAGCCCCCGGCCAAATCCGGATCGATGGGCCACAGCGATACGCCTGATGCGCTGTGTGCCGCGGCCTTGCGGCTGCTGCGCGCCGGACAGTTCGCGCAGGCCGAGGATGCGTGCCGCCGCGCGCTGACGCTGGACGCAGCCTCGCTCGACGCGCTGCGTGCGATGGGACAGGTCTGCTTGGCGCTCAAGCGCGCCGATGATGCGATTGAGTGGTTCGCCCGCGCCGTTCGGCAGGACATGTCGGCCGCGGAGTCCTTCGTCGGCTTGGCGCAGGCGCTGCGGCTCGCCGGCCGCACCGATGAAGCGATCAAGGCTTACGATCGCGCGCTGCAACTGCAGCCGGATGCGGTCGAGAGCTGGGATGCGCTCGGCGAACTGCTGCAGGCGAAGCAACGGCACGCCGAGGCGGCGCTGGCCTGCGATCGGCTGCTGCAGCTCGCGCCCGATCGCGCCGCGACGTGGTTTCGTCTCGGCGAGGTGCTGGAAGCGCAGGGGCGGCGCGACGAGGCGGCCCTGGCCTTCGATCAGGTGGCGCAGCTCAGGCCTGACCACCTCGAGGCGGCCAACAAGGCCGGCGCACTGCATTTCGATGCCGGTCACTATGAGCAGGCCATCACGCGCTTTGGGCAGTCGCTGGGGCTGATGCCCGATCAGGCGGGCGTGCTGTATCTGACGGGAATCGCGCTGCGGCGGCTGCGCCGCTACCAGGAAGCCGAGACGTTCGGCCGCCGTGCGCAGGCGCTGGCGCCTGACGATCCCGACGTCGCCAATGGCTATGGCTGCATCCTGCAGAACCTCGGCCGTCACGATGACGCCGTCGCCATGTTCGACAAGGCGATCGCGCTCCGGCCGCAGACCGCGGATTTCCATAATCATCGCGGCACGTCGCTGGCCGAGCTGCATCGTTTCGCCGAGGCGTTCGACAGCTTCGATCGCGCCGTCGCGCTGAAGCCGGACCTCGCCGATGCGCATTGGAACGCGGCGCTGTTCCGGCTGCTGACCGGCGACTTCGCCCGTGGCTGGGCGGCGCGCGAATGGGGACGCAAATGTCGTGCCGTCGGCTTCGTCGAGCGCAGCTTCGAGGCGCCGCTGTGGCTTGCCGATGCGCCGCTGGCCGGCAAAACGATCCTGCTGCACAGCGACGAGGGGCTCGGCGACACCATCCAGTTTTCGCGCTACGCCACCCTGGTGGCGGCGCAGGGCGCGCGCGTGGTGCTCGAGGTCGACGCGCCGCTGCAGCCGCTGTTGTCCGGCCTGGATGGCGTGGCGCAGTGCCTTGCCCGCGGCATCGATGCGCTGCCTTCCATCGACTATCACTGCCCGCTGTCGAGCCTGCCGCTCGCCTTCGCCACCCGGCTCGACACCATCCCTGCCGCGCCGTGCTATCTGCCGCGCCCTCCCGAGGCGCGCCGGGCGATCTGGGAGCAGCGATTAGGTCCGCATGACCGCTTGCGGGTCGGGCTCGTCTGGTCCGGCAACCCCTCGCATCTCAACGATCACAACCGTTCGATTCCGCTGCTGGCGCTCGCGCCGCTGCTCAAGATTGGGGCGCGGTTCGTCAGTCTGCAGAAGGAGCCGCGGCCGTCCGACAAGGCCGCGCTCGCCGCGCGCGACGACATTCTCGATCTCACCGCCGACATCCGTGACTTCGTCGACACGGCTGCGCTGATCGACAGTCTCGACCTCGTCCTCACCGTCGATACCAGCGTGGCGCATCTGGCCGGCGCGCTTGGCAAGCCGACCTGGATCATGCTGCCCTTCACGCCGGACTATCGCTGGCTGCTCGGCCGTGACGACAGTCCCTGGTATCCGAGCGTGCGGCTGTTCCGCCAGGACGCGCGACGTGACTATGCCGACGTCGTCGTGCGCGTGCGCGATGCGCTGGCGCAGCAGGTCGCGGCGTTTTCCGCGACTTAAGGATCGGCATTCAGCAGACCGATCGATATCTCGTGGATGCGCCGCGTCAGCTCGGCGACGCTGCGCCATCCCGTCTTCTCCCGGGTGCGCTTGAGATGCGTGTAGACCGTCGTGACCTTGATGCCGCGATGCGCGGCATATTCGACCGCAGTCATGCCGGTACTCAGCGCACAGGCCAGTTGCGCCTCCGCCCTGGTCAGACCATGAAGGTCCTGAAGCAGATGCGCCGCCGGGCTGTCCCGCATCGGATCACGCACCAGCATCACCACCATCGCAGCGGGCCAATCCGAACGAGGGTGTCGTTTGTGCAGGGAGCGCAGCGATATCGTGCAAGGCGGCAAGCCGCCTGGACGCGGCGCCAGGAAATCGAGCGCGGCATCCTTGCCGATCAGGCCGTCGGTACGCGTCGCCGCGCTGAGCGCGCGCGCATAGCGATTGCGCAGATCGGCCGAGGCGAAGACGATGCCGCGCCTCTCGATCCGGAACATGGCGCCGTCTGCCGAGATGGCTTGCAGGCTCGGATTGAGGTAGACGATCTCGCCTCTCGGATCGAGCAGTGCGACGCCGTCCTTCAGCACATCGAGTGCGGTCGTGCCGATATCGTTGCCATAGGCTGTGACGAGGCTGTTTCGCATTCTAAGTGCGCGCTGCAGATGGGGCGTGAGGCGGTGCATCAGGGCGATGTCGGCCTTGCCGACATGGCCCTGCCGCGGCGTTCGCTGCAGGGTCAGGGCGACCATCCGCTGCGGCGACCGCTCCAGCACCGCTGAGAGGAAATAGCGAAGCCCGGCGCGCGGCAGGAACTCTGCATAGAACGGATCGCGGTTCATGGCGCTCTCGTCCATGACCTGATAGTCCCAGGCCAGTTCGCCGCGCTGTTGGTTCAGCGCCATGCGCAGGCGCGGATTGCGGGGCGCGAAGTAGGTGAGGTAGTCGTCGCCCTCGGCCGCAGCAACACCGCTGCTGTGAAAGGTCAGGGGCTGCCGGACGATCGGGTCGATGACCTCGAAGGTGGCACCCTCGGACCTCGTCAGTTCCCGGACGCAATCCAGTGCGTCCGTGATGCCATCCGGTTCCGCAAAGCCCTGATAGATGGCGTCCAACGCCCGCGAATAGAACTCGCTCTGCACGGTGACCTCGCTGCCATGACCGGGAAAGGGTGCGCCGGTCTGAATAATCAACCCGGGCGCGTGGACGATATTCCCCTTCATGGGTCGGCATGCGGCGCGTGAGGTTCATCGCGCGACGGTCGCGCGAAGCCGCGAGATTGGCAGGCCTGCCCAGGCCGTCGGCTGAGGAGTGGCGCACGATCGGAGCTTCACTTGGCCGGAGATGAGTGATGAGGATCCCTGTGCCGCGCGTGCGGCGACAGTCGCACAGAATTCGACGTCGGATGCGCCGGATGGCGCGGGCCGTGCTCGCCGCGCTTCAGGAGTCGCGGTTGCGCACCGCGCGCCGATTGATCCACGATCATCGGCATCTGCTCGACTGATGAGATATGAGAAGGACGCCGGCCGAGCCCCGGAGCCTGTCATGCTCCGGGGCTCGGCATCGCCAGGCTACTCAGCGACGGCTTCGCCCGAGCCCCCGAACTCGCGCGGAAAGTCCTTCAGCTTCGGCAGGCCGTCGCGCATCGGCAGCACGGTCTCGGCATAGTTCACGTGCACGGCCGGCTTGAAATCGAGATCCGGAAGCGTTGCCGCGAACACGTCGACCAGCCCGAGCGGCGGATGAGTGGTCATCAAATGTCCACCGCATTTGGCGCAGTACTGCCGCTGGCTCAACGGCGTCTTCTGGAACATCGCCACGTGCTCGGTGCCGGCTGCGATCCTGACCGCGTCCGGCTTCCACAGGCTGAAGGCGTTGACAGGGCCGCCCGACCACGAGCGGCACGACCGGCAGTGACAATAGCCCATCGCCTCTGGCGCCCCGGACACCTCGACTTCGACCGCTCCGCAAAAACATCGTCCAGTGAGTGTCATCCTCGTCCTCGTTGGTTGTAAGGCCGCAGACGGCATCACTCCCGAAGCCCTGTGTCTTGGCGCGCGGCGACGATCGGCAGGGCTGGCACGACCGCGCGTGACCCAGTTCACATTCGGCCATCCTCCGACAGGCGACATCCTCTGATCGGAGGACGCCGCGTTTGCGGCGATGACGCTATCGATTCCGCCTTGGATGGAGCGCGCGGCTCCAGGTTTCAGTTTCGGATTGTCTCGGGTGATCGCATGTCAGGTTTCAATTCGCGCATCGTCGAATTCTCGACCGACAACATTCCGGAACCGGAGCGCGCGGCGTTCTGGCGCGAGCACTACGGCCAGGTCATGCTGCGTGTCGATTTCGAGCCCGCGCCGGATCTCGCGTTCAAGGCGCGCAATCGGGCCCTGACCCTGCCGGGGCTGCAACTGCTCGATGCCTGGGCCACGCCGGCGCGCATCTCGCGGTCCGGCCGCTATCTTGCCGACGGTGCGGACAATGTGATCCTCGCGATCAATCGCCAGGGAACAGCGTTCGTCGAGTCCGCCGGGCAGATCCGCGAGCTGCGCGAAGGCGAGGCGGCGATCCTCAGCGGCGCCGATGCGAGCGCGTTCCATCGCACCAGCAATGGTCGATCGTTCACGCTGCTGATGCCGCGCGTGATGGTCGAAGCCGCGGATGTCAGCATCGCGGATGCCTTGATGCGGCCGATGCCGGTCGATCGCGGCGCATTGCAGCTGCTCGACCACTATGCGGGCTGGCTCATGGCCAGCAGCGGCGCGATCGATGCGCAACTGCTCAATCTGTCGGTACGCCACGTCCAGGACCTGCTCGCGCTGTCGATCGGGCCGGCCGCCGACCTGGCCGAGACGATGCGCGCGAGAGGATTGCGCGCGGCGCGGCTGAAGCTCGCAAAATCGTTCCTCATCGCCAACAGCCGGCGCCGCGACATGTCGGTGGCGACGATCGCGGCGAAATTGAACGTCACGCCACGCTACGTGCAGCGCCTGTTCGAGATCGACGGCACCACCTTCTCCGCGTTCCTGTCCGGCGTGCGGCTTGCGAACGCGCATCGCATGCTCTGCGACCCGGCCCATGGCCAGCTTGCGATTGCCAGCATCGCCTATGATGTCGGCTTCGGCGATCTCTCGCACTTCAATCGCTCGTTCCGACGCCAGTACGGGCTGACCCCGCGGGAGGTCCGGGGCGATTGCGGAGGCAGCCGCGGGCAGCCGACCGCGCGCGTGTCCTTAACGGGGAGCACGCCATGACGTCCAAGACGATCGTGTTGAGGATCCTCGATGGCATCTTCGTCGCGGCAACCGGCCTTCTCCTGCTCATGCTCGCCGGTCTGCCGATCGAGTGGATGCTCGTCCTGCTCGATATGTCGCCACGCGAATTCCAGGCGTTCGCCTTGTTCGTCATCTTCAGCAGTCTGCTGCTGATCCATGCCATCGCGACGTCGGATTCCGCGCCGTAACCCAAACGTGATCACAGGCTTCGGCGGCATGCGCGGGGCTGGTTGAGCTGTGTCAACGGATTCTCCCGCGCCTATGGCAAACGAGCGCCATGCTTCAGCGGAGAAGGTTTTTCGGAATGGATCCACAGGACACGCAACTCGCCGGCGACGAACGGCCCGTTCAGCGCGTCCGTGCTGAAACCGCAGCCGTCGTTCCCACGCCGGCGATGCCGGTTCCTGTGTCCCATCAGCCGCGGCGCAGGTGGGCAGTGTGGCCGCTTCTCGTGCTCCTCCTTGCCGTCGGGGCGGCCGGTGGTGGCGGCTACGTCTGGTGGCAGCGGCTGCATCCGCCGCTGCCCCTCGGCATCAGCGTCAGCAATGGCCGCATCGAGGCTGACGAGATCGACATCGCGACCAAATATGCCGGCCGTGTCGCCGAGCTGCGCGCCGATATCGGCGATCGCGTCGAGGCCGGGCAGATCGTGGCGCGGATGGACACGAAGGAGCTGCAGCAGTCGCTGTCGAAGGCGCAGGCCCAGGCCGAGCAGGCGCAGCACGTGGTCGATCAGGCCCGTGCCAATCTCGCGCAACTGCAGGCGCAGAAGACGCTCGCCGAGCAGGAGATGGAGCGCACCCGCAGCCTGCTGCAGAGCGGCTGGACCACACGGGAGCTGGCCGATCAGCGCCAGCAGGCGCTCGACACTGCGACCGCCGGCCTTGCCGGCGCGCAGGCGCGGATTTTCGAAGCCGAACGCGGGCTCGAAGCGGTCCGTCACGACGTCGCGCTCTACACCGTTCAGATCGCCGACAACTCACTGATCGCGCCAAAGCCCGGCCGCATTCAATATCGTCTCGCCAATGTCGGCGAAGTCCTCGCCGCGGGCGGCAAGATCTTCACCATGCTCGACATCGGTTATGTCTACATGGACGTGTTCCTGCCGACCGAGGAGGTCGGCAAGGTCAAGATCGGCACCGACGCGCGGATCGTGCTCGATGCCTATCCGGATCGTCCGATCCCGGCGAAAGTGTCGTTCGTGGCGAGCCAGGCGCAGTTCACGCCGAAGACCGTCGAGACCCGCAGCGAGCGCGACAAGCTGATGTTTCGCATCCGCGTGCGCGTCGATCCGGACAGGCTGGCCGCGCATGCCGATGCCGTGAGGAGCGGATTGCCGGGCGTGGCGTATGTCAGGTGGAATTCCGACGTCGCATGGCCGGCGCGCCTGCAAGCAGCGCCATGATGGCCGACATGATCGGCGATGCGTCTCCGGTCGCGATGGTCAGGGACGTCTCGCAGCGCTATCGCGACGTGGTCGCGCTCGACAACGTCTCGATCGACATTCCCGCAGGCCGCGTGGTCGGTCTCATCGGCCCGGACGGCGTCGGCAAGTCGTCGCTGCTGTCGATCCTGGCTGGCGCGCGTGCGATCCAGGCCGGACAGGCGCGCGTGCTTGGGGCCGACATGGCCGACCGGCGCGCCCGCACGCAAGTGTGTCCGCGGATCGCCTACATGCCGCAGGGCCTCGGCAAGAATCTCTACCCCGATCTCAGCGTGCGCGAGAATATCGCGTTCTTCGCCCGGCTGTTCGGCCAGTCGCGGTCCGAGCGCGACTGGCGCATCGCCGAACTGATGGAGGCGACGGCGCTGTCCGATTTCGCCGACCGGCCGGCGAAAAAGCTGTCCGGCGGCATGAAGCAGAAGCTCGGCCTGTGCTGCTCGCTGATCCATGATCCCGATCTTCTCATCCTCGACGAGCCGACTACCGGCGTCGATCCGCTGTCGCGGCGGCAGTTCTGGGACCTGATCGACCGCCTGCGCGCGCGCAGCGCGGCGGGCATGAGCGTGATCGTCGCCACCGCCTATATGGAGGAGGCCGAGCGTTTCGACTGGCTGATCGCGATGAACGACGGGCGCATCCTCGCGACCGGTACGCCGGCCGAGCTCAAGGCGCAGACGCAGGCCGCCTCGATCGAGGATGCGTTCGTCGCGCTGCTGCCCGACCGCTCGGCGCGCGACCGCGCCGAGATGCCGGCCAAGACCGGGCTCGACGGCAGCCACGAGACCGTGATCGTCGCGCGCGACCTGACCTGCCGCTTCGGCGATTTCACCGCGGTCGACGGCGTCAACTTCCAGATCCGCAAGGGCGAGATCTTCGGCTTCGTCGGCTCCAACGGCTGCGGCAAGACCACGACGATGAAGATGCTGACCGGGCTGCTGCCGCCGACCGAAGGCGAGGCGCTGATCTTCGGCCGCTCCATGGAGGCCGGCAATCATGAATCACGCAGCCGGGTCGGCTACATGTCGCAGGCGTTCTCGCTGTATGGCGAGCTCACGGTGCGGCAGAACCTGGTGCTGCATGCGCGGTTGTTTCATCTGCCGCGCGACGCCGCCGAGAAGCGCATTGCCGAGCTGGTCGAGCGCTGCGACCTGACCTATCACATCGACGGCCTCGCGGCCGATCTTCCGCTCGGCATCCGCCAGCGCTTGTCGCTCGCGGTGGCGATCGTCCACAGGCCGGATCTTCTGATCCTCGACGAGCCGACGTCGGGCGTCGATCCGGTGGCGCGCAATCAGTTCTGGCGCCTGCTGATCGAGCTGTCCCGCCGGGACGAGATGACGATCTTCGTCTCGACGCATTTCATGAACGAGGCGGCGCGCTGCGACCGGCTGTCGCTGATGCATGAGGGGCGGGTGCTGGCGACCGACACGCCGGACGGCCTGATCCGCGCCAAGGGCGCGCAGACGCTGGAGCAGGCCTTCATCGCCTTCCTCGAGCAGGACGCTGGTGTCGCCGATCCGCCGGTCACGCTGACCCAGGCGAGGCCCGATCCAAAGCCCGCCGACCGGCCGCGCGAGGAGCGACGGCGGGGCGCCGTCAGCCTGCGGCGGCTGTTGGCCTATACGATCCGCGAAGGTCTCGAGCTGATCCGTGACCCGATCCGTCTGATGTTCGCGCTGTTCGGAACGGCGTTCCTGATGATCGTGATCGGCTTCGGCATCTCCACGGACGTCAACAACCTGACCTTCGCCGCGCTCGACCGAGACCAGTCGCCCGAGAGCCGCGCCTATCTCGCGGAGCTCAGAGGCTCGCGCTACTTCGTCGAGCGGCCGCCGCTCGCCGACTACGCCGAGCTCGAGCGGCGGATGAAGAGCGGCGACATCAAGGCCTCGATCGAAATCCCGCCGAACTTCGGCGTCGACATCAAGCGCGGCCGGCCGGCGTTCGTGTCGGCCTGGATCGACGGCGCGATGCCGTTCCGCGCCGAGACCATCCGGGGCTATCTCGAAGGCACGCATCAGCTCTATCTCTCCGATCCCGCCGTCAAGACGACGCAGCCATTGCCGGCCTCGCCGGTCAATGTCGAGATCAGGTTCAAGTACAACCAGGCGTTCGACAGCATCTACGCCATGGCTCCGAGCACGATCGCGCTGCTGCTCGCGCTGTTTCCGGCGATCCTGATGGCACTCGCGGTGGTCCGCGAGAAGGAGCTGGGGTCGATCACCAATCTCTATGTCACGCCGGTGACGCGGCTTGAATTCCTGCTCGGCAAGCAGCTGCCGTACATCGCCGTCGCGCTGGTGAACTTCGTGCTGATGTATGTGATGGCGATGGTCTTGTTCCGCGTCCCGCTCAAGGGCGCGTTTCTACCGCTGATGGTCGGCACCTTGGTCTATGTCGTCACCACGACCGGCTTCGGCATGCTGATCTCGACCTTTTGCCGGACCCAGATCGCGGCGCTGTTCGGCACCGCGATCCTCACCGTGCTGCCGGCGACGCAGTTCTCGGGCATGCTGGTCCCGGTGTCGTCGCTGTCCGGCGTGGCCAAGCTGATCGGCATGGTGTTCCCGATGACCTACTACCGCCCGATTGCGGTCGGCACCTTCACCAAGGGACTTGGCTTCGCCGATGTCGGCGCCGATATCCTGATCCTCTTGATCTTCATTCCCGTCCTGACAGGGTTCAGCCTGGCGATGCTGCCGAAGCAAGAGGCCTGAGCGATGATGCGCTCGCTCTCCAACGTGTTCTGGCTCGGAACCAAGGAGCTGCGCAGCCTGTTCGGCGACGCCGTGCTGATCGGGCTCGTGATCTATTCGTTTACGGTGGCGGTGATCAGCCAGGCGCAGAGCAGCTCGCAGGAGCTGCATCGCGCCTCGATCGCCGTCGTCGACGAGGACAGCTCCGAGCTGTCGCGTCGGATCGCCAGCGTATTCCAGCTGCCTTACTTCCAGCCGCCGGTCTACATCAGCCAGAGCGAGGTGGAGCGGCTGATGAACAACGGCCGCTTCACCTTCGTGCTCGACATCCCGCCGAATTTCCAGCGCGACGTCCTGGCGGGCCGCAAGCCCTCGGTGCAAGTGAACGTCGACGCGACCGCGATGATCCAGGCGGGGATCGGCTCCGGCTATGCGCTGCAGATCATCAACACCGAGGTTGCCTGGTTCGTGGCCCGCTCGGAGACGTCCTCGTCCTCGCCGGTCAACCTGGTGACGCGGATCGCGTTCAATCCCAACGTCACCACCGCCTGGTTCGAAGGCGTGATGGGCATCATCAACAGCGTCACCATGCTCGCGATCATCCTGGCCGGCGCGGCGCTGGTGCGCGAGCGCGAGCATGGCACCATGGACCATCTTCTGGTCATGCCGCTGTCGCCATTGGAGATCGCGATGTCGAAGATCTGGGCCAATGCGCTGGTGATCGCCGTCGCCGTCGCCATCGCGCTCTACGCCGTCGTGCGCTGGTATCTGCGCGTGCCGATCATGGGCTCGATCCCGCTGTTCATGGTGGGCACCGTGCTCTATCTGTTCTTCGCGACCGCCGTCGGGTTGTTTCTCGGCACCATCGCGCGATCGATGCCGCAGCTTGGCCTGCTCTATATCCTCGTCGCCGTGCCGATGAACCTGTTGTCGGGCGGGATGACGCCGGTGGAAAGCCAGCCGGTGTGGCTTGCCACCATCATGAAGGCGTCGCCATCGACCCATTTCGTGTCGTTCGCCCAGTCGATCCTCTACCGCGGTGCCGGCCTCGATGTGGTGTGGCCGCAATTCGTCGCGGTGGCGGCCATCGGCGCGGTGGTCCTGGCGTTGACCTTGCGCCGCTTCCGGGCGGCGATCGCGGCGGCCTGAGCCCGCCCTCGACCCCAACAAAAAAGCCTCGGCACTGCGGCCGAGGCTTTCCCTTGAATGGCGTCGGTATGGATGACGGCGATCAGTAGCGCGCGGCCGCCGGGCCACCAAACTTGTAGTTCACGCCGACCCGGACCGTGTGGAATGAGAAGTCCTGCGACAGGCGCTCGACGTAGTTCGAGCCGGGCGGGGCGAATGTGCTGCCCGGGACGTAGGCCGAGGTGTAGTTGATGCTGCCGAGGTCGGTGTAGAGATATTCCGCCTTGACCGTCCAGTTCGGCGCGAACGCATGCTCGACGCCGGCGCCGACCGTCCAGCCGACCCGCGTCTCGTTGGCAGAGGCGGTCTTTGTGTAGCCATTCGCCGAGGTCAGATCCCAGCTGCCCTTGACATTGCCGACGGCGAGACCGCCAGTGACGTAGAACAGCGTCGTATCGACCGCGTAACCGGCGCGGCCGCGCAGGGTCATGAACCAGTCGTTCCGGATGCTCTCGTTGAAGGTGCGGGTCGTGGGCGGGTTGGCCGCCGTGTAGACCGTCCGCTTGTTGAGGTCAGATCCGTTGATGTCGGCCTCGATGCCGAAGACGCCGGCGCCGCTCTGCCAGTTGTAGCCGGCCTGCAGACCGCCGAGCACGCCAGCCGGATTGAGCCGGTTGTTGCTGATGTTGACGAACTGATTCTGGAAGGCGGCGCCCTCGACCGCCCAGCTGCTGGTCTGGTCCAGCGTCGTGTTCAAGTTCGACCGGCCCCAGCCATAGCCGACGCTGCCGCCGAAGTAGAAGCCGGTCCAATTGTAGATCACGGCCGGGGGAGGCGCCTTGGTGTAGCGGGCCGGCAGATCCGCGGCGAATGCGCCGAGCGAGCTGGCGAGGAGCAAAGAGACGGCGGAGGCAAGGGTTTTCATCGGTCACAATCCTCAATGAATATCAGCAACATTGAGACAAGGATTTCTCACAATTCGGCCTATTAGGCTGTAGTTCAACTACAACACTCGTGAGCGTAAGTATCTGTGACGACGTCACTTTATGCGAGTGCGTCCTTAACCTTAAGTCATTGTAAATTCGAGCGTGCGGCGGGGAGGCGGTCGATCGATACCGTCGTCGATCGACGATCCGGACAATTCGACGCACCGCGTTAGTCAACGATTCGCCAACCATCCGCACGCTCCATCGCGCCCGCTAACGATTTCGCAAAGTGCATGCGTGCACCTTCGGCACGTCCTGGGGGACGGAGAGGGGAGAGCATCATGATGATGAATGGGGAAGCGGTTCTCGAGAACGTGCGGCGCTATCGTACCATCGCCTCCTTGTACCGCCAGACCGCGGCGTTCCGTCCGCATCAGCGCGAGTCACTGCTGGCGCAGGCTGCCGAATGGGAAAGCCGCGCGGTCGCCGAACTCGAGGATTACTTCCTCGCCCGCCATGCACCGTCACAACCGCCGGCGAACTTGAACTTCAATATCAGCCATCATGGGGCCTCCTACAGGTCGTCGCACCGGCAGATGGCCGCGGCGTAGCGCCAGATCACGGCACCGTTTTTTCGCTGCGCTCATCCGGATGGCGCCTTATGCTGCATCTCACTCCGGTGCCATGCGCGCTGCAGCGAGCACGCCGATCAGGGCGGACAGCGCGCCCACGCTCATCGCGTTGATTGCGATCAGCGAGGCGTAGTTGAGATCCACGACGCTCATCACCGGCTCGCCGAGCCGGGAATCGATCAGCAGATAGCAAACGAACGGCAACGCGAGCAGCGGCAAGGACCGCAGGCGCTCCGTGGGTGCGAACAGCAGCGCGGCCAGCAACACGCAGGGAATGAGAAACAGCTCGACGCCGCTCTGGGCGCCGAACAGCTTGACGCAGAACACGGTGTTGGCAGTTCCGGCGAGCACCATCAGGGCGCGGCCGGCGAACGGCTGGCGCTTCGCGAGCACAGGCACGGTCGCGAACAACGGCGTCGTGAGCAGCGTCAGCCAGGCCGGCCAGGCCGCCCGGCCTACAATGGCGTGGAGATACAGCGGGTAGAACGGCTGGTTGGAGACGATGACGAGCGCCACTTTGGCGGCAATGTCGGAGCGCGCATCATCGGCCGATGCATAGGCCTGCACGGCGGCCAGCCAGCGTCCGAACGTCTTGCCCATTCAAGTCCCTCAATTCTGCAGGCCGTCGCGCGCGCCTCGGCCTTCAAACGCGCCCACGTTCGAGGCGGATCATTCGCCTCGGGAATGGAGGCTGGTCACGCGTTCAACGCGGTGCGGATCATGCGGGCAAGGTCGGCGCTCTGATAGGGCTTGGTGAGCAGCAGCACGCCGGCATCGAGGCGGCCGTGATGGACGATGGCGTTCTCCGTATAGCCCGACGTGTAGAGCACCTTGAGGTTCGGGCGCCGCTTCAGCGCCTCGATCGCGAGCTGGCGACCATTCATGCCGCCGGGCATGATGATGTCGGTGAACAGCAGGTCGATGCGGGGGTGACGGTCGATCAGCGCCAGCGCCTCGTCGGCCTTGCTGGCGGCGAGCGTCGTGTAGCCGAGCCGCTTGATCTGGGCGATGACATATTCGCGCACCAGCGAATCGTCTTCCACGATCAGGATCGTCTCGTCGCCGCGCTCCATGCCCTCGGCGCTGATGGTCGACAGTGCCGCGTCGGCGTCGGCATTGGCCTGCGGCAGGTACAGCTTGACCGAGGTGCCGTGCCCCGGCTCGCTGTAGATCTTGATGTGCCCGTTGGATTGCTTGACGAAGCCGTAGACCATGCTGAGGCCGAGGCCGACGCCCTTGCCGACGTCCTTGGTGGTGAAGAACGGCTCGAAAACCTTGTCGAGCAGATTGGCGGGAATGCCTTCGCCGGTGTCGCTGACCGCGATCATCACGTAGTTGCCGGGGATCACCTCAGGGTTCATGCGCGCATAGGCGGCGTCGAGCAGGACGTTCTTGGTTTCCAGGGTCAGCTTGCCGCCGTTCGGCATGGCGTCTCGCGCGTTGAGCGCGAGGTTCAGGATCGCGGTCGACAGCTGGCTGGGGTCGATCATGGCCGGCGCCGAATCGTGCGCCAGCATGGATTCGATCTCGATCTGCTCGCCCAGCGTCCGGCGCAGCAGGCGCGCGGTGTCGACGACCATGCCGTTGATGTCGACGCTGCGCGGCTGCAGCGGCTGGCGGCGGGCGAAGGCCAGCAGGTGTTTGGTCAGGTCGGCACCGCGCGCTGCGGCCGAGTTGATCAGGCTGGTGATCTGCACCAGCTGCGGACTGTCCTTCACCGCCTCGGCCAGGATCTCGATGGTGCCCGTGATCACGGTGAGGATGTTGTTGAAGTCGTGCGCGACGCCACCGGTGAGCTGGCCGATCGCCTCCATCTTCTGCGCCTGCCGCACCTGCGCCTCGGTGGCCTCGATCTCCTGGAAGCGCCTGACCATGGCTTCCGCGCTGCGCCGCTGCCGCGTCTCCTCCTCGAGCTGCGCATAGGCGTTCCGCAGCTCGGCCCGCGACGGCATGGTCAGGACCCGCGGCAGCATCACCAGCAGCGCCGCGGCGATGCCGACGGACATGAAGGCCAGGAAGCCCTTGGTGGCCGCCTCCAGGCTGTAGGCCGGAACCCAGATGGTGAGGACCTCGATCAGCCGTGTCATCCCGCAGACGGACACCCACAGCGCGAAGGCCCAGAAAATGTAGCTGAACTGAAAGTCGCGGCGGCGGTAGACGATGAAGGCGAGTACGAACGCAATCGTGAAGAAGGCAAAGGAGATGAGGATATCGGAGATCGCGTTGACCCAGATCAGCTCAGGTGTCCACAGCAGGCACTCGCCATGCGGCGTGAGCATCGACATGTCCGATTCCCCAAAACGTGTAGCCGACGGACCGTGTCGCCCCCGCGGCTCGGTCGGTTCCCTTAGCAGATCATCGAATTTCCGTTGAGCACACAAGGGTACTGACTGTCGCGATGCGCATATCGGTAGATTGGCACCGCAGGCATCTGGCATTCCGAACCCGAGCGGTCATCCGCCCTGTGGCTCTGCAGCACATTGCTCAACGCAGCTGGCTTGACGTCGTGTAACATTCGGTACAATACATTCCGATTGGTACAAATGGAGATGTCAGATGAGCGTTCTTGCCCCGCCGTTCACGTTGCAGACGGCCACCCAGAAGGTGCGCATGGCCGAGGATGGCTGGAACAGCCGCGACCCCGAGCGGGTGTCGCTGGTCTACACGCCCGACAGCCGGTGGCGGAATCGCGCAGAGTTCATCACCGGCCGCGCCGAGATCGTCGCCTTCCTCACCCGCAAATGGGCCAAGGAGCTCGACTACCGCCTGATCAAGGAGATCTGGGCCCACAGCGACGACCGGATCGCGGTGCGCTTCGCCTATGAGTGGCACGACGACAGCGGCAACTGGTTTCGCTCCTACGGCAACGAGAACTGGGAGTTCGACGCGCAGGGGCTGATGCAGCGTCGCTACGCCTGCATCAATGACCTGCCGATCAAGGCGGCCGATCGCAAATTCCACTGGCCTCTCGGGCGCCGGCCGGACGATCATCCCGGCCTGACCGAATTGGGACTTTGAAGCAGGGAGAGCCATGCGGACGCTCAACGAGCGCGCCGACGTCGTCCCGCTGATTGCCGAGGTGTTCCGCGAATTCGGCTTCGAGGGCACCTCGCTCAGCCGGATCACCGAGACGACGGGACTGGGCAAAGGCAGCCTCTATCACTTCTTTCCAGGCGGAAAGGACGAGATGGCGCGCGCGGTGCTGGCGCATGTCGACGCCTGGTTCGAGCGCGAGATCTATGCGCCGCTGCGCGATGATCCGCCGGAGCAGTCGATCGCGCGGATGTGGCGCGGCGTCGACGACTACTTCCGTTCCGGCCGCCGCGTCTGCCTGGTCGGGGCGTTCGCGCTCGACGAGACGCGGGATCGCTTCGCCGCCGCCATCGCCAGCTACTTCACGCGCTGGATCGAGGCCTTGCGCGATGCGCTGATCCGCGACGGCTGGCCGGCGGCACAGGCCGCCGACGGCGCCGAGGAGGTGGTGCTCGGCATCCAGGGTGCACTGGTGCTGGCGCGGGCAACCGGTGAGGCGGCCGTTTTCGGCCGCGCGCTGATGCGGTTCCAAGCGCGCCTGCAACGATCTTCCGTCGTCTGACTCTCGAAACGCCGGCGGCCGCTGCCTCCGCAAGCGGCAAATGGCGGGCTGAAATATCGGCGCGCGGCTCTCGTGAAATCGTGGTTGTCTTGGGCGACGTCTCGAGCAGCGGCGACACCAGGGAGGTCCGGCATGAACGGGTTAGGCGGTCTCAATAAATCCGACAACGGCGTGGTCATCGGCCTGGTGCAGCTGCAGCTTCCGGTCGTCGTGACCAAGGACGACCTTGCGCGGCAGACCGAGAAGATCGTCTGGATGGTCGGCAAGGCCCGGCGGAATCTCGGCACCATGGATCTCGTGGTGTTCCCGGAATATTCGCTGCACGGGCTGTCGATGGACACCAATCCCGAGATCATGTGCCGGCTCGACGGGCCGGAGGTCGCCGCGTTCAAGCAGGCCTGCATCGACAACAAGATCTGGGGCTGCTTCTCGATCATGGAACACAACCCCGACGGCAATCCCTATAATTCCGGCCTGATCATCGACGATCACGGCGACATCAAGCTGTATTACCGCAAGCTGCATCCATGGATTCCGGTCGAGCCGTGGGAGCCCGGCGATCTCGGCATCCCCGTGATCGAGGGACCGCGCGGCGCCAAGATCGCGCTGATCATCTGCCATGACGGCATGTTCCCGGAGATGGCGCGGGAATGCGCCTACAAGGGCGCCGAGATCATGATCCGCACGGCCGGCTACACCGCGCCGATCCGCGACAGCTGGCGCTTCACCAACCAGGCCAACGCGTTCCAGAACCTGATGGTGACGGCCAATGTCTGCATGTGCGGCTCCGACGGTTCATTCGATTCGATGGGCGAGGGCATGATCGTCAACTTCGACGGCAGCGTCATCGCGCACGGCACGACGGGGCGCGCCGACGAGATCATCACCGCCGAGGTGCGTCCCGATCTCGTGCGCGAGGCACGCATCAACTGGGGCGTCGAGAACAACATCTATCAGCTCTGGCATCGCGGTTATGTCGCGGTGAAGGGCGGCGCGATGGACTGCCCTTACACCTTCATGCACGACATGGTCGCCGGCACCTACCGGCTGCCGTGGGAGGATCAGGTCAAGGTCACCGACGGCACCTCCTGCGGCTTCCCGGCCCCGACGCGCGCCTTCGGCAAGCTCGGCAGGGCGGCGGAGTGAGCGAATGCGGGCGGCGGGCGCGGCCGCCGCAAGCTTGACAGATCGATCGTCGGCCAATTATTTTATACTTAAAATAATTGACGGACGGGTCTTGTGATGAGTGCATCGGCGAAGGTGATCCCCCGCGACTGGCTCGACTGGCCGTTCTTCGAGCCGCGTCACCGCGCCCTGTGCGACCAGCTCGACCGCTTCGTCGGCTCGGGCGCTCTCGACGACGTCGATCACGGCGATGTCGACACCGCCTGCCGCAAGATCGTGCGCGCGCTTGGTGCCGCAGGCTTGCTCGACAGCGCCGTCGTGGCGCCCGATGCGGATGCCGGCGCGATCGACTCGCGCGCGATCTGCCTGTCGCGCGAGACGCTCGCTTATGCCGACGGTCTGGCCGATTTCGCCTTCGCCATGCAGGGCCTCGGCTCCGGCGCCATCGCGCTCGGCGGCTCGCCGGAGCTGCGCGCCAGTGTCTTGCCGAAGGTGCGCGCCGGCGAATGGCTCGCCGCTTTCGCGTTGTCCGAGAAGGAGGCGGGCTCCGACGTCGCCGCGATGGCCTGCGCGGCGCGGCTGGACGGCGATACCTACGTGCTCGATGGCGAGAAGACCTGGATCTCCAACGGCGGCATCGCCGACGTCTACACGCTGTTCGCCCGCACCGGCGAGGCGCCCGGCGCGCGCGGCATCTCCGCCTTCGTCGTGTTTCCCGATGATCCCGGTTTCTCCGTCGCCGAGCGCATCGAGGTGATCGCACCGCACCCGCTGGCGACGCTCCGCCTGCAGAATTGCCGCATCCAGGCCAGCCGCCGGCTCGGCGCGCCTGGCGGCGGCTTCAAGCTGGCGATGCAGACGCTCGACATCTTCCGCGCCTCGGTGGCGGCTGCCGCCCTCGGCTTCGGCCGCCGCGCGCTCGACGAGGCGCAGGCGCACGCCTCGAGCCGGCAGATGTTCGGCGGCGCGCTGGCCGACCTGCAGATGACGCAGGCCGCGTTCGGCGAGATGGCGACCGATACCGACGCCGCGGCGCTGCTGACCTATCGCGCGGCCTGGCGCCGCGACGTCCAGAACCTGCCGACCACCCGCGAGGCCGCGATGGCCAAGCTCACCGCCACCGAGACCGCGCAACACGTCATCGACCGCGCCCTGCAGATGTTCGGCGGCCGCGGCGTGCGCAAAGGCGAGATCGTGGAGAGCCTCTACCGCGAGATCCGCGCGTTGCGCATCTACGAAGGCGCGACCGAAGTGCAGAAGCTGATCGTCGCGCGCGAATTCCTGAAGGCGCGGGCAGGGCCCGGCCGCCTCTGATCACCGTAGACGAACCGAGACGTTGTTAGATACTTTGTCTCTTGCTGATGTGCAGAGCTTGAGTAGTAGCGCTAACGTTCTATTTTTGCTCGTGCGAATGTACGCGGTCAGCTAATTCTTTGGCGAATGTTTCAACTTCTTCTTCCGGGACAATGGTTGGATGAAGAGGTGCATCAGCAATAAAGGCGACCGCGCGCCGATAAGCAGATTGGAGAGTTGGCTCAGAGGGGCTTCCAACGATGAAATAGGGACGAAATCTCTCGGTTGCAGAGGAGAGGCCCACCATGTGGCCTACCCAGCGCGCGGCCTTCTCCTGAATGCTGTCCACAGTTGCGAGGTCGAACGACAACGGCTGATAGCAATGCCATTGGCCATTCTTCCAAGCGTGCTCAAATTCTACCTCATCTTTCGATGAAGCGATGGTCTTCTTCTCCAGAACGGAAGCCACTTTTAGTTCCATCAGTTTATCGCGAATGGGGCGCCAGATATCGGCGTCAGTCCTTCGAGGAGCGGTCGCGTCTTCGTACTGAGTGACTAGACGGATGAACAGCTTATCCAACGTAGCCTCAGGGCTTTCTGTGGTCCCGGACCCCAAGTCGCTCCAAATCAACGAGCCGTCATCTGGTCCGACAATTTTGGTGGCGAACGAAGCTGCGTTGCTTTCGAGAGAAAATAGGTCGCGGCTTTCCGTCTTCGCTAGCCGCTCAAAGGCCTTTTCGATGCGGGTCAGGTCCTGTCGGAGGGTGGATCCGTCCACATCTGGAAACACCTTCGAGAGTCGGCCGTAGTTCTTTCGGAAGCGCGCACCAAGGAAAGCACTTTCAGGCGAATACAGGATCACGCCCACGTTTAATTGCTCGCCGGCCACCGGATCGTGACGATATCGGAGGATGCTGTACGTATATCGATGTCGTTTCATAGCAGTATCCGCTCAAGTTCAGTCAAGCACGGATCAATTGTCTCGCGTACTCTCCTGATGTGCTGTAGCGCTTCGAGAAGGTACGGTCGAGTAGCGTCCCATTCGACTGGCAGTATAGCGTCGTATTGGGCCAAACGGGCGTCTGAGAGCGCGAGCCAGCTAGCTTTGATTGGAGCGAGGCTTAACGTCTCCCTGCCGATCAAATGGCTCGCAAATATGTGCTCGCTAGGCGCTCCCGAGGCGATCATGCCGGCTACGTTTCCTACTACCCACGGCTGACACCGAGGAAACAACCGCAGCCGATAGGAGAAGCTATTCTCGTGATCGATTAGACGCCACTCCTGATCTTTAACCAGGAGATTTGGATTGCCCGGCCTTCGATCGCTGTTCCCAGTAAAGGCGTCAAAAGCCATTATGGAGACCGCAGTAGCTTCCTGCGCTGACGATATGCGGTCGGTTGCGTTCCAGCCTCTCCATTGCTTGCCGGCATCAAGGCAGGCGAAGGCTAAGGGGCACGATGTCGCCAGGCGAGCTCGGATTGATGGGAGCGGGATTGATGCACAGAATTCTGCCGATAGTTCAACGAAGAACGGCTCTTGCACTGCCAATCCAAGATCGGCTGCAATCAGAGATCCGAGCATCTCGTTCATTAGGGCTTCGGTTCCCAACTCCATCCCTGTTGAGATCTTCATGACGGCCTCGTACTCGGCGCCGTCATCCATCAGGACTGTCACGCGGAGCGGCTCGGTACGGCCGGGCGCGGCCTGGCGGGAGAAGCCGATAGCGGTCCCGCGCCGAATCATCGATCGTCTCTCGCGCTCCGACCTCGAAATCGATCCGTCATAATTCCCACTGCTAGCGCCGTACTTCGATGGCGGTACTGAGCAAGGAAGAAAAGCTTAAGCAGTTGATTTTAATGGCGCACCCGACACGATTCGAACGTGTGACCTTTGCCTTCGGAGGGCAACGCTCTATCCAGCTGAGCTACGGGTGCGTACGGCAAATCGTTTAGCCGATTGCCTGAGCGACGGCAACGGCCTTGGATGCTCCCGGACCGGGCGGACGGCCGCACGCGCCGCGAGGCGGGCGGGCAGTTCGGCCGGGTTGCGCGGCCCGGCCGCTCCTGCCGCCCCGCATTACGCCGGCACGATGGTCTTGCCGATCGGCCACAATGCCAGCCCGGCGAGCTTCAGATGGGCCCAGGCGAAGGGCAGGCCGATGATGCTCACCGCGAGCACGATTGCGGTCAGGAGGTGGCCGAGCGCCAGCCACCAGCCGGCCAGCACGAACCAGATGATGTTGCCGAGCACGCCGAGAACGCCGGTTCCGACGTCCTCCATGCCCGTCACCTCGTCACGGCGAACCGCGCGCGAGCCGAACGGCAGCAGCGTGTAGGCGGCGATGTTGAAGGCGGCGCGGGACCAGGGCAGGCCGACGATCGTGATCGCCATCACGACCGCGGCGACCAGCCAGCCGAACGCCATGTAGGCGCCGCCGCACAGGATCCAGAGGATGTTCAGAAGCATGGAAACCGGCTGCATGACGACCTGCCAACTCCGTTGTTGCCGCTCCGGATATAGGAACGCGACGCCAAGGCCGGTAGCGGGCGGTCGTCGAAATCTGCGTGGCCTCCCGCCGCAGCCGCGGCCGGGGCGGCCAGGCGTTGAGGACGCCGGAAAGCCGGCTCAGCCGGCGGCCTGCAGGCTCCCTGCCGCCGTTGGAGCGAACAGCTTGCGCAGCTCGGCGGCCGGCTTCGGCGCGCTGAACAGATAGCCCTGCATCTCGGTGCAGCCAAGCTGCCGCAGCGCCGTCTGCTGCGCGCCGGTCTCGACGCCCTCCGCCGTGGTCGTCATGTTGCTGGCGGCGGCGATGCTGACCACCGCCTGGACGATCGCCGACGAACTGCCGGCGCCGATGTCGCTGACGAAGCAGCGGTCGATCTTGATCTTGTCGAACGGAAACCGCTTCAGATAGCTCAGTGACGAATAGCCGGTGCCGAAATCGTCGAGCGCGATCCGCACGCCCATGTCGTGCAACTGATGCAGGATGCCGAGCGCAACGTCGTCGTCGCTGATCAGCACCGCCTCGGTGATCTCGACCTCGAGCCGTTCGGGCGCAAGACCGGCCGCCGACAGCGCGCCTGCGATCCGCAGCGCCAGGGTCGGCGATTTGAGCTGCACGGGCGAGACGTTCACGGCGATGCGGATGCCGGCGGGCCAATGCGCGGCCTCGGCGCAGGCGGTGCGCAACACCCAGTCGCCGATCTCGTTGATGAGCCCGGTGTCCTCGGCGAGCGGAATGAAGTCGAGCGGTGGCACCATCCCTCGCTCCGGATGACGCCAGCGCAGCAGCGCCTCGCAGCCGGTCATGACGTTCTCGCTGAAGCCGAGCAGCGGCTGGTAGTGCAGCTCGAACTGGCCTTCCGTGATCGCCCGGCGCAGGTCCTGCTGCAACTGCAGCCGCGCGCGCGCGTTTTCGTCCATCGACGGCTCGAAGAACCGGAAAGTGCGGCGGCCGCCGGCCTTGGCGGCATACATGGCGAGATCGGCATTCTTGGTCAGCTGGTCGCGCTCGATGCCGTCCTGCGGCGCCAGCGCGATGCCGATGCTGGCATCGGTCGACAATTGGTGGCCCAGGCAGCGATAGGGCTTGCGGATGGCCTCGAGGATCTCCTTCACGGCCACGATGACCGCGTCCCGGTCCGCAACGGTGGTCAGCAGCACCGCGAATTCGTCGCCGCCGAGCCGGGCGACCATATCCTCCGGCGCGAGGCAGCCCTCGATGCGGCGCGCGATCGTCTTCAACAGCTCGTCCCCGACATGATGGCCGAGCGAATCGTTGATGCCCTTGAATTCGTCGACATCGATGTAGAGCAGCGCGAAGAAGGTGCCGTGACGCGCGCGCTCCAGCTCTTCGTCGATGCGCTCCCGGAACAGCACGCGGTTCGGCAGCTCGGTCAATGCGTCGAAATGTGCGAGATGGGCGATCTTCTCGTCGGCCAGCCGCCGCTCCGTGGTGTCCTCGATCACATTGATCAGATAGCGCGGCTCGCGCGCATCGTCGGCGACGGCGATGCGCCGCGACGTGATGTAACGCAATCCCAGCCCCGGACTCTGCCAGGGATGTTCGGCGAGAAACAGCCCGTCCGACTGCTCCAGAGCCCGGTCGTCGTCCGCGGTCACCTTTTCCGCGACCGATCGCGGCAGCAGGTCGAACGCCGTCTTGCCGACGATCTCCTCGCGCGGCACGCCGAAGCGCTGCTCGGTCGACTGGTTGACCAGGACATAGCGGCGATCGCGGACGTCCTTGACCATGATGTGCGACGGGATGTGGTCGATGATCTCGCGCAGGAATGCGTAGTTGCGGTCGCGCTCCTGCTCGAGCCTGCGATGTTCACTGATGTCCTCGATCGTCGTGACCCATCCGCCCGAGGCCAGCGGCTTGTCGATGATGTTGAAGAAGCGGCCGGCTCCGCCCTCCGCGATCATCTGCGACGTGCCGCCTGCCGCGGCTCTGTCGATGATGTCGGCGCAGAGGTCGGTCACGTCGCCGTTGAAGGATCCGCGCGCCTTGCAGTGCGCGATGACTTCGCTGAGATGGGCGCCGGGCCTGATCACGTCCGTGGACAGGCCGAGCAGGTCGATGAAGCGCTGATTGAACATCACGACGCATGCATTCGCGTCGAATGAGATCAGCCCCTGCGTCATGTTGTCCAGCGCAGTCTCGACCCTTTCCTTCTCGGTCTCCAGCTGACGCGTTGCCGCACGCCCCTGCCGCACGATCTGCTGGATCATCAGGCTGAACGTCACGGCGATGACCGCGATCGCAAGCACCGCCGCACCCACGAGCAGCACCATCTGCGATCGCCAGTCCGCGAGCGCGGCGTCGACCGGCCTGTTGGCCGAGATGACGAGCGGGAAGCGCCCGATCCTGGAAGCCGACGCGATCGTCTCCAGGTTGTCGACGGAGCTCGTGAGCAGGGTCGTGCGCAGGCCACTCTCGGCGACGCCCTTCAGCAACTCGTCGTTCCCGATCCTGGCGCCCATCAGGGATTCGGCGTGCGGGTAGTGCGCCAGCACGGCGCCGTCGGAATGGACCAGCATGATCGAAGAGCCCTTCCCGAGGGCCATCGATTCCAGGAACGTCTCGTAAGTGTGCGGATCCACCCGGCGGGTCAGCAAGCCGAGGAATTCCCCGTTCGCGCCGTTCAGGCGATGCGCGACGATGGTCGCCCAGCCGCCGGTGACGCGGCTCATGACCGGCAGGATCACGAAGCTGTCCGGCCGCGATGTCGATTGCAGGTCCTTGAAGTAGGAGCGGTCCGCGACGTTGATGGCCGGCAGCGGGTCGTTGGACGACCAGTTCACGAAATTGCCGTCGACGTCGACGATCGTGAGGTCACCCATATAGGACAGGCCATTGACCTGAGAGCGCAGCATCTCGCTGATCTCGGGCTTTGCCATCTCGGCCCGGAATGCCTCCGGCGAAGCGATCGACGCGAGCTGCATGCGGCCGATCGCGTGCGATACCGCGGTCTCCGCATCTTCGAACTGCTGCGCGAAATGCCGGCTCAACAGCAGCACGGTGTTCTCGAGTTCGCGCTCGTTGTTGGCGATCGCACGCGCCCGAAAGCCGCTGGCCATGACGATCGTCCCGATGACGATGGCTGCGATGAGAAGCGCTCCGCACGCAATCAGCCATGGCACCGGACCGCGCCAGAGGGACGTGCCAATCCGTTCCGGCTCGCTACCGGTCCCTGACGTATCTGCTGCGCCTTGCATGCCTTGATCGACCCGGGAGGAAATGACTTGTTGCAAGCCAGCTTGATAACAAGGCACTGGTGCCGGACCGGTTAGGAAATGCGGTTAGCCGTCGCTTAAGGCGCGCGCCGAAACTTCGCGGCAAACGATAATTTCTGCATGCGAATACCGTGCGGCAGAGGCTGCGGCGGCGCCGTTGCGCAGAATTTTAAGGGTACTTGCAGCTCAGCGCGCCGCACCCGGTTTGTTGCGAAGGCGGCCGACGACGCCGGTCGGAAAGAAATAGACGCTGGCGATGAACAAGAGGCCGAGCCACAGCAGCCAGCGGTCGGGGTGCAGCAGGCCGGGCAGCAGCGGCACTCCGGCGTCCGCAGCCGCGGTCGAAGCGATCCCCATCAGGGCCTGCAGGTAATTCTGCGCCAGGATGAAGATCGCAGCTCCAATGATGGCGCCGTAGATGGTGCCCATGCCGCCGATCACGACCATCAGCAGGATGTCGAGCATGATCGAGAACGCCAGCGACGTGTCGGGCCCGGCATAGCGCAGCCACAGCGCGTTCAACATGCCGGCGCAGGCGGCGATCACCGCGGCGATGCAGTTGGCGTAGGTGAGATGGAAGACGGTACGATAGCCGAGCGCCTCGGCGCGGAAACGGTTCTCGCGGATCGCCTGCAGCACGCGGCCGAATGGCGAGTTGACGACGCGCAGCAGCGCCAGGATCATCAGCGCGCAGGCCGACAGCACCAGGTAATAGGTCAGAATGCGGCCGTTGATCGGAAAGCCGAACCAGTCCTTGCCGATGAACACGGTGCTCGGGCGCAACAGCTCGGGCAGCTGGAAGCTGCGGCCGTCCTCTCCGCCCGTCAGCCACGACAATTGCGACGCCAGTACCAGGAACGCGGAAGCGATGGCGAGCGTGATCATCGCAAAGAAGATCGCCTCGACGCGCAGCGAGAACAGCCCGATCGCGAGCGCGAGCAGCAAAGCGAGCGGCAGCCCGGCGGCGACGGCGACCGCCACCGAGGTCCAGTTTGGGCCGAGGCCGTAGAGCGCGATGGCGATCGCGTAGGAGCCGATGCCGTAGAACATCGTATGCGCGAACGAGACCGAGCCTGTATAGCCGAGCAGGAGATCGTAGGACGCGACCAGCGCCGCGAAGATGCAGATCTTGGCGGCGACGTTGAGCGCCTTGGCGCCGGGGAAGATGAAGGGCGTCGCCAGCAGCGCCAGAATGATGACGACGAGCAGGATCGACAGCGCACGGCTGCGGGGCGGATCGCCGGACAGGATCATCATCGGCTGGTCACCGCATAGAGACCGCGCGGCCGCCACATCAGCACAGCGACCATCAGCAGGATGTTGGAGACGAGGGCGAGCTTGGGCACCAGGAAGCCGCCATAGTTGGCGACCATCGCAACCAGGATCGCGCCGATGAAGCAGCCGGTGATCGAGCCGAGCCCGCCGATGATCACGACGATGAACACCAGCACGGTGAGCTCGTCGCCGAGCGAGGCGTGCACCTGCTCGCGATACAGCCCCCACATCACGCCGCCGAGTCCGGCCAGCGCCGATCCCGTCATGAAGACGCCGAGGAACAGGCGACGGATGCGATAGCCGAGCGCCTCGACCATCTCGCGGTTCTCGACGCCGGCGCGGATCAGGAGACCGAGCTTGGTGCGGTTCAGCACCAGCTCGATGGCGACGAAGATCGCCAGGCCGACCAGCATGGCCAGCAGCCGGTATTTCGAGATCGCGACGTCGCCGATGATGAAGGAGCCACGGAATGCGTTGGGTAGCGGCAGCGGAATGATCTGCGGACCGAACAGCGCATACAGCGTCTGCTCGGCGACGATGAGCCCGCCGGTGGTCATCAGGATCTGCTTGAGGTGCTGGCCGTAGACCGGCAGCACCAGCACGCGCTCGACGACGAGGCCGAGCGCGCCGGTCACGCCCATCGACAGCAGCGCCGCCGGAACGAGGACGGCAAGGTTGGTCAGCAGCGAGTCGGACTGGGCCCAGCTCGCCAGCGGCAGCAGCACCAGCGTCGCGACATAGGCGCCGACGGCGATGAAGGCACCGTGGCCGAAATTGAGCACGTCCATCAGGCCGAAGACGAGCGTCAGGCCGGAGGCCATGATGAAGATCATCATGCCCATCGCGAGGCTCGCAACCGTCAGGGTCACCCAGGAACTCGCCGACCCGACCAGCGGGATCATCAGCAGCGCCAGCACCACCGGCAGCAGCAGCGGCGCGACGTCGCGCTTCGGTTTCGGCAGTGCCTCGGTCGCCGCGATCTCGCTCATTGATGCGCCTCCAGGCTGAGGCCGAGCAGGCGCTCCTGCAGCGGCACGTCGGCCGCGAGCGCGGCCATCTCGCCGCGATGGACGATGGTGCCGTTGTCCATCACCAGTACCTGGTCGCCGAGCTCGCGCGCGGCGTGGAAATTCTGCTCGACCAGCAGGATCGTGGCGCCACGGCGCTTGATCTCCTTGAGGCATTCGATCAGCGACACCACGATCGCCGGCGCCAGGCCCTTGGTCGGCTCGTCGATCAGCAGCAGCTTGCGCGGCTCGACGATCGCGCGCGCAATCGACAGCATTTGCTTCTGGCCGCCGGACAGGCTGCCTGCACGAGACAGCCAGAACTTCTTCAGGGCAGGGAAGAAGCCGAAGATCCAGGCGAGCTGGGCATCGTCGAGCGGGCCGTTGCGCGCCGCGAGCACCAGGTTCTCCTTGACGGTGAGGTCCGAGAACACCGCCATGCTCTCGGGTACGTAGCCGACGCCGCGCTGGGCGATGTCGGGCGTCGCCAGTTTTTCGATCGGTTCGCCGGCCAGCGCGATCGTTCCATTCCTAGCCTGCCACAGCCCCATGATGGTGCGCAGCGTCGTGGTCTTGCCCGCGCCATTGCGGCCGAGCAGCATCGTGGTCTGCCCCTCCGGCACTTCGAAATCCACGCCCTGCAGGATGTGATAACGCCCGATATAGGTCTCGACGGCAGACAGCGTCAGTAGCTTGCTCATGCCGCGCTCCGCGGGGCGACGCCCAGATAGGCTTCCTGCACGATCGGCGAGGCGATCACCTCCGCGGGCTTTCCGTCGGCCACCAGCTGGCCGTTATGCAGCACGATGATGCGGTCGGCGAGCGAGCGCACGACGTCCATCTTGTGCTCGACGAGCAGGATGATCTTGCTCTTGTCCTGCTTGAGCCTGCCGATCAGGTCGAGCACGACCGGCACCTCGTCGATGCTCATGCCCGCCGTCGGCTCGTCGAACATGAAAACCTTCGGCTCCAGCGCCATCATCAGCGCGACTTCGAGCTTGCGCTGGTCGCCATGCGACAGCGTCGTTGCGGTGACGCTGCGGCGGCCGCCGAGCGCGACCTGGTCGAGGATCGCGTCCGCTCGCGCAATCAGGTCGCGTCGTGCCATCCAGGGGCGGAGCAGGTCATAGTGCACGCCGCTCTGTGCCTGCACAGCGAGCCGCACGTTCTCCTCGACGCTGAGATTGGGAAAGAGGTTGGTGAGCTGGAACGCGCGTCCCAAGCCGGCGCGGGTGCGCAGGGGTGCCGAGAGACTGGTGATGTCGCGGCCGTCGAACAGGATGGAGCCCGAGGAGGCCGTCAGCTGGCCGGAGATCAGGTTGAAATAGGTGGTCTTGCCGGCTCCGTTGGGGCCGACGATGGCGGTCAGCTCACCCGGCCTGAAGCTGCAGCTGACGCTGTTGACCGCGACATGACCGCCGAAACGGATGGTGAGGTCGCGGGTTTCGAGGGTAAGGGCCATGTCGCCAGCTTGTCAGTGCCAGTAAGAACGTGCCCGGCGCGAGGGCCGGGCACGCAATTCATCATCTCACCGCTTGTTGCGGATTGGCACCGCCATCTCGTCGATCTTGATCTCTCGCACCGGCTCGTTGACGGCCCAGGCGAGGTTCGGATCGACCTTGACGCGGAAGTGATACATGCTTTGCAGCGCCTGGTGATCTTCTTTCCGGAAGATCATCTTGCCCTTCGGCGTATCGAACTCCATGCCCTCCATCGCCGCGATCAGCTTCTCGGTGTCGGTCGACTTGGCCTTGGTGACGGCGGTGACGACGGCCATCGCGGCCGAGAAGCCGCCAGCGGTGAAGAAGTCCGGCGGCGCGTTGAAGCGCTTCTGGTGCTCGGCCACCAGCCAGTCGTTCACGGGGTTCTTGGGAATGTCATAATAGTAATAGGTGGCGCCTTCCATGCCCGGCAGCCGCTTGTAGGCGGCAAGCGCCGGCAGGATGTTGCCGCCGGTCGACAGCTCGATGCCGTAGCGCTTCGGATCCATGTCCTGCAGCTTTGTCAGTGGATCGCCAACGCCGGCCCAGATCACCCAGATGATCTTCTTGCCGGGCTTGTCCTTCAGCGCATCGAACAGGCGCTGGCCGACGGCAGTGAAGTCGGTGGTGCTGGTCGGCACATATTCCTCGGCCCCCAGCGTCGCGCCGGTCTTGGCCAGCGCCTCCTTGAAGGCAGCGACGCCGTCGCGGCCGAAGGCATAGTCCTGCGCCAGCGTGGCGACCGTGACGCCCGGCTTGCCGATCGCGACCGCGTTGGAGATCGCATCCTGCGACGAGTTGCGGCCGGTGCGGAAGATGTAGCGGTTCCACTTCTCGCCCGTGATCTGGTCGGCGACCGCCGGCTCGACGATCAGGATCTTCTTGTTCTCCTCGGCGACCGGCAAGTCCGCGAGCGCCGCGGCGGAGGAGGTCGTGCCGATCGCGATGTCGGCGCCGTCATCCTGATAGGCTTCGGACAGTGCGGCCTTCGACAAATCGGGCTTGCCCTGGTCGTCCTTGGTGATGATGACGATCTTGCGACCGTCGATCATGTTGGTGCCCTTGGTGGCATATTCGAAGCCGAGGCGGAGACCCGCTTCGGTCTGCTTGGCGTAGGCCTCGAGCGGGCCGGTCTTGCCGTAGATGAGAGCGATTTTCAGATCGTCGGCCTGGGCGGCGGTGGCCAGCAGGGCGGCAGTCAATGATGAAACAATACCTTTGAGAATATGTGACGTCTTCACGAGCCTTCCTCCCAGCTACCGGCGGCTGTTGCCTGCAACTGATAGTGTGCAGGCTCAGCCTGGGTCAAGGCGCTTTCAGCGGCAGCCGGTGACGCTCATATTTTGTGCTGAAGGGCTCCGTCCTCCGAGAGGTCAACGCCGATAGCGGCTGCTGCGCGCATAGGCCTGGCGATTTTCCTGCACAGGGCGACTGGCGAGACTGATGCGCGCTTCGCTTGCAAGCGGGGCCGCCGGCTTCAGCTCTTCCAGGAAGATCGGACGCGAGAAGTAGTAGCCCTGCGCATAGCGGATCTTGGTCGCGGCCTGCAGATAGGCGAGCTCCTCGAACGACTCGATGCCCTCCGCGATCACCGTCATGCCCAGCGCCTCGCTCAGGGATTCGATCGCGCGCAGGATGCCCTGGCTGCGCGGCCGCTTATGAATGTCGGTGATGAAGGAGCGGTCGATCTTGATCTCGTCCGCCGTAATGTCGGCGAGCGCCGATAGCGACGAATAGCCGATGCCGAAATCGTCGATCGAGATGCCGACGCCGATCCCGCGCAGCAGCGGCACGATCTCATCCTGGAAATGGCTGCGGGTCACGAACGCGTCCTCGGTGACCTCGATCATGAACCGCTTGGGAAAGCCGGTCGCCGCGATCGCCAGGGCGAACGGCTGCATGAATTCCGGATTCGACGCCTGTTTTGCCGCGACGTTGATGCTGATCGTCGCGTCCGGTCCAAACGCGTCGTTGATCAGATCGATCGATTTGACGATCTCGTCCAGCACGAGATGGGCGAGCTCGTCGATCAGGCCGAGCTCGACAGCGAGATTGATGAAGGAGCCTGGCGCCTGGATCACGCCTTCATTGTCGCGCAGCCGTACCAGCGCCTCGATGCCCTTGATCTCCTCGGTGCGGATGTCGACCTTGGCCTGGAACGCGCAGCAGAAGCGCTTTTCCAGGATCGCGAGCCGCAGCGACTGCTCGACCTTCATGCGCGCCAGCGCCTCGTGCTCCATCGCGCTGGAGAAGAAGGCCAGCGTGCCCTTGCCGCTGTTCTTGACGCGGTACATCGCCAGATCCGCGTTCTGGCGCAGCACGTCGTAGCTTGCGCCATGCTCGGGAAACAGGCTGACTCCGACGGACGCGGAGGCGAACACCTCCGCGCCGTCGATGAAGAAGGGCGCGTTCAGGCGGTCCAGCATGTCGTGCAGGAATTCGGCGACCTCCTCGGCACGCTCGATCGGATGCAGCAGCAGCAGGAACTCGTCACCGCTGATGCGCGACAGCAGGTCCGACTCGCGCAGGTCGCGGCTGATGCGCTTGGCGAGCTCGACCAGCAGCGCATCGCCGGTGGCGTGACCGTAATAGTCGTTGATGTACTTGAAATTATCGAGGTCGAGAAAGGCGAGCGCGAAGCGTCCGTCGACGCGGCCGCGCCGGACCAGGAGGTCGGCGCGATGCTCGACCACGCGGCGCATCGGCAGGCCGGTCAACTCGTCATAATAGGCGGCGCGAAACAGCTGGTCCTCGAACTCCTTCTGCTCGCTGATGTCGGCCGAGCTGGAGATGAGGACGCTCTGGTCGCCGATGCGAACCGGCCGATGCGCTGTCAGCAGGGTCTGCCCGCCGCGCTCGCCTGCCACCTTTTCCTCGCCGATCACCGTTCGTCCCCGGCCAAGGATCTCGCGGCAGGCCGTGCGCCTGTTGTGGAGATGCGGCGCCGAGAGGCCGTCGATGCTGTTGGCGGCGGCGCCGAGCTGGACGGCGGCCGTATCGTTGACCAGCAGAAAGCGACCGTGCTCGTCCTGGACCGTGACGCCCGAGGGAAGCTGGCTGAGGACGGTGCGCAGGAAGCGCAACTCGGCCTCGGTCGAGCCCAGCCCCTCGTTCGGTCCGGGAGAAAAGTTGAATCGGTCGCTGCTGTACATGCGCCGATTGTGCAAAGTTCCCGCTTCATTTTAGTTAAGCGCTACGTAGAAACCCGGAACGTGCGCGCCAAGTCTTGGAAAGAACGGAGCTTTGTGCCGCGGCGTCATTAACCGTTCCTGAATCGGAAGAACGACGCGACCGGACCCATGCGGCGAAAGTCGCAGGCAGGAATGGCCGCCCGGCGGCCAATTCAATTCGGTGGCACGCGACACTGCAAGGTGCAGTGAAGGCCGGATTCGAGAAAGCTGGTCTCGGTCCTGCCGTCGAACGACGACAACGCGGCCTTGAGCAATTTGCTCCCGAAACCGGGCATGCCGACCGGACCGATCGGCGGACCCGCGGCCTCGTCCCAGGTCAGATGGAGCCGGTCCTCCTGCATCGTCCATGACACCTGAAGGAAGCCGCGCGGCGAGGCGAAGGCGCCGTATTTGCCGGCATTGGTCGCCAACTCGTGGAAGATCAAAGCGAGGCTGACGGCCAGCTTGGCGGGCAGGAACAGCGGCGGGCCGTGGAGCTCGAAGCGGACCTGGCCATAAGGCCCGAGCTCCGACACCAGCAGGTCCTTGAGGTCGCAGCCCTGTCCTTCGGCGCGCGCGACCAAATCGTCGGCGGTCGCGAGCGCGCGGATGCGCTGGTCGATGCGGCTCCACACCTGCGGTTGGTCGTACAGCACCTGATGCAGCACGGCGTGAATGGTCGAGGTCTTGTTCTTGAGGCGGTGATGCAGCTCCTCGACCAGGAGCTTGCGATACTGCTCCTCCTCGGTGAGCCGCCGGGCGATCTCGCGCTGCTTGCCGGCCAGCCGCCGGTAGTGATCGACGCCCCAGATCACCAGCAGCGCCACGACCATATACATCGCCATCAGCGCGAGCCGGGCGCCATCCGCCGGACCGCCGCCAAAATCGAGCGTCAGGCCGAGCGCTGCGCCTGCGATCGCCGTTGCCAGGCCGACGCCCGATCCGCCCATCGCGGTGGCGAAGAAGACGGCCGGCATGTAGGGCGTGAAGAACACGTCGGGCCGCAGATGCGCCATGCCGTAGCGGATCGCCGTGGCTGCGAGCAGGCACATCGCGGCAAACATGCAGCTCCATGTCAGGGAAGGCTGCTGCTCGCCGCGCCAGATCCGCTTGATGTCGTCGATGAGTCGCGTCATGGACATCCATGAGCCTCAACTGCGCAACCAAATTAAGGCCGACGTGGCGGTAATTTGTCCGGTTGATGGAAGCCGTCTTGCGTGTGTTGCCGTTTGGCGCGCACGATGACGGTTCCGCGGCGGAACTCGGGCGCTTATTATTCCGCCGCCAAGAACGAGCACGTAGCAGCAACGCAAGGAGTAGGGAATGGAACGGTTGGAGGGCAAGGTCGCCGTGATCACGGGCGCGACCAGCGGCATCGGCCTGCGCACGGCGGAAATCTTCGTGGCCGAGGGTGCGAAGGTCGTCGTCGCGGGCCGGCGCAGCGCGGAGGGCGAGGCGCTGGCGAGCCGGCTCGGAGCGAGCTGTGTGTTCCGGCAGACCGACGTCACGGTCGACGCGCAGATGCGGGCATTGATCGATGGCGCGGTCGAGCGCTTCGGCCGGCTCGATTGCGTATTCAACAATGCCGGCGGTCCGGCGCAGACCGGCGGCATCGAAGGCCTCGACGCCGATCGCTTCGACCAGGCCATGGCGGTACTGGTGCGCAGCGTCATGCTGGGCATGAAATACGCCGCGCCCCACATGAAGCGGCAGGGTGCCGGCAGCATCATCAACAACGGCTCGATCGCCGGCCGGCTCGCCGGCTTCTCCACCTCGGTGGTCTACAGCACGGCGAAGGCGGCGGTGATCCATCTGACGAAATGCGTGGCGATGGAGCTTGGCGAATCCGGCGTGCGCGTCAACTCGATCTCGCCCGGACTGATCGCGACCGGCATCTTCGGCAAGGCGCTCGGACTGTCGACCGAGGCGGCCGAGAAGACGCCGGAGACGATCCGCAACGCCTATGCCACGGCGCAGCCGATCCCGCGCGCTGGCCTGCCCGACGACATCGCGCATGCCGCGGTGTTTCTCGCCAGCGACGAATCCAGCTTCATCAACGGCCATGATCTCGTCATCGACGGCGCCATCACCGGCGGCCGCAACTGGAGCCAGCAGCAGCAAGGCTATCAGGCGATGCGCAAGCTGCTCGGGGACGCAGTGGAGTAGGGGATGGTGAAGTATACACTTCGTCATGCCCGGGCCTGGCCCGCCTGCGCGGCCGAAGCCGCTTCGGCGCGGCGAAGGCCCGGGCATCCACGTCTCTCCGTCCGCGGATTGCAGCAGGATGGATGGCCGGGACAAGCCCGGCCATGACGAGGAGGAACGAGTCCGCGACAAACCGAGATCCTTGGCGCGTTTGCTGCATCTATGCGGACCGATCACACCGCCTTCAACATCACCTTCAGACCGTCGCGCGGCTTCGGGATCGGCCAGACCTGCCAGTTCGGCTGATAGCCGGGGGCGAACGAGACCTCGAGGTTGGCGAGGAAGTGCCGCGCGAAGCACTTCACCTGCATGTAGGCGAAGTGCAGGCCGAGGCACATGTGCGCGCCGCCGCCGAACGGCACCCAGGCGAAGCGGTGGCGGCCGCGCTGGGCCTCGTCGGTGAAGCGCATCGGGTCGAACCGCTCCGGCTCCGGCCAGATCTCCGGCATGTGATGGGTGTACATCGGGTTGATGCCGACGCCGGTGCCGGCGGGAATCGCGTAGCCCTTGAAGGTGAAATCCCGGATCGGCCGGCGCGGCAGCGACGGCACCGGCGGCATCAGCCGCAGGGTCTCCTGGAACGCCATCTCGGTCAGCTTCATCTTTTCCAGATGCTCCGAGGTCATCGGTTCGTCCTTGGCGAGGCCGAGGCTGGCGACCTCCTCGCGCAGCCTCTGCTGCCACTGCGGATGCGCGGCGAGCTGGGCGATGAAGGAGGTCAGCGACGAGGTCAGCGTGTCGTGCGCCGCCATCATCAGGAAGCTCATGTGGTCGACGATGTCCTGTGTCGACAGCAGGGCGCCGTGGTCGTCGGTGGCGCGGCACAGATGCGAGAACAGGTCGTCGCCATCGCCTTTCGCGCGGCGCAGCGGGATCTGCTCGGAGAAATAGGCGACGATGCGCTGGCGACCCTTGACGCCGCGCGCCATCTGCGTGCCCGGCAGCGGCCGCCGGATCGGCGCCACCGAGGCTGCGACCATGTCGACGAAGGCGCGGTTGATGGCGTCGACCTCCGGTCCGATCTCGGTGCCGAGGAAGGACGTCGCGGCGAGGTCGAGCGTGAGCTGCTTGATCGCCGGATAGAACAGCATCTCGCCCGGATTTGCCTTCCACTGCGCGATGCGCGCGGCGATGCCGCGGTCGAGGCCGGCGAGATAGGACTTCATCGGCCCGGCCTTGAAGGCGACCGACAGCGCCTTGCGGTGCATGCGGTGCTCGTCGAAATCGAGCAGCATCAGGCCGCGCGGAAACAGCAAATTGAGGATGTGGCCCCAGCCATGCGCCGAGGAGAACAGCTTGGCCTGGTCGAACAGCACCAGCTCGTTGGCTTCGGGGCCGAGCAGCACGACGTTGACGTCGCCGAACATGTGGGTGCGGTAGACGGGGCCATACTTCCTGGCGTTACGCTCGACGTGACCCTTGGGGTCGGCGAGGGTCTCGAACGTCTTGCCGATGATCGGCCAGCCTTCGTCGCCCGGAATATGGGTCAGCGAGTTGCGCCGCGGCGAGGTCAGGCGGAACGATGGCGTGGCCACACTTTGCATCGACATCAAGGAGGCTCCGTTTTCGGATCGGCGGGGCGCGGCGATGCGCCGGCACATCATTGAAGGGCGGTTGCAGCCATCATGCAATACGCTGCGTTATTTCGTCTCGGTGTAGTTGTGCTGCATCGCACGCGTTCGCGATCTCGCGACGCGCTTCATGCGTCCGAGTCCTGCTGGACTTGCTGCCCTCCTTGGGAAGAGGGCACGGGGAATGCCGGGCGCTGGCCGCACCCATGGCCCGCCTGCAGAAAAAAATGCAGGCGGCAGGTACCACAGGTTCAGCCGAGGCATCCCGGCATTCCCCGCGCGATGGTTTTGACGGCTGCTTCGCGATCTCCCCGGTGCGCCGGGCTTGTTGGCCACCGTGCGCGCAACGCGCTTGCGCGCGTTACGCGGGACACCAGCATCGGGGTGCCAGGACCACGCGACTTGACCGTGCGCATCTCTGCTGTTCGTCGGCGCGGGATCACCCTACGCTGCAACATCGACGCGCCCACCGCATCCCGCCTCAACGTTCGTGACGACCGCGAAGCGCCCCTCTGATCGAGACGGGACGACGTGACGATATGCGAGATTCGGAAAAACGAAAGCAGAATATTTTTGCGCGCGGGACTGGACAGGGGTGATGTGATTGAGCTGGTTCGTGAAATGAGTTTTTCGGCGCGCATCGCCTTATGGTGATGAGCCTGCGACCGGCAGGCCGTCGCGGTGCGGCTTCGCGTTCTCAAAGGCGCTTTGCTGGAAGCGATTTGCCCGTCGGCCCGGACGGGCGCCATTATTTCCTGCTGTCGCTCGCGAGTGATGCCGCGATATCGGCGGTCTATCGACGCAGGATCAGCGGATCATCTTTCGAGGCGAGCAAGCAGAAGCCGCCACGCGTTCCGATCTGGACGTCGAGACCGTCAGCCGCCCGATTTGTTGATCTTCTTCACCTTGGCGTCGGTTGCCTCGATCGAGGCGGCCAGCTCCAGGATCGCCTTTGCCAGGAGGTCGGCGGCCTCCTTGGGATCCTGCGACCGTTCGGCGCGCAGCGCGTAGTTCCTGGCTGAAGAGAGTGACATTGGCGACCTTTCCTACGGAAAAGCCCGCCGGGTCGAGACGGCGGGCAGTGAGGTGTCCTACTCGCGAGAGGTAGCAGGTCCGGGTTAAGAAAATTTTGGAGACGCTCCCCTGCGCCGGTGTCCGCCATGCGGTCGCTGGCGCCTCATCTCCGGGAGATCAGACTGTGTGACCAAAAGCTGGCAAGTCATAGGTTGATATCGCCGCGGATGACGCCGCCCTGGGGGGCAAAGGCGATCCGTCGATCGCTCCACGGGCCCGCTTGCAGTGGTGCCGCGCCCACCATCTTGCTGAGGAGCTCTTAGATCAATAATGGGCACGCAGCCGCCTGCGGGGGCTGCTTTGGCCACCCTGCAGTCTTCACCCCCGACCGCGCCTCAGAACTTGTAGGCGACTCCCACTGTCGCGGTGTGGGTGCGCGTCGTGACGTGCGCCGTGAAGCGGTCGTCGAAGCCGATCCCGACGCCGCCCGCGACGAAGAAGGGCTGAGTCCAGGTGCCGAAATCGGCGTAGCGGTAGTCAGCGCGCACCAGCCAGTGGCCGCCGATCATGTGCTCGACGCCGCCGCCGACGGTCCAGCCAACCCGGGTCGATGCCTGGGTTTCGTTGTGCGGATTGCCGAAGCAGAAGGCGTTGCCCGGAACGACGGTACAGTTGGCGTTCAGCTCGAGGCGCTGCCACGCCACGCCGCCGCTGCCATAGACCAGCGTGTCCGGGGCAACCAGATAGCCGAGCCGGGCGCGCACGCTGCCGTCCCACGTCTCCTTCACGGAGCCTGCGGGAAGGCCGACCAGCGGAGCACCGAAGAACAGCCCGGTGGTTCCCGGCAGGGGATTTGCTGTCGTCTTGTTGTCGGCCCATCCCGAGTCGGCTTCGAGTCCTGCGACCCATGACGGGGCGAACTGCCAGTTGACGCCGAGATAGCCCCCGATCCTGGCTGCTACGCTGTCCATGGCCCCGCCGGTGCCGGCCGTCGGCACGAACACGCCGGCACCGAAGTTCGGCGAGATGTCGCTGGTCCGCCAATCATTGTCGGCCCAGCGGGCGCCGATCGACACGCCGGCATAAACGCCGGTCCACGACGGCGCGGCCACAACCGGCGATGCCTTCACGGGCAGGTCGGCCGCCAGCGCTGACCCCGCCAGGACAATGCTCGCCAACGCGGCCGCAATCCCGGCCACTCCAGATTTCGTCATGCTTTGCCCCAGCGCGCGACGTCGATTCGACATGGTTGCGGCACCATCGCCGGTTGCATCGAACGCGGCAATTGCATCGCCATCGACTGGATCAAAAAGGTCGCGGTGTTGCTGGCGGGATACGTCGACCGGGGTGAGGCGGCGCTCGACGAGATGGCGACGAGTCGGCATCCATGACCACACGATCGCCGCGAGCCTGCTCGGGCTGGCCGCACGTCATCAGGCCCGCCTCGCTCCAGGCGGCCCCCGCGTCCCGTTCACCCGTAGATCCACGGAGCCAAATGTTTACCACCCGGCCACTGGCGGCATCTAGCAACGGCCTGACCTGACGTCTGGTCAACAGGCAACGAGGACAAGGGAAATGAGCAACCAGTTGCTGGTGATCGAGGATGCCGAGGTGCATCTGTCGATCCTGCGCAAGATCGCCGCGCAGTGCGGCTACGAGGCGACCTGCGTAACCTCGGTCGAGGCGGCGGCGGATCTGCTGCGCCGGCGGACCTTCGACTGCATCACGCTGGATCTGTCGCTCGGCGACCGCTGCGGCGCCGACATCCTGCTGCTGCTCAACGAGCTGAAATCGCGCACGCCGGTGATCTTCATCAGCGGCGCGGAGGACGCCACGCGCGACGAGCACGTCCGGCTCGCGACCGTGCTCGGGCTCGTCGTCTATCCGCAATTCCAGAAGCCCGTCAACCTGCCGGCGCTGCGCGAGACGCTGAAGCAGATCGCGACGCTTGCTGACTGCGAGAAGCTGGTGGCCGCGGTCAGGTAGCAACCCCGCATATGGCGGATTGGCGCCGCGTCATCCGCCGACAGATTGCGGGCCTTCTCGATTGTGCGTCTCGGCGGCTTGATGAATCCGGCTGCGCCGGATGTGGCGGATGACGCTGCGCCGCTCCGCCCCACGCTTCTCATCCCCTCTGCTTCCCCGCCGCCTCCTGCAGGTCCGGTGCATTCACCGCAGGAATCGCGACGCGGCCAGGTCCGGTCTGCGACAGCGCCGCGGCGGCCTTGTCGTTGTCCATGATCTTGGCCATCACGGCCTGTCCCGCGCGCTCGAAGATGGCGCGGTTCTCGATGACGAATTTCTGCGACCGGCGCAGGCCGTCGATGTAGCCGTTGATCTCCGGAACCACGTAGCGCGCGACCATGTCCCAGCTGCGGCGCGTGTTCTCCGGATTGGCCCAGTCGTGCACGAAGCCGATGATGTGGCCGACACCGCCCGACACCTGCATCAGGTTCTTGATCGTCTTGACGAGATCGTCCGGCGTGCCGATCGTCGATGCCGCGCCCTCGACGAAGGCGGTCTTGTCGACGGCCTCATCGGGCGAGGAGAACGGCTTCAGGCCGGGACGCATCAGGGTGCCCACCGTATATTCGTTGTGCCAGCGCATCAGTCCGGCGCCGGCCTCGCGGCGCCCCTGCTCGCGCGTCTCGGCGATGTGCCACGACAGCAGCACGCGCCAGTTCGCGCGGCTCACATTGGTGCCGTGCTTCTTCGCCGCGTCCTCGGCGAACTCCCATTGCTGCGGCAGCGCCATTAGGCCCTGGGTCGACATCGAGCCGAGCGAGATGATGCCGATGCCGTATTTGCCGGCGAGCGTCATGCCGGACGGCGAGATCTGCGACGCCACGACGAACGGCATCTCCTCCTGCAAGGGCAGGATCTGCAAGGCCGCGTCGTTCATCGTGAACCAGTCGCTCTTCGCCGTGACGCGCTCGCCGTTGAACAGGCGGCGGATGATCGCGATCGCCTCGTCCTGACGGTCGCGCTGCGTCATCGGATCGATGCCGAGCGTGTGGGCATCGGAGGCGAGCGCGCCCGGGCCCGAGCCGAAGATGGCGCGGCCGCCGGTCATGTGATCGAGCTGCACCATCCGCTGCGCGACGTTGTAGGGATGATGATAGGGCAGCGAGATGACGCCGGTGCCGAGCCTGATGCGCTTGGTGCGCTCGCCGGCGGCGGCGAGAAACATCTCGGGCGAAGCGATCATCTCCCAGCCGCTGGAATGATGCTCGCCGCACCAGAACTCGTCATAGCCGAGCTCGTCGAGCTGCGAGACCAGATCGAGGTCGCGGCGGAATTGCAGCATCGGATGCTCGCCGATCGGATGATGCGGAGCGAGGAACGCGCCGAATTTGAGCCGCGCCATGTGTTTTCTCCCAAGCGGAATTCGTTGTTGCTTACCGATCAGGCTAATTGGCGCCTCGGTGCGAGGCAATCATCTTGCCGCGCGGGACGACCGGTGCATGGCTGCCATTTGTTTGTTTACTGATCACCGATCGGTGCTCACACTCGGCGCGGGGTTGTCGATTCGTTGACCTGTGGCTGCAATGGCGACATGCCGAACGCGGTCACTGCCTTTCCGGGTTGCGTTGCGTGTCGCTTTCACGCTCGCGGCGATCGAACGCCTCGTCGGTTCGCTTTTCGGTGATTGCTGCGTGAAGAACCGCGTCGGCGTGGCATTTAGATCGCAGCAAGAGCGAAATTCGCAATCAAATTGCCGAGCTCCGCAATCTCGCGGGCTTTTTCTTTTGCGCTGCAGCAACCATCTGGGTGATGGTGGGTTTGATCCGTGACTGCCAAGGAGCTGCCGTTGTCCCTCGCTGAAAATGTTGAGTATTTGCGACGGCTGCGCGAGCTGAATGGCATCACCGGATTCGCAGATTTCCACCGACAGTCCGGTCCCGCTCCGGAATGTCCGCTGGTCGAGGTCGAAAGCTTCGGCAGCAATCCCGGCCGTCTGAAGATGTTCGCCCATGTGCCGGCACAGCGTCAGCCGCTGCTGCCGCTCGTCGTCGTGCTGCACGGCTGCGGGCAGGGCGCCGCCGACTACGATCTCGGCGCCGGCTGGTCGACGCTCGCGAAGCATTTCGGCTTCGCGCTGCTGATGCCGGAGCAGCAGCGCATCAACAATCCGCAGCGCTGCTTCAACTGGTTTCAGTCCGAGGACATCACGCGCGGCCAGGGCGAGGTCGCCTCGATCCGCGAGATGATCGCCCGCATGGTGGCCGACTACGCCATCGATGCGAACCGCATCTTCGTCACCGGCCTGTCGGCGGGCGGCGCCATGACCATGGCGATGCTGGCGGCGCATCCGGAGGTGTTCGCGGCCGGCGCCGTGATCGCCGGGTTGCCGTTCGGCACCGCGCGCAACATGCGCGACGCCATCCTGCAGATGCGGATGCCGCCGGCGCGGCCGGCCGGCGAGCTCGGCGATCTCGTGCGCCGCGCCTCCAGCCATCGCGGCAAATGGCCGAAGCTGTCGGTGTGGCACGGCACCGCCGACTACACGGTGCATCCGGACAATGCCGGCGAGATCGTCAAGCAATGGCTCGACCTGCATCATCTGCCGCTGGCGCCGATGGCCGCAGGCGAGGTCAACGGCTATCCGCACGAGCAGTGGTGGAACGCCGATGGCGAGACCATGGTCGAATCCTTCACCATCTCCAACATGGCGCATGGCACGCCGATCGGCGTCGCCGCCAACGACAAGCGCTATGGCAAGGCCGGGCCGTTCCTGCTCGAAGCCGGCATCTCCTCGTCCTATCTGATCGCGAAGTTCTTCGGCGTGACCGACTGGATCCGTCAGCCGAAGCCGGCCGCGACCTCGCCGAGCACGAAGCTCATTCCCGAGGTGTCGCCGATCTCGGCGCTGCCGGCCCTGACGAAAATGCTGCGGCGGCCGGATGCGCCGGCCGCGGTCGAGCCGACCGAGGCCAAGCCCGTGCCGGAGACACCGGTCAAGGCGGCGCCGGTCAAGCCGACACCGGCGCGTCCGCCGGCGCGGGCGAAGGGGACGCGGTCTGCTTCCGGCAAGGCCGCGAAGCCGAAAACCGAGTTGCCGGGATCCAGGCCATCGGCGCCGGTGGTCGCGCAAGCGGTGGCCGCGAAGCCGGCCGTTACGCCGGTCGAAATCAAGCCTTCAGCTCCAAGGCCGTCAGGCGCGAAGGCGGTCGACATGACGCCGGCCGACGCGCCGCCGGTTCTCAAGCCCGCGACCGCCGTCCCGACGCAGGCGCCGCCGCAGAAGCGGCGCCGTGTGATCGACGTGGCCGCGGTGATCGAGCGCGCGCTGCAGGCGGCCGGCCTGAAGTAGTTCGTCTCAGGCCATCCCCGTCAGGAACGGGTTCGTCATCCGCTCCTGGCCGAAGCTCGAGCCGGCGCCGTGGCCGCAGATGAAGCCGACGTCGTCGCCGAGCGGCAGCAGCTTGTCCTTGATCGAGCGGATCAGCGTGTCGTGGCTGCCGCCGGGCAGGTCGGTGCGGCCGACCGAGCCGTTGAACAGGACGTCGCCGACATGGGCGAAGCGCATGTCCTTGTTGAAGAACACGATGCTGCCCGGCGAATGGCCGGGGCAGTGCAGGATGTCGAAGACGAGCTCGCCGATCTCGACCGTATCGCCTTCCTCGAGCCAGCGGTCGGGCGTCACGTCGCGCACGCCTGTGATGCCGAAGCGCGCACCGCTGGCGACGACGTTGTCGAGCAGGAATTTGTCGGCGACATGCGGTCCCTCGATCGGCACCTTCAGCTGGTCGCGCAGATCGGCCGCGCCGCCGACGTGATCGATATGGCCATGCGTCAGCCAGATCTTCTCGACGGTGACTTTGGCCTGCGCGATCGCCGCCTGGATGTTCGGCACGTCGCCGCCGGGATCGATCACGATCGCCTTCTTCGTCGCCTCGCACCACAGGATGGTGCAGTTCTGCTCGAACGGCGTCACGGGCACGATCATCGCGCCGGCCTTCGCCCTGGTCTGGTTCTGTTCGCTCATGCCGCCAGCATGCCGATTTTTCGCAATGCGCCAAGTGAAAAGGCGGCTGTCGGTGCGGAGCTCCGCCGCGGCTCCGCGCTGCAGCGGCCCGCATCGGGGCGTCAACAGGGCTTGGGAGACGCCTGGAATCGGCTATGCTGCAGCGATGGACTCGTCAGCCGCCAGAATCAGCCTCGTCCCAGTCGACCGCCGCCAGTCGGAAACGGCGCTTTCGATCGCGCGCGGCACCTCGCGGCTGCTGCGCTCGCTCGGCTTTGCCACCATCAGCGAGCTGCCGCTGCCGTCGGGCCGCCGCGCCGACCTGGTGGCGCTGAACGAGCGCGGCGAGATCTGGATCGTCGAGATCAAGTCGTCGCTGGAGGATCTGCGCGCCGATCACAAATGGGAGGACTATCGGCTGCATTGCGACCGGCTGTTCTTCGCCTTCACGCAGGATCTGCCGTGCGAGATCTTTCCGCAGGACACCGGCCTGATCGTGGCCGATGCCTATGGCGCCCACCTGCATTGCGAGGCGCCTGAGCACAGATTGCCGGCGCCGACGCGCAAGCTGATGACGGTGCGCTTCGGGCTCGCGGCGGCGCAACGGATCAACCGGCTGATCGACCCGCAGGGCCACGCGGACCTCTAGAGAATCCTTAAGCGCGCTCCACTGGACGGGGTTCCCTGCCTAGGTAGGTGACGCAGGCTCCGTCAGGTCACGACTCTCGAGATGAGAGACATCGCATCGCTGAGAGCCGATCCGCAGGCAGCGCCGTCAAAAATTTGCAGCGACGAGATCGTAGGATCCCCGGCTTCCTCGGACATAGACCTTGGCGGCGGCGGCGCAGATGCGCTCACGGTTGGAATCGAACGCAGTCAGAAAGCCCGACTCGTCCGGACAGGTGTCGGGTTGAAGGCGTCTCAACGCGCCCTCGTCGACGAAGAACGACGCTTCGATCGCGCTGTCGTAGCCCCAGAACCGTACGGCACGTCGCGTGCGATCATAGGAGCGGCTGTGATTTGGAAACTCAATCATGTGTGTGTCCGATCAGGTTCGGAGGGCGCCGCAGATGGGCGGACGTCATCCAAGGGGGCGCTCGGCGGTGGTTGCCGGCGGCAAAGCGGGTGCGCATCTCAATCGAAAGCCGACGGCAACTCGCCGTGGCGGAAGAAAACCGTCGGCTCATCGTCATAGTCGCCCATGTCGGGATCGCCCGATGACGAGAAGGCGACGACGCCTGCCTTGCTCGACACCAGTCGTTCCGCAGTTCGGAGCGCGCTCGATTCCGTCTTGCAGGCGATCGGCGTCTCGGCTTTCGGGCGTCCGCCCCGGCCGGTGCTGAACGCCTGGACGAAATAGATCGTTTCGCGCGCCATGCTCTGTCCTTTGCGCTGCCAGTACGGTCAGCCGCATCGTCACCGCATTGCGCGCGGCCTTGCGTGCGGGAGAACCATCCAGACTGATGAGACCGGAAAGCCCCTAGCGCTTCTTTTTGTCGCTGGAAAAATCCGGCTGCCATGCTCCGGCCTTCTGGCTCGGCGCTGCGGCAATGCTCTTGGGCTTCTCCCTCTTGGGCTTCTTGGCTTCCCGATTGCTTTTTTGCTGACCTTTGGCCATGTCGGTCTCCTCGACTCGGGTTGGAGCTGGTTCAGCGCATCGAACGAAGGCGCTGTCTCGATCCTGCGTGCGCGGCGCCACTGCCTTGTCGGCGGGTGGCCATCGTACACCAACGCCGACGGGGCGCACGGCGGTGTGACCTACGAATGCAGCGCGGCAGTTGCGAGCGCGAGAAGGATCAGCAGCAGCGGCACGATGATGGGTGGAACGATCCACTCGCTCAGACGAAACTGCGGCATTGGCTATCCCTCGCGTGGTTTGCGGCGGGAGCGCTCGTGACCCTCAGTCACCGGTGAATGCCGTCGGAATGGCGGTGATCACCATTGATACACCCTGGCTCCTGTAATAGCGAGCACCAAAGCGCAGCGACACGGTGCGATGACGGCCCAGCCGCTCATCCGTCGTGCTGACGAGAAAGCGGTGGCTATTGCCGGCCGCAAGGCGCATGCTTCGTAGAAGCCTTGAGGTTGCGACAGCGACAGCGGGCCTGTTGCGAAAGGTAGGCGCAGATGAGCATTCGCTCGCGGCGCGAATTCGTCACCTTCAGACATCCGTTCCGGATCAGAAGCATCGAGCGTCTCCTGCCGGAAGGCACCTATGAGGTGGTCACGGACGAAGAGATGATCGAGGGGCTGTCCTTTGCTGCCTACCGCCGGGTTGCGACGATGATGATGCTGCCCGCCGACCGTCCGCACTCTGGTGCCGTCGAGATGGTATCCATCAGTTCGGCCGATCTTGCAGACGCGCAGCGTATCGACGCGAGTGCATCGGATGACTGACGAACCGTTCGATCTCGACAGCCACCGCGGGATGAGCGCGCAGAAGGCCGTGGACCTGCGTCGCGCGTTGGCGGAGGCCGAAACTCACGCACGGGACCTGCGCGAGCGCCAGGCGGTTCTCGAGCAGCACCTGCTCGCCCACGCGGCTGCGTCGTGGCCGGAAGCTGCCGCGAAGGCGCGCTATCTGCTGAACCTCTACGCCGCGAGTCTTGCGGAACAGGATACCAGGCACCGAGAGCTGATCGCCGCCGTGCTGGCCGATTTCTCCCGGCTGGCCGGGGAGAGCTGACGCGAGCGGCGAATCGTGGCGCCTATCAGCCTATCGTGCACCCGCGCCCGATTCAGGACTGTTGCCAAGGGCGACAGCATCGACCCGTCTGGCCTCCCGGCAATTTCCCCGGCTTTGCCTGATAATTGCCCCGCATAGGGCGCAACATGCCGGAACAATTTTAAGGTTCGAGCAGTATCCAGCCCAGGGGTGCGGACAGGGACGACAGATGCGACGGGTGGTCTTGGCGTTGGCACTGCTCTTCGCGACTGGAGTCCGCGCGGAGGAAAAGGCGTTCTACGTCCTCGGCGTGGGGGCCGATTCCTGCGAGCGCTTCATCGCCGCCGCCGAGGAGCAGCCGCCCGGCACCTACAAGGCGATCAGCAATGGCGACGAACCCTACGTCAACGCCATATCAAAATATCAGCAGTGGATGATGGGCTACGTCTCCGCGATCAATGCGGACCGCGGCGACGAGGGCCGGCAGATCAAGCTCGATCTGACCGAGGTCGACAGCTGGATGCGCAACTGGTGCAGCCGCAACCCGCGGCGCACGGTCTTCCACGCGCTACAGGCGTTCGTGAAGACGCACTGACGCCGGAGCGAGCAAGCGCTCGCTTACTTCGGTGCGCGCTTGGCGAGGATGCGCTGCAGGGTGCGGCGGTGCATGTTGAGGCGGCGCGCCGTTTCCGAGACGTTGCGATTGCACATCTCGTAGATGCGCTGGATGTGCTCCCAGCGCACGCGGTCGGCCGACATCGGATTCTGCGGCAGCTCGGACTTTTCGCTGGTGGTCGACAGCAGCGCGGCGACCACGTCGTCGGCATCGGCCGGCTTGGCGAGATAGTCGACCGCGCCCATCTTCACCGCGGTCACCGCGGTGGCGATGTTGCCGTAGCCGGTCAGCACGATGGCGCGGGCTTCGGGACGCTTGCGCTTCAGCGCCGACACCACGTCGAGGCCGTTGCCGTCGCCGAGCCGGAGGTCGACCACGGCAAAGGCCGGCGCCGCCTTGCCGATCTGTGAAATACCTTCGGCGACGCTTTCGCAGGAGGTGACGGTGAAGCCGCGAGTCTCCATGGCGCGCGACAGGCGCTCCAGGAACGGCTTGTCGTCCTCCACGATGAGGAGAGAGCGGTCCGGGTGGTTCGTCAGTTCGGCGATGGCGCCCACGGTCATATATCCTTGAGAAGAAGGCTCGATGGTTGCGAGACGATCTGGTCCATCCTCATATGGTCTGCCGAGTCGCCGCTGCCAAGATCGCGGGTTGCCGCAGTCTGCGGCGTGACGCCGCGCAGGGGCGGGTGCGCTGTATGCCAGGAGCACGCCAGGGGCGGCTGCCCCGCGGGTTTCATTCCGGCTCCGCCTCGCCATCGTCGTCCTCGCTGGCCTCGAAGCGCCGCCGCGGCCAGACGATCTGGACCACGGCGCCGTGGTCGGGGAAGGTGCGATTGCTGAACGAGACCTTGGCCCCGGTCCGCTCCAGCAGGGTGCGGGCGATGAACACGCCGAGCCCGAGTCCGCCGCCCTGGTTACCTCCCGGGCCGTCCTCGACGCTCGGCCGCCGCGACAGATAGGGCTCGCCGATCCGCTTCAGGATATCAGGTGCGAAGCCGGGGCCGTCGTCGGACACCACGATCTCGACCGTCTCGTTGTTCCACCAGGCGTTCACCTCGACGGCGTTGCGCGCGAAATCGACGGCATTCTCCAGGATGTTGCCGACGCCATAGAGGATCGCAGGATTCCGTGAGCCGACCGGTTCCTTGGCTGCGGCCACCGCGACGCGCACCTTGATGTCGACGCCGAAGTCGCGATGCGGTGCGACCGTCTCCTCGATCAAGGTCGACAGTTTCATCCGGTCGTACATCGACCCGATCGAGGACAGCTGGGTGATCTTGCCGAGAATGTCGCGGCAGCGCTGCGCCTGCTCGCGCAGGGTCTTGATGTCGGACGTGACCTGGCTGTTGTCGTGCAGGGCGCGCTCCAACTCGCGCGAGATCAGCACGATGGTCGCGAGCGGGGTGCCGAGCTCGTGCGCGGCGGCCGCCGCGAGACCGTCGAGCTGGGTGAGGTGCTGCTCGCGCGCCAGCACCAGCTCGGTGGCCGCCAGCGCGTCCGACAGCTTCCGTGCCTCCTCGGTCACCTGGAACGCATAGAGGCTGGTGACGCCGATCGCGAGCGCGATCGAAAGCCAGACGCCGAACAGATAGATCGGCGGGAAGATCAGCGGCTCCTCGCCTTCCCACGGCAGCGGCAGGTGCATGAAGAACAAGGCGGTGGCGCAGGCCACGGCGAGCAGGCCGAGCATGATCGTCAGGCGGACCGGCAGCGCGGTCGCCGAGATCAGCACCGGCGCCAGGAACATGTAGGAAAACGGATTCTCGAGCCCTCCCGTGAGATAGAGCAGCACCGTCAGCTCGATGATGTTGAGCGCGAGCAGGCCACCGGCGTGGGCCGGCTCCAGCAACTGCATCGGATTGAAGGCGATCTGCAGGCCGAGATTGAGCAGCGCCGAGATGCTGATCACGGCCAGACAGGGCACCACCGGCAGGTCGAACTCCAGCCCCTGCACCACGATGAAGATCGCGCTCAACTGACCGAGCGCCGCCAGCCAGCGCAGCCGCAGGATGGTGTCGAGCCGGACGCGCTGGCGCGGATGGCGATAGTCGGTGTCGGGCGTGTCGATGATCAGGGCGTCGTCGGTCATGACGGGAACCTAATGCCGCGCAGGCGCGGCGACAAATCTGGGCGGCCGTTGGTGGCCTGTTGCGGTTTGCGGCACAATGCCTCAATGAACCCCTCCCATGACGCAAGATGACGCAGTGCCGACCCTCTCATCCGATTCCGGCTCGGTTTCGCCCGCGATTGCCGTGTCGCGGCTGACCAAGGTCTACAAGACGACGACGGCCGTCGACGGCATCTCCTTTGCGATCCGCCGGGGCAGCATCACCGGGCTGCTCGGCGGCAACGGTGCCGGCAAGACCACGACGATTGCGATGATCATGGGGCTGGTGCAGCCGACCTCGGGCGAGGTCGCCGTGCTCGGCCACAGCATGCCGGACGAGGCGGCGGCCGTGCTGGGGCGGATGAACTTCGAGAGCCCCTATGTCGACATGCCGATGCGTCTCACGGTGCGGCAGAACCTCACCATCTTCGGCCGGCTCTATGCGGTGGACCACCTCAAGGAGCGGATCGCCGAACTCGCGTCGCAGCTCGACCTGACCGACTTCATCGATCGCGCCAATGGCAAGCTCTCGGCCGGGCAGAAGACACGCGTCGCGCTGGCGAAGGCGCTGATCAACGATCCCGAGCTGCTGCTCCTGGACGAGCCGACCGCCTCGCTCGATCCCGACACCGCCGACTGGGTGCGCGGCCATCTCGAGCGCTATCGCGCGCGCCGCGGCGCCACCATCCTGCTCGCCTCCCACAACATGCTGGAGGTCGAGCGTCTGTGCGACCGCGTCATCATCATGAAGCGCGGTCGCATCGAGGACGACGACAGCCCGGCGCAGATCATGGCGCGCTACAACCGCTCGACGCTCGAGGAGGTGTTTCTCGACGTCGCCCGCGGCCGCGACCGGGAGGCGGCGCAATGAACGATCTTTCCCTCCACATCTCGCCGCACCGGATCGGCGCGATGATCCTGCGCTACTGGTACCTGCTGCTGTCGTCCTGGCCGCGGTTGCTGGAGCTGATGTACTGGCCGACCCTGCAGATCATCACCTGGGGGTTCCTGCAGACCTACATCACCGCCAATGCCGGCTTCTTCGCCAAAGCTGGCGGCACGCTGATCGGCGCAGTGATCCTGTGGGACATCCTGTTCCGCGGCCAGCTCGGCTTCTCGATCTCCTTCCTGGAGGAGATGTGGGCGCGCAACATCGGCAACCTGATGATGAGCCCGCTGACGCCGATCGAATTCCTGCTGGCGCTGATGACGATGAGCCTGATCCGGCTGGCCATCGGCATCATCCCGATGACCCTGATCGCGGTCTGGTTCTTCGACTTCAACTTCTACAGCCTCGGGCTGCCGCTGATCGCGTTCTTCTGCAATCTGATCTTCACCTCCTGGGCGGTCGGAATCTTCGTGTCGGGTCTGGTGCTGCGCAACGGGCTTGGCGCTGAGAGCATCGTCTGGACCCTGATGTTCGCGCTGATGCCGCTGGCCTGCGTGTACTATCCCGTCCAGGTGCTGCCGCATTGGCTGCAGCTCGTCGCCTGGTCGCTGCCGCCGACCTACGTGTTCGAGGGCATGCGCGCGCTGCTGGCCGATCACGTCTTCCGGTCCGACCTGATGCTGACCGCGCTCGGGCTCAATGCCGCCCTGCTGCTGGCGTCGTTTGCGGCATTCATTGCTCTTTTGCGCAGCGCGCGCCGCGCCGGCTCGCTGCTGGCGGCAGGGGAATAATTGCGCTTTTCCCGTGGATTTCCGGGCTCATTTCGTCGCTTTGCGGCGTTGACACGTACAACACCGCATTGACGCTTAATTACGCATTCGGCAGTATGCTGCGTTGCAGAGAGGTTGAACGAGAATGCCGATAGGTGAGTTTGGCGGTGCACCGCCCCTGGCGTCGGAAGGCAGTCCGGTCCTGACGACACCGATGTACTGGATGTACGAAATGGCGCATGCATCGCTCAATCCGGCGCGCGCTGTCACCGATGCCACCAAGATCCTGTTTCAGAACCCGCTCAATCCCTGGGCGCATACCGAGATGGGCAAGTCGGTCGCAGCGGCTTGCGAGCTGTTCGAGCGCACCACGCGCCGCTACGGCAAGCCCGAATGGGGTCTCGACGAGACCGAGGTCAACGGCATCCGGACCCCGGTCGAGGTCCGCGCGATCTGGGAAAAGCCGTTCTGCCGGCTGCTCTATTTCGACCGCAAGCTGACCCGCCCTCTGCGCGCGCCCCAGCCCCGGCTCTTGATCGTGGCGCCGATGTCCGGCCATTACGCGACGCTGTTGCGCGGTACCGTCGAGGCGTTCCTGCCGACCCACGAGGTCTACATCACCGACTGGTCCGACGCGCGGATGGTTCCGCTGGCCGAGGGCCGTTTCGACCTCGACGACTACATCGACTACGTCATCGAGATGCTGCGCTTCCTCGGCACCAACATGCACGTCATGGCGGTGTGCCAGCCGGCGGTGCCGGTGCTGGCCGCGGTGTCGGTCATGGAGGCCGAGCGCGATCCGTTCGCACCGATCTCGATGACCCTGATGGGCGGCCCGATCGACACCAGGCGCAATCCGACCGGCGTGAACAATCTCGCCCAGGAGCGCGGCATCGACTGGTTCCGCAACCACGTCATCACCAAGGTGCCGTTCCCGCATCCCGGCGTGATGCGCGACGTCTATCCGGGCTTCCTGCAGCTGAACGGCTTCATCAGCATGAACCTCGACCGCCATGTCGACGCCCACAAGGCGCTGTTCGCCAACCTCGTGAAGGGTGACGGCGACCAGGTCGACAAGCACCGCGACTTCTACGACGAGTATCTCGCCGTCATGGACCTGGCTGCGGAATATTATTTGCAGACGGTTGAGACGGTGTTCATCCGACACGCGCTGCCGAAGGGCGAGATGACCCACCGCGGCACGCTGGTCGACCCGTCGAAGGTCACGCGTGTGGCGTTGATGACCGTCGAAGGCGAGAAGGACGACATCTCCGGTCTCGGTCAGACCGAAGCGACGCATGGACTCTGCTCGTCGATCCCGGATCATCGCCGGGTTCACTACGTGCAACCAGGTGTCGGTCATTACGGCGTGTTCAACGGCTCGCGATTCAAGTCGGAGATCGTGCCGCGCATCAACGATTTCATGTTGTCGGCGGCCGATCCCAAGTCGCTGCTCGCCATTGCGGCTGAATGAGCGACAATCACATTCACCGCGCATCCGAATCCGGCTGCGCGGTAACTCTTTGAAGGGACGGTAGAAACCGGAATTCAGGAGTGACTCAAGCAGTGAATGTGGCGTCGCTCCTTGAGCGATGCTTTTGAATCTGAATTCATATCTTCGGGAGCCTGAGAGGCCCAACTGCTGGGGTACGGAACCTTCGGAACCCCTGTATGTTGGGCAAATGATTTGTTTTTGCGCCGAGCGCTTTCCCTGGCGGTGGATATGGCAAAATCCGGGCGAGTTCTTACCCCCCGGACTGACAGAAATGGCCACTCGCGCGCTACTTTATCGGCGGCCCGCCGAACCCTCGCGTCTTCTCGTCAAGCACGGCTCGCAAATCTACTCGATTAGATTGCGGCGTCACCGTCGTGCGCGACGTTATACCCTGAGAATTCATCCGTCGGATCGCGAAGCGATCCTGACGATGCCTCCGCGCGGCACCATCATCGAAGCGAAAGACTTCGCGCAGCGTCACGGCGCGTGGATCGCGGCGCGTCTCGGCCGGCTGCCGAAGGCGGCGCCATTCCTGCCGGGCACGTTGGTGCCGCTGCGCGGCGTGCCGCACAAGATCGTGCATCGCGCCGGCGAGCGCGGCACGGTGTGGACCGAGACGCGCGACAGCGGCGAGAAGATCCTGTGCGTGGCCGGCGGGATCGAGCACACCGAACGCCGCGTGCTCGACTTCCTCAAGCGCGAGGCGCGCCGTGACCTGCAGAAGGCCGCCGACGGCTATGCCGAGCAGCTCGGCGTCAAGGTCAAGCGGCTGTCGATCCGCGACCAGTCGAGCCGCTGGGGCTCGTGCACCTCGGCCGGCTCGCTGTCGTTCTCGTGGCGTCTCATCCTGGCGCCCCCCTTCGTGCTCGACTATCTCGCCGCGCACGAGGTCGCGCATCTGATCGAGATGAACCACTCGCCGCGGTTCTGGAAGGTGTGCGGCAGAATCTGCGCCTCGGTCGAGCGCGCCAAGAAGTGGCTCGACACCTGCGGCAACGATCTGCATCGCTATGGCATCGACGACTGAGGTCTCGACGACAGACCTCTCGACGATGTGAGTCCCAATGGCCCGGCCTTCTGGTCCGGGCCATTTCTTCGTCGGGTTCCAATCTGCATCGATGAACTCAGAACCCGCCTGCGGACTATCGAATTCTTAAGCCTTCTCGCCTGCAGTCGCAGGATATTGCCCAAATCGGCGGCGCCTTAACGTGGCTGTAACGCTGCGCTCGCCAGATTTACCGCAATCAACCCAAGGTGACGTCCCAGCGAGCTGCCGGGCCGTTCGCTGCAACCAAAGCGCCGATCGTTTCTCTCGAAACGTGCAGCGCGCCTCGAATCGAACGATGTTTGCAAGCGAGTTTCAACCGGCCGCATCCACACAATTGCTCTCTGCCGCGCTCGACGGTGCCTCCGAGGCGATTCTCTTTCTCGACGCGCAGGGCCACGTCCAGCACGCCAATCAGGCGGCGTCGGTGCTGCTGCGGCGTGAGCCGGCCGCTCTGGTCGGCGCCGACCTCGAAAGCCTGGGTCTCCCCGCGGATCTGATCGCGGCGACCCCGTGCGCCGAGGCGACCGACACGCAGCAGGAGCCGGATCAGTCCGACGCCCGCGAAATGACGATGCGTCATGCCGACGGCGGGCGGACCCGCCTCCGCCTGTCGTTGTGCGCGCTCCCGCCGGGCCGGGAGGATGAGCCGGTCCGTTCGTTGCTGTTCATTCGTGACGTGACCACCGAAGTCGACATGCGCGAGCGCAATGCGCTGCTGACATCGGTCGCCGATCGGACCAACCGGGCCGTCATCGTCACCGATCGCCATCTCAACGTCCTGTACACCAACGCCGCCTTTGCCAGCCTGTTCGGCTACACGCCTGAACAGGCGATCGGGCGCCGCGCCGAGGAACTGCTGACCGGCCCCTGCACCGATCCCGCCATCGTCAACCGGCTGAGGCAATGCCTCGAGGACGACCGCGGCATCGAGGAGGACGTGCTGGTCTACGACAAGGACGGCCGCGAGATCTGGACGACCGCCTATGTCAAGGCCCACCGGACCAGGCGGGGCAAGGTCAGATATCTGTTCGGGCTGCTCACGGACATCCGGGAGACCAAGCAGCTGCGCTCGCTGCAGCAGCTGATCATGGCGTCGCTGGCGTCCGACGTTTCGATCACGACCATCGCCGATCAACTGTGCCGCCGGGTCGAAGAGCTCGCCCCTGACGTCGTCTGCTCGATCCTGCACGTCGATTCCGATGGGCACGTGCATCCGCTCGGCGGCCCGAGCCTGCCGGCCGATTTTTCCGCCAGCCTCGACGGGATCCCGATCGGGCCGGACGTCGGCTCCTGCGGCACCGCCGCCTATCTCTGCGAGCCGGTGCTGTCGCGCGACATCGACAATGATCCGCGCTGGCAGCCCTACAAGGCCGGCCCGCTCGCCGCCGGCCTGCGCGCCTGCTGGTCGTCGCCCATCAAGGGCAAGGACGGCCGCGTCATCGGCACCTTTGCCTTCTACTTCCGTGAATGCCGCGGCCCCAGCCCCTGGCACGAGCAGATCGTCGCCGCCTGCGTCCAGCTCGGTGCGCTCGCCATCGAGCGCCAGGAGGTCCGCTCGACGATCTCGCAGGTCGCCTATCACGACATGCTGACGGGCCTGCCCAACCGTGCCCGCATCCCGTCGCTGATCGCCGAAGCCATCAAGGCCTGTCCGGAAGGCGGACACGTCGCCGTCGCCTTCCTCGACGCCGACAATTTCAAGGACGTCAACGACACGCTGGGCCATGCCGCCGGCGACGAGTTCCTGGTCGGCTTCGCCAACCGCCTGCGGGCGCAGATCCGCGCCGGCGACATGCTGGGCCGGCTCGGCGGCGACGAGTTCGTGATCGTGCTGCAGAACCGCGATCCGCTCGAGGCCTCGCTGGCGGCGGCGCGGATCACCGCGGCGCTCGCCATGCCGCTGACGATCGGCAAGCGGCAGGTGCCGATGTCGGCGAGCATGGGGCTCAGCCTCTATCCTGACAACGCCAAGGACATCGAGACCCTGATCAAGCAGGCCGACGCGGCGATGTACAAGGCCAAGCGCGGTGGCCGGGCGACCTACCGCTTCTTCAGCGCCGACATCGACAAGCTCGCCGAAGAGCGGCTGATGCATTCGACCGCGCTGCGCGAGGCGATCGCCAGCGAGGCCCTGACCCTGCACTATCAGCCGCAGATCCGCACCCGCGACGGCGCGATCCACGGCGTCGAAGCGCTGGCGCGCTGGCACGATCCGGTGCTCGGCGAGGTCTCGCCCGCCAAGTTCATTCCGCTTGCCGAGGAATGTGGTCTGATCGAGCAGATCGGTGTGTGGTCGATCAAGCTGGCCTGTCAGCAGATGGCGTCGTGGCGGCGTGCCGGTCTCGATATCCCCTGCATCTCGGTGAACCTGTCGCCGATCAACTTCCAGAACGTCAACTTGGCGGCGATGGTGGCGCAGATCCTGGCCGCCAACGACCTGCCGGCGAAGATGCTGATGCTGGAGATCACCGAAGGGGTGATCCTCAACGAGCGCGCCACCGTGATCGCGACCATGAACGAGCTGCGCAACATGGGCGTCGGCCTGTCGCTGGACGATTTCGGCACCGGCTATTCCAGCCTGAGCCGGCTGGCCCAGCTGCCGATCGACGAGCTGAAGATCGATCGCAGCTTCATGCGCGATTTCGAGAACGACAGCGGCACGCGGGCGATCGTGACCGCGGTCGTGCGCGTCGGCCAGAGCCTCGACGTGGCCGTGGTCGCCGAAGGGGTCGAGACCGAGCCGCAGCGCAAGCTGCTGGCCGAGCTCGGCTGCGATGCGATGCAGGGCTTCCTGTTCGCGCGGCCGATGGCCGCCAGTGCCTTCAGCCGCTGGCTGCTGGACTACAGCGCCCACCGCGCGAGCCTGATGCTGCGGCAGATCGGACGCGTTTTGGCGCAGACGGCTGGTTCTGGGGCGGTTGATCCGGCTCCGCTTCCGATCGCCAAGGCGGCTGGCTGAGCCAGCCGGGTTGCATCCATCCTCAGCCGAGCCATCGTCATTCCGGGGCAATCGTGAACGCGCGCATGCGCGTTGACGATTGAACCCGGAATTCCGAGCTTGTTGGAAAAGAACACCAGGCAATGTCGATATTCCGGGTTCAAGGCCTGCGGTGCCCCGGAATGACGGTGGGCGTGGCGCAAGTCGTCACGCGATGAGCTCAGCTCAGCGCCGACCACCGAACAGCCGGTCGACCAGCCAGCCATCGAGGCCGGCGGCGGGCTCCGGCCGCACATTGTTGCGGCTTGGCGGCGGCGCCGAGCGCGCGGAGTAGGCGGCATTGGGGGCAGGGGCCGTCGGCGCCGTGATCTGTGAGGCGATCTGCGCCAGTGTCGGGACCACGCCGGGGCTCTGTGCATTCGGCAGCGCCGCCACCGGCACGCCCTGATGCGCTGATCGCATGAAGCGCGTCCAGACCTCGACCGGCAGGCCGCCGCCGGTCGCCTTCTTGGTCGGCGAGTTGTCGTCATTGCCGAGCCAGACGCCGGTGACGAGATGCGCGGTGTAGCCGATGAACCACGCGTCGCGGAAATCCTGGCTGGTGCCGGTCTTGCCGGCAGCGGTCCAGCCCGGGATCTCGGCCTTCTTCGCGGTGCCGGAGATCAGCGTCTCCTGCATCATCTGATTCATCATCGCCGCGTTGCGCGGCTCGATCACCTGCACCGGCTGCTCGGTCTGGCGCATGTAGAGCAGCTTGCCGTCGAGCGTCCTGATCCGCGTCACCACATGCGGCGAGACGGCGAGGCCGCCATTCGAGAACGGCGCATAGGCGCCGACCAGCTCGATCATCGACACCTCGGAGGTGCCGAGCGCGATCGACGGGTTGGGATCGAGCCTGGAGGCGATGCCGAGCCGGTGCGCGGTCCGCACCACGTTCTTCGGCCCGACCTCGAGGCCGACGCGCACCGCGACCGTGTTGAGCGACATCGCCAGCGCCTGGGTCAAGGTCACCGGGCCGAAATATTCGCGGGTGTAGTTCTCCGGCTTCCAGCCCTTCAGATCGAGCGGCGCGTCCTGGCGGACCGTGTCCGGCGTCAGGCCCTGCTCGATTGCGGTGAGATAGACGAACGGCTTGAACGCCGAGCCGGGCTGGCGCTTGGCGGTGACGGCGCGGTTGAACTGGCTGTCGGAATAGTTGCGGCCGCCGACCATGGCGCGCACGGCGCCATCCGGCGTCATCGCCACCAGCGCGCCCTGGCTGACGTTGAACTTGACGCTCTTGGCCGCGAGCTCGTCGATGATCGCGGCCTCGGCGACGCTCTGCAGCTTCGGATCGATCGTGGTCTCCACCACGATCGATTCCTCGACCTGGCCGACGAGATCGTCGAGCACCTCGCCGATCCAGTCGGCGACGTAGTTGATGGTGCCGGCGCCGGCCGGCTTCACCGCGACGGAAGGGTGCGCGATCTGGGCCTGCGCCTGGGCGTCGGTGATGAACTTGGCGTCGGCCATCGCCGCGAGCACGGTCTGCGCGCGCTTGGCGGCGCCCTCCGGGTTGCGGTTCGGCGCCAGCCGCGACGGAGACTTGACGAGACCTGCGAGCATCGCGGCCTCGCCGATCGTCACCTGCCGCGCCGACTTGCCGAAATAGCGCTGCGCCGCCGCCTCGACGCCATAGGCGCCGGAGCCGAAATAGACCCGGTTGAGATACAGCTCCAGGATCTCGCGCTTGGAATATTTGCGCTCCAGCCACAGCGCCAGCTCGGCCTCCTGCAGCTTGCGCGCCAGCGTACGCTCCTGGGTCAGGAACAGGTTCTTGGCGAGCTGCTGCGTCAGGGTCGAGCCGCCCTGCGACACGCCGCGATGCAGGACGTTGGCGACCACGGCGCGGGCGATGCCGATCGGATCGATGCCGAAATGCTGATAGAAGCGGCGGTCCTCGATGGCGATGAAGGCCTTCGGCAGATAGGGCGGCAGATCCTTCAGCGCGACATTGGCGCCCGCCATCTCGCCGCGCTGCGCCAGCATGCTGCCGTCATAGCCCACGATCTCGATCGTCGGCGGCCGCTTCGGGATCTCCAGCGACTGGATCGGCGGCAGATGCGCGCCGGCCCAGATCACGACGCCGACCAGCGCGATCACGCCCCACAGGCCGCAGACCAGTGCCCAGTAGAACATGCGGCCGACCGACATCCCCCAGCGTGACTTGGCTCGGGCAGGCTTCGGTTTCGGTGGGGTGGCTTTCGGCGCGCGCGCCGGCACATCGTCCTCGTCGTCCGGCTCGACCGGCCTTTTCTTTGCAGCGGACTTCTTGGGCGCGTTGTCGGAGGGAATGCGATCCTTGGGGTCGAGGCGCAGATCGGCCATCGCGGCCGCAAGACCGAATCGCGGCTCCTTGCGTCCGCCGCCCTGTTTCCGTCCCCGCGCCATACGCAACCCGAGCCCGCGATCCCGCCGTCCGACCACGGTAATGTCCGGAGTTTAAGGGGCAGTTAGGAAGAGCTTAACGCGCGATTAGGAGTTTCGCGCTCGTAACGCCGCGTTATGGTTAAGCCAAGGTAAACAACAACAGACGAGGGAGTTCATGGGCCATATCGATCCCACCAAGGAGGTGTTCGCGCAGTTCCGGGAGAACGACCGCCCGGGTCCGATCCACATGCTGAACCTGGTGCGACTGCGCAAGGAGGCGGCCTATCCCGACGGACGCAAGGTCAGCGGCGCGGAAGCCTATGCCGCCTATGGCCGCGAGAGCGGCCCGGTGTTCGAGCGCCTCGGCGGCCGCATCATCTGGCAGGGCCGCTTCGAGCTGATGCTGATCGGCCCGCAGGAGGAGCGCTGGGATCACTGCTTCATCGCGGAATATCCGTCCGCGCAGGCGTTCGTCGAGATGATCCGGGATCCCGTCTACCGCGAAGCGGTGAAGCACAGGCAGGCGGCGGTGGAAGACTCGCGGCTCATCCGGCATGCGGTACTGCCGGTGGGGAAGAACTTTGGCGAGGTGCCGGCGTAGTTTTTTCTCAGCAGTGTTGGTCGAAGTCGACGCCCCATCGGCGGTAGGTTCCCTCCCCCCTTGTGGGGGAGGGTTAGGGAGGGGGGGAGCTACGAGGACGGTCGCCCGGAGGCCCCCCTCCCCAACCCTCCCCCACAAGGGGGGAGGGAGCGCAGCGGGGGACTTTGCGAGAGTGTTTTCTACAGTGGAATGCAGTCCGCGAGCGTGGGATCGCTCGATAGGCTCGCCAATGCTTGGGCTGCGGGCTTGCACAACGCATAAGTTTATGCTTATGTGTCGTCATGATCGAGAGTGACATCTTCAAGGCGCTGGCCGATCCGACGCGCTACGCGATCTTCGAGAAGCTCGCGGCCGGCGGCATGAATGCCAGCGCCCTTCGAGAAGGTTTGACGATCAGTCAGCCGGCGATGTCCCAGCACCTCGCGGTTCTCAGAAACGCGGGACTGGTGCGCGAAGAACGGCAGGGTCGTTTCGTCAACTACGAGGTCGATCCGACTGGACTGGCGCTGATCGCGCGCTGGCTGACGAAGTACCGGGCCTACTGGCCGTCACGGGTCGATGCGTTGAAAACCCTGCTGAAGGACATGGACCAATGACCGATCTCGAGGCTGACGCGCAGGGCGATGAACTGGTGCTCGACTACGAGCTCGATGCGCCGCCGGAGAAAGTCTGGCGGGCCATCAGCAGTCCGGCGCTGCGCGACACCTGGCTGCCGCCCGGCGACCTCGCCGATGCCGCGCCGATCTCGTCGACGCCGGGCGAGGAAGTGCGCTACCGCATGCGCGACGACGAGCCGCCCTACCTCGAAAGCATCGTGACGTTCCAGGTCATCCCCAACGCCGATGGCGGCACGCGGCTCAGGATCATCCACGGACTGGCCGCGGCGCCGCTGATGCGGCGGACGCCGCCAGCGGCGAACTGCAACATGCGCAGTCTGATGCGCGCGGCCTGACGCTTCAACTCATCAGCAACTCACTGAACGGGAGCTCGCGCATGCGCGACACGATGCAACTCGTCCCCATGGTCATCGAGCAGTCGAGCCGGGGAGAGCGATCCTTCGACATCTATTCGCGGCTGCTGCGCGAGCGGATCGTCTTCCTCAACGGCGAGGTCAACGACACCGTCTCCGCCCTGGTCTGCGCGCAACTGCTGTTTCTCGAGGCGGAGAACCCGAAGCGGCCGATCCACCTCTACATCAATTCGCCCGGCGGCGTGATCACCAGCGGGCTCGCGATGTACGACACGATGCAATTCGTCAAGGCGCCGGTGCATACGCTGTGCATGGGAACGGCGCGCTCGATGGGGTCGTTCCTGCTGATGGCGGGGGAGCCTGGCGAGCGCACCGCGCTGCCCAATGCGAGCCTTCACGTCCATCAGCCGCTCGGCGGCTATCAGGGCCAGGCTTCCGATATCCTGATCCACGCCCGGGAGATGGAGCAGACCAAGCGCCGCGTGATCAGGCTATATGCCGAGCATTGCGGGCGCAGCTATGAGGACGTCGAGCGCACCCTCGATCGCGACCACTTCATGACGGCGGATGAGGCGCAGCAATGGGGCTTGATCGACCGGGTCGCGAAGCAGAGGGCGATGGGCGAGTAGCGTGGACGGCACGTTCGACCGAGAGTGCACGACGTGCCGGATGCCCCGCCGGCGCGGGGCATGACAGTGGTGTCTGCGGCAGCAGGAGCGACGAAGGGGCGCAATCCGTGCCGCAACGCAAAAGGGCTGCGCCGTTGCGCAGCCCTTTACCGGTGATGTCGTCATTCCGGTCGCGCGCAGCGCGAGCCCGGAATCCATTTGGCGTGATATTCGGTTGTGAGATGGATCCCGGGTTCAGCCCTATCGGGCTGCCCCGGAATGACGAGGGGTGGCGCTAACCTGCCGCGCCCTTGTCCTCCAGGATCGGGCCGAACAGCTCCCAGCGCTCACCGTTGAACTTCATCATCTGCAACTGCTTGTTGACGCGGTAGTCGGTCGGCGAGGTGTTGATCTTCATGCCCGGCAGCGACAGGTCGCCGACGACATCCTTCAGCGACGTCGCCTGCTTCATGACGTTCTCGCGGGTGAGATTGTCGCCGCACATGCGCAGGATGGTCACCAGCAGCTCGGCGTTGCCGTAGCCATAGGTGTTGAAGTTCGAGTTCTTGTCGCCTTCAGGATAATACTTGGCCATGAACTCGAAATAGCGCTTCATGCCCGGGTCGTCCTTCCACTGCGGATCAAGCGGGTCCTTGCCGTAATTGACCGAGATCACGCCCTTGGACGCCTCGAGACCCGCCGGCTGAAGCACCGCGCCGACCGACGTCGCATTGATGTCGACGATGTGCACCGGGTGCCAGTCGAGCTCGTGCAGTTTCTTGATCGCCTGCGCCGCCTGCTTCGGCGTCGCGGCCGAGAACAGCAGGTCGGCGCCGGCCGCCTTGAGCTTGAGGAGCTGGGAGTCGATGGTGGGATCGGAGACCTCGTAGGAGGCCTCGGACACGATCATCGTCGCCGCCTTGTCGCCGAGGCCGGCCTTGATGCCGTTGAGGTAGTCCTTGCCGAGATCGTCGTTCTGATAGAGCACGCCGACCTTGGCATTGGGGTGCTCCTTCAAAATGTACTGGCCGTAGATGCGGCCCTCGGTGAAGTAGTTGGGATTGTATCCCATGGTCCAGGGGAAGTTCTTCGGATCGGTGAACTTGGTGGCGCCGGTGGCCGCGAACAGCTGCGGCACCTTCTTGGCGTTCAGGTATTTCTGGACCGCGGCGTTGGACGGCGTGCCGATGATCTGGAACGTCAGCAGCACCTCGTCGTCCTCGACCAGCTTGCGCACCTGCTCCACGGCCTTCGGCGGCGAGTAGGCGTCGTCATACTGGATCAGCTTGATCTTGCGGCCGTTGATGCCGCCCTGCTCGTTGATCATGTTGAAATAGGCGGCCTGGGTCTTGCCGATCGAGGCATAGGCCGAGGCGGGACCCGAGAACGGCACGGTCTGGCCGATCTTGATCTCGGTATCCGAAGCGCCGGGATCGTACTTCTTCTGGGCCGAGGCTGACGTGACGGAGAGGGTGACGGCCAGAGCGGCCGCCCCTGCAAGACGGAAATATCCCTGTCGCATGGGGTCTATCGTTCCTCCTGATTTGTTGTGCGGCTGGTCTGCCCAATGGGCGCCATCGCTGGAAGGCAGTGTGGAGGAACGGCTTGGCGGACGCAAGGCGAGGGGAGCGCGGGTGGGGCGGTTCCGCGGGGCGGGGGCGTGTGCTGGATTTCGTCGCCTTTCGGCGAGAGCATTGGCCTCATGTTTCGAGGCGCGCCGCAAAGGCGGCGCTCCTCACCATGAGGGTGGAGATTGCGCCGCGAATTCCGCCCTCGTCCTGAGGAGCCCGCCGGAGGCCGGCGTCTCGAAGGACGGCCGCAAACTCGATGGTCAGCCCGCGAGCCAGACCAGCACGAGGCCGATCGCGGCCGGCACGCTCTGGATGAACAGGATCTTGCGGCTCGCGGTGGCCGCGCCGTAAAGCCCGGCGACCAGCACGCAGAGCAGGAAGAAGATCTTGATCTGGAACGCGAAGGCCGGCGTCGGGTGGGCCAGGCCCCAGAACAGGCCGGCGGCGAGGAAGCCGTTGTAGAGGCCCTGATTGGCGCCGAGCACCTTGGTCTGCTCCGCGCGCTCCGGCGTGTTGTTGAACGCCCTCAAGCCGGCCGGCTTGGTCCAGAGAAACATCTCCAGCACGAGAATGTAGACGTGCAGCAGGCCGATCAGCCCGACGACGATGTCTGCAATCAATGCCATGGTTCGGCTCCCCCAAGCCTGCGTGGGCCGGCGCTGGTGCCGGTCCCCTTCTTCAAATCGGCTCCGAGCGGCTCAGGGCCGCGCGATGGTCCCTCATGCCGCCGGTTGAGCGGCCGCGTCGTCGTTCGCCAGCAGATGCAGCAGCGCGCTCTTGATCGCGGCCTGCCGGGTCGGCGCGTTGATCTGCGCGCCCAGGAGGTCGGTGACGTAGAACACGTCGCGGGCGCGCTCGCCGAAGGTGGCGACATGGGCGGAGGCGATGTTGAGGTTCAGCTTCGAGATCGCCGTGGTCAGCTCGTAGAGCAGGCCGGGCCGATCGAGGCCGGAGACCTCGATGACAGTGTAGAGCTCCGACCATTGATTGTTGATGGTCACTTCCGGCTCGACCGAGAACGCCTTGTGCTGCTTGCCGCGCGTGGTGCGCCGCGCCACCGCGTCGGGCAGCCGCAGCTTGCCTTCCAGCACCTGCTCGATGGTCTCGCCGATCCGGGTCGCGCGCCGGCCCTCGTCCTCGTCGCGCTCATACTCGCGGGAGATCGCGATGGTGTCGAGCGCGCGCCCGTCGGTCGTGGTGTAGATCTGGGCGTCGACGATGTTGGCGCCGGCCGAGGCGCAGGCGCCTGCGATGATCGATAGCAGCCAGGGGTGGTCCATCGCGAAGATCGTCAGCTCGGTCACGGCGCGGGCCGGATCGAAGCCGACATTGATCGCGAGCTTGTGTCCCGCATCCTCGCTCGATCGCACGAAGCGGGCATGGCGGATCTTGCGCGGTAGCTCGACCTTGAGCCAGTAGGCCGGATAGTGCCGGCCGATATAGGTGTTGAGCTCGTCGTCGGGCCAGTCGGTGAAGGCATTGCGGAATTCGGCCTGCGCGGCGGTGATGCGCTTGGCGCGGTTGACCTCGGAGAAGCCGCCGGTCAGCACCGGTTCGGTCTCGTAATACAGCGTGCGCAGGAGCTGCGCCTTCCAGCCGTTCCAGACGCCGGGGCCGACGCCGCGGATGTCGGCGGTGGTCAGGATCGTCAAGAGCTTCATCTGCTCCACCGACTGCACCACGGCGGCGAAATTCTCGATCGTCTTGCGGTCCGACAGGTCGCGCGACTGCGCCACCGTCGACATCGTCAGGTGCTCCTCGATCAGCCAGGCGACCAGCTCGGTGTCGGCATTGTTGAAGCCGAGCCGCGGGCACAGCCGGCGCGCGATCTTGGCGCCGGCGATGGAATGGTCCTCGGGGCGGCCCTTGGCAACGTCGTGCAGCAGCACGGTGATGTAGATGACGGCGCGGTGCTCGGGCCGGATCTTGCGCATCAGGTCGGAGGCCAGGGTGAACTCGTCGATGCCGCCGCGCTCGATCTCCTGCAGGAAGCCGATGCAGCGGATCAGGTGCTCGTCGACCGTGTAGTGATGATACATGTTGAACTGCATCATCGAGACGATGCGGCCGAAGGCGCGGATGAAGTGGCCGAGCACGCCGGTCTCGTTCATCCGCCGCAGCACGACCTCGGCATCGTTGGAGGTCAGGATCTCCATGAACAGCCGGTTGGCCTCGGGATCGTCGCGCAGCTCGGTGTTGATCAGGTTCAACGAGCGCGTGACCGCACGCATCGCGTCGGGATGGAAGGCGAGGTTGTTCTTCTGCGCCAGCCGGAAGATGCGGATCAGATTGACCGGATCGTGCTTGAAGACGTCGGGCGCGGCGAGGTTGATGCGGTTGTTGTCGACGATGAAGTCGTCGCTCTCCGGCACGCGCCGCCAGGTCGAGCCGGTGGTCAGGCGCGAGATCATCCGGCTCAGCACCGGCGCCGGCTTGGCCTGCTGGTCCTCGAGCTTGGCGCACAGGATCGCGGTGAGATTGCCGACCTCCTTGGCGACCAGGAAGTAGTGCTTCATGAAGCGCTCGACATCCTGCATGCCGGGATGGCTGGTGTAGCCCAGCCGCACCGCGATCTCGCGCTGCAGGTCGAACGACAGCCGTTCTTCCGGACGCCCGCTGACGAAATGCAGGTTGCAGCGCACCGACCACAGGAAGTCCGCGCAGCGCCGGAAGGTGCGGTATTCATGCGCGTCGAACACGCCGCGCTCGACCAGCTCGGCGGTCTCGCGCACGCGGTAGACGTATTTGGCGATCCAGAACAGCGTGTGCAGGTCGCGCAGGCCGCCCTTGCCGTCCTTGACGTTGGGCTCGACCAGATAGCGCGACTGGCCGCCGCGGCGATGCCGCTCCTCGCGCTCGGCGAGCTTGGCGGCGACGAACTCGGCGGCGGTGCCCTGCACCACCTCGCTGTCGAAACGCGCGACCAGCTCGTCATAGAGCGGCCGGTCGCCTGCAAGATAACGCGTCTCCAGGATGGCGGTCCGGATCGTCATGTCGCCGCGCGCCTGGCGGATCGACTCGTCGACCGAGCGGGTCGCGTGGCCGACCTTCAGGCCCATGTCCCACAGCGAATACAGGATGGCTTCGGCCACCTGCTCGCCCCAGGCGGTCTGCTTGTAGGGCAGGATGAACAGCAGATCGATGTCGGACTCCGGCGCCATCAGGCCGCGGCCATAGCCGCCGGTGGCGACCACCGCCATGCGCTCGGCGCCGCTCGGTACCTGCGAGCGATAGAGGTGCTGGGTGGCCGCGGCGTAGAGGATGCGAATGATCTCGTCCTGCACGAAGCAGAGTTGCTCGGCGCAGCGCCGGCCATGCCTGTCCTTCAGCAGTTGCGCCTGGGCCGCCGCGCGCGCCTTGACCAGCTCGGCCTTGAGGAATTGCACCACGGCCGCGCGGAACATGTCCTCGCGTCCCGAATGCTGCGCGGCCAGCGCGTCGACCGCAGCCGCGATGCCGGCGCTGTCGAAATCGGAAACGCTGTCGGGGTGGGAATGGGGGGCGACGCTGTCCATGGCTGCAACCGGATATCGAACAAGGCCTGTGCTGTCACGAAACTTCCAATGCAACAATCGATCCATGCTGTCATCGGTGGTCACGGGATGATGATCGTTCTGAACCGCGCCGTCGAAAGGAAAAGCAATTCTCGCGCGCTTCCGGAATAAACTCTTGTAATAAAAGAGAGATTTCCGAGGCTCCAAGGGAGCTGCGACGGGTGATTGTCGGGGCGCGGATTTGCTGCGGTTGCGGCCGTGGTTCTACTGGGGGGCGACGCTTGACGCGCGGCCGAGCCGGTGAATGAGGTCTGCGGCGCGCGTGCGCTCTGCCGCGACGAGCCGTTCTCGGCGCTCGACGCCCTCACCCGCAAGGACCTGCAGGATCATCTTCTCGATCTCTGGACTCGTGCTGGCCGACCGCGTGCTGGTGATGCGGCCGCATCCCGGCCGGCTGTTCGAGGAGATCACCATCAATCTGTCGCGGCCGCGGGACCGCAACGCGCCCTTGTTCGACCACTTCAAGCGCCACGTGCTGACCGCGCTGGACCGCTCGCTCGACCGGACGATGCCGGACACGCAGGGCAGGCGTGAGCCCGGCGGCGGCCTGTGGTGGTGACAGCGGCAGCCGGTCCCGGTACATCTCGTCTGAAATAAATCCGGGAGAGAACGACAAATGGATGCTGCCGAGCTGCGCGCCATGCAGGCGCCGATCAAGGAACGCTACAAGGCCGACCCGTCCGCCGCCGTGATCACCTTGAAGGCCAAGGGTGAGGTCGGGCAGGAGGGGCTGACCTGCAAGCTCGAGACCGGGCGCGCGCTTGCCGTGGCTGGTCTGCATCCGGGAACCGGCGGCTCTGGGCTCGAGCTGTGCTCCGGCGACATGCTGCTGGAGGCGCTGGTCGCCTGCGCCGGCGTCACCTTGAAATCGGTCGCGACCGCGGTCGAGGTGCCGCTCAAGAGCGGCCATGTGCTGGCCGAAGGCGATCTCGATTTCCGCGGCACGCTCGGCGTCGACAAGGAGGCCCCGGTCGGCTTCCAGGAGATCCGCCTGCGCTTCGAGGTCGACACCGACGCCCCGCAGGACAAGCTCGACCTGCTGCTCAAGCTCACCGAGCGCTATTGCGTGGTCTATCAGACCATCAAGAACGGCCCGAAGGTGTCGGTCAGTCTGAAGCGGGTGGCGGCGTAGCCCTTCGTTCATTCTGTGTCCCGCCGTTGGTGAGCGCGAGCCGGCGAGGCGCGCTCGGTCTGCGCCTCCCCCGCGCGCGGGGGAGGTCGCATCGCAGATGCGAGGCGGGTGGGGGAATTCTCTCCACACGACGTGCACCACCCGAGCCGCGCCCCCACCCCGGCCCTCCCCCGCAAGCGGGAGAGGGAGCCCACCGCCGCTGCGGCATGAGCTGATGTCCCTCGATCCTTCCTTCCTGCTGCTGCTGGCCTTGCGCATGGCGATCGCCGCGTCATTCGTGGTCTCGGCGTCGATGATCGCCGAGCGCACGGGACCCGTCATTGGCGCGCTAGTCGCGACCCTGCCGATCTCGGCGGGGCCGACCTACGTGTTCCTCGCGCTCGACCACGACGCCGCCTTCATCGCGCAGGGCGCGCTGACCAGCCTGCCGATCAATGCCGCGACGATCTTCCTCAGTCTCGCCTATGCCGTGCTGGCGCAGCGCCACAGCGTGGGGGTGGCGAGCGCCACCGCCGTCGCGGTGTGGCTTGGTCTCGCCGCCCTAATCAAGAGCGTCGAGTGGACACTGTCGATGGGCATCGCTGCCAACGTCGTGACCTTTGCGATCTGCCTGCCGCAGCTCGCGCGCTACCGTCATGCCAAGATGCCGCTGATCACACGGCGCTGGTACGACGTGCCGCTGCGCGCCTCGCTGGTCGCAACGCTCGTCGCGACCGTCACCTCGGTGTCCGGCTGGGCCGGCCCGAGCGTCTCCGGCATCCTGGCGCTGTTTCCGATCGTCTTCACCTCGATGATGCTGATCCTGCAGCCGCGCATCGGCGGACCCGCGACCGCGGCCGTGCTGGCCAACGGTGCCTGGGGCCTGATCGGCTTCTCGCTCGCCGTCGTCGTGCTGCATCTCGGCAGCCTGCATCTCGGTGCGGCGTTCGGTCTGAGTGGCGCGCTGGCGACCTGTGTCGGCTGGAATCTCGGCCTGTGGTGGCTGGGGCGGCGGAAGGCGGCGGGCGTCCGACCGTTACGATAGACGTGGACGCCGGCGCAGGAAGTCGGCGCGCGATCGCACCGATGGGTTCTTGTCCTGCTCGAAATGCGCGATCAGCCGGTCTTCGTCAGGGACGGCCGCACGACTGGCGATCAGCGCATCGGTTGCAGCACGCCGCACGATCACCGATGCGTCGCGCGCCGCCTGCCAGAACAGATCAGGCGGCAGTGCGATGTCCTGCAGGGGACGGTGATCGAGTTTCGGAACGCGCTTCCTGATGCCGTAGACCTTGTCGATCCATTGCCACTCATAGCCCGCGAACCAGGTGACGTTGCCTGTCAGCAGGCTGCGATAGGCAATGGCCCTCACCTGCGGCTGGATCGCCGATGCGGCCAGGGCCGGTAGATACTGATCGATCGCAGGATTGCGCGCGAGTAGACGCAGATACTTGGCCAGCGAGCCGTTCGCCGTCCGTTGCAGGAAGCCGGCAATGATCGGCAGCACGTCCGGCCTGCCGAAAACGTCATCGAGCAGGTCGGCTTCGCGGCTCCAGCGTCCCCAACTGTGTCGGCGATCGAGGAGATAGGGGGCACTGCTTGCTGCAACTTCCGGAACGATCTGACGTTGGACGCGCTGCACATAGCGCGCGGCGGCACGTCGGACCGGCTCGGCCCAATCATTCAACCGCCAAGCGACAGCGGCAAGAAAGAACGCAGACTCGGGCGGTCTTTGCAACGAATCGAGGGCTGCTTCGCGAACATGGCCGCTCGGATGAAATAGGAAAATCCAAGCATAGTTCGGAGCTCGTCGCATCAGGGCAAGATCACGGACATAGATCGGCTCGTCGGTGAATGCACCGATCAGGCGATCCATCAATAATGGCTCCCAGCCGAGACGCGCCGCCAGCGCGATCTCGCGGGAAGCCAGAACAACCAGATGATGTGGAACGGCAGAGAGGTCCGCCAGAATAGCCGGCAACTCGTCATCCCAGTTCTCGCGAGTGGACGCCAGCGCCGACAGCTTGGCAGTCAAGGCGGTAGACAGCACTGTACGAGAACGCGTGGTCATCTCGCCAGAATGACAGTCTCGCGCAAATTTTGAAAGGGGAGACGACGTTCCTCATTGCTTGCGAGTCTGCCTTTGGCCTGTCCCCATCCACCCGACAAACCGCCGCCGCCTCGACCGCTTTCTCCACCGTCATCGCGAGCGCAGCGCGCAATGACGGAGAGTGTGGACCGAGCTGCCTCCCCATCCCTGCTGTCATTCCGGGGCGCGCGTAGCGCGAACCCGGAATCCATTGGACCGCATGTGCCGACGAGAAATGGATTCCGGGTTCGCGCTGATGCGCGCCCCGGAATGACGGAGAAACAAATCAGTTGCGCGGCAGCTTCGCCTTCAGCCGATACAGCGCGTCCATCGCCTCGCGCGGCGTCATCTCGTCGGGATGCAGCGCCTTGACCGCGGCGATCAGCTCTTCCGCTTCCTTCGACATCGCAGGCTCCACGGCCGCGCGCGACGGCACCGCGAACAGCGGCAGGTCGTCGACCAGCGCACGCGCGCTCTGGCCGCGGTCCTGAGCCTCCAGCTTCGCCAGCACCGATTTGGCGCGGCTGATCACCGCCGGGGGGAGACCGGCGAGCTTCGCCACCTGAATGCCGTAAGAGCGGTCGGCCGAGCCGGGCAGCACCTCGTGCAGGAACACCACGTCGCCCTGCCATTCCTTGACCCGCACCGTGGCATTGAACAGCCGCGGCAGCTTGGCGGCGAGGGCTGTCAGCTCATGGTAATGCGTCGCGAACAGCGTGCGGCAGCGGTTGCTCTCGTGCAGATGCTCGATCGCCGCCCAGGCAATGGAGAGACCGTCGAACGTCGCGGTGCCGCGTCCGATCTCGTCGAGGATCACCAGCGCGCGCTCGCCGGCCTGGTTGAGGATCGCGGCGGTCTCGACCATCTCGACCATGAAGGTCGAACGTCCGCGCGCGAGATCATCGGCGGCGCCGACGCGCGAGAACAGCCGGTCGACGATGCCGATGCGGGCGCGGCTCGCCGGCACGAAGCTGCCGATCTGCGCCAGCAAGGCAATCAGCGCGTTCTGACGCAGGAAGGTCGATTTACCCGCCATGTTCGGACCGGTGAGCAGCCACAACTGGCCGCTCTTGTGTCCCGGCGTCGGCGACAGGTCGCAGGAATTGGCGATGAACGGCTGACCCTCGCGCTTCAGGGCCTGCTCGACCACCGGATGGCGGCCACCTTCGATGGCAAAGCCGAGCGAGCCATCGACCTCGGGCTTGACGTAGTTGTCGTCGACCGCGAGCTTGGCGAGGGCGGTGGCGACATCCAGCATCGCAAAGCCATGCGCGGCGGCGCGCAGATCGTCGCCGATCGCGAGCGCGGCCGCACACAGCCGGTCGAAGATCTCGAGCTCGAGATTGAGCGCGCGCTCGCCGGCATTGGCGATCTTGGCCTCGATCTCGCCGAGCTCCGACGTGGTGAAACGCACCTGGCCGGCCAGCGTCTGGCGGTGGATGAAGGTCGCGTTCAACGGTGCCGTCATCAGCTTGTCGCCGTGCTGCGCGGTGACCTCGACGAAATAGCCGAGCACGTTGTTGTGCCGGATCTTGAGTGCCTTCACCCCGGTCTGGTCGGCGTAGCGCGCCTGCATCGAGGCGACGACGAGCCGCGAGGCGTCGCGCAGATTGCGCGTCTCGTCCAAGGTCGCATCATAGCCTGATCGCACGAAGCCGCCGTCGCGCTTGATCAGCGGCAGCTGCTCGTCGAGCGCGCGGGCGAATTCGTCGGCGAGCGCGCGTGCCGGCCGCGCCAGCGCGGCCATCACCGAGGCGATCTCCTGCGGCGGCTGGTCGAGCGCTGACAGCCGCTCCAGCGCCTGGTCGGCGGCAAGGATGCCATCGCGCAGAGCGGCGAGATCGCGCGGGCCGCCGCGGCCGACCGAGAGCCGCGCCATCGCGCGGGTCATGTCGGGCGCGCCGCGCAGGATCGAGCGGATGTCCTCGCGCGCGGCGCTGTCGGCAACGAAAACGTTGACCGCGTCGAGCCTTCGCCCGATCTGCGCGGGCTCGGTCAGCGGCGCAGCGAGGCGTTGCGCGAGGAGGCGCGAGCCGGCCGAGGTCACCGTGCAGTCGATGGCGTCGAGCAGCGAGCCGCGCCGCTCGCCGGCGAGCGTGCGCGTCAATTCGAGATTGGCGCGGGTCGCCGGATCGATCGCCATGGTGCTGCCGGTCGCCTCGCGCGCTGGCGGCGCCAGCGGCGGGCGCTGGCCCACTTGCGTGCGCTCGACATAGGTGACGCAGGCAGCGGCGGCGGTCGCCTCCAGCCGCGACAGCACCGCGAGCCCGTCCATGGTCGCGACCGCGAAATAGTCGCACAGCCGCCGCTCTGCGGTGGCGCCGTCGAACACGTCGCGGGTCAGCGGCGTCACGGCGGTGAGCTCGCGCAGCACAGGCTCGAACGCCGCGTCCGAATACAGCGCGTCGGAGACGATGACCTCGTTCGGGTTGATACGGGCCAGCGTCGCCGTGAGCTCGGCAAAGGCACATTCGGTGACGATGAAGTCCGAAGTCGAGATGTCGATCCAGGCGAGCCCGAGCCGGTCGCCGCCGGACGAGCCGCGGCTGCGCGCGATCGCCAGCAGATAGTTGTTGGCGCGCGCGTCGAGCAGATTGTCTTCCGTCAAGGTGCCCGGCGTCACCACGCGCACCACGCCGCGCTTGACCACGCTCTTGTTGCCGCGCGCCCGCGCCGCCGCCGGATCCTCCATCTGCTCGCACACGGCGACGCGGATGCCTTGCGCGATCAAGCGATGCAGATAGTCCTCGGAGCGCTCCACCGGCACGCCGCACATCGGGATATCCTGGCCCAGGTGCTTGCCGCGCTTGGTCAGCACGATGCCGAGCGCTTTCGAGGCGACCTCCGCATCCTCGAAGAACAGCTCGTAGAAGTCGCCCATCCGGTAGAACAGCATCAGCCCCGGATGCGCTGCCTTGATGTCGAGATACTGCTCCATCATCGGCGTGAGCTTGGCCGGCGCCTCGGCGGGCGCGGTGTCAGGCGGAACCGGGGCGGAGATGGGTTGCTGGATCGTCATGGCGCGGAAACTAGCCAATTTGCCCGGACGGTCCTACCGCTTTGCAGGCGATGTCCCGGTTTTCCACGATGGCGCTTCTTGCCCTGATCGACCGCTTGTGAGGGGCGCCGCTCTCTCCTCTCGTCATTCCGGGCCGTGCGCAGCACGAACCCGGAATCCATCGTGCGGCATCACGCGCAGCCGGATGGATTCCGGGCTCGCCGCGCTGCGCGCGCCGCCCCGGAATGACGGCGAGTGTGGCGCGACGGTGTTCGCCAAACTTGCGGTTCGGGCAGTGAAAGTCGTTGCGCCTCCCCCGCGCTTGTCCGCCGTAGCTCGAGGAGCGAAGGCGGATGCGGGGGAGGTCGTATCGCATCGAAGATGCGATACGGGTGGGGGACGTCTCTCCACACGACGAGTGGCGCTTGGGGCGGCCCCCACCCCAACCCTCCCCCGCAAGCGGGGGAGGGGGCGCACCGTGTGCGGGGAGACGGTGTGCGCACGCCATTGTCGGCGCATAGCACCCCGCGTCCCCGTCATTTGACCTGCCTCCAGGGCACTCCTAAAACCGCCGTCAATTCTGACCAGAAACACGAAAGTTCGGGAGAGAGCGATGCGAGACGTGTTCATTTGTGATGCGGTGCGGACTCCGATCGGCCGCTTCGGCGGCGCGCTGGCCAAGGTGCGCACCGACGATCTCGCGGCCACCCCGCTCAAGGCGCTCAAGGCCAAGCATCCCAATCTCGACTGGGCTGCCGTCGACGAGGTGTTCTTCGGCTGCGCCAACCAGGCTGGCGAGGACAACCGCAACGTCGCGCGCATGGCGCTGCTGCTCGCGGGCCTGCCGGATTCCATTCCCGGCCAGACCTTGAACCGTCTCTGCGCCTCCGGTCTCGACGCGGTCGGCGCGGCGGGACGTGCGATCCGCGCCGGCGAGGTCGATCTGGCGATCGCCGGCGGCGTCGAATCCATGACGCGCGCGCCGTTCGTGCAGGGCAAGGCGACCGAGGCGTTCTCGCGCTCGGCCGAGATCTTCGACACCACGATCGGCTGGCGCTTCATCAATCCCTTGATGAAGCAGCAGTATGGCGTCGACTCCATGCCGGAGACCGGCGAGAACGTCGCCGAGGAATTCCAGGTCTCGCGCGCCGACCAGGACGCGTTCGCGATCCGCTCCCAGCAGCGCGCCGGAAAGGCGATCGCGTCGGGCTATTTCGCCGCCGAGATCACGCCGGTCATGGTGCCCGGCGGCAAGGCCGGCCCTGTGACGGTGGACAAGGATGAGCATCCGCGCCCCGAGACCACGCTCGAAGGCCTCGCCAAGCTGAAGCCGATCGTGCGCAATCCCGGCACCGTCACCGCCGGCAATGCGTCGGGCGTCAATGACGGCGCCGCCGCCATGATTCTCGCCTCGGAAGCGGCGGTGAAGAAGCACGGCCTCACGCCCCGCGCGCGCGTGCTCGGCCTGGCCTCCGCCGGCGTGCCGCCGCGCATCATGGGCATCGGCCCGGTGCCGGCGGTGCGCAAGCTGATGGAGCGGCTCGGCCTGAAGATCAGCGATTTCGACCTGATCGAGCTCAACGAGGCGTTCGCCTCCCAGGGCATCGCCTGCCTGCGCCAGCTCGGCGTCGCCGAGGACGCCGATTTCGTCAACCCGCATGGCGGCGCCATCGCGCTGGGACACCCGCTCGGCATGAGCGGCGCGCGCATCGCGATGACCGCGGTGCACGGCCTTGAGGTGCGCGGCGGCAAGCGTGCGCTGGCCACGATGTGCGTCGGCGTCGGTCAGGGCGTCGCGCTGGCGGTCGAGATGATCAACTGATCCCAAACCCTCATCCTGAGGAGCCCGCCTCTTGGCGGGCGTCTCGAAGGATGAGGCCCGGCACTGGCCTCATGGTTCGAGACGGCGCTTCGCGCCTCCTCACCATGAGGGGAAACAGCGGAGAGCGCCGCCATGACCATCTCCCGCGAACAGGACGTCACGCCGGCCGTATTGGCGGTGATGGAGCGCACCGAGAATCCGCGGCTGCGCGAGATCATGGTGTCGCTGATCAAGCACCTGCACGGCTTCGTCCGCGATGTCAGGCTGACCGAGGCGGAATTTCGCGAAGCCGCCGCCATCATTGCCGAGCTCGGACAGCGCACCAACGACACGCATAACGAAGTCGTGCTGATGGCCGGCTCGCTCGGCGTCTCGCCGCTGGTCTGCCTGCTAAACAATGGCGATGGCGGCAACACAGAGACGGCGCAGTCGCTGCTTGGCCCGTTCTGGCGGCTGAATTCGCCTGTTACCGAGAACGGCGGCTCGATCGTGCGTTCGGCGACGCCGGGTCCGGCGTTGTTCGTGCACGGGCGCGTGGTCGATCCGAAGGGCGCGCCGATTGCCGGCGCCGAGGTCGACGTCTGGCACGCCTCGCCGGTCGGCTATTACGAGAACCAGGATCCGGAGCAGGCCGACATGAACCTGCGCGGCAAGCTCGTGACCGACGCCGACGGCCGCTTCTGGTTTCGCTCGGTGATGATGGTCGGCTACCCCATCCCGACCGACGGCGTCGTCGGCCGTCTCCTGAAGGCGCAGGGCCGCCATCCCTATCGCCCGGCGCATCTGCATGCGCTGATCGTCAAGCCCGGCTTCAAGGTCCTGATCTCGCAGGTCTACGACCCCAACGACCCGCACATCGACAGCGACGTGCAGTTCGGCGTGACCAAGGCGCTGCTCGGCAACTTCATTCGCCACGATGCGCCGCACCCGACGGAGGTCGATATCACCGCGCCCTGGTACTCGCTCGATCACGTCTACCGGATGGAAGCCGGCGACACCGTACTGCCGCGGGCGCCGATCAAGTAGCGCTCAACGACTTCCATGCTAGTGTGGGCCAGGCTGCAACCCTGAAGGGATAGGGCCCGCATGGCCTCAACCGACTTGCCCTCCGCTGCCGAGCCTGCCGCGTTGACGGCCACGATGCGCGACGCGGGCGTGCTCGATTCTGGCACGGTGTCGGATGTCACCGTGATCAGCGACCGCCCGATGCTGGTGTCGCGCATCATCCGTCTTGGGCTGACCTATGATGGCGCCGCGCCGGATGCGCCGAAGACGCTGATCCTGAAGACCCCGCTGCCGGCCTTTGCCAAGACGCTGTGGCAGGGCGGCCGCCACGAGGTCACCTTCTATCGGGAGCTGGCACGGGTCATGCCGCCGCGCCTCGTGCCGGGCGGCTTCGGCGGTGCCTGGGACGAAGGCGCCATGACCTGGCACCTGCTGCTGGAGGATCTCACCGACACCCATCGGATGGCGACACAATGGCCGCTGCCGCCGACCGTGCCGGACGCCGAGCGAATCGTGCGCGCGCTGGCGCGGCTGCATGCGGCGTGGTGGGACGATCCGCGGCTCGGCGTGAGCGTCGGTAGCTTCGCGACACCAGAGCAGACGGCGGCGAATGTCAGCGAGTTTGCCGGCCACTACGCGCGCTTCGCCGATCAGCTGGGTGACCGGCTGAGCGCAGAGCGTCGCGCCATCTACGAGCGTTTCCTCGCGGCCACGCCACAGCTTCTGGAGCGCTATCATTCGCGGCGAAATCTCAGCATCGCCCATGGCGATGCGCATGTCTGGAATTTCCTCGTGCCCAAGGCCGCAGGCAGCGATGACGTCCGTGTGTTCGACTTCGACCATTGGCGGATCAACGTGCCGGCGCAGGATCTCGCCTACATGATCGCGCTGCATCTCTTTCCCGAGCGCCGCTCCGTCGTCGAGCGGCCATTGCTCGACTGCTATCACGAGACGTTGGTTGCGCATGGTGTCACCGGCTATGACCGCGCGGCGTTCGATCGGGACTATCGTTACGCCGTGCTGTGGCACATCACCAAGCCGGTCTGGCAATGGGCGATCGAGATCCCGCCGCTGATCTGGTGGGCTCATCTGGAGCGCATCTTCCTCGCCATCGACGACCTCGGCTGCCGCGATCTGCTGGACTGATCGTCCCGACATCCACTGAGGTCGCTGCACGTCAGGCGTGTTCATCGCGATGTTGCACGTCAATGCCGTGCTTTTGGCGCTGCCGTTATCAGCCGTCTTAACGATCACCAGAGATTGTTCATCGGCCTTAAACCGCCGGCTGGGGGCGGCGCGACATATCTGCATGTGCACGGCGTTCGGCGTGGTCACGGAAAGGTGCGGCTCCCCAGGGGTAGAGGGTGGCTTGCGAAAGCACGAAAATAGTGCTTTGATGTTCCTCATGGCCGGAATTTACGATCAGGCTGTTCGCTACCGTCTCGTCCCCAACTCCGAGGCGCGGGCGGCGATCGAGGCGACCTTCGCCGATTATGCCCGGATGATGGACATGCTCGACGAGATCGCTGCCGCCAAAGGCATCGGCGCCAATCTGGTCGCGCTGCACGGCCATGCCTATGGGCCGGTCCGCAAGGCCACCCGGCTGCCCTCGCGCCTGGTCACGCTCGGCCTGCGCGACCGCGCCGCCTATCGCGCCGCATCGACCCCGCGACTGCCGCTCGACGACCGCCTGGTGAATGTTCGGGACGCCGGCACGCTGTCGCTCGGCACCGCCCTCGGCCGCTTCACCATCCCGTTCGAGGTCACCGGCTATGCCGCGGGCTGGACGCACGCGACGCCGGCGCAACTCGTCCGCACCGATAATGGCGACGTCGAAGTCCGTTTCGGCGTCACCGCCAGCTCACATCCGACCATCAGCCCAGGAAAGGACCACGTCATGCTCGCCGAACACGCGCCGGCTCCCGACACGCTCCTGTCACGCGCCGGGCGCCTCATCGCCGGCATCGCTTATGGAGCGATCGAAAAGGCCGAGGACAAGAATCGGGTCGCGCTGGTCAGCCAGGCGATCCGCGAGATCGAGCAGGCCGAGCGCGAATCGCGCGAGAGCCTGTCGCATGCGCGCGCCGAGGAATATCGGCTCAACGCCCGTCGCGCCGAGATCGAGCGCGAGACGACCGTGCTGGCTGAGCAGATCCGCGTCGCCATCGCCGAGCACCGCGACGATCTCGCCCGCGCCGGCATCGCCCGGCAGATGGATCTCGAAGCCCAGTTCGAGGTGCTGTCGAAGGCGATCGACGAGAATGCCGAGCGCGTCGATGCGGTGCTCACGACGCTGCGTGCGATCCTGTCGAGCCTGCAGGACGCGCAGGCGCGTCTCGTCGAGCTCGAGCGCAGCGAGGCGCTCGCCGAGCAGCCGAAGGCCACATCGCGCAAGTCGGGCGATACCGGCCTCGCCAGGGCCGCGCGCGCCTCCCGCGTCATCGCCCGCGCGACCGGCGTGGCGGAAGGCATCGCGGCGTCGCCCGACATCGACGAATTGTCGAAGCTGAAGCGCGACAAGGACATTGCCGAGCGGCTGGCACGGCTGAAATCGCAGAATTGAACGGGCAGGGGCGCGTCGTCCCATGACCATCGTCGACCATTTCATGCAACCCGAGGTGCGGCCGTTCGCGATCGCCGCCGTGATGATCGTGCTGGTCGGCGGCGTCGAGATCGGCTCGATGCTGATCGGCCTGTCGATCAGCGAGCTGCTCGGCCAGACCGTCGATCTCGGTCACGACGGCGACAGCACCAGCGTCGGTCACGTGCTGTCCTGGATCAATGTCGGCGGTGTGCCGCTGATGATCTGCATCCTGCTCGCGCTCGGCATCTTCTCGATCACGGGTTTTCTCATCCAGGATGCCGCGCGGCTGGTAGCGGTGGCGCTGCCGCCAACGGCCGCGGGCATGCTCGCCGCCGTCGTCACCGTGCCGCTGCTGCGCAGCTCGACGCGCTATGCGGCGCGGCTGGTCCCGCAGGATGAGAGCTATGCGGTCGGCCTGTCCGATCTCGTCGGCCGCACCGGTAAGGTCGCGGTCGGCCCGCTCGACGGCGGGCTGCCCGGCCGCGTCCGCGTCAAGGACGTCCACGGCAATTGGCACATGGTGACGGCCTCGGCCGCGCCGGACTCACCGGCCTTGCCGGTGGGCGCGTCGGTTCTCCTCGTCGACCGCAAGGACGGTCGCTTCATCGCGATCGCCGCAGCCGACGAGCTCACGAGCTCCAAGACACTTTAGCCCAAGACACTTTCCTCAACCCGAAAGTAAATCCCATGTTTGATCTGGTTCTGCCTGCGTCGATCGGCGTTGTGCTGCTGGTCGTTCTCGGCACTGTCTTTGCCGTTCTCTACCATCGTTCCACCCGCGACGAGGCGTTCGTGCGCACCGGCCTCGGCGGCAAGAAGGTGGTGCTCGACGGCGGCGCCGTGGTGCTGCCGATCTTCCACTCCATCGCGCGCGTGAATCTGAAGACGCTGCGGCTGCGCGTCGAGCGCTCGAAGAAGGATTCGCTGATCACCAAGGACCGCATGCGCGTGGACATCGACGCCGAATTCTACGTGCGCGTGAAACCCGACGTCGATTCGATCGCGCTGGCCGCGCAGACGCTCGGCGCCGTCACCAACAATGCCGAATTGCTGCGCGACCAGGTCGAGGCCAAGTTCGTCGACGGACTGCGCTCGGTCGCGGCGACGATGGAGCTGTTGGACCTGCAGGAGAAGCGCTCGGATTTCGTCAAGCACGTCCAGGCCGCGGTCGAGGCCGACGTGCAGTCCAACGGCCTGGAGCTGGAATCGGTGTCGCTGACCAAGCTCGACCAGACCGACATCTCGTTCTTCAACGCCGAGAACTTCTTCGACGCCGAAGGCCTCACTCTCTTGAAAACGGTCACCGAGACCCGCCGCCGCGACCGCAACGCGATCGTGCGCGACAACGAGGTCGCGATTGCGCAGAAGGACCTCGAGGCGCGCCAGCTCACCCTGACGATCGAGCGCACCAAGAAGGAGGCCGAGCTCAGCCAGGAGCGCGACATCGCCAACAAGACCGCGAGCACCCGCGCCGAGGTTGCGAGCGCCACCCAGACCGCGTGGCAGACCGAGGAGAATGCCCGCATCGAGGCGCAGCAGAAGATCGCCCAGCGCGAAGCCGAGGCCTTGAAGGTGCGCGAGACCGCGGCGATCGAAAGCAATCTCGCGATCAACCGCCGCAAGACCGACGCCGACCGCGAGATCCAGATCGCCACCCAGGACAACGACATCCAGATCGCGACCAAGAGCAAGGAAACCTCGGAGGCGCGCGCGGTCGCCAAGGCGGCCGAGGCGCTCGCGGTCTCCGCGGAGGAAAAGGTCACGACGGCGCGCGCCATCGAGATCGCCGATCGCGAGCGTCAGACCGCGGTCATGGCGGCGCGGAAGGAGGCCGAGCAGCGCTCGACCGGGATCACTGTCGCTGCGGAAGCCGAGAAGCGCGCGGCGGTCGATCGCGGCGAGGCCGCCAAGACCCTGGCCGAAGCGGAGGCCGAGGCCAACAAGATCAAGGCTGTCGGCGTGCGCCAGATCGGCGAGGCGGAAGCCGCCGTGATCCTGATGAAGAACGAAGCCCAGAACAAGCTCGGCAGCAACGTGATCGATTTCGAGCTCGCCAAGCAGCGCATCGCGACCATGCCCGCCGCGCTCGGCGAGATGGTCAAGCCGATCGCCAACCTGAAGGACGTCCGCATCCTGCACACCGGTGGCGCCTTCGGCGGCAACGGCAATGGCGCGGCCGGCGGCAATGTCGGCTTCGGCGAGGGCCTCGCCGGCGAGCTGCTGCGCGTGCATGCGCTGAAGCCCTTGATCGATGAGATCCTGGTGCAGTCCGGATTCAAGCCGGGCGACGATCCGGTGCAGGCGCTGGCGGGTGTGATCGTGCCGGCCACGGAGACGAATACCGCTGCCGGGCCGAAGATCGAGCCACTGCAGAAGCCGTAAGCAAGACACATGAAAAGGGAAGCCCCGGGGCTGGGGGCGGCGCTGGAGGAGCCACCGCCCCCGCCCGGCACATCACGAGTGGGGCGCTCATGAGGTGCAGTCTCTGCGCGCAACTCATACGCAGAGAACCGAGTGGGGTGAACAGAAGATAGCCGGAAACGCGCCGGATTGAAGTTACAAATCCATCACGTCGTGGTCACCTTTTTGCTATCCCGGTCCCGCTGCGTCTCAACAGCACGCGAATTTTCCGTCACGGGGAAGCGTCACTCCATCACGGCGTGGTCGGCCGGGGCAGACTGGGCGCGCAGCGCGCTGCGCGTCGAGCCGATCATGACCGCGAGCGGGATCGACACCAGGATGAACGTCATGACCAGCTGGTAGTCGTGCGAGAAGGCCAGGATCTGCGCCTGCACCATGACCATCGCGTCGGCCATTGCGCGCCCGGCATCGGTGGACAGGTTCAACAGGCCGGCGACATTGGGCATCTGCAGGGCGTGATTGAACGGATTGATGTGCTCGACCAGGATCGCGTGGTTGCGCCGCGTTCCCTCGGTGAGCTGCGCGATCGCGATGGAGATGCCGATCGAGCTTGCGACATTTCGCACCAGGGTCAGCATCGAGGTTCCATCCGTGCGCAACTCGCCCGGCAGCGTCAGGAACGCAACGGTCGAGAGCGGCACAAAGACGAGGCCGAAGCCGAACCCCTGCATGATGCTGATGGTGATGATCTCGGGCACGCCGGTCTGGTCGGTCCACGCCGTCATCTGGAACAATGACAGCGCCGTCAGCGCCAGCCCGACCACGATCAAGGTCCGCGCCTCGATGTAGCGCAGCAGGCGGCCGACCAGCATCATCGCGACGAAGGTGCCGCAGCCGCGGGTCGCGAGCAGCACGCCGGCGGTGATGATGGGATAGCCGATGACGTTCTGCAGATAGGGCGAGGACAGCGCCATGGTCGAGAACAGCACCAAGCCCATCACCGTCATGAACACGCAGCCGCCGACGAAGTTGCGGTCCTTGAACAGCGCGAACTGGATGAACGGCCGCTTCGTCGTCAGCGAATGCGCCAGGAAATAATAGAAGCCGACGCCGGCGACGATGAACTCGATGATGATCTCGTTGCTCTCCAGCCAGCCCTGATCCTCGCCGCGGTCGAGCGCGATCTGCAGCGAGCCGATGCCGATGGCGAGCGCGGCGAAGCCGAACCAGTCGAAGGTCAGCTCCGCGTTCGGCTTGGTTTCCTCCATGAACGCCATCAGGCCGAGCACGGTCACGGCGCCGAACGGCAGGTTGACGAAGAACACCCAGTGCCAGGAATAGGTCTCGGTCAGCCAGGCGCCGAGCGACGGCCCCATGATCGGGCCGAGCATCACGCCCATGCCCCAGATGGCCATCGCCTTGGCGCGCTCATGCAGCGCGTAGGAGTCGAGCATCACCGCCTGCGACAGCGGCACCAGCGAGGCACCGAACACGCCCTGCAGCAGGCGGAACAGCACCATCTGCGTGATGTCCTGGGCCAGCCCGCACATCACGGACGCGATGGTGAAGCCGGCCGAGCAGACGATGAAGGTGCGCTTGCGGCCGAAGCGGTTGGCGATCCATCCCACCGGCGCGGTCATGATCGCGGCGGCGACGATGTAGGACGTCAGCACCCAGTTGATCTGGTCCTGCGACGCCGACAAGGTGCCCTGCATGTAGGGCAGCGCGACGTTGGCGATGGTGGTGTCGAGCGCCTGCATGATCGTCGCCGTCATTGCGCAGATCGTCACCATGTTCCGGCGCAGGCCCGGAACCGCCGATGAGGCTGCCGGCGCGGTCATGACGCTACTCGTCCTTGTCCGCCGCGTGCGCCGATCCGAACAGCCCGGCCAGCGAACGCTCGTGCCCGGTGTCGATCGAGACGTTGACGCTCATGCCGGCCTTCAGCTTCGCGACGAACTTGTCGGACTTGTCGAAATGGATTCTGACGGGCACGCGCTGCACGACCTTGACGAAATTGCCGGTCGCATTCTGCGGCGGCAGGATTGCGAACTGCGCGCCGGTGCCCGGCGACAGCGAGCCGACCGTGCCCTTGAAGCGGTGGTTCGGGAAGGCGTCGACGTCGAGCTCGACCGGCTGGCCGACCGCGACATAGGTGAAGTCGCTCTCCTTCGGATTGGCGTCGACCCAGGGATTGGCGATGTCGATCACCGAGAAGACCGGCGTGCCCGCGGTGACGAAGCGGCCGAGCTGGATCTGGTCGACCTGGGTGGCGATGCCCGGCATCGGCGCGCGCAAGGTGGTGTGGTCGAGGTCGCGCTGGGCATCGTCGAGCTTGGCCTTGGCCTGGACGTACGGCGGAAACTGCTCCAGCGGCAGCTCGGGATTGCCGAGCAGTTGCGTCCTGGCGTTCGACAGCTGCTGCTTGATGAACTGCGCCTGCGCGCTCGCCGTCACCAGTGCGTTCGCGGCGTTGTCGAGGTCGAGCTGCGAGCCGAAATTGTTCTTGGCGAGCGTCTGCTTGCGCTCGACGTCCTTCTGCTTGAGCTCGATGCCCTGCTGGGCGAGGTCGAGCATCTGACCGTAGATCTTGATGTTGGCGGTGAGATTCTCATAGCTCGTCCGCGCCTGCTCCAGCGCCGCCTTGGCCTGGTCGACCGCCAGGCGATAGGGCACGGGGTCGATCTCGAACAGCTCGTCGCCCTTCTGCACCTGCTGGCCTTCCTTGACGACGACCTTGACGATCTTGCCGGAGATATCGGGCGTGATGAGCACCTTCTGGGCGCCGACATAGGCGTCGTCGGTCGTCACGTAGCGGCCGCCATTGAGATACAGCACGAGGCCGCCGATGGCGGCGACGAGCGGCAGCACGACCAGCAGCAAGGTGCGGCGGTAGCGGCGCAGGAATCCGGGGCGCGCCGGCTTCGCGGCCGCGGCCTCGGGCGCCGCCGCATCCGGGCTGGCCTTCTGTTCAGGGGCGAGTTTCAGGGCGGGCTCAGCCATAGCGCTGTTCCTTTCGCTGCTCGTCGCACAGCGACTGCAGGGCGTTTCTCACGTTTTCCTTGATGGCTTCGAGATGGGTCATCAGCCGCTCGGCATCACCGGCGCTGATGCCCTGAAGGGCGGTGTCGGTCAGCTCGGCCTTGAGCACGCCGAGCTTGGCGAGCAGCGGGCGGGCGGCCTTCTTCAGATAGAGCCTGTTGACGCGGCGATCGGTGTCGTCGCCGCGGCGCTCGATCAGCCCGGCTTCGGCGAGCTTGTCGATCAGCCGTGTCAGCGTGATCGGCTGCATCTCCAGCTGCTCGGCCAGCTCCGACTGCTTCATCCCCTCGTTGCGCTCGACCTTGGCCAGCACGGCCCATTGCGCGCGGGTCATGCCGAAGCGCGCGGCCTCCTTGTCGGCATAGGCGCGCATCAGGCGCTGCAGCTCGCCGAGCGTAAACAGGAAGTTGGCGTCCGCGGAGGTGCGGCTCATGGCGGTCTCGATTCGGGATCGGAGGGAACTAAGCTTTGGCTGTAATGAGCCTTGGATATAATAAGCAAGCTTATGAATATTTCATGGCCCCGCCGAGCGCACCCGCTCCGCTCAGGATGCATGGCTCGGCCGCGGCCTTTGGCGAGAGCGGCCCGAGATGCTAGATTGTCGCCAATGACCCTCGCAAAACCCACCTTCCCGGCGCCGGACCACGATCATGGCCGCTGCGCGGCCGATGCCTTGGACCATGCCGAGCGCATCTGCGCCCAGCGTGGCCAGAAGTTCACGCCGCAGCGCCGCCAGGTGCTGGAGGCGCTGCTGTCGAGCCACCGGCCGCTCGGCGCCTACGAGATCATCGAGGAACTCGCCAAGGTGGCCGCGCGGCCGGCGCCGATCACGGTCTACCGCGCACTCGAGTTCCTGATGGCCAACGGTCTGGTGCACCGCATCGAAAGCCGTAACGCCTTCCTCGCCTGCGCTCACGACCACGAACAGACCGCGCTGGTGGCATTCCTGATCTGCGAGAGCTGCGGCGCCGTGGGCGAGGTTCCGGCCGCGCCGATCGCGGAAAGCCTGAAGCTGGCCGCCGCGGCATCGGGCTTCACGCCGAAACTGTCGGTGGTCGAGATCACGGGGCTTTGTGCGCATTGCCAGAAGGCGGCGTGAGCTCCGCCACCGGAGCCCACGTCGCATAGCTGTACACATGTGACCGACCGTCGTATGCGATGATCCTGCCGCGAGGCTGGTGCGCCCCTCTCCCCGCCAGCGGGGCGAGGTGACCAGTGCCGTTGCAGCAGCCACATCAGCCTCGTCTCGGGTGGTTGGCGGCTACGCTGACCGCAGGTTCAATTGCGGTCCAACAAGGAAACGCTTTCGGGAGTCCACGTCCTCGTGTCCGCAACGTCCACCTCGTCAGCCGCGAGCCGGCCCCTTGGCCCCGGCGCCATCGCAGTCATTCTCGTCCTCTGCATCTCCTGGGCCTTCAACCAGATCGCGGTCAAGCTGGCGCTACCGGAGATTCCGCCGATGCTGCAGGCGACCTTGCGCTCGGCCGGGGCGCTGCCCGTCCTCCTGCTCATCGCCCGGGTGCGCGGCGTGAGGATGTTCGAGCGCGACGGCACGCTCGTCCCCGGCCTGATCGCCGGCGCGATGTTCGGCGTCGAGTTCGTGCTGATCTATGGCGGATTGCTGCTGACGTCCGCCTCTCGCGCGGTCGTGTTCCTGTACACCGCGCCGTTCTTCGTCGCGCTTGGCTCCTACCGCTTCCTGGGCGAGCGGCTCGGCGCCATGCAATGGTCGGGCTTGGCGCTCAGTTTCGCGGGCGTGGCGCTGGCGATCGGCGTTCCCCAGGCCAATGTCGATCGAACCGTGCTGCTCGGCGACCTCATGGTGGTCGGGGGCGGGTTGCTGTGGGGCGCGACCACGGTCGTCGCAAAAGGCACCCGGCTCCGCTTCGCCCCCCCGGAGAAGGCCCTGTCCTACCAGGTTGCCATGTCGATTCCGATCCTGGGGGTGGCAGCCCTGTTGGCCGGGGAACGGCTCCATCAGGTTCCCAGCCCGTTCGTGACCGGCCTGATGGCCTACCAGTCGATCTGGGTGGTCGGGGCCACGTTCACGATCTGGTTCGCGCTGATCAAGGCCTACTCGGCCAGCAAATTGTCGGCATTTACCTTCATCACCCCTTTATTCGGGGTGGTGGCGAGCTATTTCATCCTGCATGACGCCCTGACGCTGGCCTTTGGCCTGGCCGCCGTGCTTGTGATCGTTGGGCTTTTTCTCGTAAACCGCCCGAACCGTGTGGTCCTGGCCGCGACTGATCCATTGCTGAATGTCACCAAAACCTGATATCCGAGCGCCCATGAACAAGCCCGAGACACTGACCCAGACCGATGTCGCCGGACCCGCTCCCCGGCATCAGACCACCAAAGTCATGGTCGGCAACGTCGCCGTCGGCGGCGGGGCGCCGATCGTGGTCCAGTCCATGACCAACACCGACACCGCCGATGTCGAGCAGACGGTGGCCCAGGTCGCAGCGCTGGCGCGCGCCGGGTCGGAGATGGTCCGCATCACCGTTGATCGCGACGAGGCCGCCGCCGCGGTCCCGCACATCCGTGAGCAGCTCGACAAGCGCGGCATCACCACGCCCCTGATCGGCGACTTCCACTACATCGGCCACAAGCTGCTGACCGACTATCCCGCCTGCGCCGAGGCGCTGGCGAAATACCGCATCAATCCCGGCAATGTCGGCTTCAAGGACAAGCGCGACACCCAGTTCTCGACCATCATCGAGCTCGCCAACAAATACGGCAAGCCGGTGCGCATCGGCGCCAATTGGGGGTCGCTCGACCAGGAGCTGTTGTCCAAGCTGATGGACGAGAACGCGGCCTCCGCGAACCCGCGCGATGCGCGCGCGGTGATGCGCGAGGCGATGGTGCAGTCGGCGCTGCACTCGGCGGAGCGCGCGCAGGAGCTCGGCATGCCGAAGGACCGCATCATCCTCTCGGCCAAGGTCTCGGCCGTGCAGGACCTGATCGCGGTGTATCAGGACCTCGCCGCGCGCTCCGACTACGCCATCCATCTCGGGCTCACCGAGGCCGGCATGGGCTCGAAGGGCATCGTCGCCTCCTCGGCCGCGCTCGGCATCCTGCTGCAGCAGGGCATCGGCGACACCATCCGCATCTCGCTGACCCCGGAGCCCGGCGGCGACCGCACGCTCGAGGTCCAGGTCGCGCAGGAGCTGCTGCAGACCATGGGCTTCCGCACCTTCGTGCCGCTGGTCGCGGCCTGCCCGGGCTGCGGCCGCACCACATCGACCACGTTCCAGGAGCTGGCGCGCTCGATCCAGGACTTCATCCGCGAGGAGATGCCGGCCTGGAAGACGCAATATCCGGGCGTGGAAGCGCTCAACGTCGCCGTCATGGGTTGCATCGTCAACGGCCCCGGCGAATCCAAGCACGCCAATATCGGCATCTCGCTGCCCGGCACCGGCGAGGCCCCGGCCGCGCCCGTCTTCGTCGACGGCAAGAAGTTTCGCACCCTGCGCGGGCCCACCATCGCGGCCGACTTCAAGGCGCTGGTGATCGACTACATCGACCAGCGCTACGGCAGCGGCGCCAAGGCTGCGGAAAGCGTGACCGCGGCGGAGTAGGGGCGCCCGGATCTGAATCGGCGGCGCCTCCTGCCCCTCTGGGATGATTGCGCTGTGCTTCATATCGGTGCTCGAGCATCTGCTTATTAGTTTCTCCGTCATGCCCGGGCTTGTCCCGGGCATCCACGTCTTTCCCAGGATGCCGAACGAGGTGGATGGCCGGGACAAGCCCGGCCATGACGACGGGGAAGCAAGCGTGCGCATCATTCAGGTCGCGGCATACGCGTTCGCCGTGGCGCAGGGCGCCGAAAGCACGAGGAAGAGCCGGCAAAGCGACCTCCTCTTCAAAGTGCAACCTTGAGAGCGGCCAGCCCTGCAACCGTCAGCTGCTTGTGCCGCGCGCCTCAGTCTGGAATTTTCATCCGTGGATCAGCCGCTACGCGCCGCTGCCGTGACCGGCACGATCCGCCGGCCACGCCCCACTGCTGCCCGCATGATCAGCACCTTGAGGCCTGCTGAAAAAGGGACGCCTCGATGACTCTCGATATCCGTGAAATGGAGCTCGCCGAGACCTCGCTGGTCATCGACTACTTCTATGCGTCGAGCATCGAGCAGCTCGACCTGATGGGCATCGATCCGACCCGGATGCCGACCAGGGCGGTCTGGAGCAGCCTGTTCAAGACGCTCTACGCGACGCCGCTCGCCGAGCGCGCGGCGCTGCTGGTGATCTGGCGGCTCGACGGCCGGCCGATCGGCTTCTCCAGCTGCGACCGCATCGTCTACGGCAATCGCGCCCACATGCATCTGCACGTCACCGAGCCGGAGCTGCGCGGCCGCGGCCTCGGCGCCGCATGCGTCAGCCGCAGCGTCGACCTGTATTTCGAGAAGCTGCAGCTCAAGCAGTTGTTCTGCGAGCCGCACGCCTACAACACCGCCCCCAACCGCGCGCTGCAGAAGGCGGGTTTCCGCTACTTGAAGACCTACAAGACCGTGCCTGGCCCGATGAACTACCACCAGGCGGTGACGCGCTGGATGATCGAGCGGTGAGAGAGGCTGCCACGTTGAGCGCGGTGAGAACCGGCGATGGGCGGCGGATCGGACCACGTGAGACAAGAGCAAGTTTGTTGGCGAGATCTTACCGCGCCAACAGTGTCGTCCCAGCCTTGAGCCGAGACCTATACCACCGACCTCAGTTGTCGAGCAGGCTGCCGCTGCTTTCTTCGCTATCACCCTGCCCTGTGATTATGGGTCCCGGCTCAAGGCCGGGACGACAGCGGAGGATGTGGTCGGCTATCGGTCATATCGGCCGTTCTTCGCGCGGCAAGCCGCCAGCACTTACGAATCTAAAATTTTGCCCGTCGCGTTACCATGTCGCAGCTGTCAGGCCTTGTGCCGTCGGGCAAATCAGATCGATGTTTCCGCCCGTCCCGCCTCGCTCACGAGGGGCGCTTCGCGGTCGTCACGAACGTGGAGGCGGGATGCGGTGGACGCGACGTGGCGCAGTGAGCTCGGTGCTTGCGGACGAACGTCATGGCGCGGACGGTCAAGTCGCATGGTCCTGACATCCCGATGCTGATGCCAAGCTGGCGGTGATGATCCGCTGGTGACGGGGGCAAGAAAGCCCGGTCCCCGGGGAGAGTGCGAAGCAGCCGTTAAAACCATTGCGCAGGGAGGGCCGGGTCTTGTCCGGCTGAACCTGTGGTTCCTGCCGCCTGCATTTTTTTCGCAGGCGGGCCACGGGCCTCAGTCGGGGCCCGGCCTTCCCTGCGCCCTCTGATTGGAGAGGGCGGCATGAGGATCAACACTCGGACGCGAGAGCGGGCGCGAGGATGAGATGCTGTGTCTACAAGCTCAGTCGCCGTATTTGTACCCCCGCTCCGTCCACGTCATTGCGAGCGCAGCGAAGCAATCCAGAGTCCCGCCCGCCACCCTGGATTGCTTCGCTGCGCTCGCAATGACGAACGGAGAGAGCTATGCGCGACAACTCACGCCCTACAACGGAACGTGCCCATATTCCCGGTTGGCGAGGCTCGCCTCTTCCAGATCCAAATCGCGCTCGATGCGGCGGCGGGTTTCGTCGGTGATCTGGCCGTCGCGGAGCATGACGTGAATGGTCTTGCGTTCCACGCCGATCAGCTCGCGGGTCAGCTCGATGCCGAGCGCGGAGGCGTCGTATTCGTCGGCGTCGAACGCGGCCGGCAGCTGGTTGACGCGGACCTCGTGTCGAGCGCGCAGCAGCCGCATGACCTCGTCGGACACCTCGCGGTCGCTGGTCATCATCTCCAGCGACTTCAGCGCCCGGTCGAGCCCCTCGCGCCGTGCCGCAATCTCCTGCTCGTGCTCTCGCACATGCTCGGCGCGTCCGGTGTTGGAGACGCCGAGCAGGCGCACGACGATCGGCAGGGTCAGGCCGAGGCCGATCAAGGTGAAGAAGATCACGCCGAAGGCGATGAACAGGATCTCGTCGCGATAGGGAAAGGCTTCACCGGTCGAGAGCGTGAGCGGCAGCGCCAGCGCGGTGGCGAGCGAGACCGTGCCGCGGACCCCGGTGAAGCCGATGATGAAGGTCTGCTGCCACGGCGGCAGCGGATCCCTGGCGCGCAGCGAGGGGCTCAGCACGCGTGGCAGGATGGTCGCCGGAAAGGTCCAGGCGAAGCGCGCGATCACGACGATCGCGACCACGAGCGCGGTGGCGATCATGATTTCGTCGAGCGGGAACGCCTTCGACTTCTCGTAGATCAGCCGCATCTGGAAGCCGGTCAAGAGGAACAGCATGCCCTCGATCAGGTAGACGACGAGGTCCCAGAAGAACACGCCCTGCAGGCGGGTCGCGGAGGAGATCCAGAGCGGTCCGTTCCAGCTCATATAGAGGCCGCAGGCGACCGTCGCGATCACGCCGGAGCCGCCGACATGCTCGGGGATCCAGTAGGCGAGATAGGGTGTCAGCAGCGACAGCGTGATCTCGACCTGCGGATCCCTGGCGTAGTGGCGGGCGCGCAGCATCAGCCAGCCGACGCCGATGCCGAACGCGATCTCGCCGACCACGATCGCGGCGAACTCGCCGGCCGCGACCGGAAGCGAGAACGCGCCGGTGGTGATGGCGGCCACGGCGAAGCGATAGAGAATCAGCGCCGTCGCGTCATTGGCGAGGCCCTCGCCTTCGAGGATGACCATCACCCGGCGCGGCAGGTGCAGCCGCCGGGCGATGGCGAGCGGCGCCACGACGTCGGGCGGCGCCACGATGGCGCCGAGCAGGAAGCCGAGGCTCCAGGGCAGGCCGAGAAGATAGTGGGTCGCGATCGCCACCATGGAGGCGGTGAAGATCACGCAGCCGACCGCGAGCAGCACGATCGGCCGCAGATTGCGCTTGAACTCGCGCCAGCTCATCGCGACGCTCGACGAATAGATCAGCGGCGGCAACACCACCAGCAGCACCAACTCCGGCGGCAGCGCGAAGGCGGGCATGCCCGGCACGAAGGCCAGCGCGATGCCGGCGAGCATCAGCAGGATCGCCGGCGCCAGGTTGGCTCGCCGTGCAAGAAGGGCGGTTCCCGCCAGCACGGCCAGCAGGATCAGGAAGGTCTGAAAATGGGCTTCCATTTGAAACAGCCGGGCGTCCTTGCGCCGGCCTCAATCCCGGAGGTCGTAGCGGTAGGACTTCGACACGATCTGCCAGCCGTCCTTCAGCTTCATCGCCACCAGGTAATCGGTGAAATAGCGCGGCGGCAGCTGGCAGCGCACCTTGATGAAGGCGGTCTTGTCGTCCGAACGGTCGATGGTGACGATGAAGTCCTCGCGCGGCTTGCCTTCGCCCTTGGCGGAGGGGCGCTTGCGCACCCAGGCCAGCCAGTCCGGCACCGTGAGGATCTTGAGCTCGCCGTTGTCGACCCAGCGCAGGTCCGCGGTGGGGTGGAACACGGCGCCGAGCTTGTCGGCGTCGCCCTCGTAGAGCGCGTCGAAATAGCCCTGCACGACGGCCTCGACGGTGGAACGGTCTGCGCTCATGGCCAACTCCCTGGGGAACCGCGGACAAACAAGGATCGCATTTTCGATGCAAAACGGGGCTTGGCAAGCCATGAACTGCGGATGATGCTCCGTCGACAGAAATATCGTGGCCCAGGCGGGATGTCCCCGGACCGAACCTTGCGTGATCCCGGTCACAAGCCGAACGGCCGCAATCTGCTAGCAGACCGAGCATGTTTCCCAGGGCTATGGGGTAGATACGATGTCGTGGTCAGTTCGATTGGGCGGTTTTCTCATGGCGGCAGCGCTGCTGCTGGCCGGCCACCCGGCAATGGCGGAGAAGCGGGTGGCGCTCGTCATCGGCAACTCCGCCTATCAGAACGTGCCGCAACTGACGAACCCGGTCAATGACGGCGCGGTCATGACGGCGACCTTCAAGAGCGCGGGCTTCGATGTCGTCGATTACCGGCGCGATCTCACCGCGCGGGAGACGCGCCGGGCACTGCGCGATTTCGCCGATGCCGCCCGCGATGCCGATATCGCGGTGGTCTACTACGCCGGCCACGGCATGGAGGTCGAAGGGTCGAACTATCTGATCCCGATCGACGCCCGGCTCGAGCGCGACACCGATGTCTACGACGAGACGCTGTCGCTCGACCGCATTCTGGTTGCCGTCGAGCCGGCGAAGAAGCTGCGCCTCGTCATTCTCGATGCCTGCCGTGACAACCCGTTCACCCGCAACATGCAGCGGACGGTGGCGACCCGCAGCCTCGGCCGCGGCCTCGCCAAGGTCGAGCCGACCAGCCCGAACACGCTGATCGCCTATTCCGCCAAGGCCGGTTCGACCGCGCAGGACGGCGACGGCAAGAACTCACCGTTCACCTTGGCGCTGTCGCGGCACATCGCGACGCCCGGGCTCGACGTCCGCAAGGCGTTCGGCTTCGTCCGCGACGAGGTGTTGAAGGCGACCGCCAACCGCCAGGAACCGTTCGTGTACGGCTCGCTCGGCGGCGAGGACGTGCCGCTGGTTCCCGGCGTGCCGCGCGTCGTGACGCAGATGCCGGTGACGCCGCCGCCGAACCCTCAGGCCGACATCCGGCGCGATTACGAGCTCGCGATGCAGGTCGGCAACAAGGGCGCGCTGAACGCTTTCCTGGCGCAGTACCCCGACGGCTTCTATGCGAGCCTCGCCAAGCTGCAGCTCGAAAAGCTGACCGCCGAGGAGAACCGCGTGGTCGCCGCCGAGAAAGCCCGCGCGACCGAGGCCGAGCGGGCGCGGCTCGCCGCCGAGGGCGCGCGCAAGGAGACGCTCGCCAAGGCGGAGGCCGAGGCCAAGGCCGCGGAGCAGGCGCGGATCGCAGCCGAGAAGGCCACGCAGATCGCGCAGCAGCAGGCGGCCGAAGCCGAGAAGAAGCGCGGGGAGCAGCAGCTCGCGGCGGTCGACAATCCGCGCGCGGCGACATCGCCCGGCACGCCGACGGCCGCAGCGCCGCAGCAGGGGCCGCAGGTGGCCGCGCTCACCCCGGCCGCGCAGCCCGCCGATCTCACCAAGTCGGTGCAGCTCGAGCTGCGCCGGGTCGGCTGCCTCACGGAGGATGCCGATGGTGACTGGGGCTCAGCCTCGCGCCGCTCGCTGTCGCAGTTCAACCGCTATGCCGGCACCAAGCTCGACACCCAGGCGGCATCGGCCGATGCGCTCCAGGCGATCAAGCTCAAGCAGGCGCGGGTGTGCCCACTGGTCTGCCAGCATGGCACCAAGCCTGACGGCGACCACTGCACCCGCATCGTCTGTGCCGAAGGCTCGTTCGTCAACGACGACAATGAATGCGAGAAGCGGCGCGACCGGAAGCCGGTCGCCAAGCGCGACAGCAGCGGCGACGAGGATGTGCCGTCGCGCCGCCGCGGCCGTGCGGCACCGGACGCCGGCCTGCCGATGCCGGCTCCCGGTACGGGCGTCGGGGTGGGGATCGGAGGTGGTGGCGGTCTCGGCATCGGGGCGGCCCCGGGCTACACCAGGCCGCAGACGCAGGCGGCCCGGCCCGCGAAGTCGGGCGGGCAGATCTATTGCGACGCCTATCTGTGCCGCACCGTCCGGCCCGGCTGCCGGCTCGAATATCGCGGCGGCGGCGGGCCGGCCAACAATGCCAGCGTCGAGGTATGCAACTGATCAGGAGGAGATCGCGCTGGCGGCGATGTTGACCATCAGGGCGACCAGCGCGGTGTTGTAGACGAACGAGATGATGCCGTGGACGGTCGCGGTGCGGCGGATGATCTTGTCGGTGATGCCGACGTCGGAGACCTGGGCGGTCATGCCGATGATGAAGGAGAAGTAGACGAAGTCCCAGTAGTCGGCGTGCTCGTCTTTGTCGCCGCTGGGGAATTGCAGGCCCCCAGGCTTGGCGCCGCGGTAATAATCATGGGCGTAGTGCAGGGCGAAGGTCGCATGCACCGCGGCCCAGGACAGCGAGACGGTGAGCAGCGCCAGCGTCAGCGCCGGAGCATCGCGCTTGGAAGCGCCGAGCTCGAGCACGATCGCGGCGATGCTGGCGAAGGCGCCCAGCGCCGTCACCATCAGGATCACGAAGCGGCCGTCGTCCTGCATGACCGCCTTGCGGCGGATGTGATGATGCTCGCTGCGCAGCATCATCACCGCGACCAGCACGAGGTAGATCGCGGTGAAGATGTCCCAGCCGATCAGCAGCCGCGTGATCAGGCGGAGCGCCGGCGGCAGCAGGAAGAACGCGACGATCGCGAGCCCCAGCGATATGAAGGTCCGCGGCCGCGCATAGATGACGCGCAGCGCAGCCGGCAGCCTTGCAAAGCGGGCGAGGTCCGGATCGTCAGGATGGACTCCGGCCAACGCCTCGCCTCAGCTCTTGCGTTCGGCAACGAAGTGGGCGGCGGCGCGCAGCACGTCGCCCTTGGCGCCGAAGATCGACAGCGCGGCATCGCCGCGGGCGAGCAGGTCGCGGACGCGCTGCCTGGCGCCCTCGATGCCGAGCTGGGTGACGAAGGTGGTCTTGCCGAGCTCGGCGTCGGCGCCGGCCGGCTTGCCGAGCGTCGCCGCATCGCCCTCGACGTCGAGCAGGTCGTCGGCGATCTGGAAGGCCTCTCCGAGCGCGCGGCCGTAATCGTCGAGCGCCTGGTACTCGGCCGCCGAGGCCTGACCGAGCAGGGCGCCGGCGATGCAGCCGAAGCGGAGCAGGGCGCCGGTCTTCATCTGCTGAACGCGGGCGACGTCGACCGGGCCGCTGTCGCCGAACCGGCCCTCGCCGGCGAGGTCGAGGATCTGGCCGCCGGCCATGCCGCCGACACCGGCGCAGCGGGCCAGCGCCCGGGTCAAAGCGAGGCGGACGCCGGCATCGGGATGAATCTCGTCGCGGGTGATGATGTCGAAGGCGATGGTCAGCAGCGCGTCTCCGGCCAGGATCGCGGTGGCGTCGTCATAGGCCTTGTGCAGCGTGGGGCGGCCGCGGCGCAGATCGGAATTGTCCATCGCCGGCAGGTCGTCATGGATGAGGGAGTAGCAGTGGATGCATTCGAGTGCGGCGCCGGCCATCAGCGCGCCCCGGCGCGGGACGCCGAACACGGCGGCGCTCTCGACCACCAGGAACGGGCGCAGCCGCTTGCCGCCGTTCAGGCTGGAATAGCGCATCGATTCGATCAGCCGCTTCGGCCTGATGATCTCGTCGGCCATCGGCGCATCGGACAGGAGCTCCCCGAGCAGCGCTTCGGTCTCCTCCGCGGTCTTGTCCAGGCGTTGGGTGAAGTCGGTGGCCGTCGCAGTCATTTAAGAAGAGCTCCAGGGGGGCGAAATTCGCCGGACAATCGTTGATGGCGGCGACTTCGTCAATTGCCGGGGCGGTGGCGGCTTTCGGCCGCAACGGCGGAAAAAAGCAGGAAACCACATCGAGATGTCGGATAATCCCGGCCAACTGGCCGCCCCCACGGCGGTCCCAACCGAGCGGCGCCTGCCCTTGCGTACCGTCAGAACCCTCCTCGTGATCGCCGTGCTGGTGCTGCTCGTGCCCTACGCGCTGACGCCGTTCTATGCCGTGGGCCACCCGGTCTCGACCCTGATGCTGTGGCGGTCGGTGACGGGGCAGCCGGTGACGCGGCACTGGATCGACCTCTCGGCGATGTCGCCGTATCTGCCGCGCTCGGTGGTGGCGGCGGAGGATGCCAAATTCTGCAGCCATCACGGCATCGACTGGGGCGCGCTGCGCGAGGTCATGGACGATGCCGAGGACGGCGAGGTCAGCCGCGGCGGCTCGACCATCACCCAGCAGGTCGCCAAGAACCTGTTCCTGTGGCAGGGCCGCAGCTATGTCCGCAAGGCGCTGGAACTGCCGCTGGCGCTGTGGATCGACCTCGTCCTCGGCAAGCGGCGCATCCTCGAAATCTACCTCAACATCGCCGAGCTCGGCCCGTCCGGCCAGTTCGGCGCCGAAGCCGGCGCGAATTACGCCTTCAACCGCTCGGCCGCGGGGCTCGGCCCGCGCGAGGCGGCGCTGATGGCCTCGATCCTGCCGAACCCGGTCCGGCGCAGTGCCCGCACGCCCGGCCCCGGCGTGAGACGGCTGTCCGCAACCTATATGATGCGGGCGCAGTCCTCCGGCCTGCAGACCTGTTGGGGGGAGCGGCGGTAAGGTCCGAGCGGCGCAATTTTGGCCAAAAATGCCTCGGAGAGCCCTAGCCATGCCGCACCCCTTCCTCTATAAGCGCGGCCTTGATCGGCATCCGGGCTCGCCAGCTTCATGGCTGCAGCCGTCCTTTGCGGACGATGCCTTGCAAAAATACCCTAGAGGATACCGATATGGCCGTCCCCAGAAGAAAAACTTCGCCGTCGCGCCGCGGCATGCGCCGCTCGGCTGACGCGATCAAGAAGCCGACCTATGTCGAGGACAAGGATTCCGGCGAGCTGCGTCGTCCGCACCACCTGGACCTGAAGACCGGCATGTACAAGGGCCGCCAGGTCCTGAAGAAGAAAGACGCCTGATTGTCCGCGCGGGCCGCTTTCCAAGCCGCCCGAATTCGGCCATCGATGGGGTTGAAAGCGGTCCCGTGCGACGTGATTCGCCGGGACCGTTGCGTATCTGTGCCGCGTGATCCCGTCTCGCTGTCATCTTCTTCGCACCGATTGATTTTGCGCCGGGCCGCCGCCCGCGCCATCCAAGGCTTCAACCGATGTCCATGGTCGGTTTCCCGCTGCTGCTGATCCCGCTGGCGATCTACAACATGATCGTCTTCCTGATGCCGGGGGTCGCCTTCAGCGAGACGCTGCTGCGCCTTCAGCTTCCGTCCGGCGAGCTCTGGACGATCTCGCTCGGCGACATGCTGCTGGCCCTGGGCGTGCTGCTGCTGCTGCTTGAGATCATCAAGGCGGCGAAGCCGAACGGCAAATATCTCACCGACCACCTGCTGTCGTTGCTGGTCTTCGGCGGCGCCGCCGCCGAATTCGCGATGTGGCAGAAGTTCGGGAACTCGACCTTCCTGCTGCTGACCCTGCTGGCGATGGTCGATTTTTTCAGCGGAGTCTCGCTGCGCACCAAGCGCGCCGCCCGCGCCGTCGTCGCAGCCCCCGCACCCATGCCGGCTCCCGTCGAAGCGCCCGTGGCGGATCCAGAACCTGAGCCTGTCGAAGAGCCTGCCCGGGAAGCGGTCAAAGAACCGACCAAGACGGAAATTCAGGAGCCGGAGGTCCAGCACGCGGACGCTGCTGCACCCGTCGTTCAAGAGCCGACCGATGCGGTGCCGGCGGCTGCTTCGGTCGCCGAATCCGTCCTGCTCGACCGCTCGGTCCCTCGGCCGGCTCCCGCGCCGACGACCGGCTGGGTCGCGGAGCCGAAGGAGGCCGAGGCCGCTGCTCCGACCGCTTCTGAGCCGCCCAAGCCCGAGACGCTGAAGCCCTGAGACGCAGGAGCGCGCGCTTAGATCATTTCTCGGGTCCGGCCGCCGGCACGCGTGACCGGCTGAAGCCTCGCCGCATAGGCACTGTGGACGTCGGCAGCGGCCGCGCGCCTGAGCGTGCGGGTCTGCGGCAGCTGCTCGGCGGTCGCGATCAGATGGGTCACGAAGCCGGCATCGGGGCGGGCTGCGCGAATGATCCGCGCGCGACGGTCATGGCTCGCATCGCTCGGCAGCAGCGTCACCGAGCGGGAGGTCTCCTCCAACCCGTCCAGGCGACCGCCGTCCTGATCAATCGTTAACATTGTCCAACCATCGCCGGCGCGATTGTCACGTTCTGGGACGCCGGTACCTTTCGCTCCTCGATCTCGCAAAAGCAATGCCGTCCCAAGCGTCGCTGGGCGCTGCATGTTCCAAACATGGTTGACGCGTCTCGGACACGCGCTCGTCGCCTCGGCATGCTCTCCGTTAACCAGAGATGCGTAGTCTGATTCGCGAAGTCGGCCGCCGCCGCTCGCGCGGGTACGCGTCGGCCGTTCCCAAATCAGCGCCGGTCCTGCCGGCCTGTGCCGAAACGAGGCGACCTTGACATCCGAATTGCCACAGACCGCGATGATCCTGGCGTCCCTGGGCCAAGCCGCCTTCGTCTGGGATCTGGCAAGCGACGTGATCGTCTGGAGCGATCACGTCGGGGCGGTGTTTGCCGATGTTCCGTTGCCGCAGCTCTGCAATGGGGCCGAGTTCAGCAAGCTGATCGAGCCGGACCGCGGCATCCGCACTGAGATCATGCTCCAGACGGCACCGCTATACGGCGCCAGCGGCACGCCGTACCGGATCGAATATGGCGTGCGCACCCACGCCGGGGCGCCGCTGATCTGGGTCGAGGAAACCGGCTGCTGGTTCGCAGGCTCCGACGGGCGGCCGGCCCGCGCCCAGGGCATCGTCCGGATCAACAACGAGCGCCACGCCCGCGAGGAGCAACTGCTCAAGCTGTCACGGCACGATCCGCTGACCGGCGAGCTGAACCGGACGCATCTGCTGGCGACGCTTGCCGAGGTGATCGAGGAGGCGCAGCGGTTCCGCTTCTCCTGCGCCTTCATGCTGGTCGGCATCGATCATCTCGCGCGCATCAACGACGCCTTCGGCTTCGACGTCGCCGACGGCGTCGTGCTGGAGATCGCGCAGCGCATCCGGGGCCGGCTCCGTGGTGGCGACACGCTCGGGCGGTTCTCGGGCAACAAGTTCGGGTTGATCCTGAAGAACTGTACGATGGACGACATGACCACCGCCGCCGAGCGCTTTCTCGCGACCGTGCGCGACGAGGTGGTGCCGACCAAGTCAGGTCCGGTCGCCGTCACCGCGACGATCGGCGCAGTGAGCGTTCCCCGTCACGCCCGCTCGGTCGAGGAAGCGGTCAACCGCGCCCATGAGACGCTCGACGCCGCCAAGCGCCGCCGCATCGGATCGTTCTCGACCTGGCGGCCGAACGTGGAGCGCGACGCGCAGCGCAAGGTCAACATCCGCGTCACCGACGAGATCGTGACGGCGCTCAATGAGCGGCGCATCGTTACGGCGTTCGAGCCGGTGGTGAATGCCAACACGCTTGCGCCCGCCTTCTATGAATGCCTGGTGCGGATGCGCCAGGATGACGGCCGGGCCTTGCTGGCGCCGGACGTCGTCCCTGTCGCCGAACGGCTCGGATTGATCCGTCTGGTCGATCACCGCATTCTGGAGCTGGTGGTGGCTGAGCTCGCGAGCACGCCCGACGTCACCCTGAGCCTCAACATCTCGCCTGAGACCACCATGGATCCGGACTGGTGGGCCTCGATCGAATCCATGATGCGCGCCCATCCTGGGGTCGCCGAACGGCTGATCGTCGAGATCACCGAGACGGTCGAGATCCAGGACGTCGACGATCTCCGCGGCTTCGTGACGCGGCTGAAGGATCTCGGCAGCCGAATCGCCATCGATGATTTCGGCGCCGGGCACACCTCGTTCCGCAATCTGCGCAAGCTCGGCGTCGACATCGTCAAGATCGACGGCGCCTTCGTGCAGAATCTCGTGCGCTCGGCTGACGACCGCGCCTTCGTCCAGACGCTGGTCGAGCTGGCGCGACGGCTGCAGATCAAGACGGTCGCGGAATGGGTGCAGGACGAGGCGTCGGTCGCGCTGCTGCGCGACTGGGGCTGCGATTACATCCAGGGCCGGGTGATCGGCCTCGCCTCGGTCGATCGGCCGTGGATCGAGCACGGCAGGGCAGAATTGCCGGCGGCGAGCTGATCAGCCGCCGGCTTCCAATCGCGGATCAAGCGGCAAGCGTCAGCCTTGCTGCTCGTCCTTCTTCGGCTCCGACATGCGGTCGAGCCGGTCCTGCATTTCCTTCATCTGGCGGCGCAGCTCGTCGATGTTGTCGTCGGCGGCGGCAGCAGCGGGCTCGGCGGCCTTCTCCTCGGCGCGGACCGCACCAGGCGCGAACGGCTTGAACATCGAGAAGGTCTGCTGGAACAGCTCCATGTTGCGGCGCACCTGCTCCTCGAGCGGCGCGAAAGGCGTCCCGCTGAAGGTGTCGGCGATCTGCTTGCGGAACTTCTCCTGCTCCTTGGTCAGTGTGTCGATCGACTGCTCCAGGTATTTTGGTACCACCATCTGCATGCTGTCGCCGTAGAAGCGGATCAACTGGCGCAGGAATGTGGTGGGCAGCAGGTTCTGTCCCGCCTTGTTCTCCTGCTCGAAGATGATCTGGGCGAGCACGGACCGGGTGATGTCGTCGCCGGTCTTGGCGTCGTAGACCAGGAAATCCTCCCCGTTCTTAACCATCGAGGCCAGATCTTCGAGGGTCACGTAGGTACTCGTCCCGGTATTGTAGAGCCGCCGGTTCGCGTATTTCTTGATCGTGGTGGGTTGGTCAGATTTCGCCATGAGCTCACACATGCAAACCGAGAACAGGGAACCCGGCGGCGTCGCCGCAGGGCGAAGAGCTACGCAATGCAATAACGTAATCACTTTCGGGCGAGTTCGGCTACGGTTTTGTGCGGAACGGTTAATCCCGCAGCAGAATTCCTGCTCACGAAACCGCCAAGCGTGCCAATTTGAATGCGCTGCAACAGGAATCGCTGATGCCGCCAATTGACATGTCGCAACGACGTTAACAGGATGAAGTGCGAAGGTTGCGCATCTGCCAATCCGAGGCTTGCGGACGGCCGGCGCGACCGTGAACGAAGAAATTCGGTTTGATTTCAAATACGCCCGATCTCTCAAGCCCTCGTTTCCACGTCCAAGATCAAGAACCCCAGGAGATGCTCATGTCAGACGATGTCGTCATCGTCAGCGCCGCCCGCACCGCGGTTGGAAGTTTCAACGGTGCCTTCGCCAGTGTCCCGGCCCATGAGCTGGGTGCGGTGGCCATCAAGGCCGCGCTGGAGCGCGCCGGTGTCGAGCCCGGCCGCGTCTCGGAGGTCATCATGGGCCAGATCCTGACTGCGGCGCAGGGCCAGAACCCGGCGCGCCAGGCCTCGATCGCCGCCGGCATTCCAGTCGAGAGCCCGGCCTGGGGCATCAACCAGCTGTGCGGCTCCGGCCTGCGCTCCGTTGCGCTCGGCTATCAGGCGCTCGTCAATGGCGACTCCGACATCGTGGTCGCCGGCGGCCAGGAGTCGATGAGCATGGCGGCGCATGCGCAATATCTGCGCGCCGGCGTGAAGATGGGCTCGCTCGATCTGGTCGACACGATGATCAAGGACGGCCTGTGGGACGCTTTCAATGGCTATCACATGGGCAACACCGCCGAGAACGTTGCGAAGCAATATCAGATCACGCGTGCGCAGCAGGACGAGTTCGCCGTTGCATCGCAGAACAAGGCCGAGGCGGCTCAGAAGGCCGGCAGGTTCAAGGACGAGATCGCGCCCGTGACGGTGAAGAGCCGCAAGGGCGACACTGTGGTCGACAGCGACGAATATCCGCGTCATGGCGCGACGATCGAGGCCATGGCCAAGCTGCGCGCGGCCTTCGAGAAGGACGGCACGGTCACGGCCGGCAACGCGTCGGGCATCAATGACGGCGCAGCGGCCGTGGTGCTGATGACCGCCAAGCAGGCGGCCAAGGAAGGCAAGACCCCGCTCGCGCGGATCGTGTCCTGGGGCCAGGCCGGCGTCGATCCGAAGGTCATGGGCACCGGCCCGATCCCGGCGTCGCGCACGGCGCTGAAGAAGGCCGGTTGGAACATCGCCGACCTCGACCTGATCGAAGCCAACGAGGCGTTCGCCGCGCAGGCCTGTGCCGTGAACAAGGACCTCGGCTGGGATCCGGCCAAGGTCAACGTCAACGGCGGCGCGATCGCGATCGGCCATCCGATCGGCGCATCCGGCGCGCGCGTGCTCGTGACACTGCTGCATGAGATGCAGAAGCGCGACGCCAAGAAGGGCCTCGCGACGCTGTGCATCGGTGGCGGCATGGGCATCGCGCTGTGCGTCGCACGCGACTAAAAAGCCGGCAGTGACTGCGAACCGTTCAGCCTTCGCAATCGCGTCCAGCTCAACTAAAGATCAACGCCCGGCGATCTCGCCGGGCGTTTTGTTCTTGATGTCCGTCAAACACGTCGCATAATCGACCACTAAAAAAATGGAGTTGAGCGAGCATGGATGGTCGTGCGGCAAGGTGATGGTCGCGCGGAGGTTCATGATCCAATAACAACGGTAGGCACGGTGGCAGCCAGAGGTTGTCCTGTGCGATCAGTCATCGAGGGAAGGATTCGACATGGCACGTGTGGCGTTGGTGACGGGGGGAACGCGCGGTATCGGGGCGGCGATCAGCAAGGCGCTGAAGGCGGCTGGGTACAAGGTCGCGGCGAATTACGGCGGCAACGATGCCGCTGCGGAGAAGTTCAAGAGCGAGACCGATATCCCCGTCTACAAATGGGACGTCAGCTCGTTCGAGGCCTGCGGTGAGGGCATCAAGAAGGTCGAAGCCGATCTCGGTCCCGTCGATGTCCTGATCAACAATGCCGGCATCACCCGTGACACCGCCTTCCACAAGATGACGCTCGAGCAATGGAGCGCGGTGATCAACACCAATCTCGGCTCGCTGTTCAACATGACCCGCCCGGTCATCGAGGGCATGCGCGCGCGCAAGTTCGGCCGCATCATCAACATCTCCTCGATCAACGGCCAGAAGGGCCAGTTCGGCCAGGTCAACTACTCCGCGGCGAAGGCCGGCGACATCGGCTTCACCAAGGCGCTCGCGCTGGAGACGGCCAAGGCCGGCATCACCGTCAACGTGATCTGCCCGGGCTACATCAACACCGAGATGGTGCAGGCGGTGCCGAAGGACGTGCTCGAGAAAGCCATCCTGCCGCTGATTCCGGTGGGGCGCCTCGGCGAGCCCGAGGAGATCGCGCGCGCTGTGGTGTTCCTCGCGGCCGACGAGGCAGGGGCCATCACCGGCTCGACGCTGTCGGTCAATGGCGGCCAGTACATGGTGTGATCTGCGCCGGCGGCGTTGCCTCCGGCCGCCGTCTGCGGCTAAGGAAAACGTGATGCCCGCGCTCGCCGCGGGCATTCACGTCTTGGACGCTCCCCGCACGGACGCAGGCGTGGGTGGCCGGCATGAGCCGGCCGTGACGGAGCCTGCCGCCTGATGTCCCAGCGCACTGCGACCCTGATCGGTCTGACCGCGATCCTGATGTGGTCGCTGCTCGCCTTGTTGACGGTCGCGACCGGCACGATTCCCGCCTTCCAACTGGCGGCAATGACCTTCGCGATCGGCGGTGCGGTCGGCCTGGCCAGTTTGATCCGCCGAGCGGCCGGGCTCCAGGTGCTGCGGCAGCCGGTGGCGGCGTGGGTCGTGGGCGTGGGCGGGCTGTTTGGCTACCACGCGCTTTATTTTCTGGCGCTGCGCTTCGCGCCACCGGCCGAGGCCGGGCTGCTGAACTATCTCTGGCCGCTGCTGATCGTGCTGTTCTCGGCCTTTCTGCCGGGCGAGCGGCTCGCGGTTCATCACGTGATCGGTGCCGGGATCGGTCTCGTCGGCACCGCGCTGCTGTTGCTCGGTAACGGTGCGAGCTTCGCTGCGAGCCAGTTGCCGGGGCTTGCGGCCGCCTTCGTCGCGGCGTTCGTGTGGGCGATCTATTCGGTGCTCTCGCGCCGTCTGAAGGCGGTGCCGACCGATGCCGTCGCCGGCTTCTGCCTGGCGACGTCCGCTCTCGCGGCTCTGGTCCATGTTGCGGTCGAGCGAACGGTCTGGCCTGACGGTCCGATGCAGTGGCTCGCTGTTGTCGGTCTCGGCATCGGTCCGGTCGGTGCTGCGTTCTATGCCTGGGACATCGGCATGAAGCGCGGCGACATTCGGGTGCTGGGTGCGGCGTCCTATGCGACGCCGCTGTTGTCGACGGCGTTCCTGATCGTTGCCGGCTACGCGCGGCCGAGCGCGACGATCGCCGTGGCGGCGCTGCTGATCGCCGGTGGCGGTCTGGTCGCGGCCAAGGACATGTTCCTTCTGCGCAAGCGCTGAGCGCTCGGGTGAAGGGCGAGGTGAGCGGAGTCAGGCCTCGCATGCGAACTTCGGCGGCCCAATCCGACGGTTATCCTTGATGCGCACTTAACCGTGCGCAAAACCAGCGCGCCGGCCGGTAGCTCACAACCGTCGATTACAGTTTGACGCGTTCTGCACCTAACCCGCCCTTTACCCGTCCTGAGCGATAGTCCCTGCGAAATGGTGCTGACAACGGGGCGGCAATGCCGGACGTGAGACGTTACATGGCCCGCGCGGCGGAGTTGTTTCGCGTTCCCGCCGATAATCCCGAGCTGACGCGTGCGCAGTTCCAGGCGTTCTCCAAGCAGGTGCCGCTGCTCTATTTCATTCTCATCACCAACAGCCTGGCGCTCGCCTACACGTTCCTGCCGGTGGCGCCGGCGTGGCTGACGATTTCGGTGCCGGCGCTGCTGTCGACGATTACCGGCGTTCGCATGCTGTGGTGGCTGCGGCAGGGCGAGTCCGCCAGCAGCGACGCCGAGGTGCTGCGCAACCTCCGTGTCACCAACCGGATTGCCGGTCCGATCGGAGCGCTGTTCGTCGTCTGGTCGTTCGCGTTGTTTCCCTATGGCGATCCGTTCGCCAAGGGGCAGGTCGCGTTCTACATGGCGGTCACGGTCATCGGCATCATCTTCTGCCTCATGCATCTGCGCTCCGCGGCGCTGATCGTGACCCTCGTGGTCATCGTCCCCTATGTCGTCTTCTTCATGTCCACGGGCGTTCACGCGCTGCGGGCGATCGCTGTCAATCAGCTGCTCGTGTCCGGCGCCATGGTCACGGTGCTGTTCATCTACTACCGCGATTTCGCTGCGCTGGTTGCCAGCCGCAAATCGCTGCTCGCGGAGCAGGCCGCGACGCAAGCGCTGTCGGATGAGAACTTCCGGCTCGCCAATCTGGATTCGCTGACCGATCTGCCCAATCGCCGTCGCTTCTTCTCGGAGCTCACGCAAGCCTTCGCCGAGGCCGAGCGGGACGGCACGCGGCTTGCCGTCGGCATCATCGATCTCGACGGCTTCAAGCCGATCAACGACACCTATGGGCATACGGTCGGCGACCGCGTGCTGATGGAGGCCGCGCGCCGCATCCGCGACGCCTGTGCCGGCCATGGCGGCCAGGTCCATCTCGCCCGGCTCGGCGGCGACGAGTTCGGACTGGTGGTCGCCGGCAATCCAACGGACGACGATCTGCTCAACCTCGGACGGCAGATCACCGACCTCATCAAGCTGCCTTATCAGTTCGACACGACTCATACGGGCCTGTCGTGCTCGACCGGCTTTGCGCTGTATCCGCGCTCGGCCATGGTTGCGGATGCGCTGTACGAATGCGCCGATTATGCGCTCTACCACGCCAAGCGTCGCGCCCGCGGCCAGGCCATCATCTTCTCGACCGAGCTCGAGGCGGAGATCCGCAGCCGCAGCGTGATCGAGCATCTGTTGCGCACGGCCGATTTCGACGCCGAGATGGATCTGGCGTTTCAGCCGATCATGGACTCCACGAACGCACGCACCACCGGCTTCGAGGTCCTGGCGCGCTGGCACAGTCCCAAGCTGGGCACGGTGTCGCCCGCGAGCTTCATCCCGGCCGCCGAGCGGATCGGCGTCATCCGCAGCCTGACGCGTTGTCTCCTGGTCAAGGCGCTCGCCGCGGCGCGGACCTGGCCGGACGACATTCGCGTGTCGTTCAATCTCTCCGCACACGACATCTGTTCTCCGGACGGCGTTCTTCCGCTGCTGGCCGTCATCCATGCCAGCGGTGTGCCGCCGCGCCGCATCGAGTTCGAGATCACCGAAACCGCCGTCACCTTCGATTTCGCTCGTGCCGAGCAGTCGATCGCGGCATTGAAGGCGATCGGTTGCGGCATCTCGCTGGACGATTTCGGCACCGGCTACTCGTCGCTCAGCCACGTTCACCGGCTGCCGCTCGACAAGCTCAAGGTCGACCGCAGTTTCGTGAGCGACGTCAATGCCAATCCGATCAGCCACAAGATCATCAAGTCGCTGACCGGCCTCTGCGCCGACATGGAAATTTCGTGCGTCGTCGAAGGTGTCGAGACCAAGGAGCAGCTCGACAGCCTGCGGCGTCTGGGCGCGGACTACATCCAGGGCTACTACTTCGCCAAGCCGATGCCGGCCGATGCGGTTTCCGGCTTCCTCGCCCAGGAGCGCGAGCGCTTCGCCGAGCCGGCCGCGAAGGTCGTCGGCGCGAGCGCCTGACTCAGACCTCCGGCTCCCAGCCGGGCGGCGCGAGTTCGAATCCTTCGAACATGAAGCCCGGCGCCACCGTGCAGCCGACGAGCGTCCAATCGCCGCTGCTCTCGGCGGCCTGCCAGGCATGGGCGGGCACCACCGCCTGCGGTTGCTGGCCGGCTGCGAGGTCGATGCCCAGCGTCGTCGTTTGCGGCGCCTGGCCTTCGGCGGCGATCCGCAAGGTCAGCGGTGCCCCGGCATAGAAGTGCCAGGTCTCGACTGCATCGACCCTGTGCCAATGCGAACGCTCGCCGCGCGCAAGCAGGAAATAGATCAGCGTCGATGCGGCGCGGCCGGAGGCGTCGACGGCCGGATCGCGAAACGTCTCGCGAAAATGTCCGCCCTCCGGATGCGGCTGCAGACCGAGACGCGCGATGATGTCGGCAGCCGAGAGCGGAGCCATCGTCCTCAGCCCTACGACTTGTTCTTGCGCTCGCGCAACTCGCCGAACACCTGCTCGGCGCTCGCGCCCTTCATGCGCAGCCGCAGCGCGACGGCCGGATCGTCGGCGCGCAGGAACACGTTGGTGCTCTTTTCGTCGCCGAGCAGCGACGGGATGGTCGGCCGGTTGGCGGCACGGAGCCGTCCCACCTCGTCGGCGCGGGCTTTCAGTGCCTCGTTGTCGCCGTCGACGGTGAGGGCGAATTTGACGTTCGATGCGGTGTATTCGTGGCCGCAATACAGCCTGAAATCGTCCGGCAGGGCGCGCAGCTTGAGCAGCGAGTCCCACATCATCGAATAGGTGCCCTCGAACACGCGGCCGCAGCCGACCGAGAACAGCGTGTCGGCCGCAAACAACGCCTTGTCGGCATCGAACACGTAGGAGACGTGGTCGAGCGTATGGCCTGGCGTTTCCAGCACGCGCGCGAGCAATTCGCCGATCTTCACGACATCGCCATGGGCGACTCGCAGATCGACGTTGGCGATCGCCGTCGTCTTGTCGTGCGGCGCGACCACCCGGCAGCCATATTTCTGCTTGAGCTCGGCGACGCCGCCGACGTGGTCGTGATGATGATGCGTGATCAGGATGTCGGTGAGCGTCCAGCCTTCGGCGTCCAACTGCCGGACGATCGGTCCGGCCTCGGGGGCGTCGATCGAGGCAGTCGCACCGGTCGCAGGGTCATGGATCAGATAGCCGAAATTGTCGGACAGGCAGGTGAAGGCGCGGATGTCGGCGGCCATGATGTCTCCGTCGGCGGGACCGGGCGAGGCACGATGGTCGCGCTCGCGATGCCAGAAGGTCGTGGAGGCGGAGCCCGGGCGCGGCGTTGCGGGCGGCCTCCGATGTGCCGGCCAGAGATATGGCGTTAACGCTGGAGGCGCAACGCAATATTGGGCGCGCGGCGGCGCGCGCCCGCATGATACATTGACGTCATGGACGTGATCGATCTGCGAAATTTCTATTCGGGTCGCCTCGGGATCGTCGCGCGGCTCCTGATCAACCGCGGTATCCGCGCGCGCTGGCCGAGCGCGGCCGGGCAGCGGGTGCTGGGCATCGGCTATCCCACGCCCTATCTCGGCTTGTTCCGCGAGGATTCCGAACGCTGCATCGCCTTCATGCCGGCGGCCCAGGGGGTGCTGAAATGGCCGACGGCACGGCCGACGCTGGCCTCGCTGGTGGACGAATTCTCGCTGCCGCTGCCTGATGCGGCGGTCGACCGCATCCTGATCGTGCATGCGCTGGAGATGTCGGACGACCCGGCCGGGCTGCTGCGCGAGATGTGGCGGGTGCTGGCGCCGGCGGGACGCATGATCATCGTGATCCCGAACCGGCGCGGCGTCTGGACGCGGACCGACAACACGCCGTTCGGCCATGGCCGGCCTTATTCGCGCTCGCAGATCACGCAGCTGCTGCGGCAGACCTGGTTCACGCCGACCGGCTGGGGCGAGGCGCTGTTCATGCCCCCGGTTGGCGGCTGGTTCCTGAAATCGGCGATGGCCTGGGAGCGCGTCGGCGCGGCGCTGTCACTGCCGTTCGCCGGTGTCCACATCGTCGAGGCGACCAAGCAGGTCTACCGGGTGATCCCGGCGCGCCGCGAGCGCATCCGGCTGATCCCGCGGCTCGAACCGGTGCTGGCGCCGTCGCCGTCGGCCCCCGGATCCAGTGGCTCCGGTCGCCGCGAGGCCGGTCCGCCGTCGCGCGAGGGATGATCCCGGGCCGTTCTCCTGCGCGCCTCCCGCACAAAAAAACGGGTGGGCTCTGAGCCCACCCGTTTCGTCATGATGGAGCGTAATCGCTATTCGCCCGGATTGAGATCCTCGCTCGGCGCCGGTGCAGCAGCGGCCGCTTCAGTGCGCGGACCATGCGGACGCCGGCGGCGGCGCGGATAGCGCTCGGCAGCGCCCTCGAAGGCGGCCGGGGGATTGGCGATCTGCGGCTGCGGACCGGTGATGAAGGACGGCAGCCGATCGACGCCGCTGTCGGCGATGACGGGCTGGGGTTGCGGCTGCGGCTGGTACTGGACGGGCTGCGGACGCTCGCGGTGCTCGCGCGGCTCCCGCTCGCGATGCTCCCGCGGTTCACGGTGCTCCCGCGGCTCGCGGTGTTCGCGCGGCTCGCGATGCTCACGCGCTTCGCGATGCTCGCGTGGCTGCTGCTCGCGCTGATAGGGCTGGTTGTCGCCGCGCTCGCGCTGGCCGCCTTCGCGGTCGCGCATGAAGGGCTGGGGCTGAGGCTGCGGCTGGGCCGGAACGAAGCCGGGCTCCTGGCCGAAATGCGAGAAGCTCTCGCCGTCATCATCGAGGTCGTCGACGGTCAGGTCCTCGGTGTTGCGCGGCTGCTGCGGCTGGTTCTGGCGGAATTGCTCCTGCGCGGCGGCAATCAGGCGGAAATAGTGCTCGGCATGCTGGTAGTAATTTTCGGCGGCAACGGGGTCACCCGAGGAGCGGGCGTCGCGGGCAAGCTGGACATATTTCTCGGCGACATGAGAGGCTGTGCCGCGGATCTTGATGTCCGGCCCGTTGGACTCGAACACCCTGGTCAGCGGATTCTGGCCGCGCCGGTTATTATTGTTGTTACCGCTGTTCCGGTTGCGCATCCGCTTGTTGTTCTGACCGTTTCTCATGTCCTGCCTTTATTCCAACCCTGCGTTAGGAGCACCGATTGTCTGAGCACTGATTGTTATGCACTGATTGTTATCGGAATACCGAGAGCGTATTGAAATACCTTCGCCGGGCTCGGGCGCCTCGCGCGCGGTCCAAATGGTCCCATCCGACCCATGTCGGTTCCGACATGCCGGTTTGATCCATGCCGATGTGATCGACAGCCGATTCTCTCGACAAAAGCGCGTTCAAAACGCGTTCCCCACCCGCCAGCCCCTGGGACCGGCGAACCACGTCATTCAGCCAGCCAAGGCGACATGCGCCACGACCACCCAGTTTGCTTAGCGTAAGACCTCAAGTGCAAAGTCAGGCTTTCGTTCGCTTTGCAGTCGCGGGCTGCGCAGCCATCCGGCTCTCGCGCTCAGCAGATCTGCGTTCTGGAACCTATCGCCCGGCGTGGCTCTCTGGCATCTGACCGCGGCGGTGTTCCGTGAATACCGCTCGTCGTGGCCTGCACCGGTGCTGTGAATGGAACGTAGTCGCTCCCGGGGGATATTCCAAGAGCTTTTTCCGTATCCCCGGACCTTTACCGGAGCTTTTTTAGGCCCATGACGGTTCGGGGAATACCGGCCAGATCGGCCCGGATCGTGGAGGAATCGGCCGCCAGGCCAGCCCTCACCATCAATGCAGCGACGCCGTCACTCTGGCCAAGCCCGACCTCCACGATGACAGCGCCGCCCGGCCGAAGCAGGGCCGCTGCCTGCGGGATCAGCGCGCGGTAGGCGTCGAGCCCGTCCTTGCCTCCGTCCAGTGCGCGCAGCGGATCATGACTGCGCACCTCGACGTCGAGCTCGCTGATCTCGGACGACGGAATGTAGGGCGGGTTCGACACGATCAGGTCGAAGCCAGCGGACAGGGCTGCTGCATAGGAGCAGGCGACGAAGCCGGCGCGGTCGGCCAATCCGAGCGCGCGCGCATTGTCCCGCGCAGTGGCCAGCGCGCCGACGCTGATGTCGGTGCCGACGCCATGGGCCCGTGGCAGCTCGGACAGCAATGCCAGCAGGATCGCGCCGGAGCCGGTGCCGAGATCGGCGATGCGCAAGGGGCGCGTCAGGGCGCCGCCGGCGGCGAGATGCTCGAGTGCCAGTTCGACCACGGTCTCGGTGTCCGGCCGCGGCACCAGCGTATCCGCCGAGAGCTGCAGCGGCAGGCCCCAGAACTCCTTGGCTCCGAGGAGGCGCGCCACCGGCTCGCCGACCAGCCGGCGTTGCACCAGCGCTTCCAGACGCTGCGCATCCGCGTGGGATAGCTGCCGTTGGCCATGCATTACGAGACCGGTGAGGTCGAGCTGAAGCGCATGGCCCAGAAGCAGCCGCGCATCGAGCTCCGGCGAATCGAGACCGGCGGCCGCAAAGCGGGCCGCAACCGCGCGCCGCGCCGAGTCGATGTTTGCGCCGGCGATGATCTCGGTCATCGCCCGCGCTCTCTCCACGGGTCATCCCCGCGAACGCGGGGATCCATACGCCGTGCCGTTGCGAGGCGGAAGGTCGGAGTTGCAGCCTTTGCCAGCCACGAATGCCTGTGGTGATGGGTCCCGGCGTTCGCCGGGACGACAGCTGATGTGCCGCAACACGGTCGCGCTTCGGTTGGCAGCGCGCAGGCGCCGCTCACGCCGCAGCGCCCTGCGCGGCAAGCTGTGCCGCCTGATGCTCCGTCGTCAGCGCGTCGATCAGTTCGCCCAGCGCTTCGCCCGCGATCACCTGCGGCAGCTTGTAGAGCGTCAGATTGATGCGGTGGTCGGTGACGCGCCCCTGCGGGAAATTGTAGGTGCGGATGCGCTCCGAGCGGTCGCCGGAGCCGACCTTCTCCTTGCGGTCGGCGGAGCGCGCGGCGTCGACCTTCTGCCGCTCGGCGTCGTAGATGCGCGAGCGCAGGATGTTCATCGCCGAGGCGCGGTTCTTATGCTGCGAGCGGCTGTCCTGCATCATCACCACGATGCCGGTCGGAAGGTGGGTGATGCGGATCGCCGATTCGGTCTTGTTGACGTGCTGGCCGCCGGCGCCCTGCGCGCGCATGGTCTCGATGCGCAAATCGTCCTGCTTGATGTCGACGTCGACATCCTCGACCTCGGGCAGCACGGCGACCGTCGCCGCCGAGGTGTGGATGCGGCCCTGCGTCTCGGTATCCGGCACGCGCTGCACCCGGTGCACGCCGGATTCGAACTTCAGCTTGGCGAAGGCGCCGCGGCCCTGCACCTCGGCGATGATCTCCTTGTAGCCGCCGACGGTGCCTTCGGACGCCGAGATCACCTCGACCTTCCAGCCCTGCAGGGCGGCGAACCGTTCGTACATGCGGAACAGATCGCCGGCGAACAACGAGGCCTCGTCGCCGCCGGTGCCGGCGCGGATTTCGAGCACGACGTTGCGGTCGTCCATCGCGTCCTTGGGCAGCAGCGCGACACGGATCTTCTGCTCGAGCTCGCCGCGGCGCGCGATCAGCTCGTCGCGCTCGGCCTCGGCCATCGCCCGCATCTCGGCATCGGTGGCGGGATCGGCGATCAGCGCCTCGGTGTCGGCGAGTTCTTTGACTCCTGCACGATAAGCCTTCACCGCGTCGATCAGCGGATTGAGCTCGGCCAGCTCGCGGGTGATCTGCACGTAGCGGTCGGAATTGACCTGGCCGAGCAGCTCCGCCTCGAGCGAGGCGTGATGCGCGAGTAGGACATCGAGTTTGGCTTCGGGAAGCGACGACATGTTGCAATCTGATCTAGGAGCAAACGATACGGACGGAAGGCGGCCGGCGCGACAGGCCGGCTACAGCGCGAGGCCTTCGCTCTCGGCGAACTCGGTCAGCTTCTGCCGCATCGAGAAGCTGCCGGCCGGCGCGGCCAGCCATTCGGCCATCTTCGTCGCCGCCTTGCCGGCGTCCAGTTCGAGGATCATCGCCTTCACAGGGCCGTGCGCGGTGGCCGACAACGACAGCGAGCGGTAGCCGAGCGCGATCAGCGCCAATGCGCCGATCGGCTTGGAGGCCATCTCGCCGCACAGTGACACCGACCGTTTCGCCGCCTTGGCCTTGTGCACGATCTGCTGCAACGCCCGCAGGATCGGCGTCGACAGCGTGTCGAAGCGCTCGGAGACCTTGGCGTTGCCGCGATCGACCGCGAACAGGAACTGGAACAGGTCGTTCGAGCCGACCGAGATGAAATCGACCTTCGAAAGCAGCTCGTCGAGCTGATACAGCAGCGCCGGGACCTCGAGCATGGTGCCGACGTCGACGCGCTCCGGCAGCGTATGGCCGTGCTGGCGCAGATAGGTCAGCTCGCGCTCGACGATCGCCTTGGCCGTGTCGAACTCGGCGACTTCCGAGATCATCGGGAACATGATGCGCAGCGAGCGGCCGCCGCCGGCGCGCAGCAGCGCCCGGATCTGGCCGCGCAGCAGGCCCGGACGGTCGAGGCCGAGGCGGATCGCGCGCCAGCCGAGCGCCGGATTCTCCTCGATCACGGTCTCCATGTAGGGCAGCGCCTTGTCGCCGCCGATGTCGAGCGTGCGGAACGTGACCGGCTTGTGGCCGGCGGCGTCGAGCACCGTGCGATACAGCGCCAGCTGGTCGCTGGAGCGCGGCAGGCTGGCGGACACCATGAACTGCAACTCGGTGCGGAACAGGCCGATGCCGGCGCTGCCGGTGTCCTCGATATGCGGCAGGTCGATGACCAGGCCGGCATTGATCATCAGCTCGACCGGCTGGCCGTCCTTGGTCACGCAGGGCTTGTTGCGCAGCTCGCCATATTGCGCCTGGCGGCGGGCGCGGAAGCGCACCCGTTCGGCATAGGCGGATTCGATCTCGGAGGACGGCCGAACGTAGATCGAGCCCGACGTGCCATCGACGATGATGGCGTCGCCGGGATCGGCGATGCCCGGCGCGTTCGGCACCTCGCCGACGGCGGGAATGCCGAGCGCACGGGCCACGATCGCGACATGCGAGTTGGCGGTGCCTTCCTCGAGCACGAGGCCGCGCAGCCGCTTGCGGTCGTAGTCGAGCAGCGCCGCCGGACCCATCGCGCGCGCAATCAGGATGGCATTGTCGGGCAGATGCTCACGACGCGGCGCGTGGTCCTGGCCCACCAGCTGGCGCAGCAGCCGGTAGCCGAGATCCTCGAGATCGTGCAGGCGCTCGCGCAGATACGGATCGGTCGAGCGCAGCATGCGGGCGCGGGTGTCGGACTGCACGCGCTCGACGGCGGCTTCGGCCGTGAGGCCGGTCGCCACCGCCTCGTGCAGCTTGTGCGACCAGCCCTGATCGTTGGCGAACATGCGATAGGCTTCGAGCACCTCGCGGTGCTCGCCGCCGTCGGCGACGTCACCGCGCTCCAGCATGCGGTCGAGGTCGGCGCGCAGCTTGAGCAGCGCGGCGTCGAGCCGCTTGATCTCCTTGGGCAGGTCCTCGGCGATGTAGTTGTTGATGACGACGCGCGGCTCGTGCAGCACGACATGGCCGAGCGCGATGCCATCGGACAGCACCGTACCGGTCTTGTGGATCGAGTGCCGCGCCGCCGGCTCGGCGCCGGGCTGGGCGAGCGCTGCGAGCTCGCCGGAGGCGATCATCTCGGCGAGCACCATCGCGGTGGTCTGCAGCGCCTCGACCTCTTCCTCGACATAGGTGCGCTTGGCGCGGTTCTGCACCACCAGCACGCCGAGCGTGTTGCCGGCGCGCAGGATCGGCACGCCGAGGAAGGAGTGGTAGATCTCCTCGCCGGTCTCCGGACGATACGAGAAGGCGGGATGGCTCTGCGCGTCGTTCAGGTTGAGCGGCGTGGCCTCGCTGGCGACGAGGCCGACAAGGCCCTCATGCGCGCTCAGCACGGTCATGTGCACGGCGTCGCGGTTCAGACCTTCGGTAGCGTAGAGCTCGAGCGTGTTGTCGACGCGCAGCACATAGACCGAGCAGACCTCAGCGACCATGTTGGCCGCGATCAGCACCACGATCTTGTCGAGCCGCTCCTGTGCCGAGACCTGCTCCGCCATGGTCTCGCGAAGCCGTCTGAGCAGGACGCGGGGGCCTCCCGACGCGCTTCGCATGTGGCACAATCCCCCTTCCTGGGGCCAGCCCGGCACGCGGCCGGATCTGGCGCTAAACTCGCGGCATCGAACAGCTTTCTCGATTCGGCACTATCGCACGCTCAGAGTGCCGGCCCGAACCAGAACAACCATCACTGGAGCACAGTTTGCGGCTGCCATCCTGCGATGGCGTATAGCGAATTAGGGCTTGTTTTGCCAAGCAAAACGCCTGCCACCGCGGGCGGCGTCAACGGCTTTCGAACGATCTTCGGCCCGTCCCGCTGTCACATAACGGGACAGGTGTGGTCGCGGAGGAGGATTTTCTAGGCCTGGTCCAGTCCGTAGAGCGTATGCAGCGTGCGGACGGCGAGCTCGGTGTAGGCGGCGTCGATCAGCACCGAGAACTTGATCTCGGAGGTCGTGATCGCACGGATGTTGATGTTGCGGGCGGCGAGCGCGGCAAATCCCTTGGCGGCGACGCCGGCATGGCTGCGCATGCCCGAGCCGATCACCGAGACCTTGGCAACGTCGGTCGCGGTATCCAGGCGCTGATAGCCGATCTTGTCCTTGGCCGCCGTGATGGTCTCGCGCGCGCGATTGTAATCGGTGGCCGGCACCGTGAAGGTGAGATCGGTGGTCTTGCCGTCTTCGGAGACGTTCTGGACGATCATGTCGACGTTGATGTTGGCATCCGCCAGTGGTCCGAAGATCGAGGCGGCAACACCCGGCTTGTCCTCGATCTGGCGCACCGAGATCTGGGCCTCGTCCTTGGAGAAGGCGATGCCGGTCACGACGTGATTTTCCATGATTTGTTCCTCGCTGCAGATCAGCGTCCCCGGCGGCTGGTTGGCGTGCGGGTCGATATCCTCGGGCTTGTCGAATGAGGAGCGGACAAAGATCGGCATGTTGTGGACCATGCCCAGTTCCACCGAGCGGACCTGGAGCACCTTGGCGCCCTGGGACGCCAGCTCCAGCATGTCCTCGAAGGCGATCTTGTCGAGCCGCTTGGCCTTCGGCACCACCCGGGGATCGGTGGTATAGACGCCGTCGACGTCGGTATAGATGTCGCAGCGGTCGGCCTTGATGGCGGCCGCGATCGCCACCGCCGAGGTGTCCGAGCCGCCGCGGCCGAGCGTGGTGATTCGCCCGGTTTCGGCGTTGATGCCCTGGAAGCCGGCGATGACCGCGACCTCCTTGCGGTCGCGAAAGCGCTGGATCAGCTCGGAGCCGTCGATATCGACGATTCGCGCCGAGGCATGGGCGTCGCTGGTCTTGATCGGGATCTGCCAGCCCTGCCACGAGCGGGCCTGGATGCCCATGCCCTGCAGCACGATCGCCAGCAGGCCGGACGTGACCTGCTCGCCCGAGGCCACGACGGCGTCGTATTCGCGCGCATCGTGCATCGGCGACGCCTCGGTGCACCAGGCGACCAGTTCGTTGGTCTTGCCCGACATCGCCGAGACGACAACGGCGACCTCATGACCGGCATCGACCTCGCGCTTGACGTGGCGCGCGACGTTGCGGATGCGGTCGATGTTGGCGACGGAGGTGCCGCCGAATTTCAGCACGAGGCGACCCATGACGACGCGCTCATTCCCATCAGGAGGATAAGTTGACCGGCTGAGCGCGAAACCGGAGGCGCGCCAGCCGAAACGCGCGTATACATAGCGCCGCGGCTGGGGGCAAGACGGTTCCTTGTGGTGACAGGGTCAGGTTACAGGGTCAGGTTAGAGGCTTGGAATGGCGCGTTACATCGACGAAATCCTGCAACCCGGCGAGAAGGTGCTGTATTCGACCAATGCGCACTGGATGTTCTACCTTCCGGCGATCGGGGCCTGGATCGTCGTGTTCGGATTGCTCGTCCTCACCCGCATGACCGTGAACGACAATCTGGTCATGCTGTGCCTGGCCACCGCCGCCGTCATCGCCATTGTTGCGCTGTATTGGACGGTCCGGGCCTGGTTCCATCGTCTCACCACCGAGACGGACGTCACCAATCGCCGCGTCGTGCACAAAACCGGTTTCATCAAGCGCCGTACCTTCGAGATGGCCCTCGACAAGGTCGAGAGCGTCGACGTCAACCAGAGCATCATGGGACGGGTTCTCAATTACGGCGATGTCACCATCTTGGGTGTGGGCGAGGGCAAGGAAACCATTTCGACCATCGCGGAGCCGCTGGCGTTCCGGAACGCCATCACGGCGCGTTAGCCCGGTACGGCGCCGCAGCTTCGATCATTGAGTATTCAGCGATGACAATGCCTCAGGATTCCCGCAGCCCTTCTGTTCCCTCCGGCTCGACCGTCGATCCGGCCGAGATCGCGAAGTTCTCGAAACTGTCCGAGACCTGGTGGGACCCCAAGGGCAAGATGGCGCCCCTGCACAAGATCAACCCGCTGCGCCTGACCTATATCCGCGATGCCGCCTGCCGGAAATTCGAGCGCAACGCCAAGAGCCTCAACTGCCTGTCCGGGCTGCGCATGCTCGACATCGGCTGCGGCGCGGGATTGCTGTGCGAGCCGTTCACACGGCTGGGCGCGCAGGTCGTCGGCGTCGACCCCTCGGCCACCAACATTGCCGCTGCCAGGCTGCATGCCGAGAAGGGTCATCTGTCGATCGACTACCGCTGCACCACGATCGAGGAGATGGACCCGCGCGAGCGCTTCGACATCGTGCTGGCGATGGAGGTCGTCGAGCACGTCACCGATGTCGGCGCCTTCCTCGGCCGCTGCGCCGCCGTGCTCAAGCCGGGCGGCATGATGGTGGTCTCGACCCTGAACCGCAACTGGAAGAGCTTTGCGCTCGCCATCGTCGGCGCCGAATACGTGCTGCGCTGGCTGCCGCGCGGCACGCACGAGTGGAGCAAGTTCGTCACGCCGGACGAACTGACCAAATACCTGCTCGACAACCGCCTGGTCATCACCGAGCAGAGCGGCGTCGTCTACAGCCCCTTCGCCGACCGCTGGAGCCTGTCGACCGACATGGACGTGAACTACATGGTGGTCGCCGAGCAGATGGTCTAGCCGGCGCGGTGTGCCCGGCTTCCGCTCCACAACCGGTGTCGATGGGGTGCGATCCCGCGCCACATCCGGCAATTGCCGGCGTCGGCCGCGCTCACGCCGTCCGATTCGCCAGCCCCACCGCCCATAGCGCGAACGCATAGACGATCGCGACCTCATCCAGCCGGTTGAAGCGCCCGGAGGCGCCGCCGTGGCCGGCGCCCATGTTGGTGCGCAGGAGGACCGGCCCGCCACCGGTCATCGTCGCGCGCAGCCGCGCGATCCACTTTGCCGGCTCCCAATAGGTGACGCGCGGGTCCGTCAGGCCGGCCATGGCCAGGATCGCCGGATAGTCCTTGGCCGCGACGTTCTCATACGGCGAGTAGGACAGGATGGTGCGGAAATCCGTCTCGCTCTCGATCGGGTTGCCCCATTCGGGCCATTCCGGCGGCGTCAGCGGCAGGGTGTCGTCGAGCATCGTGTTCAGCACGTCGACGAACGGCACCTCGGCGACGATGCCGGCGAACAGCTCACCTGCGCGGTTGGCGACCGCGCCCATCAGCATGCCGCCGGCGCTGCCGCCGTGGCCGACGATGCGCTTCGCGCTGGTGTAGTTGGCCGCGATCAGCGCCCGCGCGCAGGCTGAGAAATCGTCGAAACTGTTGGTCTTCTTCTCGCGCTTGCCGTCGAGGTACCAGCCCCAGCCCTTGTCGGTGCCGCCGCGGATATGGGCGATGGCGTAGACGAAGCCGCAGTCGACCAGCGACAGCCGGTTGGTGCTGAAAGACGCCGGCATCGCATGCCCATAGGAGCCGTAGCCATAGAGCAGCAGCGGCGCCGAGCCGTCGGCCTTGAAGTCGCGCCGGTGCAGCAGCGACACCGGCACCTCGGCGCCATCATCGGCCTTCGCCATGATGCGCGTGGTGACGTAGTCGGCCGGATTGTGCCCGGACGGAATCTCCTGGCGCTTGCGCAAGGTTTTCGCGCGCGTCACCATGTCGTAGTCCCAGACCTCCGACGGCGTCGTCATCGACGAATAGGCAAAGCGCAGGTTGGTCGTATCGAACTCGTAGGAGCCCATCGCGTCGAGCGAATAGGCGCCCTCGTCGAAGGCGATCGCGTGCTCCTCGCCGGATGTCAGGTCGCGGATCACGATCGACGGCAGCGCGTTGGCGCGCTCCAGTCGCACCAGATGGCCCGCATAGAGATCGTGGTCGAGCACGTAGATGCCGGCGCGGTGCGGAATGAGGTCGCGCCAGTTGGCGCGCTCGGGCGTAGACAGCGGCGCGGTGACGATCTTGAAGTCGATCGCGCCATCGGCATTCGTCAGGATGAACAGCTCGTCGCCGCGGTCGGCAATCGAATATTGCACGCCGTTCTCGCGGGCGGCGATGAGCCGCGGCGGCGCCTCGGGATGGTCGAGATCGATCAGCCGCTGCTCGGAGGTCTCGTGGTCGCCGCCGGCGATGACGCAGAACCGGCCCGAGGTCGACTCGTGCACATGGGTAAACCAGCCGGTGTCCTTCTCCTCGTACACCAGCACGTCATCGGCCTGCCTGGTGCCGAGCTTATGCCGCCACACCTGCATCGGGCGGTGATTGTCGTCGAGCTTGACGTAGAAGAAGCTCGTGCAGTCGCGCGACCACACCGCGCCGCCGTCGGTCTCCTCGACGACGTCGGCGAGATCATCGCCGCCATCCCAGTCGCGCACGCGGATGGTGAAATATTCCGAGCCCTTGGTGTCGGCGCTCCAGGCGACGCGCTTGTGGTCGTGCGAATGCCGGCTGCCGCCGAACTTGAAATACTCATGCCCGCGCGCCAGCGCGTCGCCGTCGAGCCCGATGGTCTCCGCTCCGCCGTTGCGCGGCGTCCGGCAGAACAATTCGTGCTGGCCGCCCTCGCGGTACTTGCGGAAATAAGCGTAGGGCCCGTCCGGCGACGGCACCGAGGAATCGTCCTCCTTGATGCGGCCGCGCATCTCCGCGACGAGCTTCTTCTGCAGCGGTGAGGTGTGGCCGAGCACGGATTCCGCATAGGCGTTCTCGGCTTCGAGATAGGCGCGGATATCAGCATCCAGCAGCGACGGATCGTGCAGCACCTCCTGCCAGCGCGCGTCTTTCAGCCACGCATAGTCGTCCTGCACGGTGATGCCGTGGCGGGTGAAGCTGTGCTGGTGGCGCGGCGCCACCGGCGCTGTTTTGCTGCTGTCTGTCATCTCGTCCTTTACGGGGTCACGCTCTCGCCGAGCCATTGGATCGCGGCGTCGAGGCCGCCGCGGCCGTGCGGGATCTTCAACGCCACCAGCGCCATTTCGATCACGCCGAGCGTGCCCAGCACCATCGGCGCGTTGACATGGCCCATATGGGCGATGCGGAACGCCTGGCCCTGCAGATCGCCGATCCCGGTGCCGAGCACGACGCCGCACTGCTCCTTGCAGTAGGTCTGCAGCACCGCCGGATCATGGCCGCCGCCGACCAGCACCGTGGTCACGGTGTTGGAGCGCTCGGCGGCGTCTGCGATATTGAAGCCGATCACCTGGCCCTCGCTCCACTTCGCCACCGCGCGTCGCACGGCCTCGGCGAGCAGCTCATGGCGGCGGAAGGCGTGCGGCAGCCCTTCGTCGAACAGCATGTCCATGGCCTGGCGCAGCGCGAACAAGAGATGCACCGGCGCGGTGCCGCCATATTTGCGATAGTGCTCGGTGCCCTCGCGCTCGCTCCAGTCCCAATAGGGCGTGCGCATGTTGGCGCGCTTGTGCGCCTCGAGCGCGCGGGCGTTCGCGGCGACGAAGCCGAGACCGGGCGGCGTCATCAGGCCCTTCTGCGAGCCGGACATCGCGACGTCGATGCCCCATTCATCCATCTCGAACGGCATGCAGCCGAGCGAAGCGACGGTGTCGACCATGTAGAGCGCCGGATGGCCTGCGGCCTTGATGGCGCGGCCGATCGCCTCGACGTCATTGACGACGCCCGACGCCGTATCGATCTGCGCCACCACGATCGCCTTGATGGAGTGCTCCTTGTCGGCGCGCAGCCGCGCCTCGACCTCGGCCGGCCGCACCGCGCGGCGCCAGTCGCCACGGAGCACTTCGACGTCGGCGCCCATCGCGCGTGCCGCATTGCCCCAGCCGATCGCGAAGCGGCCGCTCTCCAGCACCAGCACCTTGTCGCCGCGCGCCAGCACGTTGGAGAGCACGGCCTCCCAGGCGCCGTGACCGTTGGCGATGTAGATGTAGGTCTTGCCCTTGGTCGCGAACAGCCGGCCGAGGTCGGACATGATGCCGTCGGTCAGCTCGACCATCTGCTTGGAGTAGATGTCGAGCGCGGGGCGGTGCATCGCCTGCAGCACCTCGTCGGGCATCGTGGTGGGTCCCGGGATGGCCAGAAACTCCCGGCCCGCGCGAACGGTCATTGTCAGTGTCCTCGGCGATGTGGTTTGGCGGTTGAGGGTGGTGATGGGCTCTCGCACACGGCCGGCCCAGCGCCGTTTTACGTGGCGGCGCCGCATAAGAAAAGCCGGAGAACCCGGGGGGCTGTCATGCCCCGGCGGGCCGGCGCGGCGGGGCTCAGCGCCGGGTCTCGCGGCAGCCGGCGGCCTCGGCCTCCTCGACCGAGCAGAACCAGCGCGTGCCCTTCGACACGTGCATCTTGATCTGCGCGTACCAGCGGCTCTTCTGCGTGTGATAGATGCATTCGCCGGCGCCGTTGACATTGCCCTTGATGGTGCAGTCCGGCGAGGGCGCGACCGGGCCCGAAGCCGAGGCGAGCAGGACCTTGCGCGCGCCCTCCGGCGGCTTGGTGGCGCCGAGGATCGCAGTCTTCTTGTTGCGTACGCGCCAGTCCCATGGCGCGATGAACGCGCCCTGCCACATGCCGGCCTTGGCGGCCCGCGCCTCCGCCTCGTCCGGCTCGTAGTCATGCGAGAGGGTGCGATAGGCCAGCGCCCAGCCGCTGCGCACCAGCCATTTCTGGATGTCCTCGCCGTCGACGTCGCAGCGCGCCACCTGGCGCCCGCGGCGATCGATCGAACGCGGATGACAGGTCCAGCTCTTGCCGTCCGCGTGCTTGATCAGTTCGTCACGCGCGGCCACGCCGCAGGTCCAGCGCTCGCCGTTCTTGTTGAGGCAGAGCTGATCCACGGAGGGCGCGTCGATGCCGCCGAGCCGGATGCGGGTGGCCCCGATCGTGATCCCGTCGGCCTCACGGATCTTGGGAATCCCGGTGATGTCGGCCGCGGACGCGACGGAGGGCAGCAGCAGGAGGAGCGCGAGCAGGGCTGGTTTCATCGACATCAACGGGCGCGGGTCGTCCTTGGGGATGGGCAATAGCAGCGATAGTGCGGCGGATCGCCCGCCAGTTCCAGCGCCGCGATTGCCTGAGTCGCTCAACTTCGCGCGATGGCGGCCGAAAGTAGGAGCCGAGCTATGGCCAAGGCGTCGCTCTGCTTCCCTCCCCGCAAGGGGGAGGGGAGCGCACCGCCCTTGCCGCCGAGATCGCGCTCGATCAGTTCACCGCCACCCGCCGGGCCAGCGCCAGGCCCATCAGCACAAACGCGGATGTCACCTCGGGGCCGCCGACCAGGATGCGGGTCGGGGTCTTCATCTTGTTCCACTCATAGGCGCGGTACGGATGCCGCCGGCCGCCCTCGCCGAACGACGTCACGATGCAATGCACCGCGGGCGCGAAGCTCGCTGCAGCGCCGCCGAGATGGCCGAGCGCGATCAGCGCCAGCGCCGCGTCGAACGGGTTCATCTCGCGGCCGATCAGCTCGTCCTCGACATAAGCGAGCACGCGCAGCCGAATGAGCTCGAATGCGCCGTCGGGATCGATCGCCTGCCGCGCCGCCGGTGGCAGCGCCATGAAGGCGTGGTAGCAGCGGCCGAAATAGGCGCAGTACAGCTCCGGCAAATAATAGATGTGCGAGCGCGGATCGGCGAAGGCGCCGCTCAGCACCAGCCGCTGCTGGAAGCCGACGATCCGCCTGACGACGTCGAGCCTGCCTTGCGTCTCCAGGACCTGCCAGCGCTTGAGATTGCGGAACGAGACCTCGAGCACGTCGAGATTCAGCGTCGGATCGAGATCGTTGCCGTAGGGCCGCTCGCCGGCCAGGCTGTCGATCCAGGTGGCGACGCCGCCTTCGTAGTCGACGTTGTCGTTGATCGGCACCGTCACGCGCGGCTCGTTGCCGCCGGCGCGCACTTGGTAGCCGGCGTAGAAATCCAGCAGCGGCTGGCTCAGCATCGGATCGTCCGATCCGGCCTGCGTCGCCGCCGAGAACGAGCATGCCGTGGTGTCGCAATCCGGCACGTAGACGCCAAAGCCGAGGTCCTGCTTGATCTGGGTGAAGAAGCGCGAGAACCGCGGATGCGGATGCGGCGCCAGCGCGGTGACGACGTCGTAGCTCTTGCCGTCGGCGCCGCGCACCTGCTCGCGGCTGATGGTCAGGCAGAACTCGACCATCGCCGCGATGGCGCCGCGCGCCGCGCTCGTCTGCTCCGATGAGGCGAGGCCGGTCTCCAGATAGCTCAGCAGCGCCTCGGTGAAGAACGCGTCGTAATACGCCGAGCGGTGGCGGATCTGCACCGGCTCCCACATCGGCTCGGCGATGCCGCGCCACGGCGGATTGATCACCGCGGCCGCCGGCGAGCGCGCGATGAAGACGCGGGCGAGGTTGAACAGCAGGGTCGAGTTCTTGTAGCCGCGCGCGTCGAGCCCCTGCAGCGCCTTCTGGACCTCGGAGCCCTTCATGTCGGGATCGCCGATCAGGTTGAAGGCGGCATAGGTCGGGATGAAGCCATTGCGGCTGAACGAGCCGAGCAGGTCGGCACCGCAGGCCCGGATCACCCGGTCGATCTCGCCGGCCGGCGGCATGGCCGCCGCCGCAGTCCGGCGCGGCGGGGCAGGGTGATGCAGCGCGATGCTGTCGACGAGATCGGCGACCGGGCGGCCGACCTGCTCCCAGTCCGGCGTCGGATTGTCGCGGGCGAGAACCAGCGCGTCGCGCAGCGCATTGAGGCGAGCGGGATCGTTCAGCTCGGGCAGGCCGGCACGGCGCAGCAATGCGCGCAGCGCCGGGTTCCCCAGCGCGGTCCGGTAGAATTTCGACAGATGCGGGTCGCCGCTGCCGGGCCGGCGCAGGATGGGGTCGCAGACCTCGTACAGCGAGGGCCCATCCTTCCGGGCCGTCAGTGCGCGACAGGCCGCGCCGGCGAAATACTGGAAACTCAAGCGAGGACTCGCGGGTTGTCGGAGGCGGGACGAACGGCATGCGCTGCTCGAAACGCCCCACAAACGGCGCGCCGTGCGCATGCATGGGGCAAACTGACACGCTCGACCGCCAAAGACAACGTGACGGCGGTCACGGCGCGGGAGGCGGATTTGGCGGCAATGTGGCCTCCCGGCGGTCCGCCCAGGGCCGTTTGGAGATCGCCGCCATGGTTAAATTTGCGTTTCTCTTCAAGTGCTTGAAAAGTCAATGGTGTTCCGATGTTGCCCTGGGTGCTCGTTCGGGTTAATCCTTTCTTCGTTGCGGCGCCGCAATTTGCGCGCATTGGGACGACACATCGTCTCGCAACCCCTCAAACCTCAGAGGCGCCAGCGCGACCAAAGGGTGCACCCCTTTGGCATCGACGGGCAGGCTCGGACCAGGATTGACGTGATGACCGCAAGGCAGCCTTCTCTTTCCCGCCGATCGGCCGTGATCGCCGCCGCGCTTCTCTGCACGGTGTCGCTCGCGATCGGCGCGCATGCTGCCCTCAACAAGCGTTCGCTCGAGGCGCCCAAGGCGGCCGCCTCCGAGCAGAGCAGCGTGGCGACCGGCAACGGCGCGCGCCTCGCGCTCGTCATCGGCAATGGTCACTATCCCGATGCGAATGCGCCGCTCGTCCAGCCGATCAACGATGCCCGCGCGCTGACCGGCGCGCTGCGCCGCGACGGCTTCGATGTCGATGTCGTCGAGGATGCCAATAAGGACGACATGACCCGCGCGGTCGAGCGCCTCAAGGCCAGGATCAAGCCCGACTCGGTCGTGATGCTGTTCTTCGGCGGCTACGCCATCCAGGCGGGACGCGAGAGCTACATGATCCCGGTCGACGCCAAGATCTGGCGGGAATCCGACGTGCGCCGCGAGGGCACCAGCATCGAGCGTCTGCTCGATACGGTCCGCGAGCAGGGCGCGCGCGCCAAGCTGGTGGTGATCGACGCCTCCCGCCGCAATCCCTATGAGCGCCGCTTCCGCGCCTATTCGCACGGTTTGGCGCCGATCAACGCGCCGGCCAACGCGCTGATCCTGTCGTCGGCGACGCCGGGCAAGGTGCTGGACGATCCGAAGGGCCAGAACAGCGTGCTGGTCAGCGAGCTGCTCAACCAGCTCGGCAAGAGCCCGAGCGCCGAGACCGTGTTCAACAAGACCCGCAACGCCATCGCGCGCAGCTCCGACGGCGAGCAGGTGCCGATGGTGTCGTCCTCCCTGGTCGAGGACATCCGCTTCAGCGCCGACGTCGCCAACGCCGGCAGCTGAGGCCTCGGGTTTCCATCTCCCGTTCAACGCGTCTGACGCTCAGAGCGTCTGAACGTTTGCCCCCTCTCACCAAGCTGACGGTCAGCTCCCCTCCCCCTTGCGGGGAGGGGTTGGGGGTGGGGGTCCACGGGCGCCGCGCGTCGCTGGCTTGAGCCTTTGCTGCAAACATCCTGCTTTTGGCGGATGCGGGAGCGATCCTCCCGCATGGCGCTGCCTTGGATCGCTGAAAACTTCCCAGGAGCTGGCTCGCAAAGAGCGCGACTCGGAGAACCCCCACCCCCGACCCCTCCCCGCAAGGGGGAGGGGAGCCGACCGCTACTGGCGCGACCTCCCCATTTCATCCGTTCCGCAGGACTCGGCCGCCGCCCTCAATTGCTCGCCATCACCGGCCGCACCGGGTCGCCCTCGCGCAGCAGCGCGCCGGCGCGGGTGACGACGACGTCGCCCTCGGCGAGGCCGTCGCGGATCTCGACCTGGCCGCCGGCCATCAGGCCGATTTCGACCCGCTTGGTCTCGATGCGCTGGGCGCGCACCACCTGCACCACGGTGCCGTCCGGATCGTACAGCACGGCGGTCAGCGGCACCGCGACGCCGCAGCTCTGGCCGATCTTGATCACGGCGCGCCCGAACGAATTCACCAGCAGCCGCGCCGTGCCGTTGATGCCGATGAAGGCCTGGCCGAGCTGGCTGTTCGGCTCGACGGTCGGCGCCACCCTTCGGATCTTGCCCTCGACCTCGCCGGCCCCGACGATGCGGATCCGCGCGGTCTGGTTGACCGCGAGCTTGCCGAGCTGCGCTGATGGCACCAGGCCGACGAGATCATATTCGTTGCGGGCGAGAATGGAGAACAGCGCCTCGCCGCGGCCGGAAGCGAAGGCGCCGATGGTGGCGCTCGACGACAGGATTGTGCCCGCGACCGGCGCCTGGATCATGATCGTGCCGCCCTCCGGCGGCGTCAGCCGCGCCAGGTTCTGCCCGGCCGTGACGCTGTCGCCGGCATCGACCAGCACCTCCGCGACCTTCAGTCCGGGACGGTCGGGCCTGACGGCGGTCTCGTTGCGCGCCAGCACCATGCCGGACACCTCGACCGTGTTGTCGAAGCAGGCCTTGGTCGCCTTGAGCACGCTGACCGCGGCGCCCTTCGGTGCGCTGTCGTCGGCTGCCAGCACCGGCTGGATCAGGGCCAGCACGCCGGCCGCGGCCAATAGCGGCATCCGGCGCATCGTGGCAATTGCGGCATGTCGCATGCGAAACCGATCCTCGCGAACTCACGTCAATTGAACGGCTGAAGTCGGGATAGCAGACGTGCAGCCGCCGGGCCAGCCGACCCGCGTCCCTGGTAGTCGCGCCAGCATGCTGCGACGTTCAGCGGAGGACCCCCGAACTTTCTCGGCAGGGTCCACGTTGACGCTGCCGAATGTCGGCCATCTCTATTTGGGACTCACGATCATGCTTCGGCTCTGGATACCACTTCTGCTCTGCGCCGCCCTCGTCACGCCGGCGGTCTCCGCCGAGCTCACCGCCGACGCCGTCAACGGCGCGGAGCTGCGCAAGCGGCCGCCGGCCGAGGAGAAGATGGACCCGGTGGCGATCCGCGCCCAGGTGCTGCTCGATCGCGCGCGTATCTCGCCCGGCGAGATCGACGGCCGCTTCGGCGACAATGCGCGCACGGCGCTCGCCGCGTTCGCGCGCGCCAAGGGGCTTGCCGGGGATGCGAAGCTGACGCCCGAGCTGTGGGACGCGCTGCTGCGCGGCGACCAGGCGCCGGCGATCGTCTCCTACACCATCACCCGCGACGATGTGAAAGGGCCGTTCCTGAAGAAGCTGCCGCAGCACATGGAGGACATGAAGGACCTGCCGGCGCTCGGCTACACCTCGCCGCGCGAGGCGCTGGCCGAGAAATTCCACATGAGCGAACAGCTGCTGTCGGCGCTCAATCCGAAGGCCAGCTTCGACAAGGAGGGCGAGCAGATCGCCGTCGCCAACGTGATCCGGCCGGACGACAAGGCGCCGGAGATCATGCGGCTCGACATCAGCAAGGACGCCGGCACGGTGCAGGCATTCGACAAGGACGGCAGGCTGGTGGCGGTGTTTCCGGCCACCGTCGGCAGCGAGGAGAAACCGACGCCCGACGGCACCTTCAAGGTCACCTCGCGCGATGCCGATCCCAACTACCGCTACAATCCGGACTACGAGTTCAAGGGCGTCAAGTCGCGCAAGCCGTTCACCATCAAGCCCGGCCCGAACAATCCGGTCGGCGCCTATTGGATCGGCCTGTCGGTCGGCAACGGCTACGGCATCCACGGCACCGCCGAGCCGTCCAAGGTCGGCAAATCGGAATCGCACGGCTGCGTCCGCCTGACCAATTGGGACGTGCGCTTCCTCGGCGACCACCTGTCGAAGAAGGCGAAGGTGGAGCTGCATTGAGCGGGCACCGTTGCCTGGCGAAGCTACGCCATCATCCCGGCCGAACGACGTGACCCGGCTCGATCCACACCCACCGCCGTCATCCCGGCGAACGCCGGGACCCATAACCCCAGGGAGCGGTTTGAGGCAGGCCGGTCATTGACAGTTCGCCCATCGCGACCGCCGCCGCGTATGAGTCTCGGGTCGGCATCGCAACCACGCGATCGCGCGTCGCTACTTGCTCGGGACGGCGAGTGGCGGAGTACAGCAGCATCGCTGCAACGACCAATTCACCGCGTATGGTGGGCAAAGCGCGCAGCCATCGTGCGTGTCGCGAGGACGTGCCAGCGCCTTTGCCCACCCTACCGGCCGCATCGTCTTTCCTGCGCGCCGCGGCGAATTTAACGAGCAATGCCAAGCCGATCGGGCTTGTCCAGATATTCCGATAAAAAGAATTCCCTTGCGCCGTCGGGCAAATCAGGTGGAAATTTCCGCCCGTCCCGCCTCATTGAAGAGGGGCGCTCGCGAACGTCACGACGCGTTGGGGTGGGATGCGATGGCCGCGAGATGGCGCAGCGTGCTCAATGCATGCCGACGTACGCCATGCCGCGGACGGTGAAGTCGCAGGGTCCTGGCCTCCCGACGCTGAGGTCCGCACGGCGCGCGATGCGCGCGTCGTTGCTACGGTGGCAAACAAGCCGGTCACCGGGGAGACTGCGTATAAATCGTAAAGCCATCGCGCAGGGAGGGCCGGGTCGTTCCGGCTGTACCTGTGGTTCTGCCGCCTGCATTTTTTCTCGCAGGCGGGCCGCAGGCCTCAGCCGAGGCCTGGCTCTCCCTGCGCCCTCTCTCTTGAAGAGGGTGTCCCGATGATCACAGCTCGGACGCGAAACGCGCCGCGAGACCGCGGACCTGCAACCGCGTGGGCTGTTTGACAATTACATCAGAAGATCAGGTCTTCTCCGTCATCTCGCAAACGACCGCGACGGCGCGACATGCAGCGCATAGGCATCGGCCGCCTCGCTCACGCGCGGATAGAGCTCGGTCACCAGCGGATCGTGCCCGGGGATGAAGCGGTCGGGATGGCCGGCGAGGCGCTCGATGATCTCCCAGCCCTGCGCCATGTCGCCGATGTTGTAGACGATCGGAAACGGGCTGCGGCGCTGCAGATTGGCGTAGTAATGCGCGGCGTCGGAGGCGAGCACGACCGGACCGCGCGCGGTGTCGACGCGCACCACCTGCAGCCCGTCGGAATGGCCGCCGACCCGGTGCACGGTGACGCCGGGCGCGACCTCGCCGTCGCCGTTGTGGAAGGTGACGCGCTCGCCATACACGTGGCGCACCATGGTGGTGACGTGCTCGACCGTGAACGGGTAGCGCAGCATGCCGTTGCACATGCAGCGGCCCGTGGCATAGGCCATCTCGCGCTCCTGCAGATGAAAGCGCGCGTTCGGGAAGCGGTCGAGATTGCCGGCGTGATCGTAGTGCAGATGGGTCACGATGATGTCGCGGATATCGGCGGCCGCGACGCCGAAGGACGCGAGCGCATCGATCGGATCGCGCGTCAGGGTGCGGTGGCGGATCTCGGCCTCCGCGGCGTTGAAGCCGGTGTCGACCAGGATGTCGCGACCGTCAGTGCGGATCAGCCACACGAAATAGTCGAGATCCTGCGCCGTGCTGTCGTGCGGGTCGGGCTGCAGGAAGTTCATGTGCGGCGTGCGCGGCGACATCGTTGCATAGCGCAGCGCGTAGATCTCGGTGGCGTTCCCCATGATGGCCTTCTCGTTGGTTGGGCACGGCAGCCATCGAGCCATCGGCAGGCATCGAGGTCAATCGCATCGAGGTCAATCGCGGTGCCCGTCGAACCGGACGGTGCGCTGCCGCGACACAGCGTGAGGCATCTCACATTTCAACACATCGGGATCGTTGCATGGTCCGCTCGTGTCATGGCAAGCAGCTCGCAACAGGCTCCTGCGGGCGGTTGCCGCCTCAGACGATTCTTCAACTGCCGCAAGCGGTTGACGGACCGTCACGGCGATTTGATAATGCCTGACGCGTGGGATATGGTCGCCGCGGCGCAAGCTGGACGGCGCCTGATTGCTGACCGCTGGACCGCCATCGTGATGACTTTCCGCCTGCTGCTGCCGCTCGGCCTGATGTTCTCCGTCGCGTTCTCGGCCGTGGTCTCCTGGCCCGCGCGCGCGGCCGGCGACCGCTTCGCGCTGGTCATCGGCAATGCGAAATATCCGGATGCCGAGGCGCCGCTCAAGGAACCGGTCAACGATGCCCGCGATCTCACCGACGAGTTGAAGCGCGACGGTTTCAGCGTCGAGACCCTGGAAAATGCCGGCGGCGACGCGATGCGCCGCGGCCTCGACCGGCTCTATGGCAAGCTCAAGCCGGGCTCGGTGGCGCTGCTGTTCTTCTCCGGCTACGGCATCCAGTCGAGCCGGCAGAGCTACATGATCCCGGTCGATGCGCAGATCTGGCAGGAGGCCGACGTGCGGCGCGACGGCATCGGCCTCGAGCAGGTGCTGCAGGAGATCAACAGCCGCGGCGCCGGCGTGAAGATCGCGCTGCTCGATGCCTCCCGGCGCAATCCCTATGAGCGCAGGTTCCGCACCGCCTCGGCTGGGCTCGCGCCGGTCATCGCACCGAGCGGTACTTTGGTGATGTACTCGGCCGCGCTGTCCGCCGTCGTGTCGGACAGCGGCCGGGATCACAGCCTGTTCGTGCAGGAGCTGCTGAAGGAGATCCGCGTTCCCGACCTCACCGCAGAGGAGACGCTGAACCGCACCCGCGTCGGCGTAACCCGCGCGTCGCGCAGCGAGCAGGTGCCGTGGATCTCGTCGTCGCTGGCGGAGGACTTCTCCTTCGTGCCGGGCAATGGCGGCGTCAGGCCGCCGCAGGCCGAGAGCAATGCCGCGCCGATTCCGGCACCACCTGTCCCTGCGCCGACCCCGACGCAGGTCGTGGTGGCGCCGCCGGTGCCGTCGCCGCTGCCGCCGGCTCCGCCCGCGCCGCAGCCGACGCCGGTGCAGAAGGTGGATACTCCGCCGGCACCGCCGGTTGCTCCGGCGCCGCCGGCGCCCGCGCCATCTCCCGTGATCGCGAACGTGGCGCCCGCCGCGCCTGCTGCGCCCGCGGCCCCCGCTGCTCCGGCGGAGGATGCGTTTGCCGACGATCCCACGATCAAGAGCCTGACCGCCAAGATCGCGGCCAATCCGGAGGATGCCGGCGCGCTGTACCGGCGCGGCCAGGTGTATGCGAGCAAGGGCGCCTACGCGCAGGCGATCCGCGATTTCGACGACACCATCCGGATCAATCCGAAGGACGTCGAGGCGCTCAACAACCGCTGCTGGGCCCGCACGGTCGTCGGCGAGCTGCAGCCTGCGCTGCGCGACTGCAACGAGGCGCTGCGGCTGCGGCCGAATTTCGTGGACGCGCTCGACAGCCGCGGGCTGGTCAACCTCAAGAGCGGCGCGGTCAAGAACGCCATCGCCGATTTCGATGCGGCGCTGAAGATCAATCCGCGTCTGACGTCATCATTGTACGGCCGAGGTCTCGCCAAGCAGCGTAACGGCGCCGCGCAGGAGGGCGCGCTCGACATCGCCAACGCCAAGGCGATGGACCCCAACATCGTCCGCGAGTTCGAAGCTTACGGCGTGCGCTGATTTGTTGCGCGCGTCGGCCGGCCGCCTCGAACCATGCGGCAGGCCGGACCGACATAACAGCGAACAGCCGGGTGTCGCGTGTGGGCGCGGCGGAGACCGGGACGATCAGTTCGCGTGAGGAGGGATTGGCAATGACCGCACCGAAAACGAATTCGACCATGACCGCCGGCCTGACGGCTCTCCTGGCCGCGACGGTCCTGAGCGCAGCCGCGTCGCTCGTCGCGATGCCGGCCTTCGCCGCCGATGACGTCAGCGAGGATCAGATCGTCCGCGCCCTGGCCGGGCAGAAGAAGCCGCTGACCCGGGGGCTGTCGATGTCGCCGCCGTCGGAGGCCGCGCCCGCCGTCTCGCCGGAGCAGGACAAGTTCCTGCAGAGCATTCGCGGCCGCTCGACGCGATCGCTGTCCACTGCCGAGCGCGAGGAGATCGCGGCGGTCGCCAAGACCAAGCCGAACATCGATCTCGAGATCACCTTCGACTACAATTCCGCCAACATCAGCCAGAAGTCGCTGCCGTCGGTGCAGGCGCTGGGCCGGGCGCTGACCAATGCCGAGCTGAAAGGGTCGACCTTCGTCGTCGCCGGTCATACCGATGCCGCCGGTGGCGAGGCCTACAATCAGGATCTCTCGGAGCGGCGCGCCGATTCGATCAAGCGCTATCTGGTCGAGAAGTTCGGCATCGCCGGCGCCGACCTGGTGACGGTGGGCTACGGCAAGAGCAAGCTGAAGGATCCGAGCCAGCCGCTCGCCGAGGTGAACCGCCGCGTCCAGGTCGTCAACATGCAGAGCAAGACGGCGGCGGCCAAGTAGCGCCGCGTCCATCAAGCGCCGTCGGAGGTCGCGTGGCCGGAGATCGAGGTGGCCGGATGCGTCCCGCAGGATTGCGGGGCGCATCGCCTTGTCGGAGCGTCCCGCGCCAAATTCGCAGCATCCATAACCCGCATCTCGCGCCGACCGGATCCCCCTGCCGATGAAGCTGCCAAAATCCCTTAAAACCGCAGCCAGCGCGGTCGTCTTCGTGGCCCTGTTCGCCGGCTATTACTGGTACGAGCATCGTCCCCATCACACTGCCGAGGAGCCGCCGATGCAGGCCCAGGTGCTTGTGACCAAGGCGGTGAAAGCCTGCTTCTCGGATCTCGTGCGCGTCACCGGCTTCGTCGTGGCCCGCCGCGAGGCGGTGGTCGGCGCCGATCAGGAGGGATCGCGGGTCATCGACGTTCTGGTCAAGGAGGGCGACACCGTCACCGAGAACCAGGAGCTGGCGCGCCTGACGCCGCCGCCGCAGCAGCCGGGAGCGCCGGCAGCGGCCGCGAGCCGGCCGGTGTCGCTGCGTGCGCCGGCCGCAGGACTCGTCACCGAGGTCCGCACGATCGCCGGTGCGCCGGCCTCGCCGCAGGCCGGCCCGATGTTCCGCATCGCCGTCAACAACGAGCTGGAGCTCGACGCCGAGGTTCCGAGCGTTCATCTCCTGAAGCTCGGCACGGGCGCGCCGGTGCGCATCACTCGTGACAACCTTCCCGACATTGTCGGCCGCCTGCGCGTGGTGGCGCCGCAGGTCGACCGGACCACCCAGCTGGGCCATGTGCGCATCGCGCTGACCAGCAATCCGTCGCTCAAGCCCGGCATGTTCGCGCGCGCCAATATCGATGCCCGGCGGAGCTGCGGCGTCGCCGTGCCCAATACGGCGATCGATCATCTCACCATCCAGGTCGTGAAGGGCAACACGATCGAGACCCGCCGGGTGCGGGTCGGCCTGGTGTCGGATACGTCGAGCGAGATCCTCGACGGGCTGACAGAGGGAGAAATCGTGGTGGCCGACGCCGGCAGCTCGCTGCACGATGGCGACCAGATCAAGACCATGTTTGCCGAAGACATCGATCGCACGCGGGTACGCTGATGGCACTGAATATTTCGGCATGGTCGATCCGGAACCCGCTGCCGTCGATCCTCTTCTCCATCATCCTGCTGATCCTGGGCTGGATGAGCTTCACCAAGCTCGCGGTGACCCGGCTGCCGAACGCCGACATTCCGGTGATCTCGGTCGCGGTGGCGCAATTCGGCGCGGCGCCGTCGGAGCTTGAATCCCAGGTCACCAAGATCATCGAGGACGGCGTCTCCGGCGTCGAGGGCGCGCGCCACATCCAGTCGCTGATCACCGACGGCCTGTCGGTGACGACGATTACGTTTGCGCTGGAGACCAACACCGATCGCGCCATCAACGACGTCAAGGACGCCGTCACCCGGGTCCGTTCCGACCTGCCGCAGAACGTCACCGAGCCGCTGATCTCGCGCGTCGACAAGATCGGGCTGCCGATCGTCACCTATGCGGCGATCTCGCCGGGCAAGACCCCGGAGCAGCTGTCGTTCTTCGTCGACGACGTGGTCAAGCGCGAGCTGCAGGGCGTGCGCGGCGTCAGCCAGGTCGAGCGCATCGGTGGCGTCGAGCGCGAGATTCTGGTCTCGCTCGATCCCGACCGGCTGCAGGCCATGGGCCTTACTGCCGTCAATGTCAGCCAGAGCCTGCGCGGCACCAATGTCGACGTCGCCGGCGGCCGCGCCGAGATCGGCAAGAACGACCAGGCGATCCGCACGCTTGCCGGCGCCAAGACGCTGAACGAGCTGTCCAACACGATGATTCCCTTGTTCGGCGGCGGCGAGGTCCGGCTCGCCGATCTCGGGACGGTCACCGACACGATCGCTGATCGGCGCACCTTTGCGCGCTTCAACGGCGAGCCGGTGGTCGCACTCGGCATCAAGCGCGCCAAGGGTGCCAGCGACGTGGTCGTCGCCGCCGCGGTCCAGAAGCGCATCGACCAGGTCAGAGCCGCCCATCCCGATGTCGAGCTGAAGCTGATCGATACGTCGGTCGATTTCACCAAGGGCAATTACGAAGCGGCGATCTCGACCCTGTTCGAGGGCGCGATCCTCGCCGTCATCATCGTGCTGCTGTTCCTGCGTGACTTCCGCGCCACGATGATCGCGGCGATCTCGCTGCCGCTGTCGATCTTTCCGGCCTTCTGGGCGATGGATATTCTCGGCTTCTCGCTGAACATGGTGTCGTTCCTGGCGATCACGCTGTCGACCGGCATTCTGGTCGACGACGCCATCGTCGAGATCGAGAACATCGTGCGCCACATGCGGATGGGGAAGTCGCCCTATCGTGCGGCGCTCGATGCCGCGGACGAGATCGGGCTCGCGGTCATCGCGATCAGCCTCACCATCATCGCGATCTTTGCGCCGGCCAGTTTCATGTCCGGCATCGCCGGACAGTTCTTCAAGCAGTTCGGCATCACCGTCTCGGTGCAGGTGTTCTTCTCGCTGCTGGCGGCGCGCTTCGTCACGCCGATGCTGGCGGCCTACTTCCTCAAGCATCACGACCATGACGATCCGCCGCCCGGTTTCATCCTGCGTGCGTATCAGCGCATCGTCACATGGTCGGTGAAGCACTACTTCATCACGGTTCTCCTGGGCATCGGGATCTTCGCGGGCTCGATCTGGAGCACGACCCTGCTGTCGCAGGGGTTCCTGCCGGCGCAGGACGCCGCGCGATCGCTGCTCGCGATCGAGCTGCCGCCCGGGGCGCAGCTCGCCTACACCGAGAAGGTGACCGAGGACATCGTCGCGCGCCTGCGCAAGCGGCCCGAGGTCCGCAGCGTGTTCGTTGACGGCGGCCGGCTTCAGGGCGCGATGGAGGTTCGCCGCGCCGGGATGATCGTCAACTACACGCCGAAGACCGAGCGCAAGATCACCCAGAAGGAGCTCGAGCTCGAGATCACCAAGGATCTCGAGAGCATTCCGGACATCCGCTTCTGGTTCACCGACGAAAATGGTCTGCGCCCGATCAAGCTGGTGCTGACGGGCTCGGATCCCAAGCTGGTCGACAACGTTGCCAGCGAGCTCGCGTCGCAGATGAAGCGGATTCCGATCATCTCCAACGTCGTGTCGGACACCTCGCTCGACCGGCCGGAGTTGCGGGTGCAGCCGCGCGCCGACCTGGCCGCGCGTCTGGGCGTGTCGACAGAAAGCCTGTCGCAGACCATCCGCGTCGCCACGATCGGAGATGTCGGTCCCGCGCTGGCGAAATACGATGCCGGCGGCCGCCTCGTCCCGATCCGGGTGCAGCTCGAGGATGCGGCGCGCAGCGACGTGAAGATCCTCGAACAGTTGCGGGTGCCGCTCGGGCAGTACGGCGAAAAGGGCGGTGTGCCGCTGGCGGTGGTCGCCGATATCAAGCTCGATCAGGGCCCGACCAGCATCAGCCGCTACGATCGCGGGCGGCAGGCCACCGTCGCGGCCGACCTCGTCGGACTTGCGGCGCTCGGCGATGCGACCAGGCAGATCGACGAGCTGCCGGTCAGAAAGAGCATGCCGGCCAGCGTCAAGCTGATCCCTTCGGATGATGCCGAGAGCCTGAACGAGCTGGCGTCCGGCTTCATCACGGCGATCACGGCAGGGCTGATGATCGTCTACGCCGTGCTGGTGCTGCTGTTCGGCACCTTCCTGCAGCCGATCACGATCCTGTTCTCGCTGCCGCTGTCGATCGGCGGGGCGATCGGCGCGCTGATGCTGACGGGCAAGCAGCTCACGATCCCGGTCTATATCGGCATGATGATGCTGATGGGCATCGTGACCAAGAACGCGATCATGCTGGTCGAGTTCGCGGTCGAAGCGATTCATGCCGGTGTCAGGCGCGACGAGGCGATCATCGACGCCGGCATGAAGCGGGCCCGTCCGATCGTGATGACCACGATCGCGATGGTCGCCGGCATGATGCCGAGCGCGCTCGCGGTCGGTGCCGGCGGCGAGTTCCGCTCGCCGATGGCGCTCGCGGTGATCGGCGGCCTGGTGTTCTCGACCGTGCTGTCGCTCTTGTTCGTGCCGGCGATGTTCCTGGTGATGGACGACGTCGGCGCGTTGTTCGCCCGCCTCGGCCGCAAGCTGATCGTCTCCTCCGGCGAGACTGCCGACGAGGCGCAGTCCGGCCATGGGCCGGAGGCGGGGCATCAGCCAAAGCCGCCGCCGTCGGCGATGTCGCCGGCTGCGGAATGAGATGACGTGCTGGAACGTGCTGTTTCAGTTCGCGGTCGAGGGCGTACGGCGGCGCGCGCTGAGATCGTGGGCCACGTTCGGCGCGCTGTCGACTGGCGCGGTGGTCTCAGGCGGAACGATCAGGGCAACGAAGCCCTGGCTCGCGCCCTCCAGGCCGAACAGCTTGGTCCGGAGCGTGAAATCGGCCCGTACCGAACGTCGCGCCTGCGCTGCCGCGGCTTGCATGCCGGAGATGCAGGAGGTGTCGGTGTCGTAGCACAGCGCCGCCCAGCCCTGCGCAGTCAGCTCTTCCGACGGAGGGTGCAGCTCGTGCGGGTGCACAAGCGCCATTTCATAGTGCGGGTGGTCGGGACTGTAGAACGCGGCGGCAAAGGCGAGGCCGTCATCGCCGCCGACGGCGACAAGGGCTCCGTTCGACGCCGTATGCCACAGGCGGTCGAGCTCGGTCACGGCCGGCTCGTAGAAATCGCGGCCCTCGTTCAACGGAACGTAGTTCCGGTACAAGGCATGGAAGGGCGCTACGACTGTGGCCGCGAATGCCGCGATCGCGATCGTCGCAGCGGCGAGATTGATCGTGACGTCGCGGGGGGCGTGATAGCTCGCGCCACACACGATCACGATGACGAACAGGAAGACGCCCTGCAGGCCCCAGAGCGGCGGCATGTCGGTGCCGAACACGATCGAGACCAGCGCGGGGAACACCACGGTCCCGATGCTGATCATCGCCAGCAGCCGGAGTCCGGGGTCGAGGCTGAGCGAATCGTTCAGCACGCGGGTGGCGCGGGGCCGGGTCATGGCGAGCCATATGAGGCCGGGGATACCGGCGATGCCGGCCATCGCCAACAGGAAGCCGCTGCCCTCGACCAGGGCGGCCGAGGCGGTCTTGCCGACGTGATGCTCGATCGCATGCGAGAACGGCTGGGCGCCGGTCGTGGCGAGCCAATAGATATGGGGGGCGAGCGCGACCAGGCCGGACAGCGCCGCGATCCAAGGCGCGGACGAGGTGAAATAGGCCCGACGCTCGCCGTGGCACAACGCCGCGACCGCAAAGCCCGCGATCAGGAAGACCGAGTAGTACTTGCCGAGCATGGCGAGTGCCGCGGTCAGGCCGGCCGCGACGGCCCAGCCGACGTGACGTGTCTCGAACGAGCGCAGGAAACACCAGGTCGCCAGCGGCCAGCTCGACAGCAGCACGGCGTTGGCGTTGAAGCGTTGCGCGTGCAGTTGATAGACCGGCAGCAGCATGAGCAGCAGCAGGACGACCAGGCGCTTGTCACCGCGCGCGAAACGCCGGGTGATGAGGTCGACGGCCCAGAGGCCGACCGCCGCGTTGGTCAGCGCCAGCAGGTTGAACGACCAGTTGGTCAGCGGAAACACGGTGGTCCAGGCCCGCGCGGCCCAGCCCATCAGCGGCGGATGCTTGGTCGAGCCCCAGTCGAAGCTGCGTCCGAGCGACCAGGTCTCGATCACATCCTGATGGAGATCGCCCCCCAGATAGGCGACCGAGAAATACACCATCCAGACCGCGACGAACCCGACGATCAGGGCCGGAACGGCCCAACCGTCCTCCACGGCGTCGATCCAGATCGTGAGAGCTCTGCGCCACCGGCCTACCGAACCACTGGCCTCGATCGCGATCGCCGGCAACGCAAGACTCATGACTTCGCTTCCACCACGCTTGTCTGGCGCGCAAAGCCCCACCCCGCGCACCGTCCGTGCGCGAGCCCGTGGAGTTCATCGCTGCCGGATTGAACCCTGTTAGAACTGTTAAAAAGAGTTCATGTCGCAAATTGTGAGGCGTGGTGGCCCAATTGCGATCATCTTTGGCCGATGCTGATACGAAACGATGCACGACGGGCAGTTCCCGCCATGGACTGGACCCGCAATCGACAAATTCGCGGTGAACGACGCTGCGCGCTTGCCGCGCTCGGCCAACTAATCGTTGCGTGCGATCGTGTTCAGCCTGGTCAGGTCATGCAGCAGGATGCGGCCGCGTTGCAGATCCAGGATCTTGTCCTTGCGCCAGGCCTGCAACTGGCGGTTCACGCTTTCGCGCGCCGCGCCGACGAAGACGCCGAGCTGTTCCTGCGAGATGTGAACCTCGGAGCCGAAATCCTCCGCCAGCGCGCACAGCCGGCGTGCCAGCCGCACCGGCAGCGGCTGCAGCACGGATTCCTCCATGCGCTCGCTCTGCCAGCGGATGCGCTGGCACAGCAGCTGAATGATCCTGATCGCCACCTTGGGCTCGCGTTCCAGGAAACTGAGGAAATCCTCGCGGCGGAGCACGAACAGCTCGGTTGCTTCACCGGCGGTGGCGTCCGCCGTGCGCTCCTGCCCGTCGAGCACGGCGACCTCGCCGAACAGATCGCCGGGCCCCATGAAGTTGAGCGTCAGCCGGCTGCCGTCAGTGGCACCGGTCTCGATGCGAATCTGGCCGCGCCGCACCCCGAACAGGGCATTGCCGGGGTCGCCCTTCTGGAACAGTACCTCGCCCGACGACAGATGCTGAGTGTGGCAGAGGCCCGAGATTCGCTGCAACTCGTCCGCACCGAGGTCGGCGAACATCGGGTTCATCTTCAGAATGACCGCAAATTCGGCCTGCTTGCTCATCACTATACCTTCGGCAATGGTTCAAAGCCTCAGTTACAGAAACCCCCCGGTCGGAAGTGTGTCATAAGTCACATAATGACGCACGGGCTTCCGACTATTTTGGTCGCGCTGGGAGCGGTCTTCGTTCCGAGAAAATTTCGGATTGAACCGGGTCGGCATTGCCGCACGCTAACCGGTGGAGACCGCTCGCGCCTCGCGCTTGGGACATCGACATGAAGGCATTGAAGATCGCAGGCGGTTTGATTGGCGCCGTCATCGTCGTGCTGGCTCTGGCGCTGGCTTTTGGACTTCCGGCGAGCTTCCTTACGGTGGCCATCCAGGACCGCGTCGAACGTGACACCGGCTATCGCCTGAGCATCGCCGGCTCGGCAAGCGTCAGCCTGTGGCCGTCGCTGCATGCAACCCTGACGGACATCACCGTGCAGGATCCGAAGGAGCGGGACGGCAACAATCGGCTGACGATCGGCAAGCTGCAGGCTGACGTGGCGCTGTCGAGCCTGTGGTCCGGCCGGCCCGACATCGGCGAGATCATCATCGACAAGCCCACACTCTATCTGCCGCTGCTGCGCGAGCGGCTGCGGGATAATGCGCCGCGCAGCCGTGCCTCGGCGAAGCCAGAAGCGGCGCCTGCGGCCCGGATCGAACGGGTCACCGTCAGGGACGGCGCCGTCATCCTGTCCAACCCGCGCGACCGCGTCGAGAATCGTCTCGAGGGCATCGGCGCGACGGCGTCTCTGTCCGATGGCAAGGTCAAGATCACGGGTACGGCCCGGGCCGGCGACCGCCCGGTCACGTTCGACGTCACAGCGCCGGCGCCGGCGCTGCCGATTGACCGCCAGACCCTGCCGGTCGAGTTCAAGATCGACGTGGCCAATGCATTCCGCGGCGGTCTTGCCGGCCGCGCCGACGTTCGCCTGAATGGCCCGGTGGTGATGATCAACGGTCTCAGCGGAACGCTCGGCGATGGCGATTTCAACGGCTGGGCCTCGGTCGATCTGGCGAGCAAGCCGCTGGTGAAGGTCGATCTCGACGTTCGCCGGCTCGACTTGGGAGCGCCTGCCGCGCAGGGCCCTGTCGGCGCGTCGGGATGGAGCACGGCGGCAATCGACTTGCGCGGTCTCAACTACGTCGATGCCCGTGTGAAGCTGTCGGCGACGGACGTCGTTCTCTCCGGGGCCCGCCTCGGTCCGCTCGATCTCGAAGCCTCGCTGGCCGGTGGCCTGCTGAAGGCGACCATCGCCAATCTCGGCGCCTATGAGGGGCAGGCCAGTGGCGAGGTCGTGATCGACGCCTCCACGGGCAATCCGGCCTATGCGATGCACTGTGATCTCGTCGGCATCCGGGCGCTGCCGCTGCTCTCTAACGTCGCCGGATTCGACAAGCTCGATGCGCGGATGCAAGGCAAGCTCGCCTTGCGCTCCAATGGCGCCAGCCAGCAGGCGATCATGAGCAACCTGAGCGGCTCGGCGTTCCTGTTGTTCCAGGACGGCGCGATCCGCGGCATCAACGTTGCGCAGATGATCCGCTCATTGACATCCAATCCGCTGTCGGGATGGCAGGATTCGAAGGAACTGACGACCGATCTCACGCAGCTCTCGGCCTCGTTTCAGGTCGAGCGCGGGCAGGCCGCCACCAGTGACCTCAATTTGGTCGGACCGCTGGTCAAGGTCGCCGGTACGGGGACGATCGATCTGGGCAATCGGGCGCTGGCGATGCGGGTCGAGCCGAAGCTCGTGATGACGACCGAGGGCCAGGGCCGCACCTCGGAGCCGATCGGCCTTGGGATTCCCGTCGTCATCGACGGCCCCTGGAGTCAGCCGCGCTTCTACCCCGACATGGCCGGCATCCTGGACAATCCGGACGCGGCCTACGCCAGGCTCAAGCAGATGGGCCAGGGCCTGTTCGGCAAGGACGGAGCCGGGCTGAACAATTTGATCAACGGCATCGGCGGCCTGATCGGAAATTCTGCGCCCACCGGTGCTGCTGGTCCGAACGGCGCGCCGTCAGCGGCAGCCCCGAATGGGCAGGCCCCGGCCCCCGGCCAATCCGACCTGCTTGGCGGCGATCTCGGATCGGCGATCGGCAATCTGATTCAGCAAGGACTGCAGGGCGCGTCGCCGCCCGCCAAGAGCCGCGGCCGTACGCTGGTTGCGCCCCAGGACGGCGCTGTTTCGCGGCCTCCGGGCGACGCCGGCCAGGGCGCGGCAGAGGCCGCTCCCGCCGAGCCCTTGCAGGACGGTGCCCAGGACAGCCAGCCGATGAACGACGTTCTGAAGCGCATCTTCAATAGGTAATATATGACCGCGACCGGCCGAGTCCGCGAAGGATGTCCCCCGAGCGGTGGATGCAATTCAGGGCCAGCCGCACGATAACGAGGCGCGCGAGCGCGCGCGGCGTGGGCGCCGCTGTGCATGCCATTCTGTGCTAAACGGATGCCGGCGACGGATCGTCTCGCACCCGAGCGGTCCCGTCTCCGAGGTGTTGCTGCCGCGAGGACGGCAGCGGACGCGCTTGTCCGAGGCTGACCTCGGCGATGATGCGCGTGAGGGGTCCGGATGAGCGAGGTCGAGAACAGAGGCTGGTCGTTGCGGCAGGGCCTGTTCGCCAAATACGTCGTGTCGCTGGTCGGGCTCGTCGTGTTCGTCCTGGCCGTGAACGGCGCGACCGAAACCTGGATCAGCTATCAGTCCACCAAGGCGAGCCTGACCGCCGCCATGGCCGAAAAGGCCGACGCCAGCGCCCGGCGGATCGATCAGGCGCTCTCGGATCTGCAGCGGCAGATCAGCTGGGTGACGCGGGCGAGCGCCAACACGCTGGAGCTGCGCCGCGCCGACTATGTGCAGCTGCTGAGTCAGGCACCGGCCGTGCGGCAGTTGTATCAGCTCGACGGACAGGGCCGCGAGCAGCTCAGGGTATCGCGCACCTCGATCTCGTTCTCCTCGGGCAACGACCTGTCGCGCGATCTGCGCTTCACCGACACCGTCACGCATGGAAGCAGCTTCTCGGCCGTGACCTTCAAGGGCGCGCAGCCGATGATGTCGATCTCGGTCGCGCATTCCGGCTTCAATGCCGGTGTGACCGTGGCTGACATCGATCTCGACTTTCTCGAAGACTTCATGACCGAGGCACAGGTCGGCAAGGTCGGCACCGCCTACGTGGTCGATCCGCGCGGCCAGGTGCTGGCGAGCTCCGCGAAAGGGCCGGCCGTCGGCCAGGACCTCGCCAAGCTGCCGCAGGTCGCGGCGGTGCTCGCGCCGGATGGCCAGCCGCTGGCCTCCGGCGCGGACAGCGCCGGGCACGCCGTGCTCTCGGCGGTCGCGACGCTCCCCAAGCTCGGCTGGTCCGTGTTCTTCGAGCAGTCCACTGCGCACGCGCTGGCGCCGATCCGGGACCAGCTGTTGCGTGGGGCGCTGTTGATCGCGCTCGGTCTTGCCGTGGCGATCCTCGCGGGCTCGCTGCTGGCGCGCCGCATGCTCGTTCCGATCACCGCATTGCGCGCCGGCGCGCGCAAGCTCGGCGCGGGTGACTTCGCCCAGCGCATCGAGGTGAAGACGCATGACGAGCTGGAGGAGCTCGCCGATCAGTTCAACAGCATGGCCGGCCAGCTCGCGCAGTCCTATGCCGTGCTGGAAGCCAAGGTCGAGGAGCGGACGCGCGATCTCGCTCAGTCGATCAATGAGCTGAAGGTGCTCGAGGAGGTCGGACGCGCGGTGGCCTCCTCGCTCGATCTCAATGCCGTGCTGCCGACGGTGGCGGCGCGCGCGCTGGAGATCACGCATGCCGATGCCGTGCTGATCTATTCCTACGATGCCGCGGAACGCCGCTTCAGGCTGGTGGAGGCCAAGGGCGTCGACCGGGACGGCGCGCACAATGTGCTCGACGAGCGCACGAGCCTGCTCTCCGATTCCGTGCGCAGCGGCGAGCCGATCGCGATCGCCGAGCTTGAAAGCGCACCCGATCACCCGCTGCGCGATGTCGCCGTCGCCGCCGGCTTCCGCGCCGTGCTGTTCACGCCGCTGGTCGATCAGCAGGGCGTGCTCGGCGCGCTGGTGGTGCTTCGGCGGGCGGCCGGCACGTTCCCGCCGAACCTGATCGGACTGATGCGGACATTTGCCAACCAGGCCGTGCTGGCGATGCGCAATGCGCGATTGTTCACCGAGGTCGACCAGAAGGGCCGCGAGCTGGCGCTGACCCACGCCACCGTGCAGCAGCAGGCCGCCAAGCTCACCGAGCAGACCGAGCAGTTGCGCGAGTGGAACAAGTCGCTCGAGGAGCGCGTCGAGAAGCAGCTCGCGGAGATCGAGCGGATCAGACGGCTGGAGCGCTTCCTGGCGCCGCAGGTGGCCCAGATCATCGCGTCGTCGGATGGTCACGATGCGCTGCTGGAAAGCCACCGCCGCGAGGTCACGGTCGTGTTCTGCGATCTGCGCGGCTTCACCGCGTTCACCGAGACCACCGAGCCCGAGGAGGCGATGAACGTGCTGCGCGAATATCACGCCGCGCTCGGCAAGCTCATCTTCAAATATGAGGGCACGCTCGATCGCTATGCCGGCGACGGCGTGATGATCCTGTTCAACGCGCCGATCCCGTTCGAGGACCACACCACGCGCGCGGTGAGGATGGCGCTCGAAATGCGCGAAGAGATCGGACAATTGACCGAGCGCTGGAAAAACCGCGGCCACAGCCTGGGGTTCGGCGTCGGCATTGCGCTGGGATATGCGACGCTCGGCCAGGTCGGCTTCGAGCACCGGCTGGAATATGCCGCGATCGGCAGCGTCACCAATCTCGCCTCGCGGCTGTGCGACGAGGCCAAGGCGGGACAGGTGATCGTGTCGCGTCGTGTCTACGGCGTGGTCGAACAGTCGGTCGACGCCAGGCCGATCGACGACCTGCATCTGAAGGGATTCAACCACCCGGTGCTGGCGATGGAGATTTTGCGCTGGCGGGGAGAGGGTATCGACGTGTTGGACGTCCCAGCGGAGCCGCGGCGTTCGTCGGCGACCAACAAGTAGGGTGGGCAAAGGCGCCTGGGCGGTGCTTGTTGCTTGGCAGCAGTCTCACGCGCCGCGCCCACCGTCTCAATCCGACGAAGAACGGCGGGCACGCGCCGCCTCCGGCGGCGCTTTGCCCACTCTACACCTTGGCAACTAATAGGCCTGCTTCGCGTCGGCCTCCTCGCTCGTCTGGATCAGGTCGAGGCTCGCCTCGATCTTGCCGATCAGGCGGTCGAACGTCCTGCGCTCGTCGGCGGACAGGCATGCCATGATTTCGCGCTCGCGCTGCTGCAAACGCGGGATCAACTCCTCGTACAGCGTCTTGCCCTTCCGTGTCAGGCGCAGGCGGAACTCGCGGCGATCCTCGGTGTTCTCGACCCGCTCGATCAGCCGCCGCTCCAGCAGCGACGTCACGGCCCGGCTGATGGTCGATTTGTGCGTGCGGGTGCACGCTGCGACATATTGCGCGCTGCAGGCCTCGCGGCGGAAGCCGAGCGTCGCCAGCACGCGCCATTCCGGAATGTCGAGCCCATAGCGCTCGCGATACTCGACGGCGAGCGCCGCGCTGACCTCCGCGGCCAGACGGTTGAGCCGGAATGGCGCGAACTTGAACAGGTCGAGCCGCTCGTCGTCCTGCGGCACCGCGGCATTTCGGTCATCCTCGACCGGCTTCGCCTGCTGCCTGGACGCCGCGGGAGATGGCTTCGCCAAGATCGCGCTCCGATTTTTGAGTTGACGCGGCCGAAGCCGTCGGCTTTAGAATAGTTGCAGGTGAGACTATCTGGCAAGACGGCCAGATGGCCTCGCCCGAGGAAATGTCGGTCGCTTCGAAAATCGTCGCGTCGAAAAGTCCAAGAAAACCACAAGGCGAGCAAGCCATGGTGCAGGCCAATCCGGGGCAGGGCGCGGGCCAGGCGAAGGTTCAGTTCGGCTATCATCGGCACGAAGACCAGGATCAGGCCACGCCGGCCGCGCATCCGGTCGTCGTCGTAGGTGCGGGTCCCGTCGGGCTGTCGTTCGCGATCGATCTCGCGCAGCGCGGCCATGCGGTCGTCGTGCTCGATGATGCCGATCGTATCGGCGAGGGCTCGCGTGCGATCTGCTTTTCGAAGCGCTCGCTGGAATATTGGGATCGGCTCGGCGTCGGCGACCGGATGGTCGACAAGGGCGTGGTGTGGAACGTCGGCCGCATCTTCCACGGCCCGTCCGAGCTCTATCAGTTCAACCTGTTGCCGGAGCCCGGGCACAAGCGGCCGGCCTTCATCAACCTGCAGCAGTTCTACGCCGAGGCCTATCTGGTCGATCGCGTCAACGCGCTGCCGGCGATCTCGCTGCGCTGGCGCAACAAGGTCACCGCGCTCGAACAGCGCAATGATCACGTGGTGCTGACGATCGAGACGCCGGACGGCCCGTATCGGCTGTCGGCGCAGTATGTGATCGCCTGTGATGGCGCGCGCTCCTCGCTGCGCCAGATGGTCGGCGCGGGCTTCTCCGGCAAGGTGTTCGAGGATCAGTTCCTGATCGCCGACGTCAGGATGACGGCCGAATTCCCCACCGAGCGCTGGTTCTGGTTCGATCCGCCGTTCCACGCCGGACGCTCGGCGCTGTTGCACCGGCAGCCGGACAATGTCTGGCGCATCGACCTGCAGCTCAGCCGCTATGCCGATCCCAACGTCGAGAAGCAGCCGGAGAATGTGCGGCCACGGATCGCGCGCATGCTCGGCCATGACCAGTTCGAATTCGAGTGGATCTCGCTCTATAAATTCCAGTGCCGGCGCATGGAGCGCTTCATTCATGGTCGCGTCGTCTTCGCCGGCGACTCTGCCCATCAGGTTTCGCCGTTCGGCGCACGCGGGGCCAATTCGGGGCTGGAGGATGCCGAGAATCTGGCCTGGAAGCTCGATCGCGTGCTGCGCGGAAGCTCGCCCGCGGCGCTGCTCGACACCTACCATCTGGAGCGAAGCGCGGCGGCCGACGAGAACATTCGCGAGTCGACGCGCGCGACGGATTTCATGGCGCCGAACTCGCACCAGGAGGCGCGGCTGCGCAAAGTGGTGCTCGCGCTCGCCCGGGATACCGAATTCGGCAAGCGCATGGTCAATGGCGGCCGGCTGTCGGTTCCCTCGGTCTACGAGACGCCGCTGTCGACCGAAGACGACGAGGCCTGGGAGACCGGACCGCGCCCGGGGACATCGATGCCGGATGCGCCGCTGAAGGCAGCCGACGGACGGCACCTCCATCTCACCGATGCATTCAACGCTCAGGGCCGGCGCTTCACGCTGCTGTCGTTCGCCAATGGTGAGGCGATCGACGTGCCCGACGATGTCGGTGTCATCCGCGTCGGCGACCCGAATGGCCTCACCGATGGCGAGGGCTTCGCGGTCAAGCGTTACGGTGCCAAACCCGGCACATCCTATCTGCTGCGTCCGGATGGCTATGTCGCGGCGCGCTTCCGGCACCCGAGCCGCGCCGCGATCGCAGCGGCGGTCGCACGCGCCTGCGGCCTGAACTGAGGAAGCCGCAACGATGACGCTCTCGACCGCCTCCAATTTCCCCAAGCCCGACGATGCCTTCCGCGCCATTGTCGAAGCCCATCGCGGCCTCTCGGACCTCGAAAGCGCCGACCTCGATGCGGCATTGGTCCTGATCCTCGCCAATCACATCGGCGACATCGGCGTCCTGCGCGACGCGATCACGCTGGCGAAACGCAGCATGGCTGATGCCGGTCAACAGCAACAACAACAGCAGCAATAGGCTGCCGCGCACACAAGGAATGAACTGATGGCGAAAGGTTTCGCTTCCACGACGGATCTCACCGAGAAGAAGGTGACCTTCTCCGAGATCGGCCCGGATCTCTATGCGTTCACCGCGGAGGGCGATCCGAACTCGGCGGTGATCGTCGGCGATGACGGCTGCATCGTGTTCGATGCGCAGGCGACGCCGGCGATGGCCAACAAGGTGATCGAGCGCGTCAAGACCGTCACCGACAAGCCGATCAAATATGTCGTGCTGTCGCATTACCACGCGGTGCGCGTGCTTGGCGCTTCGGCCTATCACGCCCAGGGCATCGTCGCCTCGCAGGAGACGCGCCGACTGATCGTCGAGCGCGGCCAGCAGGACTGGGATTCCGAATACGGCCGCTTCCCGCGCCTGTTCCAGGACGCCGAGAGCATCCCCGGCCTGACCTGGCCGACGCTGACTTTCGAAGGCGAGATGACGATCCATCTCGGCAAGCGCGAGGTGCAGCTGATCCAGCTCGGCGCCGGCCACACCTCCGGTGACATCGTCGCCTGGGTGCCGGACGCCGAGGTGATGTTCTCCGGCGACCTCATCGAATATCATTCGGCCTGCTATTGCGGCGACGCCTATCTGCGCGAATGGCCGTCGACCTTGAACGAGATCCGCGACTTCAATCCCAAGGCGATCGCGCCCGGTCGCGGCGATGCGCTGAAAGGCGAGGCCACCGTGCGCGAGGCGATCGCGATGACGCGCGACTTCGTCAGCTCGCTGTACGGCGCGGCCGAGATGTCGGTCGCGAAGGGACGCAGCCTGAAGGAATCCATGGCCGCCACGCGCGACGTGATGGACCCGAAGTTCTCGAGCTTCGCGATCTACGAGCACTGCCTGCCGTTCAACGTGTCGCGCGCCTATGACGAGGCCAGCGGCATCGATGATCCCGTGATCTGGACCGCCGAGCGCGACCGCGAGATGTGGGCCCGCCTGCAAGGAGAAGGATGATGAACGTCAACACATCGCCTGACCAGCTCAACCGCACCACGGGGCAGGTTACGCCGGGCTACATGTCCGGCTTCGGCAATTCGTTCGAGACCGAAGCGCTGCCTGGTGCGCTGCCAATCGGGCGCAACTCGCCGCAGCGCTGCGCCTATGGTCTCTATGCCGAGCAGCTCTCGGGCTCGCCGTTTACGGCGCCGCGCGGGTCCAACGAGCGCTCATGGCTGTATCGCATCCGTCCGTCGGTGAAGCATTCCGGCCGCTTCACACGCGTCGATGCCGGGCTGTGGCGCACCGCGCCCTGCCACGAGCAGGAGATCACGGTACAGCAGCTGCGCTGGGATCCGACTCCGATGCCGTCGGGCGAGGTGACGTTCCTGCAGGGCGTGCAGACCATGACGACGGCGGGCGATGCGGCGACGCAGGCCGGCATGGCGACGCATGTCTACGTCATCACCAGGTCGATGGTCGATCAGCACTTCTACGACGCCGACGGCGAGCTGATGTTCGTGCTGCAGCAGGGCCGCCTGTTGTTCGTCACGGAGTTCGGCCGCATCGATGCCGAGCCCGGCGAGATCGTCGTGATCCCGCGCGGCGTCAAGTTCCGGGTCGAGATTCCGGCCGGACCTGCGCGCGGCTATCTGTGCGAGAACTACGGCGGCGCCTTCACCCTGCCGGAGCGCGGCCCGATCGGCGCGAATTGCCTTGCCAATGCCCGCGACTTCCTGACGCCGGTGGCGTCGTATGAGGACAAGGATACCCCGACCGAGCTCTATGTGAAGTGGGGCGGCGCGCTGTTCAAGACCGAGCTGAAGCACTCTCCGATCGACGTCGTCGCCTGGCACGGCAACTACGCGCCCTACAAATACGACCTGCGCACCTTCTCGCCGGTCGGCGCGATCGGCTTCGATCATCCCGATCCGTCGATCTTCACCGTGCTGACCTCACCGTCGGAGACGGCGGGCACCGCCAACATCGACTTCGTGATCTTCCCGGAGCGCTGGATGGTCGCCGACAACACTTTCCGCCCGCCGTGGTATCACATGAACATCATGTCGGAGTTCATGGGCCTGATCTACGGCGTCTACGACGCCAAGCCGCAGGGCTTCGTGCCGGGCGGCATGTCCTTGCACAATTGCATGCTGCCGCACGGCCCGGACCGCGAGGCGTTCGATCACGCCAGCAATGGCGAGTTGAAGCCCGTCAAGCTCACCGGCACCATGGCCTTCATGTTCGAGACGCGCTTCCCGCAGCGGATCACCAGGCACGCAGCGGAGTCCGGCACCTTGCAGCCTGACTACGCCGATTGCTGGAACGGACTGGAGAAGCGGTTTGATCCGAACAGGCCTTAGCGCGAGCTATGTCAACGCCGTCATGGCCGGGCTTGACCCCGGCCATCCACGTCTATCGTCCCGCCGGCTAGATGGATGCCCGGGCCTTCGCCGCGCCGAAGCGGCTTCGGCCGCGCAGGCGGGTCAAGCCCGGACATGACGACCCGGTTTGGAGAAGCATTTTGACCCACCCCAACGACCCCTCACTCCGCTCCTTCATTCCGGCCGATCCGGCCTCGGACTTTCCGATCCAGAACCTGCCCTATGGCGTGTTCTCCGCCGCCGATTCGCCGAAGCCGCGCGTCGGTGTCGCCATTGGCGATTTCGTGCTCGATCTCGCCGTGCTCGAAGATGAGGGCCTGCTCGACCTGTCGCCGGCCTATGAGGTGTTCGCGCAATCCTCGCTGAATGCCTTCATGGCGCTCGGCCCCGCCGTGTGGTCGAAGACCCGCGCGGCGATCAGCGCACTGCTGCGCCATGACAATCCGCGCCTGCGTGACGACAAGCCGCTGCGCAGCCGCGCGCTGCTGCCGCGCAACGACGTCAACCTGCACTTGCCGTTTCACGTCGCCGGCTACACCGACTTCTATTCGTCGAAGGAGCACGCCACCAATGTCGGCGTCATGTTCCGCGGCAAGGACAACGCGCTGCAGCCGAACTGGCTGCACATGCCGATCGGCTATAACGGCCGCGCGTCGACCGTGGTCGTCTCCGGCACCAAGGTGCGCCGGCCGCGCGGGCAGCTGAAGCCGCCGAGCGCCGACGTGCCGAGCTTCGGCCCGTGCAAGCGGCTCGATTTCGAGCTGGAGATGGGCGTCGTCATCGGCCAATCATCTCCGCTCGGCGAGATGCTGACCGAGGCGCAGGCGGAGGCGATGATCTTCGGCTTCGTGTTGCTCAACGACTGGAGCGCGCGCGACATCCAGCAATGGGAGTACGTCCCGCTCGGGCCGTTCCAGGCCAAGGCGTTCGCGACCTCGATCAGTCCATGGGTGGTGACATCAGAGGCGCTGGAGCCGTTCCGGGTGGCCGGGCCAACGCAGGACCCGGTGCCGCTGCCCTACCTGCAGCAGAAGGCCGCGCAGAACTACGATCTCGCGCTCGACGTCGCCTTGCGTGCGTCGGGCAGCAACGCCGCGCAGACCATCGCGCAGACCAATTTCAAGTACATGTACTGGTCGAGCGTGCAGCAGCTGATGCACCATGCCTCGTCAGGGTGTGTCATGAGCGTCGGCGATCTCCTGGGGAGTGGCACCATCTCCGGCCCGGAGAAGCACCAGCGCGGGAGCCTGCTCGAGATCAGCTGGAACGGCACCGAGCCCATCGAACTCGCCGGCGGCGTGAAGCGCACGTTCCTGGAGGACGGCGATTCGCTGGTGATGCGCGGCTGGTGCCAGGGCAACGGCTATCGCGTCGGCTTCGGCGAGGTCGAAGGCACGATCGTCGCAGCGGAGTAGCCGCCCCATCCACTGCCGTCATTCCGGGGCGGCCCGCAGGGCCGAGCCCGGAATCCATAATGACGGGGAGAGAGCTCAACGCTCCACTGGCGGCACGTGCTTCACGCCGGCGACGAAGGCGGCAACATCCTCGGCCGCATATTTCAGGTGAACGCGTTTGTCCGACGGCACTTGTTTCACCGTGCAGACCCCCGGCCGCCACTGCCGCGCCGGCCGGATCGGCCGCGGCGCGAAGCCGCCGCCGCAGTTCGGGCAGACGTTGAACAGCCTGGTCTCGACGCAGTCGGCGCAGAAGGTGCATTCATAGGAGCAGATGCGCGCGTCCTGCGCGGCCGGCGGCAGGTCCTTGTCGCAATATTCGCAATTGGGCCGAAGCTGCAGGGCCATGGGCGTCTCGCAGGTCAGGGAGCACGGCAATCGTCGCAAAAGTGATGGGGATGTTGAAGGGCGCGAATCCCTCGATTCGCGCCGTATGAGCTCAGCCGGTCGATAGCGACGCCAGCGGCAGCTTGGCGCTTTCCTTGAGACGGTCGAGCACGATCGAGGAGCGCACATGCGCCACGCTCTGGTGTGGCATCAGCACGTTGTTGACGATGTCTGACAGGCTCTTGAGGTCGCGCAGCACCACCTTCAGCAGGTAGTCGGAATCGCCCGTCAGCGCGTAGGCCTCCTGGATGTCGTCGATGCGGTTCACCAGCGCGCGAAACTTCTCGGCGTTGTCGGGCGAGTGCGTCGCCAGCGTGATCTGGATGAAGGCGATCAGCTCGAACCCGAGCGCCTGGCTGGCGAGCTGGGCGCGGTAGCCGGCGATGACGCCGTCCTCCTCCAGCCGCATCCGCCGCCGCGAGCATTGCGAGGCCGAGAGCCCGGCGATCTCGGCCAGCTCCTGGTTGGTCAGGCGACCGTCATCCTGGAGCGCGGCCAAGATGCGGAGATCGAAGCTATCGACGGAGTTCATGCGCTATCTCCCCTAATCATGCACGGATCGTGCATATTTCGGCGAAAATGACAATGGTTTGCATGCTCCATGCACCGAATTGGGGAGATCATGAACCCAATCAGCCTAGGAGCTTGCCATGGGTCCGTTTCCGCACGATGCGCCGCCTGCCACCATCTCCGCCGACAACCCGATGGGCACGGATGGCTTCGAGTTCGTCGAATATGCGCATCCCGACGCCGGCGAGCTGCATGCCCTGTTCAAGCTGATGGGCTTCGTGGCGGTCGCGCGCCACAAGACCAAGGCGATCACGCTGTATCGCCAGGGCGACATCAACTATCTCGTCAACGAGGAGCCCGGCAGCCACGGTCACGACTTCGTCGCCGCGCACGGCCCCTGCGCGCCGTCGATGGCGTTCCGCGTGGTCGATGCCAACAAGGCTTACGCGCGCGCGATCGCGCTCGGCGCCGAGCCGGCCGACCTGCCCGCATCGCAGAAGACGCTGGACGTTCCTGTGATCAAGGGCATCGGCGGCAGCCTGCTGTATCTGGTCGATCGCTATGGCGCCAAGGGCTCGGCCTATGATCTCGAATTCGACTGGACCGGCGCGCGCGACCCGCGGCCCGCGGGCTCGGGCCTCTACTATATCGATCACCTGACCCACAATGTGCATCGCGGCCGCATGAACGTGTGGGCCGGCTTCTACGAAAAGCTGTTCAACTTCCGCCAGATCCGCTTCTTCGACATCGAGGGCCGCGCCTCCGGCCTGTTCTCGCGCGCGCTGACCAGCCCCGACGGCAAGATCCGGATTCCGATCAACGAGGATGCCGGCGATTCCGGGCAGATCGAGGAGTATCTGAAGATCTATCGCGGCGAAGGCATCCAGCACATTGCCTGCGGCGCCCGCGACATCTACTCAACCGTCGAGGGCCTGCGCGCCGCCGGCCTGCCGTTCATGCCGTCGCCGCCCGACACCTATTTCGAGCGCATCGACGCGCGTTTGCCCAAGCATGGCGAGGACCTCGCCCGCCTCAAGAGAAACGGCATCCTGATCGACGGCGAGGGCGTCGTTGCCGGCGGTCACACCAAGGTGCTGCTGCAGATCTTCTCGGCCAATGCCATCGGTCCGATCTTCTTCGAGTTCATCCAGCGCAAGGGCGACGACGGTTTTGGCGAAGGCAACTTCAAGGCGCTGTTCGAGTCGATCGAGGAGGACCAGATCCGCCGCGGCGTGCTCAAGGTCGAGGCGGCGGAGTAGGGCCGTTCATCGGTGTGTGTTGTTCTCGCTGATGCAGCCCAGACTTCCGCTGTAGCCCTGGATTGCTTCCGCCTTCGCTCTTCGAGCTTCGGCGGACAAGTCGTTGCGCACGCAATGACGGTGTGTGTGGGACGCACGCCTTCGCTCCACAGACAGTGTCGTCCCGGCGAACGCCGGGACCCATACCGCGTGATGTATCGGTCGGGCACAGTCATCGATAATTTTCGCCACACGACGGCCGGTGGCTATGGGTCCCGGCGTTCGCCGGGACGACACCGCGTTTGAGGCAGGGGGCGTGGCCAACTCACTCAGATCGGAATAGTCGCGTAGCGCACCGTCGGCGCGACCGCAGCCGTCCGCTTAACGCCCAGCCTTCCAAGCATTCACCAGCGTCCCGATCTCCGTCACCTCCGGCTCACGGATGGTCGACGGCGTCCGTGAGAACCTTGGCGCTGGCGCGGGCTGCGTCACGCCGTGCCGCTGGACGAACACGCCGCGCGCGGCCATGTGGGCGTGCTTGGGCGCCTCCGACATCGTCAGCACCGGCGCGAAGCAGATGTCGGTGCCTTCCATGATCGCGCACCATTCCTCCCGCGTCTTGCTCTTGAACACGCTGACCAGCTTCTCCTTCAGCGCCGGCCATGCGCGCGGATCCATCTGTGCATCGAAGGCGGGATCGGAGAGATCGGCGTGCTGCCGCAGCAGCGCGTAGAACTGCGGCTCGATCGAGCCGATCGAGATGAAGTTGCCGCAGGCGCATTCGTAGACGCCGTAGAAGTGCGCGCCGCCATCGAGGAAGTTGCGCTCGCGCCCCTCGGTCCAGCGGCCCATCGCGGTGAGGTCGAAGAACATCGCGAGCAGCGAGGCCGCGCCGTCGCACATCGCGGTGTCCACCACTTGTCCCTTGCCGGACTTTGACGCTTCCAGCAGCGCGGCAAGCACACCGACGACGAGGTAGAGCGCGCCGCCGCCGAAGTCGCCGACCAGGTTGAGCGGCGGCACCGGGCGCTCCCGGGGTCCGATCGCGGCCAGCGCGCCGGTGATCGAGATATAGTTGATGTCGTGACCGGCCGCATGCGCCAGCGGTCCCTCCTGGCCCCAGCCGGTCATGCGGCCGTAGACCAGCTTCGGATTGCGCGCGAGCACCACGTCGGGGCCGAGGCCGAGCCGCTCCATCACGCCGGGCCGGAAGCCTTCGATCAGCGCGTCGGCACCGGCGAGCAGATCGAGCACCTCGGCGATGACCGACTTGTCCTTGAGATCGAGCTCGATCACCTTGCGGCCGCGGCCAGCGACCGACTTCATCGTCTTGCGCGCGCCGACACGATCCAGCGTCACCACCTCCGCGCCCATGTCCGCCAGCAGCATGCAGGCGAACGGACCCGGTCCGATGCCGGCGAACTCGACGATGCGGAAGCCTGCGAGCGGTCCGGTGGCGCGGGTCTGGTTGTGAGGAGCGGTCTTGTCGAGCACGTCGTTGTGTCCTTGATTCACGCGTCTTTTCGGATCGCGTTCTGATCCGCAATTGTCCCGCGTGCATCAGGCCAACGCAAGCGCGCCGTATGCCGCAAAGCAAAACGGCGCGCATTGCTGCGCGCCGCATGGAATTTGTCGTGCCGTTGCGCGGAATGATCCGCGTTGTGAGGTCAGCCCGCGGCCTGCACCGCGCGCTGCGCCATCACCTTCACCAGATTGGCGCGATAATCGGCCGAGCCGTGGATGTCGCTGAGCAGGCCGCTCGCCGGGATGCTGACCCCGTCGATCGCCGACGCCGACCAGTTCGACTTCAAAGCCGCCTCGATCGCGGGCACGCGCATCACGCCGCTCTGCGAGGCGCCGGTGGCCGCGACGCGGACGTCGCCGCCCTTGGTCTTGGTGACGAACACACCCGTGAGCGCAAAGCGCGACGCGGGGTGGCGCATCTTGGCGTAGCCGGCCTTCTCCGGCACTGGGAACGACACCTCGGTGATGATCTCGCCGTCCTCGAGCGCCGTCGTGAACAGGCCCTTGAAGAAATCACCGGCCGCGATCGACCGCTTGTTGGTCTTCACGGTTGCACCGAGCGAGACCAGCGCCGCGGGGAAGTCCGCTGCCGGATCGTTGTTGGCGATCGAGCCGCCGATCGTGCCGCGGGAGCGTACCGCGGGATCGCCGAGCACCGAGGTGAGATGGGCGATGGCAGGGATCGCCTTCTTCACATCGGCATTGGTCATGATGTCGTAGTAGGTGGTCGCGGCCTTGATGGTGAGCGTGTCGCCGGTCAACTGGATGCCGATCAGGTCCTTGATCTTGCCGATGTCGATGACATCGGACGGAGCAGCAAGCCGCTGCTTCATCACCGGGATCAGGGTATGACCGCCGGCCAGGAACTTGGCTTCGCTGCCCTTGGAGAACAGCGCCGCGGCCTCGTCGACCGAGGAGGCACGGTGATAAGTGGTCTGGTACATGGTTGCTCCTCCGTTCGATCAGGCGTTGCCATGGATCGCGTGCCACACGCGGTCCGGCGTCGCCGGCATTTCCAGCTTGTTGTTGCCGATCGCATCCGTGATCGCGTTGATCACGGCGGCGGATGCGCCGATCGCGCCGGCCTCGCCGCAGCCCTTCACGCCGAGCGGATTGCCCGGGCACAGGGTCGTGGTGTGGCTGAGCTTGAAGGACGGCACGTCGTCGGCGCGCGGCATCGCGTAGTCCATGAAGGACGCCGTGACCGGCTGGCCGTTGCTATCGTAGATCGCGTGCTCGAGCAGCGCCTGGCCGATGCCCTGGACGAGACCGCCGTGGACCTGACCTTCGACGATCATCGGGTTGATGAGCCGGCCGAAATCGTCCGCCGCCACGAAGTTGACGAACGACGTCTTGCCGGTGGCCTCGTCGACCTCGAGCTCGCAGATATAGGTGCCGGCCGGGAAGGTGAAGTTGGTCGGATCGTAGAAGGCACTCTCCTTCAATCCGGGCTCCATGCCGTCCGGCAGGTTGTGCGCGGTGTAGGCGGCGAGGGCGACCATCGGCAGCGCGATCGACTTGTCGGTGCCGGTCACCTTGAACTCGCCGTTCTCGATGACGATGTCGCCTTCCGAAGCCTCCAGCGCATGCGCTGCGATCTTCTTGGCCTTGGCCTCGACCTTCTCCATCGCCTTGAGGATCGCGGTGAGGCCGACTGCGGCCGAGCGCGAGCCGTAGGTGCCCATGCCGAACTGCACCTTGTCGGTGTCGCCATGAACGATCGAGACCTGGCTGATCGGCACGCCCAGGCGCTCGGCAATGAGCTGGCAGAAGGTGGTCTCGTGGCCCTGGCCGTGGCTGTGCGAGCCGGTGAGCACCTCGATGGTGCCGACCGGATTGACGCGGATCTCAGCCGATTCCCACAGACCGACGCCGGCGCCCAGGCTGCCGACTGCCTTCGACGGCGCGATGCCGCAGGCCTCGATGTAGCAGGAGAAGCCGATGCCGCGCAGCTTGCCCTGCGCCTTGGCGGCTGCCTTGCGGGCCGGGAAGCCGGCATAGTCGATGGCCTTCAGCGCCGCGTCGAGCGAGGCGTTGAAGTCGCCGGTGTCGTAGGCCATGATCACCGGGGTCTGGTGCGGGAACTGGGTGATGAAGTTCTTGCGCCGCAGCTCGGCCGGATCGACCTTGAGCTGGCGCGCCGCGGTCTCCATCAGCCGCTCCAGCAGATAGCTCGCCTCAGGGCGTCCGGCGCCGCGATAGGCGTCGACCGGCGTGGTGTTGGTGTAGACGCCCATCACCTCGGCATAGATCGCCGGGATGTTGTACTGGCCCGACAGCAGGGTCGCGTACAGATAGGTCGGCACCGAGGACGAGAACAGCGACATGTAGGCGCCGAAATTGGCGTGGGTCTTGACGCGCAGCCCCAGGATCTTGTTGTCGGCATCGAGCGCCATCTCCGCCTTGGAGATGTGGTCGCGGCCGTGCGCGTCGGTCAGGAACGCCTCGGTGCGGTCGCCGGTCCACTTCACCGGGCGGCCGACCTTCTTGGAGGCCCACAGCGCCACCATCTCCTCGGGATAGATGAAGATCTTGGAGCCGAAGCCGCCGCCGACGTCGGGCGCGATGACGCGCAGCTTGTGCTCCGGCGCGATGTTGTAGAACGCCGACAGCACCAGGCGGGCGACGTGCGGGTTCTGCGACGTCGTGTAGAGCGTGAAGTGCTCCTCGGCGGCGTCGTAGTCGGCGATCGCCGCGCGCGGCTCCATCGCGTTGGGTGCGAGCCGGTTGTTGGTCAATTCCAGCGTGACGACGTTGGCGGCCTTGGCGAAGGCGGCGTTGACCGCTCCCTCGTCGCCAATATGCCAGTCATAGACGACGTTGCCGGGGGCCTCCGGGTGAAGCTGCGGCGCGCCGGGCTTCAGCGCGGAGGGCACGTCGGCGACCGCCGGCAGCTCCTCATATTCGACCACGACGGCCTCGGCGGCGTCACGGGCGAGGTTCTTGCTGTCGGCGATCACCACGGCGACGGCCTGGCCGACGAAGCGCACGGTCTCCGGCGCCATCGCCGGCCATGCGCCCATCTTCATCGGCGAGCCGTCCTTCGAGGTGATGGCCCAGCCGCAGATCAGGTTGCCGACCTTGTCGTCGACGATCTGCCTGCCGGTCAGCACCGCGACCACGCCCGGCATCGCCTCGGCGGCCGAGGAGTCGATGCTCTTGACCTTGGCATGCGCGTGCGGGCTGCGGATGAAATGGGCAAAGGTCATGCCCACCAGTTTGACGTCGTCGACGTAGCGGCCCTTGCCGGTGATGAAACGCTTGTCCTCCTTGCGGACGACGCTGGCGCCAATGCCTTCCATACCCATGCGAATCTCTCCCCTACCGGAGTTCTATTGTCCCGCCGCGGCCATCGCGCGCAGCGGTCGTGGTCTCGGTATTGCGGTAAACGGCGGCTCTCGCCCGCCTCATTCGGCAGCTTGCGCGACCTTCATCCGTCCGGCAGCGTCGAGCACGGCCTTGACGATGTTGTGATAGCCGGTGCAGCGGCAGATGTTGCCTTCCAGCTCCTCACGCACCGTGCTCTCGTCGAGCTCGCCTCCGTGGCGGTGCACAATATCGATCGCCGACATGATCATGCCCGGCGTGCAATAGCCGCATTGCAGGCCGTGATTGTCGCGGAAGGCGGCCTGCATCGGGTGCAGCTCGTCGCCCTTGGCGATGCCTTCGATGGTGGTGACGTTGGCGCCGGCAGCCTGGCCGGCGAGCACGGTGCAGGATTTCACGGCGCGGCCGTCGATATGGACGACGCAGGCGCCGCATTGGCTGGTGTCACAGCCGACATGGGTGCCGGTGAGATTGAGATGATCCCGCAGGAGGTGAACGAGCAGGGTGCGATCCTCGGCCTCGACCGAGACCGCCTTGCCGTTCACCGTCAGTTTGACTGTCGACACGAGTAACCTCCCGATGAATTTTTCTTATTCTGATTAGAAACAGCGCCCTCAGGACTTTGCAACTCGAATTTTCGTCTCTGATGTCATTGCGACGTCTTGCGCGCGGCCTCGGCGATTCGGTCGCATGTGGCCCGCCATGCGAGGCGGCATCGGCGCAGGTGAGAGCGCAGGCCGTAGGCCGATGCCGCCCATTTACCGCCCCTTAGCCATTGTGACGTAGTTTTGATCACGCTCTGGTGCGTTGCCGCCGGGCGGGTTGGTTTGTGGCCAATATTAAAGAATGGCGTGTCGGGGGTGGGAATGTCTGCGCAGCTTGCGCCGCAGTCGCGGCGTGCCAATTTTCTGACCCTGCGATTTCGCGGCAAGATCGTCCTCGGCTTTGCCGTGGTGCTGGCCATCTCCGCCGCCAGCATCGGCTTCTCCTATCTGGGGTTCGAGCGGGTCGCCGCGGCGGTGGCGGCCTATCGCGGCAGCGTTGCGGAAGCCGACACCGCCCGCACCGTCGATCGCGAGCTGGTCTCGTACCAGGCGCTCGCCCGTTATTATGCCCTGACCGGCAAAGCCGAGGACGAGGCGGCGGCCACCGCTGCCCAGCAGGCGCTCCAGGCCGCGATCGACAAATCGATGGCCGCGACCGGCGCCGAGCGGCGTGCGCAGGTCGGCAAGTTGCAGGCGCAGTTTCAGGCCTTCGCCAAGACGTTCTCGAGCATCGTTGCCCTGACCCGCGAGAACGCCAAGCTGGCGACCGACCAGATCGGCATCATCGGCAACAAGATCCGCTTCAAGTTCGATGATCTGGCGGACACTGCCGCGCTCGCCGGCCTGCCGTCGGTGCAGACGACGGCCAAGGACCTCACCGGCCAGTACCTGACCGTGTCCGCGCTGGTCGGGACCTATATCGCCAAGCCGGATGCCAAGACCGCCGACGGCGCCATCGCGCGCACGCGCTTCCTGGAAACCTCGCTGGTGACGATCTATGCCAATGACGAGAAGATCACCCAGCGCGTCGCCGAGCTCGGCGACCTGATCAAGCAGTATCGCGCCGCCTTCATCAAGCTATCGGAGAACATGAAGGCGCTCGGCAAGCTCGAACAGGAAATGGGCCTCGTCGGGACCGAGATCATCGCGCTGTCGAACGGGCTGAAATCCGAGGTCGCCTCCGACCAGCAGCGCATCGAGGCCGCCGCCAACACCACCATCGCGGACATCGAGCGGCTGATCGCGATGCTGGCGATCGGCGGGCTGACGCTCGGCGCCGTGCTGGCGCTGATGCTCGGCAACGGCATTTCCAGGCCGATGATCACGATGTGCAAGGCGATGCGCGAGCTTGCCTCGGGCAATTTCGACGTCCGGCTGCCCGGCCTCGGGCGCGCCGACGAGATCGGCGAGATGGCGGCCGCCGTCGAGGAGTTCAAAGTGCAGGCGGTGGCCAAGGCCGAGCGCGACGCCGCGACGCAGGACGCCCAGAACAAGGCGGCGGGCGCCGCGCGGCGGGCCGAGCTCATCCGCTTCGCCGACGAGTTCGAGACCGCCGTCGGCTCGATCGTGTCCAACGTCTCGACCTCGGCCGAGCACCTCGAGCAGGCGGCCTCGACGCTGACGCGCACCGCCGAGACCACGCAGTCGCTGGCGAGCCGCGTCAGCGGCACCTCCGACCAGGCCACCGGCCGCATCCACTCGGTGGCGAGCGCGACCGACGAGCTGTCGGCCTCGGTCGACGAGATCGGCCGCCAGGTCCGCGAGTCCAGCCGCATCGCGGAATCCGCCGTGGCCCAGGCCGAGGAGACCGACGGGCGCATCGGCAAGCTGTCGCGCGCGGCGCAGGAGATCGGCGACGTCGTCAAGCTGATCACCGCGATCGCCGAGCAGACCAACCTGCTGGCGCTGAACGCGACCATCGAGGCCGCCCGCGCCGGCGATGCCGGCCGCGGCTTTGCGGTGGTGGCTTCCGAGGTCAAGTCGCTGGCGGAGCAGACCGCCAAGGCGACCGACGACATCTCCAACCACATCTCAGGCATGCAGGCGGCGACCCAGGAGTCGGTGACCGCGATCAAGCAGATCGGCGGCACCATCCGCCAGATCTCGACCATCGCCTCGTCGATCGCGACGGCGGTCGAGCAGCAGGGCGGCGCGACCCAGGAGATCGCGAGGAACGTGCAGAGCGTCGCCGCGGGCACGCAGGCCGCCGCCACCGACATCACCCAGGTCAATCGCGGCGCGACCCAGACCGGCGAAGCCTCGGAGGAGGTGCTGCGCTCGGCCCAGTCGCTGTCCTCGGAGAGCGCCCGCCTGCGCGCGGAGCTCAACCGCTTCATGACCAACATCCGCGCGGCGTAAGGTTTCACCACGGCTTGTCCACACTGCATCGGCAGTGAGAGCGGACCTGCTCCCGTCACATTCCGCTGTCGTCCCCGCGCACGCGGGGACCCATACGCCGCAGCAGTCGTGGGACGGGCGGTATCGGTCGCCTGCCCCAATCGTGCAATCCCGCGGTATGGGTCCCAGGTCTGCGCCCGCCGACGCTTCGCGTCAGCGGACTTGCCCGGGACGACAGCATGCCGTGAGGCGCGGCACAGGCCATGCCCGTGGGCACGGCCTGTGCCGTTCCGTACCTTCGCCGAGTTCCCAGCCCTCATTCCGGGAACCCAGCGCTGGCCGAGACGTTGGGTCGCAGCGGCAGGGTTTCGCTGCCGCATTTGCTTCATCCTCTCGGTCGAGCATGCGGTGCGACCCGCGCCGTCGCATTGGGATTCCATGGCACCCCGACAGGCATCCTTTCCGCACCTCCGCGTCATCACGTCAGCGCCGCCATCCAGCGCGCCGCCGGACGACACGGCAGGCCAGGATCGCGTCATCGAAACCAACATCCCCGCCCGGCTCGACGACCTCCGCTGGAGCGCCTTCCACACCCGCGTCGTGCTCGCGCTCGGCATCACCTGGGTGCTCGACGGGCTCGAGGTGACGCTCGCCGGCGCCTTGTCGGGCGCGCTGAAGCAGAGCCCGGCGCTGCACTTCTCCAATCTCGACATCGGGCTTGCCAACAGCGCCTATCTCGCCGGCGCCGTGCTCGGCGCGCTCGGCTTCGGCTGGCTGACCGACCGCATCGGCCGCCGCAAGCTGTTCTTCATCACGCTCGCGCTCTATCTGTCCGCGACCGCCGCCACCGCCTTGTCGTGGAATGTCGCGACCTACGCGCTGTTTCGCTTCCTGACCGGAGCCGGCATCGGCGGCGAGTACACCGCGATCAACTCGACGATCCAGGAGCTGGTGCCGGCGCGCTATCGCGGCTGGACCGATCTCATGATCAACGGCAGCTTCTGGCTGGGCGCCGCGCTCGGCGCCGTCGGCGCCATCGTGCTGCTCGATCCTGATGTCACCGGCCCGGATGTCGGCTGGCGGCTGGCCTACGGCATCGGCGCCTGTCTCGGCCTGGTCGTGCTGATCATGCGCATGTGGATTCCGGAAAGTCCGCGCTGGCTGATGATCCATGGCCATCCGGACCAGGCGCACGACATCGTCGCCGCCATCGAGCGCGACGTCACCGGCCACGACCGCGAGGAGCGCGCCAAATCCCTGCCCAAGATTCGCCTTCGCATGCGCGATCACACGCCGCTCGCCGAGGTCGCGCATACGCTGTTCTCGGTCTATCGCCAGCGCTCGCTGGTCGGCTTGACGCTGATGATCGCGCAGGCGTTCTTCTACAACGCGATCTTCTTCACCTTCGCGCTGGTGCTGACCGATTTCTACGGCATCAAGTCCGATCACGTCGGCTGGTACATCCTGCCCTTCGCGACCGGCAACGTGCTCGGGCCGCTGCTGCTCGGCCGCCTGTTCGACACGCTCGGCCGCCGCGCCATGATCACCTTCACCTACGGCGTCTCCGGCGTGCTGCTCGCGCTCACCGGCTATCTGTTCTCGATCGGCGTGCTGAGCGCCGCGACCCAGACCGCGGCCTGGATGGTGATCTTCTTTTTCGCGTCACCGGCGGCGAGCGCCGCCTATCTCACCGTGTCGGAGAATTTTCCGCTGGAAGTGCGAGCGCTCGCGATCGCGCTGTTCTACGCCATCGGTACCGGGATCGGCGGCGTCGCGGGACCCGCGCTGTTCGGCGCGCTGCTCGACAGCGGCGCGCGCGGCGCGGTGTTCGGCGGCTATCTGTTCGGTGCCGCGCTGATGCTGGTGGCGGCGCTCGTCGCTTGGCGCTATGCCATCGCGGCCGAGCGCAAATCGCTCGAGCAGGTGGCGCGTCCCCTCGCTGTCGTGGAGTAGATGATGATGTCCGACAACTCCGATCTGATCGCTTCTCCTGCGGCGGAGCCCGCCGAGATCGTTCCGACGCCGGTCAGTCTCGTGCCGCATCTTCGCGAGGTGGCGATCCTGCTCGATATCGACGGCACCCTGCTCGATCTTGCGCCGACGCCGCGCGAGGTGTGGGTCCCGCCGGGCCTCGCCGAGGCACTGAACGCGTTGCTGCAACGAACCTCCGGCGCGCTGGCGCTGGTCTCGGGCCGCTCACTCAACGACATCGATCTCATTTTCGCGCCGGAGGTCTACCCCGCCGTCGGCGGCCATGGCGCGGAGATGCGGCTCGGCGGCGGCGGCGAGGCGGATGCGATCAAGGCGCCGCCGCTGGACAAGGAGCTGAAGCGCCGGCTCGCCGCGATCGCCAAGCTCAGCCCCGGCATTCTGCTCGAGGACAAGGGGTACTCGCTAGCGCTGCATTATCGCCTCGCGCCGCAGGCGGAGAAGGCGATCTACGAAGAGGTGTCGCGTATCCGTGCCGACCTGCCGGGAGCGCCGATCGAGGTGCTGCCCGGCAAGTGTGTGTGCGAGATCAAGCATGCCGGCTTCACCAAGGCGAGCGGCGTGCGCGAGCTGATGCGACACGCGCCGTTCCAGGGACGCAAGCCGTTCTTCATAGGCGATGACGTCACAGACGAGACGGTGTTCGCGATCATGCCGGATTTTGCCGGCCTGTCGTTCTCGGTCGGCCGCCGTGCGCTCGGAGTCGACGGACATTTCGACACACCGGACGACGTGCGCGCGTTTCTGGCGCGCCTCGCCGATGGCGGAACTAATTCATCGACCTAGCCGTCCGCGCGGTGGTTCCGTCTCGCCGCGTTGTTAGTTCCATTCGCCATGCATTCGCATGTCGCCTAGGTCGTCCTTGATTAGAAACGTTCTGACTTGATTGACGCTGTGATTACGACGTGTGAACGCCCGAATTTGGTTTCAATTGGTTGAAAGGGTGGCCCGGAACCATATTGATGAACAGCTGTTAACCGACATGACCAACAGGAGGGAGCTGTGAACCTCGTCGTGGTTTCGAATCGGGTGGCCCGTGGCAAAGCCAACGAGCCAATGACCGGCGGACTTGCGGCAGCATTGCTGCCCGTTGTGGAGAAATCGGGGGCAGTATGGGTGGGGTCTTCGGGACGTGTGCGTGACGGCGCGCAGACGGAACCGATTGCGGAGATCGAGCAGATCGGTGAAGGCGCGCTGGCGCTGCTCGATCTGCCAGCCGCGCATTACGCCGGCTACTACGAAGGCTTCGCCAATTCGGCGCTGTGGCCGGCGCTGCATTCACGCAGCGATCTGATCAGCGTCTCGCATGATGATTATCGTTCCTATCGCGAGGTCAACGCCTTCGTGGCGCGCGCGCTGCTCCGGTTCCAGAAGCCGGATACACTGTTCTGGATCCAGGACTATCACTTCCTGTCGCTCGGCGCGGAGTTGCGCACGCTCGGTGTGAAGAGCCCGATCGGTTTCTTCCTGCACACGCCGTGGCCCGCGCGCAGCGTCATCGACAGCGTGCCGAATCACCGCGATCTCGTCACCGCGATGCTTGCCTATGATCTGATCGGCTTCCAGACCGAGGATGATCGCGAGAATTTCACCGCCTGCATCCGCACCGATCTCGGCCTGCAGGTGCGTGACGGCGTGGTCAGGTCGCTGCACGGCCGCACCCGCCTGGCCGTGTTCCCGATCGGCATCGACGCCGACAAGTTCGCGCAGCAGGCGGCGAAGGCGGTGGCGCATCCGGACGTGTCGCGGCTGCGCCGCAGCCTGAACGGCGAGAAGCTCGCCATCGGCGTCGACCGGCTCGACTACTCCAAGGGCCTGGTCAACCGCATCAATGCCTTCGATCGCATGTGGACGATGCACCCGAGCCTGCTGCGCGCCGCGTCGCTGCTGCAGATCGCAACGCCTTCGCGCGAATCGATCGAGGCCTACGGCAATCTGCAGAGCGAGGTCGCGCGCCTGGTCAGCGAGGTCAATGGCCGCCACGGTGAGGTCGACTGGACGCCGATCCGCTACCTCAACAAGGGCTATGGCCAGGGTGTGCTGGCCGGACTCTATCGCAGCGCCCAGGTCGGCGTCGTCACGCCGCTGCACGACGGCATGAACCTGGTGGCGAAGGAGTATGTCGCCGCGCAGAGCCCGGTCGATCCGGGCGTGCTGGTGCTGTCGAAATTCGCCGGCGCCGCCAACGAGCTCGACGCGGCGCTCCTGGTCAATCCGCATGACATCGACGGCATGGCCCGGACGATCGCGACGGCGTTGTCGATGCCGCTCAACGAGCGCCGTATGCGCTACGAGATCATGATGACGAAGCTGCGCCGCCATTCGATCCAGCAATGGTTTGCCGACTTCGTCGAAACCCTGCAGGACGGCGACGCCGCCGAGGTCGAGATCGAACCCCTGCCTGCGGCGCCCGCGGGCTTCCTGGCCGGCCGCATGCTCTCGCCCGGTGCGCGCTATCACTGAATGGCTCGCGCCTCGCCGCCGGTGGCGGCGAGGCTCACAGGCTCAATGGCAGTAGGACACGCCGTCGAGCACGGCGCAGCGCAGCTTGTTCGGCGAGCTCGGATTGTCCATCGGCACCATGCCCTTGCCCTGTCCAACGAACACGCCCGGCCCGACGACCACCGAGGCCCTGTTGCCGATGATGACGGACGGGTGTGGATTCAGGCTGGACCTGGTCCCGTCCGGCCACAGGATCGCGTCGCCCTGCCAGATCCCCTTGCGCCCGTCGTCGCAGGTCACGTCGACCCCCTGTTTGGTGCATTGATCGGCGCGCGCCGCTCCGGCGGCGGCGAGGCTGAACGCCGCGGCCAGCAGGATGGCGAGACAGGCAGGGGAGGATGGCGGCATGGCGAGGTCCCTCATGGGCAGCCGGATCGAGGCCGCAAATCAGTGGTCGTGCCGTCCGCCCGGCCGGTTCACGGTGGGTCCGGCCAGGCGGCGGCGAGGCCAGATCGAGCCCGCAACCAGGGCGGATTGATGATTTTTATCAGCGATTTGGGGGAAATTTGCCGCCGAGGCCCCCGCCCGGCTTGCAAAACGCCGCCGACCCCGCCAAGAGAGGGCCGCCGGAGAGATGGCCGAGTGGCTTAAGGCGCACGCTTGGAAAGCGTGTGTGCGGGAAACCGTACCGTGGGTTCGAATCCCACTCTCTCCGCCAGCTGCACGATTTTCTACGCCAAACTGCGCTATGGCGGGCCTTCGATAGGCGGCGTCCGCTCGTTGCATGGCGGAACTCGAACGTTCGGCTTGGGGCGAGCCAATTCCCGTCCTTTAACGGAAGGCTCAACTTCTCCTCGATCCAGACGGTCTTCCCCCAAGGTCGCCAACGGGATCGGATCATCCCGCACAACCTCATTGGAGTGGACCGAGCAGCCCCGGCCGTTTGGCACACGTCGGCGGGAGAAATCCAGGAGGTGAACTTCGCGATGCTCGCTCAAGCTCAGAGCGGTCTTGGCCGAACCGCGCGGCGTCGATGGGGCGAAAGCTGGCAGAGAGTCATCTTGCAGGTGCCCTTCGGCAGACTGCGCAGGGTTGCGCTCCCGTGGCTCTCCGTTTTTCCATGCCGAGGATGACAGTCTTCAGGATATTTCGCTCACACGACGCATCTTCAGACGTCGAGCACTTCCTGGACTGCCTCAAATATGTCGTCTGCCGTCCCTTCGATCTTGCTATCGGCCCAGGCTTGGTAAGCCTTGGCGTAAACCAACTTTTCGGCCCCTGGATCGCTCGTCGAGATCATCTCATCTCTGGATGCGCTCAGAGCGAGGGCTTTCACCTCCATGGCAATGGCGGTGATGAACCTCACGCGATCTTCGTGCTCGTCGAAAACATTCGCGGTCATGAGCGCTTCTCCGTATGACGGTCGGCTTGGCGGCTCCTGCTCATGCTGCACGCCGAAATGATCGGCGCTGGTCTATTTTTGCAGTTGCGAGCTACGACCGCGGCTCTCTTGCGGTTGTTCCTTCGGCCGCTCGCTCTTGCATGCGAAACAGACCGAACGTGCAACTTGAGTTCCGTTGATGGCCAACCGTTCGTGGACGTGAGGAGTCCTCATCGTACAGAACTCGCAATATGCCTGCGGCAATCGCAACGCAATTTCTCTTGAAGTGTCCACGAATCATCCCCCGTTCCCACAACATTCACTTCCCTCCTCCTTGGGGCGACTTTGAAGACAACCAGCGCGAGGAGTCGTACGCTATCGTACGGACTTTGGACGTGGCGGGCCTGCGGCAGCACGACGTCGAGCGAAACGGCGCGGCGGCCGCCGTGCTTCAGATCCCCGCGCGGATCAGTCCTCGTAGCTGTCGATGACCGCGTCAGCAATCGTACGCTTGGTGACGATGCCGACGATGTCATTCACCCGCGGGCGGGAGCCGCCCTGGAAGACGATGGCGGCACCGGCGCCGTGGCGCTTGAGTCTCGCAAACACCAGGCTCAGGAGGTCCTGATCGCGACAAATGACCATCCGCCGTTCGGCAAAGGTTTCGACAAACAGGTCAGGGTTGGTTTGAGATTCCATCCACAGACCCGAACGCGGCGGAATCAGCCCCACGATCCGGCCATCCCGCTCGACGACGATGGCTCGAGCGTCATCGGTATCTTCCGCGGGCAAGGCTTGCTTCAGCGTTGTGCCGGCCCTGGCTACGATAAAGCGACGCTCCATGATGTCTTGCGCCTGCTTAACCAGGTAAAGATTGATATGCCGCTCCTTGGGGATACGGTGGCCGCGATGACGCAGCTTGACCGTGTAGATCGTCTCATTGACGAGCGCGCGCCTTACGCCGGCAGCCAGCGCCACCGCGACGATCACCGGTACAATGATCGCGTAGTCACGCGTCATCTCGAACACCATGACGATGGCCGTCATCACGCCGCCGGTTCCCGCGCCGACCATGGCCGCCATTCCAACGATAGCGGCCGAGGACGGCGTCAGCCCGGAATGAGGCAAGATCGAACTGGTCCCGGTCGCAAATGCCGCGCCAAGAGTGGCGCCAAGATAGAGCGAGGGAGAGAAGATCCCGCCAGAGGCCCCGCAGCCAAGGCTGACGGTGGTGGCGAGCAGCTTCAGCGCGAATAGCAGCGCAAGAAGACCCGTCGCGGTCATCTTGTGGTCTAGGATGTCCTGAATGACCGAATAGCCAACCCCATCGACGTAGGAATGGCCGAACGCGTGACTGAGTCCCACCATCATCAGGCCGATCACAGCCATGCCCACGATGTTCTGGACGTACTCGTTTCCGGACAGTTTCGGAAATCCATCCTCCATGAAAACGAGCAGCCGAATGAACGACCAGGCTGCTGCGCCGCACAGCACTCCAAGCAGGACGAACGCAACCGCCTCCTGCGGATTGAACGACGCAACCATGGGAAATTGAACGTCCGGCACCGCAAAGGCCGGGTCCGGGCCGATGAGAATTCGCCCGATCGTCGTCGCAGCGCCCGTCGCCACGACGACGGGAAGGAAGGTGCGGTTCGACACTTCCGGCAGGAGAATTTCGAGGGCGAACAGCACACCGCCAAGCGGCGTGTTGAACGTTGCGGCGATGCCCGCGCCGGCGCCCGCGGACAACAGCGTTATCTTCTGCCGCGTGGAGAGTCCGATGAATTGAGAGAAGGCCGAACCAAGCGCCGAGCCGATCTGGATGATCGGCCCCTCGCGCCCGACGGCGGCGCCGCTACCGATCGATATTGCGGAGGCCAGCGCCTTGATCACGGCGACCGTGCCGCGGATATTGCCGCGCTTGTAGAAGATCGCATCCATCACTTCGGGGACGCCGTGTCCCTTTGCTTCGGGAGCAAAGCGCCTCACGAGAAAAACGACAATCAGGCCCCCGACCATCGGGGACAACAGAACGAAGTCGCCAAAGCGGCTGGGACCCTCGCTGATATTGGCGTCGTAAACGAAACTGAGTCTGCCATTGTAAGAGACGTTGTGCACGAAGCCGATCAGGGCGCGGAACACAACTGCGCCTAGTCCAGTCATCACCCCGATAACCAAGGCGAGGCCACAAAGAACGAGCAGGCTCACCCGCCGTTCCTCCAGCAGCGATTTGCGGCCGCCGGCTGCGATCGCTTTGATATTGTCGGAAGTCAGTCCTGTGGGCATCCGGGTCACACGAAATGGCTCAAGGTGGGGATCGCAAGATACGGACTGGTCGGCCATAAAAGCGTTCCGGACGCCGTCCGCACTGGGCAACAGGGACTTGGACGGCTTTGACGCAGAGTGCAGCGTCAGGGCAAGTGCTAATCGATCGCCCTTCTGCTGAACAATGGCCAACTATACTGCGGAAGTTCCAAGGAATCTGTGATGTCACGCCCGATAGCGAGCCTGGCCAGGCCGGGAAGAGCAAACGCTTTGACCACCAAGTTGCGGAATCGTAGCCCGAACTCTGTCTTCGGTGCAAAAGCACCGGCAAAGCGCTCGGCTCCACGCTGCTTGGCATTGATGTAGCTTCGCAACAATGTTTCGTATCTCCGAAATGCGAGTTGATACTGCCCGTCTGCAGCTGCGAGTTCACCGGCAAGGACGTAAGCCGAGATCATTGCCAGCGCCGAGCCCTGCCCGGCCAGCAGCGAGACGCAGAATGCCGCGTCTCCCACCAGCGCGATGCGGCCGTGGGACCAGTTTTGCATCTGGATCTGACTGACGCTGTCGAAATAGAGCGACTCAGTTTGCTCGAGTTCGGCCAGAATCTTGCAGCATTCCCAGCCATCGTGCCGATAGAGGTCGTCGAGGAGCGCCTTCTGGGCATCCATCGTGGTGGGCAACTCCTCTCTCGTCGAAAGGAAAACAAACAGAAACAGCGTGCGATCGTCGCGCAACGTGAAACGACCGAGCATCCGGCCCGGTCGTCCGTACATCAGATAAATATCCTCGTCGCGAGGGCGATAGCCGCGCGCCTCGAACGCCGCGACGGCATAGCCCAGGTGCTTTTCGAACCTGGATTGCGGTCCGAAGGCGAGTGCGCGCGTACGCGAATGCAATCCGTCCGCGCCAATCACGAGATCGAATCGTCGTTCACGCTCGCGCTCGAACCGGACCCGGACGCAATCCGCCTGCTCTTCCAAGGCGACGATCGTATCGCCGAAGATGCTTTCGACCTGTCCCTGTGATCTCTCAAACAGCAGCCGGGAAAGGTCGCTTCGTTGGAGCGTCACATAGCGGCCGGCAGTCAATTCCGAGAATATCGCTGCGCCGAATCCGGCAACGGACCGGCCCCCGCCGTCTACAATGCGCATCTCCCGCATATGATAACCGACGCGATTGATGTCGCCGAGCAGACCCATGCGCTCCGCGAGATCATAGCCAAGCCCCCAAAAGTCGATGACATAGCCACCTTGGCGCAAGGCCGGGGCCCGCTCAACGAGCGTCGGCTCGAAATCGGCCGCCTTCAACCAATATGCGAGCGCAGGCCCCGCGATCCCGGCGCCGGAAATCAAGGCGGTTCTCATGAGGTGGACCAACTTCGCTGATCGAGCGTCCTGTTGCACGTTGGTAACGCATGGACAAATTTTACAGGCTATCAGCAACAGCGCTTATAGGATGCAAAGTGGAATATTCGGTACGCTATCGTACGCAGTACAGCGGAGCTTGGTGTGGTTGGCCGCTCCTAGCTCTGTTCTTCGATGGATCATCGAGATGGAGCAGCAGCGGCGCGCTGGCGGTGTCACTGGCGACCATGCCGCTCGTGTTCTACGACAAGGCGGCGTCTGCCAAAGCGTCGGCGCAGATCGCGTTGCCGCTCAATCTGCTGTCGGCCGTCTGGGCGCCTGTCCTGGCTGCGCTGCTCACCAGCTATGGCGGCAACGCGTCGCCGGGGTGACCTTCGCTTGCTCCTCCGTCGCCCCGCTCATGCTGTTGCTGCTTCGCCGGCGGCGACCGGCGCACGTCATGGCCGGCACGTGGTCCGAGCCCCCTCATCGGTGACGGGACGCAATTCCGAAACAGCGGGGCTCGTGCGGCTCGAATGCTCTAAAACCAGCATTGTGGCGCGTGTCGCGCGCCCTCTCCTGTAGTGCCCTCGCCCAGAAATGCCCCCCGTCATCGCCGATCCCTCCCTCCTGCGCGTCCTGATCGTCCTCGCCGTCACGCAGCTCATCGCCTGGGGCACGCTCAGCCTGCCGGCGGTGATCGGCCGGGCCATGGCGGCGGATCTGGAGATGGAGCTGACGGCGGTCTTCGCCAGCACGACGGTGCTGTACATGTCGATGGGGCTGTGCTCGCCGCTGCTGGCGCGGCCGTTCGTCAAGCATGGCGGCCGGCGGGTGATGATCGCGGGCACCCTGCTGGCGGCGCCCGGCTATGCACTGCTGTCGGCTGCGCAGGGCCCGCTCACTTATTATGCCGCCTGGCTGCTGCTCGGCGTGGCCGGCAGCGCCACGCTCTCGACCGCCTCCTACATCGTGCTCAACGAGATCGCCGGCCTGCGTGCGCGCAGCGCCATCGGGGCGTTGATGCTGGTCACGGGCCTGTCGAGCAGCATCTTCTGGCCGGTCACCTCGGCGCTCTCGGCACATATCGGCTGGCGCAGCACCTGTCTCGTCTATGCCGGCCTGCTGCTCTTGATCTCGCTGCCGCTGTTCGTGTTCCTGCTGCCGCGGCGCGTCCGCGATCATCTGCCGCCGTCCTCGGATGCGGCAGCGTCCGCCCCCGCATCGACGCCGACGCGTAGCACCTTCTATCTGCTGGTCGGCGCCTCCGGCCTCAACGCCTTCGTCGCGTTCGGGATGGGAGCGGTTCTGATCGAACTGCTGAAGGCCGAAGGCCTCTCGGCGGCCGAGGCGGTCGGGTTCGGCTCGATGCTGGGCGTGATCCAGATCAGCGCCCGCGCCATCGATTTTCTCGGCGGCGGCCGCTGGGACGGCATCACCACCGCGATCGTCGCCGGCCTGGCGCTGCCGGTGGCGATGCTGCTGCTGATGCTGAGCGACGGCTCACACGCGGCGATCGGCGGCTTCATCCTGATCTACGGCCTCGGCAGTGGCGCGCTCGCCGTGGCGCGGGCCACCATGCCGCTGGTGTTCTACGACAAGGCGGCGTTCGCCAAGGCGTCCGCCCAGATCGGACTGCCGCTCAACCTGCTATCGGCGGTGTCGGCGCCCATCCTCGTCGAGCTTTTGACCCGCTACGGCAGCAACGCGCCGCTGGCGTTGAGCCTGGCCTGCTCATGCGCGGCCGTGGTCATCCTGCTGCTGCTGCGGCAGCGCCGTCCGATGCGCGCGACGGTCTCGTCCTGAGGCGTTCGACTGAGTCGCCCGTCGGGCCGGACATGGGGTCGCCGGGAGCGTCAGGGCGCGGGGACGGCCCGCATCCGTCCTGCGTCGAAACACGAATTTCGCCGATTGCTTCAATAACATCGGTTCGGTCGCGCCGACCTGCACAAATTTTGATCTTTCGTTTTATCGGAATTCGTGTTCCTCTATGGCTGTCCCGCCTCATCGACGAGGGGCGCTGCGCATCGTCAGGAGCGTTGGGGTGGGATGTGATGGACGGGCAGGCGCCGACTGACGAGCGGCGCCCGCACGGACGGTCAAGTCGCATGGTCCTGGCATCCCGACGCTGATGCCTGCGTGGCGTGCCTTTGGCGCGTCGTCGCAAACGGGGGCAAGAACGCCGGTCCCCGGGGAGAGTGCGAAGCAGCCGTAACACCATTGCGCAGGGAAGGCCGGGCAACCCGGCTGAACCTGTGGTTCCTGCCCCGTGCATTCCTTTCCGCACGGGGGCCGCAGGAATCAGCCGATGCCTGGTCTTCCCTGCGCCCTCGTGAGTCGAGGGGCTTCGCTGCACAAAGCTCGGGCGCCGAACGCGTCGCGACAGCGCGAACCCATGGAACTCGACACCTAACCCACGGGAACTTGGGCCGGGAACCGGCCGGCCTTCGATCATACCTCCAAGTATCGCATGTTAATCCGAGCGATCGCTGCTCGATGTTGTTTTGGTTGTTCTCCAGCGAAAGTTCGCGTGCGCAGAGGTGGTCAGTCCAAAAACTAATTAGTTCGCCGGTGTTCGGGCGGCACGGATAGCAAACCATTAATGTACGGTTGGTATCGTGCATACAGTCCACGCAACGAGAACCAGAAAATGCGACACCTGACTGTCTATCAGCGTCTCGCGGCGATCATCGCCGTGATGTCGATCGCACTGTTCGCCGTCTCCGCCATGCAGATCATGATGCTGCGCGGAACCGTTCTCGAGGAGCGGCAGACCATGGTCCGCAACCTCGTCGAGTCCGCCGTCAAGGTGCTGAGCTATTATGACGCCGCGGCGACCGCCGGCAAGATGGCGCCGGAGCAGGCGCGGCAGCAGGCCTACGCCGCGATCGGCGCGATGCGCTGGGGACAATACAACGACTATCTCGGCGTCTACGGAACAGGATCGTCGGATGCGGGCGTGACCTATGTCCACGCCAACCCGAAATACATCAACGTCAACCGCTGGGACTTCAAGGATTCCACCGGCAAGCTCCTGATCCAGGACATCGTCCGCATGGCGCGCGCCGGCGGCGGCTTCGTCGAGTACAAGGTGCCGCGCGCGGGGGGGACGACCGAGCTGCCGAAGATGTCCTATGTCGGCGCCTATGGCAGCGGCGACAAGATGCTGGCGATCCAGGCCGGCGTGTATGTCGACGACGTCGATGCGGTCGTCTATCAGCGCGCGATGTGGGCCGGCTTCGGCGCGCTTGCCGGTCTGCTGGTTGCCGCGATCGTCGCCTTCTGGCTCGGACGCAGCGTCGTCGTGCCGCTCGACCGCACCTGCGCCGTGATGGACGAGCTGAGCAAGGGCAATCTGAGCTTCGAGGTGCCGTTCACCGATCGCCGGAACGAGATCGGCCGCATGGCGCGCAGCCTGCAGATCTTCAAGGAGCATCTCGCCGAGAGCGAGCGGCTCCGGGCCGAGCAGGAGCAGTCCAAGCAGCAGGCCGCCGAGGAGCGCCGTACGGTGCTGGTGCGGATCGCCGACGAGTTCGAGCGCTCGATCGGGGGCGTGATCCAGACCACCGCGACCGCCGCCGGCGAGCTGCAGACCTCGGCACAGTCGATGTCGAGCATCGTCTCCGGCACCACCGACCAGAGCGCGAAGGTGGCCGCGGCCGCGGAGCAGACCGCCAGGAACGTGCAGACGGTGTCGGCCTCCGCCGAGCAACTGTCGTCATCGATCCAGGAGATCGCCAAGCAGGTTACGCAGTCGTCGTCGATCGCCCAGAACGCGGTCGGGCAGGCGACGCGGACGGAGGCGATGGTCGACCGGCTGGTCCACGCCTCGCAGAAGATCGGCGAGGTCATGGCGCTGATCCAGACCATCGCCGGCCAGACCAACCTGCTGGCGCTGAACGCCACCATCGAATCGGCGCGTGCCGGCGAGGCCGGCAAGGGCTTCGCGGTGGTCGCCAACGAGGTCAAGGCGCTGTCGGCGCAGACCGCCAAGGCGACCGAGGAGATCACCAGCCAGATCGAAGCCATCCGCGACGCCACCGGCTCCACCGTCAACGCCATCCGCGAGATCGGCGCGACCATCGGCCAGATGAACGAGATCACCGACGCGATCGCGGCCGCGGTTGAGGAGCAGGGCGCGGCGACGAAGGAAATCGCCCGCAGCGTGCAGCAGGCGGCGCAGGGCACCCAGGGGGTCATGCAGCACATCGTCGGCGTGCGCGAGGCATCCGGCCAGGTCGGCGCCGCGGCGGCGCAGGTGCTGAGCGCAGCCTCCCAGCTCGGCAGTCAGTCGGATCAGCTCAAGACCCAGACCGGACGATTCCTCGGCAACGTCCGCGCGGCGTGACGCCGGCGGCGGATGGTGACAGCTCACCCTCCGCCGATCGCCACGAGACGGTCGAGCAGTGTGGCCTGGGCCGGATTGATCCGGACCCTCGCCTCGGCGAGGTCGAACCAGGCGGCGCGGTCGACCTCGGGAAAACGCTGGAGACGGCCGCTGCGCGGCGGCCATTCGAGCTCGAATGCGTTGCTGGTGATGCCGCCGGCATCGAGATCGGTCTCGGCGGCGAATGCCTCGACCACCTTGCCGCCGCGCTGCTTGATCTCGCCGAGCGGGACGAGCGGCACCGTCAGCGCGGTGCCAAGCTCCTCGGCGAATTCGCGCCGCGCCACGGCTTCGGCCGCCTCGCCGGCGCCGAATTCGCCCTTCGGGATCGACCAGGCGCCGAGATCCTTGTGGCGCCAGAACGGGCCGCCAGGATGCACCAGCAGTACTTCCAATCCGTCGGCGGTCCTGCGAAACGCGAGCACGCCCGCGCTGCGCGCCGGCATGCCGCTACGCCTCGCCGGTGCGCTGGATGAGGTCGCGCTCCCAGCCGAACACCGAGCGGCCGTCGAGCTCGGGCGAGGCGGCGCGCTCGGTGGCGATGTAGGCCTCGAGCGAGGGGCCGGTCGCGCTGCGCTCAAGCCGGCGCGCCTGGTCGTCGAGCCGCTTCAGCGCCGACAGCGCCTCGTCGCGGCCGAGCCTGGCGTTGCCGACGGCGGATTTGAGCACGCGGATGGTCTCGTCATAGACCTTGATCGGCACCGGATAGGGATGCCGGTCCTTGCCGCCATGCGCCAGCGAGAACCGCGCCGGATCGCTGAATCGATAGGGCGCGCCATGCACGACCTCGGCGACCATGGCGAGCGAGCGCACGGTGCGGGCGCCGACGCCCGGCGTCAGCAGCAGGTCGGGAAAGTCGACCGGACCGCGCTCGGCTGCGGCCGCGAGCGTGCCGTGCAGCCGGCGGGCGAACACATCCTTCGGCCTGACGTCGTGATGCGCAGGCATGACCAGATGCGGCAGCAGGCCTTGGGCGAGCTCCGGCGTGCTCAGCCGCTCGAACTCGGTGACGACCCGGTCGGGGCCGAGATCGGTGAGCAGCTCGAGCTGCGCGTCGCGCGACGGCGCGGCGCGCTTGTCGGTGAGGTTGACGATCTCGCCCTGGACGGGACCATCGATGGCGCTGTGCGGCGCGTCGACGAAGCTCGCAAGCTCGCGCGAGTGCCAGTGATAGCGCCGCGCTTGGCGGGTGTCGCCATTCATGCCCTGCTGCACCACGGTCCATTTGCCGTCCGCGGTGACGAAGAAGCCGTGCAGATAGAGGTCGAAGCCGTCCTGCACCGCGGCGCTGTCGACCTTGGCGACCAGCTTGCTGGTGCGCACCAGCTCCTCGCCGTCGAGGCCGAGCCGGTCGCTGAGCAGGCGCAGCTCGTCGGGCGTCTTGCGCGAGTGCTCGCCGCGGCCGCCGCAGACGTAGATGCCGAGCTCGCCGGACAGCGGCTTCAGCCCGCGCTTCAGCGCGCCGATGACGCTGGTGGTGATGCCGGAGGAATGCCAGTCCATGCCCATCACGGCGCCGAACGACTGGAACCAGAACGGATGCGACATCCGCGCCAGGAATTCGTCGCGGCCGTAATGATGCACGATGGCCTGGGTGATGATGGCGCCGAGCGAGGCCATGCGCGTGCCGAGCCAGGCCGGCACGCGCCCGGAATGGAGCGGAAGATCGGCGCTGCCGGTACGTCGGGCCATCGGAGCCTTGCAGAGGAGGCGTGTCGCGCCAATCTAACAGAAGGCGCAATACGAGGCGACCGCTGCGATGGAGGCCGGGCTTCGCTATCCGGTCTGCCCGAGATGACCGATCCAGTTCCTGAACAGCGTTTGTGCGGCGCTTTGGGCGGCGAGGTCGGGCCGCAGCGTCAACCCCGGGAGCTCGGCCGCCAGCGTCGGGTCGCGCCTTTCCTTGGCCCGCCACTCGAACGCGCCGAGCACCGCCTCGCTCTCGGCGCTGAAGTAGGATTTCGGCAGCCGCGGATAGTCGTCGCGCTGACCGGCGAGAAACCGCGCGATGTCGCGCATGTATTCGCGCTGTAGGGAGAGCGCGTCATATTCGGGATGGCCCTGGAAGAACACGAACCGGCTTGGCATCGAGCGCGCGAAGATGTCGACGCCGACCTCGTCAGACCGGGTCAGGATGTCGTAGCCGCGCTCCGCCAGCAGCGGCTCGTTGACGGCGTTGAGGCGGGAGTGCGGCACCTGGAGCGGCAAATGGATGCCGTGCGTGAGCCAGTCGTCCTGGACCTTCTCGCAGTCGAAGATGCCGGAGCATTTGCTCGCCAGCCGCTGCCGCTCGATGTCGTCGAGATGCAGCACGGCCGCGTGGGCCGCGAGACAGGACCAGATCGTCGAGCGGGTGTTGGTTCTGGCCCAGTCGATGACCGAGGTGAGGTCCGACCAATAAGGCTCGTCGCGCAAGGCCGCCGCGACGGGCTCGGCGCCGGTCACGATCAGGCCGTCGATGCCGAGCCGGTCGAGCGACCCGATGTCGGCGTAGGACTGGGCGACGTGGTGCCTCGCCGCCTGCGAGCGCATGATGGAGGGCAGCGAGAAGCAGTGCAGGCGGATGCGGACGTGCCGCGGCGCGCACTGTTGCAGCAGGCGGGCGATCTGGAGATCGGTCGCCTTCAAGGCGCTGTCCGGCATGTTGTTGACGAGGCCGATCGACAGCTCGACCGGGCGCCGTCCGCTGTCATCGAATTCGGCGGGCGCGAGGGCAGGGCTCGCGATCCTGCGATGTCGGTCGAACAGCAGGGTCATCGGCTGATCGCTCTACTCCGCCGCATCCAATTGACGCGGGCGAGGGCAGGCCTGGGCGAGCGCCTGGTCGAGATCCTCGATGATGTCGCTGACATGCTCGATGCCGATCGACAGCCGGATCGTCTCGGGAAGGACGCCCGCCTTGCGCTGGTCGTCCGGCGGCATCTGCCGATGCGTGGTCGATGCGGGATGGCAGGCCAGCGACTTCGCATCGCCGATATTGACCAGCCGCGTGACCAGCTTCAGGGCGTCGTAGAACGCCTTGCCGGCCTCCATGCCGCCGTTGATCCCGAACGTGAACAGCGACGACGCGCGACCGTCGAGATATTTCTGGACCAGCGGGTAATAGCGGCTGTCGGCGAAGCCCGCGTAGTTGACCCATGCCACGCGCGGATCGTTGCGGAGGAATTCGGCGACCTTGCGCGCATTCTCGACGTGACGCTCCATGCGCAGCGCGACGGTCTCGATGCCCTGCAGCAGCAGGAAGGCATTGAACGGCGACAGCACCGCGCCCATTGTGCGCTGATAGACGCTGCGCGCGCGCTGGATATAGGCGCTGCGGCCGAAATGATCAGTGTAGACCATTCCGTGATAGGACGCGTCGGGCTGCGTGAAGGCGGGAAAGCGGTCGGCGTGATCCTTCCAGGGAAAGTTGCCGCTGTCGACCAGCATGCCGCCCAGGGTCGTGCCGTGACCGCCGAGAAACTTGGTCAGCGAATGCACCGCGATGTCGGCGCCGTAGTCGAACGGCCGCAGCAGGATCGGCGTTGCGACGGTGTTGTCGACGATCAGTGGCACGCCGTTGCGATGTGCGACCTTCGCCAACGCTTCGATGTCGCAGACATTGCCGGCGGGGTTGCCGATCGTTTCGGCAAACACGGCCTTGGTGTTGTCATCGATGAGACGCTCGATGGCGTCGGGCGCATCGCTGTCGGCAAAGCGTCCAGTGATGCCCTGGCGCGGCAGGATGTGACCGAGCAGCGTGTGCGTGGTGCCGTAGAGCTGCGGCACCGAGACGATGTTGCCGCCGCCATCGGCGAGGTTGACGAATGCAAAGTGGAGCGCCGCCTGTCCGGTGCCGACGGCGAGCGCGCCGACGCCGCCCTCGAGCTCGCTGACGCGCTTCTCGAGCACCGCCGTGGTCGGATTGGAGATCCGGCTGTAGCGATAGCCCTCGGCTTCGAGATTGAACAGCGCGGCGCCGTGGTCGGCGCTGTCGAAGGCGTAGGCGGCGGTCTGATAGATCGGAACCGCGACGGCCTTGGTGGTCGCCTCCGGCTCATAGCCTGCGTGGATTGCAATCGTCTCGTTGCGCATCGGCGATCTCCGCGCTCGCTTCGATCAATGCGGCGAGCTGCTCGTATTCGGCGAGTGGTGCCGTTGTAGGAGCGCAGGCGTAAAGCGGGCAATAATTCGCGACAACAACGACGAAATAACCCTAACGAGATGTGGCCGAAGAACTTCGAATTAGCGCATAGAAGAAACCTGCAGGAACGACCGGATTTGCCACCCGACCAGATCCAGTGCGGCCTTGGCCTGCGGCAGGATCGCACCGAGCGCGTGGAAATTGTGGACCATGCCGTCGTGACAGACATGCGCGACCGTGACGCCGGCTTCCGCGAGCCGTGCCGCGTAGGCGTTGCCCTCGTCACGCATCGGATCGAACTCTGCGGTGTGGATCACGGCGGGCGGAAGCCCGGCCAGCGTCTCGCGGCACAGCGGCGATATCAGTGGATGCGCGACATCGGTCTTGCCGTCCAGATAGTCGCCGAGGTCGGCCTGCCAGGTCGCCCTGTTGATCAGGTAGCCGGTGCCGAACAGCTCGCGCGACGGCCAGGGGCTGGAAAAATCGAGCACCGGGCAGATCAGGCACTGCAGCGCGATTCTGAGAGGGCTGTCGCCGGCGGCCTGCTGACAAACGGCGGCCGCGAGCGTGGCGCCCGCGGAATCGCCGCCGAGCACAATGCGATTGCCGTCGATGCCGAGTGCGGCCGCGTGATCGATCGCGAAGTGAACGGCAGCGATCGCATCCTCGATCGCTGCCGGGAACGGGTGCTCGGGCGCGAGGCGGTAGTCGATCGAGAGCAGCCGGCAGCGCGAGGCGGCGGCAAGCGCAGCGGCGACCTTGTCGTGTGTGTCGATGCTGCCCGCCACGAGACCGCCGCCATGAAAGTATACGAAGCCAGGCGGCATCCCGAGATCGTCCGGGCCCGCTGCCGGCGTGTACAGGCGGTAGCGAAGCTGCCCGGAGGGACCGGAGAAATCGCCATCCCGCGTGATGACGGCGCCGCAGTCGTTCCGCGCGAACTGCATCAGCTTGGCCAGCGACTGCCGGCGTTGCCCGACACTCGGATGCTGCCGGCTTTCCGGCATAGCGGCAGCTACCATCGAAAGCAGGCGCTGGGCGCGAGGGTCGAGCGGCATGACAGCTCCAGTTAACCAAGGCAGCGACCATTGTGCCCATCAGCAGTGAATCGATCATGAGCGGCAGGCCGCGGCGGGGAAATCCTTAAAATCTTCAAGCCAGAAGTGCAGATACGATCGATGCCGAACGGGAGCGCCGCCATGACCCACATCGTCAAGCCTGTCAGCTACTCGCAGACCTGGACCTTCTTCGACGGCGAATGGCGCGAGGGCAATGCGCCGATCATGGGCGTGCGGACCCACGCGACCTGGCTCGCATCGACCGTGTTCGACGGGGCGCGCGCGTTCGAAGGCGTGACGCCCGATCTCGATCGGCACTGCGCGCGTGTGAATCAGTCCGCGATCAATTTCCGGCTCAAACCCGTGGCGGACGTCGAGACCTGGATGGGGCTGGCGCGGGAAGGGATCGCGCGGTTCGGAGCGGGAGCCGAGCTCTACATCCGCCCGATGTACTGGGCGCAGCATGGCGCCGGCGGCGGTGTCCTGTTCGATCCCGACACCACCAATTGGTGCCTGTGCATCTATGAGGCGCCGATGCCGCAGCCGACGGGCAACGCCATCACGCTGTCGCAGTTCCGAAGGCCGACGGCCGAATGCGCGCCGGTCGACGCTAAGGCGGCCTGCCTCTATCCGAACAATTCGCGCGCGCTGATCGAAGCGGCCTCGCGCGGCTTCAACAACTGCCTGATGCTGGATCTGCTCGGCAACGTCGCGGAGTTCGGCAATGCCAACGTGTTCATGGTCAAGGACGGCGTTGTCTTCACGCCGGTGCCGAACGGAACCTTCCTCAACGGGATCACGCGACAGCGCGTGATCGAATTGCTGCGAGGCGATGGTGTGAGTGTGGTCGAGACGACGCTCCGATATGACGATTTCCTGAACGCCGACGAGATCTTCTCGTCGGGCAACTTCGCCAAGGTCGCGCCGGTGATCCGCATCGACGACCGGACGCTGCCAATCGGTCCCGTCTTCAGCCGCGCACGCAGGCTGTACTGGGACTATGCCCACCGGGTCAGGGCCGCGGCATAGGTCAGGACCCATAGACGGGAAGTTCGGTATCGCTGAGCTCGCCGAGCCGCCCCGGCTCCGGTCCCTTGATGTATTTGCGGCCGCGGCGTTCGGTGTAGACGCCGTAGAGCCCGGCAATCGGCCCGTCGGCGTCGACGACGACGGACACGCGTCCGCGCGGCAGCAGGAAACGGCCCACGGCGCCGGCGCAGGCAACATAGTCGGAGGTGCCGCGGCAGTAGATCAGCTGCATTGCCGGCAATGCGAACCGTCCTTGCCGGACCCGGAGCTGCTGCAACACCAACGGAACCGGGCCATGCTTCGACCGGACCACGATGCTGAGGCAGCCATAGCGTGCGTGGCGGATCAGCAGGTCGGCCTCGCTGGGCGGAAGTCCATCGAGCGCCTGGGCGTCAGCGGCGACCTGCTCCACTTGCGCGCCGCGGCCGGCAAATGACATGGCGGGCACTGAAAAGAACAAGCCGTGACAATAGGGACGAAAGCCCTGCGCCTCGATGATCGGCCATGTCTGGCGCGCGGCGCTGATGTTGATGTAGGTCACCTCAGGCAAACGCTGTGCGATCCGGGTCAGCATCGTCGCATAGTTGCGAAACGACGGCTCGACATACCAGCTCGACAGGTTGCACCAGATCTGCGGCTGCGCGGGTGTGCCCCGGTTGCTGTAGATCAGCAACAACACGCCGACGGCCGCGCCGTCGTTCTCGAGCAGATAGCCATAGCGGGGATAGCCTTCGGGCGCCGGACGCGTCGTCTGTCGGTGCAGGCCCGTGGCCCAATACGCGCGGGACCGCCGCGGAAATCCGCGCGTGAGCAGATCGGCGACCGCGTCGAGATCGGGCTCCCCGATCTCCCGGCAGCGGATCAGCGGCTTGCGCGCGGTCATGAGATTGCCTGCCGATCTCCCGACGATGGCGGTAGGACGTCAGCCGACGACGTCGGGCTGACGCTCCACCAGCAGCGCGTCGCGCACGCGCGACGGCCAGCGCGTCGGATCGATGCCGTGCGTGTGGAACAGCGCGACCGCGAGGCGGTCCATGCCGAAGGCCACGCAACCGGTGTGCGCCGGCGCGCCGTCGGCGTCGTCGATGCCCCAGGTCGTGCCGAAATGCTCGCGGTGATAGTTGAAGCTCATGCAGGCGGTCGGCTGCTCTTCCGATCGCAACGGCACCAGGAGCTCGAATTTCAGCGCCTGCTGCTTCTGGCTGACCGCCTTCATCTGGCCGACGCGACCGAAGAACGGGTCGCTGGCGTGATCGACGCGGAACGACAGCCCGAGATCGTGGGCGATCGTTTGCGCCTTCACCATCCAACGGTCGCGGAATGCCGAGACGTCGTCGGGTGTGCCGATGCAGACATATTCGCGCATACGGAACGACTGCAGGCGGTCGAGATGCCGCGACGGCTCGCGGCGGAAGCAATCGGCCGCGACGTCGAAGCGTAGGCCGCCGACCGGCAGTGCACCACGGCTCGCCGCGATCGGATACACCGGATAGCAGGCTGCGGGCGACAGCACGAGGTCGGCCGGCGACAACGAGGTGGTCCAGTCGCCGCCCTTGTCGAAACGTGCCACGGCTTCGTGGATGTCCCGCTCGGTGCCGTGCAGGCCACAGACGCAGCCGAGCAGATTTGGAAAGCTCTTGAGATAGCCGGACTTCTCAAGCTGCGTCCGGCTCATGACCGGCGGGAAGCGCATGACCTCCGTGCCGGGCTCACGATGCCGCGTGATGAGCGTCGTGAGCCGCTCCACAACACCTTCATACAGCGCGGTCCGTGCATAGACGCCATCCGCGCCCATGCGGTGGAACAGGGCGTCGGTCAGATGATCGAGCGCGTCGGCCGGCTGGGGCGCAATCTCGGGCGACTGCGGGAGAACGGGAATCGTCATTGTGCAAATCCTGGGTGGAGGCAATGGCTGCGATCGGCGCGGTCATTCATGGAGCGAGGCCGGTACCGTGCTCATCAAATTGGCCGTGGCAATGTTCGTGAGAATACGGTCGTTGTTGATCATGATCGGCGCCGACAGAACATCGCGCAGGTGGCGGCCGATCGAGAACTCGCCGTCGTTGCGATAACCCGAGAGCCCGCAGGCGCGCATCGCATGCATCACGGTCTCAACGGCAAGCTCCGAGGCCTGCACCTTCAACAGCGTGATCGAGGATTGGAAGTCGAGCGAGCTCAGCGCCCGCTCGTCATATTCATGGGCGACGAAGGCATCCATGTTGGTGACGATCATTGCGCGCAGCCGGGCCAGCGCCATCTTAGCCGCGGTGTAATGTGCAGCTGCCGGCGGCATCTGTCCGCCGGCGCCGCGAGCGGCCTTGCGCAGGAAGCGCTGGGCGCGCTCCACCGCGGCCGCAGCAATGCCGGCCCAGGCCGATGACCAGCAGAGATGCGCGAACGGCGTCATCGTCTGGCCGTGGATGCGGTCATAGGATTCGGTGAACATGCGGTCGGACGGACAGCTCACCTCCAGCGCGAATCCTGTCGAGCAGGTGCCGCGCATGCCCAGCGTTTCCCAGCCAAGGGTACGCGAGATCGTATAATCGTCCGTCGTCAGCGCCAGCAACACCTGATCAGAGGCGGCTGCGCTGTCGGCGCGACGGGCAATGGTGACGAGGCCGTCGGCTTCGGCACCATAGGAGATCACCGTGGCGTCGCGCTTCAGCGAGATGCGGTTACCGTCGTGGCCGACGGCCGCGGCGCTGGCGCGGATGTTGCCGCCGTTCTGTCCCTCGGTGGTGGAAGAGGCCATCAACAGCTGCTCGGATGCGATACGGCGCATCAGGGATTCCATGTAGCCGCTGCCGCGGCCGTGACGCACAAGGCAGGCGACCTTGGTCTGGTGCATGGCGAAGATCATGGCGCTGGAGGCGCAGGCGCGGCCGAGCGCATAGCAGACGTCGGCGATGTCGTGGATCGACGCCCCGAAGCCGCCGAACTCGACCGGGATCTGCATCCCGAGCAGCTTGTGCTCGCGTGCCGCATCGATTGCGGCCTTGGGGAAGCGGCCGTCACGGTCGACCTCGTCGGCTTCCGCGGCGGCCTGCGCGGCCACAGCCGCGGTCCGCTGCAGGAACAAGGAGCTGCGATCGAGCAGAAGGCTCTCGCCATCATCGGGGATCGGGTTGCGAAGCGCGGTTCCCTGGAGAGTCATGACCGATCGATACTCCGGATTTTGTCTCGTTGAGAGATCGGCACGTGCGTCCTCGCAAGATCAGGACAGATGCACTGCGCCTTCTTTTTGGGGCTGCTCGCAGGGTATGGATTTGATTCAAATACGTCGACGAAATTCAGGGTAAACGCTGTGCAATCGACGGGTGGGGGTTAATTCCTGGTTGTTTCGGTCCGAGAATTTCGGGCCAAGCCGTTAGCGTTAAGACGAGTTCAGACCTGGAACGGGGATGCGGCGTAACTCTTTTGCCGCCGGATTGCGTTATCTCCCTGCGCGAGCGTCGATCAGATTCGACGTGCCGGAACAAGCCGCGAGTGAAGAGGTCCCCATGCCGAGTTTCGATGTCGATGTCAGTCACAGGATCGTGGCGCTCGTCCGCGATATCCTCGCGCAGAACGCCAGTTCTACCGACGTGACGGCGGATGCAAAGCTCGTCGACATCGGGCTGACGTCAATGGACATGGTCAACCTGATGCTGGCGCTCGAATCGGAGTTCGATTTCACCATTCCGCAGGAGCTGATCACGCCGGAGAACTTCCAGTCTGTCGCCACGCTGGAGCGTCTGGTGAGCGGTCAGCTGGCGGCAGCCAAGGCCGCCTGACCCGCTGCCACGCCCCGCGGTTCACCGCGTCGCTGTTTTCAATCCGTCGCAAAGCTGGCATTCTCGTCTCCATTGGAGATGGGGACGTCATGACGAAGGCTGTGCTTGGCATTATCGGCGGCTCGGGCATTTATGATCTGCCGGGACTGGAAGATGCCCGCGAAGAGGTGATCGCGAGCCCCTGGGGCGAGCCGTCGGCGCCATTGCGCCGGGGAACGATCGCGGGGCTGCCGATCGTGTTCCTGCCGCGCCATGACAAGGGACACCGGTTGTCCCCGTCCGACATCAATTACCGCGCCAATATCGACGTGCTGAAGCGCGCTGGCGTCACCGACCTGGTGTCGCTGTCGGCCTGCGGCTCGTTCAAGAAAGAGCTGCCGCCGGGCACCTTCGTGCTGGTCGATCAGTTCGTCGATCGCACCTACAAGCGCGAAAGCTCGTTTTTCGGCAGGGGATGCGTCGCCCACGTCTCGATGGCGCATCCGGTTTCGCCGCGGTTGCGCATTCATCTGGCGGCGGCGGCCGAGGCCGAAGGCATCGCGATCGCGCGCGGCGGCACCTATGTCTGCATGGAGGGACCGCAATTCTCGACCTATGCCGAGAGTATGACCTACAAGGCGTCGGGCTATTCGGTGATCGGCATGACCAACATGCCGGAGGCGAAGCTCGCTCGCGAGGCCGAGATCTGCTACGCGACGGTCGCGATGGTGACCGACTTCGACTGCTGGCATCCGGATCACGACGCCGTTACCGTGCAGGACATCATTCGCGTGCTCACCACCAACGCCGACAAGGCGAAATCACTGGTGGCGCGGCTCGCCCGCGAGTTTCCGCGCGAGCACGAACCGTGCCCGATCGGCTCCGACCGTGCGCTCGACACCGCCTTGATCACTGCGCCGGAGGCGCGCGATCCCGAGCTTCTGAACAAGCTCGATGCGGTCGCAGGCCGTATCTTGCGCGGTTGAAGGGGGATCGAACATGAAGGTGGACGGCCGGCACTATCGCAGCATCTGGCTCGACTCCGACGGCTGGTCGGTCTGCGCGATCGATCAGCGCCGGTTGCCGCACGAGTTCGTGGTGGCGAAGATCACGACATGCGAGGAGGCGGCGGATGCGATCCGCGGCATGCTGGTTCGCGGCGCGCCGCTGATCGGCGCCACCGCCGCTTTCGGCATGGCGCTGGCGATGCGCGACGACCGCTCCGATCCCGGCATCGACCGCGCCTACGAGATGTTGATCGCGACGCGGCCGACGGCGATCAACCTGAAATGGGCGCTCGACACGATGGGCACGATGCTGCGCCGGCTGGCGCCGTCGGAGCGGCGGGATGCGGCGTATTCCCGCGCCGTCGACATTGCCGGCGAGGACGTCACGATCAACCAGGGCATCGCCGCGCATGGCCTCGCGCTGATCGAAGCGGCCGCGGCGCGCAAGAAGCCGGGCGAAATCGTGAACGTGCTGACCCACTGCAATGCCGGCTGGCTTGCGACCGTCGATTGGGGCACGGCGACCGCGCCGATCTATCTCGCGCATGATCGCGGCATTCCGATCCATGTGTGGGTCGACGAGACCAGGCCGCGCAATCAGGGCGCGTCGCTGACCGCCTGGGAGCTCGGTCATCATGGCGTGGCGCACACCGTCATCCCGGACAACACCGGCGGCCATCTCATGCAGCATGGGATGGTCGATCTCGCCATCGTCGGCACCGACCGCGTCGCCGCCAACGGCGATGTCTGTAACAAGATCGGCACCTATCTCAAGGCGCTCGCGGCACACGACAACGGCGTGCCGTTCTATGTCGCGTTGCCGTCGCCGACGATCGATTTCGCGGTCGCCGAGGGACGACAGATCCCGATCGAGCAGCGCGGTGCGCAGGAAGTCACCGAGATGACCGGCCGCACCGCCGACGGCCGTATCGAGACGGTGCGCATCGTGCCGCCGGGATCGCCGGTCGCAAACTACGGCTTCGACGTCACGCCGGCGCGGCTGGTGAGCGGGCTGATCACCGAGCGCGGCGTGCTGCGGGCCGACGGCGCGGCACTGGCGGCGGCATTTCCGGATCGGGCCAAACAGACGAACGATTAGGATCAGCGCCGTTGCGAGGGCAGCGACGCAATCCAGAATCCCACGAAGCCTTCGGATTGCTTCGGCGCAAGGATGCCTCGCAATGACGATCAGCGCAGGCTCAGACCCGTCGCGGCTTCCAACTCGGCGATCGCCTGCGCTGCGCTGACCACCTTGATCGTCGTCATGCCCATCTCGCGCGCCGGCTTCAGGTTGATGCCGAGATCGTCGAGGTAGACGCAGTCCGCGGGGCTGACGCCGAGCGTCTCGGTCATCATCTGGTAGATCCGGGGATCGGGCTTGCGCAGGCCGATCTTGGCCGACTCGATCACGTGATCGAACAGCGCCATCACCTCCGCGACGTACAACGAGCGGCCGCCCTGGCTGCCGATTGCGTTCGCCGGCAGATTGTTGGTGATGCAGCCGGTCTTGCACTCCGCCTTGATGCGGCGGAGCGCCTCGACCATGTCGGGACGGAGGTCGCCGGTGAGCAGTGGCAGCACCTCCCGCCCGCTGACCGCAGCGCCGCCCAGCGCCAGCGACTCCTCCGCGAACAGCCGGTCGAAAGTGTCGAGGTCGATCTCGGCCCGCTCGAATTTCGCCCAGGCGTTCTCGAGATGGTTGGCGGCATTGGTGTTGCGGATGATGTCGACAGGATAGCCGCGCTCCTTCTCGAACCGTGCGAATGCCTCGAATGGCGATGTCGTCAGCACGCCACCGAAATCGAAGATCACCGCCTCGACCATGTCAGTCCTGTCCTTCCTTGATCCCTGGATGATCGCTAGCATGGGATGCCGCACTTGGCGACCTCGGTCGCACTTGGCGACCTCGGCGTCAGCCGCTATTGCTGCCGCGATGAAGCCGTCTCACGCAATCATTGCAGCCGCCGCTCTGCTGGCGCCGTCGCAGGCCCTGGCCATCGTCGGCAATGCGCCGGCGCTGAATGATGGCATCGGCCGCGCCGTGGTCACGATCGTCGGCTCGCGCGGCAATTTCTGCAGCGGCGCGCTGATTGCCCCGAAGCTGGTGCTGACCGCCGGGCATTGCGTGCAGCCGGGTCTCGATTACCGCATCGTGGAATACGATCGCGACCGCAGGCCGGTTCTCAAGACGGTCCGGCGGGTGGCGGTGCATCCCAGCTTCAGCGTGCAGGCCATCCTGGCGCATCGCGCCACCGCCGATGTCGCGCTGCTGGAATTGGAGGCGCCAGCGAAGGAGCGCGTGCCGGTGGCGCTCGGCGTGCCGCAGCCGCCGCTTGCCGCCGGCAACGCATTCACGGTCGCAGGCATCGGTGTCGCCGTCCCCGGCGACGGCAAGAGCGGGGGCGTGGTGCGCGGCGCGGCGCTGGTGGCCACAGGCAGGCCAGGCACATTGCAGATCCGGCTGGTCGATCCGGCGACGCAAGGCGTGCGGTCCGGGCTCGGTGGCTGCACCGGGGATTCCGGCGGGCCTGCATTCGAGACGCAGGCGCAAGGACAGGTGCTGATCGGCGTCATCTCATGGTCGACCGGGCCAAATCTCGGCGATGGCTGCGGCGGCATGACCGGCGTCACGCCGCTCACGTTGTATCGCGATTGGGTCGTGCAGACCGCGCGGCAGTGGGGCATGCCGCTCGGCGGAAATTGAGGCGCCGCGTTCACGACGCCGCGCGTCGCGATGGGTTGACCGTCGCTGTGATCGGGTTCAGCCTGTCACGCGAGGAAACAACATCAAGACCAAAGCCCAGGGACTCCCATGAACGTCATCGCGCCCATCCGGGAGGCCGCGTCCTCTCACGCGACCGAACATTTCGACGTGCTCATCGTCGGCGCCGGCATCTCCGGTGTCGGCAGCGCCTATCAGTTGACCAGGCAGATGCCCGACAAGCGCTTCGTGATCCTGGAGAGCCAGGACGGCTTCGGCGGCACCTGGCGGACGCACCGCTATCCCGGCATCCGCTCCGACAGCGACCTGCACACATTTGGATACAGCTTCAAGCCGTGGGTCGGGCCGCCGATCGCGACCGCGGAAGAAATCCTCAGCTACATGGGCGAGGTGATTGAAGAGAACGATCTCGGCCGCCACATCCGCTACGGCCATCACATCGTGTCGGCCAGCTGGTCGAGCGCGACCAATCTCTGGACGGTCCAAGCCGTGAAGGGCAGGGATCAGCAGCCCGTCACCTTCACCACGAATTTCCTCTGGATGTGCCAGGGCTACTACCGCCACTCCAAGGGCTACACGCCGGAGTGGCCGGACATGGCGAAATTCAAGGGCCGCATCGTGCATCCGCAACTCTGGCCCGAGGATCTCGATCTCACCGGCAAGCAGGTCGTGGTCATCGGCTCCGGTGCGACGGCCGCGACCATCCTGCCGTCGATCGCCGGAAAATGCGCGCATGTGACGATGCTGCAGCGCTCGCCGACCTACTTCCGCATCGGCCGCAACGCGATCGAGCTGGCCGAGGAGTTGCGTCGGCTTGATGTCAAGGAAGAGTGGATCCACGAGATCGTCAGGCGCAAGATCCTGTTCGAGCAGGATTGGTTCACCAAGCGCTGCTTGACGGAGCCCGAGCAGGTCAAGAAGGAGCTGATCGGCCAGATCAGCGCCATCATCGGCCCCGAACAGGCGGCCAAGCATTTCACCCCGAGCTATCGCCCGTGGCGACAGCGCATCGCGTTCGTGCCGGATGCCGATCTGTTCGAGGGCATCAAGAGTGGCAAAGCCTCCGTCGTCACCGACGAGATCGAAAGCTTCACCGAAGGCGGCATCAAGCTGAAGTCCGGCGACGAGCTCAAGGCCGACATCATCGTCACCGCGACCGGCTTCGATCTCTGCGTGCTCGGCGACATCGCGTTCACGATCGACGGCAAGCCGCTCGACTTCGCCGACACCGTGACCTATCGCGGCATGATGTTCACCGGCGTGCCGAATCTCGCCTGGGTGTTCGGCTATTTCCGCGCCAGCTGGACGTTGCGCACCGATCTGGTCGCGGATTTCGTGTGCCGCCTGCTCGCGCACATGAAGGAGAAGGGCGTGAGCAAGGTCGTGCCGGCGCTGCGCCCGGAGGATCACAACATGCCGCTGCTGCCATGGATCGACCCGGAAAACTTCAATCCCGGCTACATGATGCGCAACATGCATCTGCTGCCCAAGCGCGGCGACAAGCCGGAGTGGCAGCACAGCCAGGATTATTGGAGCGAGAAGGACCAGATTCCGGCGATCGATCTGGATGATCCGGCGTTCGTATATGGGTGAGCGCCGAGGGGTGGAGTACTCGCTGTCGCTCTAACCTCGGTGTCATCCCCGCGAACGCGGGGATCCATAACCACAGCCGGATATGTGAGGCACGACGCCAGCTTACATCCTGCCCCAAGCGAGATCACGCGGTATGGGTCCCGGGTCGGCGCCCGTTGACGCTGTGCGTCAGCGGGCTTGCCCGGGACGACAGCGAGTTTCAGAGCGCGCTTCTGAGTGCGCCGCCCGTCTCATCCCTCCCGCCGCGTCACCCCCGTCGCGATCGCCGCGGCGGCGGTTCGGTTCTCGACGCCGAGCTTGGCGTAGATCTGCTCGAGGTGCTTGTCGACGGTCCGCGGGCTCAGCCCCAGGATCTGCGCGATGTCGCGGTTGGTCTTGCCCTTGGACAGCCATGACAGCACTTCGCCCTCGCGCGTGGTGAGACCGAACTCGCTGGAGAATTCCTTGGGCAACTCACCGGAGGACTCCTTGGCGAGCCGCAGCAGGAACTCGTTGGGCCCGGCTCCGCCCATGTAATAGAGGCGCAATTCGGGATGATCGGGGATCGAAGCGGCGGCCTTCCCGCCGCCGTTCTGCGCCTGATCCAGCCAGAGCCGCAGCGCTTCAGGAAGAACGAGCTCCTCGGCGGTGCCAAAACTGTCCGACAGCAGCTTCTGCGCCTGCGGCGTTGCCCACATCAGCCGTCCCTCGCGGTTGACGGCGAGCAGGAAGCGGCCGGAGACGTCGAGCGCGGCGCGCGCACTCTGCGTCATCCGGGCGTTGGCGAGATGCACGCGGATGCGCGCCAGCATCTCCGAGACGGCGATCGGCTTGGTGACGTAGTCGACGCCGCCGGCCTCCAGTCCCTTCACGATATGCTCGGTATCGGCGAGCCCGGTCATGAAGATGACGGGGACGTTGGAGAGACCCGTCTCGCGCTTGAGCTTGCGGCACGTCTCGAAGCCGTCCATGCCGGGCATGACGGCGTCGAGCAGGATGATGTCCGGCGTGATCTGGTCGATGATGCGCATGGCCGCGGCGCCATCGAGTGCGACCATGACCGTCATGCCGGCACCATCCAGCGCGTCGGTGAGCAGCCGAAGCGTCTCCGGCGAGTCGTCCACCACCAGCGCGACATCGCGCTTCCTGCTGTCAGTGCTCATAGGCATGCAAGGTCTTCAGAGTGGCCATGTACTGATCGAGATCGAAGCGGTCGATAAGCGTGCGCATCTGGGCGACGAAGTCGGCATGCTCCGGATGCGCGTTGCTGATGTCGTCGAGCTTGAGCTGAATGGCCCTGATGTAGCCGATCTGGCCGAGGCTCATCAGCTCCTCGACATAGTTGAGCGGGGGCCGGGACCCGGTGTCCGGCCGCCAGCGTGGCGGCGCCGCTGGGATGTCGGTCTGGTAGCTCCATTCGAGCTTCAGCAATTGACGTATCGCCTCCAGCAGCCTTGGGATGTCGATCGGCTTCATCAGGTAGCTGTCGTGGAATGGTTGCGCCAGCGGCCGGCCATGCGCTTCGAGCGCGCTCGCAGATGTCATCAGGATCCGGGCCTGATGATGACCGCTGTTGCGCAAGGTCTCGGCCACCGTCCAGCCGTCCATGCCGGGCATCGAGATGTCCAGAATGAACAGGTCCGGCTGGCAGTGCTGTGCGAGCGCGAGGCAGGCGGGACCGTCGGGCGCGCTCAGCAGGATGAAGCCGAGCGGCGTCAACACCTCGCGCAGGAGGTCGCGATGAACGGGATCGTCGTCGGTGATCAGAATCGTCCTGCGCGGTCCGAGATAGCCGGCGACCGGCGCCTTCACCGGCGCATGCCGCGTCGGGTTGGTGACCTCGGACAGGAGGATCTTGACCTTGAAGGTGCTGCCGGTGCCGACCCTGCTCTCGACCTTGATGTCGCCGCCCATCACCCCGGCGAGCAGGCGGCTGATCGTCAGGCCCAGTCCCGTGCCGGTCTGCGGTTGAGCGGCCCCGAGCGCGCCGCGCTCGAACGGCGCAAAGATGCGCTCGAGGTCGTCGGGCTGGATGCCGGGCCCGGTATCAATCACCTCGAACTCCGCGACCGGACTGCGATAATGCACGACGAACTGGACGCTGCCTTCCGCGGTGAATTTGATCGCATTCGACAGCAGGTTGATCAGGATCTGGCGCAGCCGTTTCTCGTCGGCGTAGACGACCAGCGGCAGTACCGCCGGCCGCTTGAACACGAAGTCGACGCCCTTGGCGGCGGCTTGCAATCGGAACATGCCCACAAGCTGGTCGAGGAATTCGCTGAGACGGACCTCGTCGCGCGACAGATACAGCCGCCCGGCTTCGATCTTGGAGATATCGAGGATGCCGTCGATCAGGCCGGACAGATGATCGGCGCTGCGGCGGACGACGCGGACCTGGTCCCGCGGCTTCGGTGCGAGGCTCGTGTCCTGCTCGAGCAGTTGCGCATAGCCGGAGATCGCGTTCAGCGGCGAGCGCAGCTCGTGGCTGAGGCCGACGACATAGCGGCTCTTGGCGAGGTTGGCGGACTCCGCAACCTCCTTGGCGCGCTGCAGCTCGGCGTCGGTGCGCTTGTGCGCCTCGATCTCCTGAATCAACAGCTGCGTCTGCCGGCGTGTCTCGGCCTCGGCGGCGCGACGGCTCTGCTGCGCCAGCACGAACAGCCAGGTCACGACGCCGATGATGATGGAGAGAGCGAAGAACACCTTCCACAGCACGTCGGAGATGATGCCCTTGAATCCTGGCAGCGCCGCCGAGGTCTCCAGATAGATCATGCCGAGCGTCAGCGCGACGAGTCCGGCCGATGTCAGAAAGACACCGACATAGTGACCGAGCTGCGAGTTGATCTTGGCGAGCACCGACCCCGGCAGCATGCCGCCAAGCGCCGCGGCGACCTGGGCTTGCGCCCGCGCGTGCGGTTTGCACAGATCGTGACAGCGAGCGTCGAGCGAGCAGCACAGCGAGCAGATCGGGCCGGCATAGGCCGGGCAGGAGGCGGTGTCCTCCGGCTCGAAATGATGCTCACAGATGCAGCATTGGATCTGCTCGATGTTCTGCCAGCTCCGCTTCGGCTTGCGCGCCAGATAGTACTTTCCGTCGGTCAGATAGGCGATCGCGGGCGCCGTGACGAGCGCGACGCCGAGCGCGACGAAAGTTGACAGCGCCTTTCCGGTCGGACCGAACAGGCCATAGAAGGCGCAGATCGAGACGATCGTGGCGATCGTCATCGCGCCGACGCCGACCGGATTGATGTCGTAGAGATGAGCGCGCTTGAACTCCATCTGCGGCGGGCGCAGGCCGAGCGGCTTGTTGATCACGAGGTCGGCGACCAGGGCGCCGACCCAGGAGATCGCGATGTTGGAGTACAGCGCCAGCGTCTGCTCGAGCGCCTTGTAGACGCCGATCTCCATCAGCAGCAGCGCGACCACGACGTTGAAGACCAGCCATACGACGCGTCCCGGATGACTGTGGGTGAGGCGGGAGAAGAAGTTCGACCAGGCGATCGAGCCGGCGTAGGCGTTGGTAACGTTGATCTTGATCTGGGACACGATCACGAAGGTGCCGGTCAACGCAAGCGCCAGGTCCGGCCGGGCCAGCACGTAGCGGAACGCCTCGAGATACATGTGTGCCGGTTCGGCGGCGCGGTCGGCCGAGACTCCATGGCTGAGCGCGAAGTAGGCCAGGAACGAGCCCGCAAGCAGCTTCAGCGCACCGAGCACGATCCAGCCGGGGCCTGCGGATAACAGCGCAATCCACCATGACCGCCTCGACGTGCGGCGATCGCGCGGCAGAAAGCGCAGGAAGTCGACCTGCTCGCCGATCTGGGCGACCAGCGAGAACACGACCGCCGCCGCGGTCCCGAACAGCGCCAGATCGAGATGGCCCATGGGATCGCCATGCTCGCCGGGAAACTGCAGCCAATCGGCGAAGGAGTGCGGGCTCGCATAGGCGATTGCGGCAAAGGGCAGGACGTGCAGCACGACCCACAGCGGCTGCGTCCACAGTTGGAAGCGGCTGATCAGCGTGATGCCGTAGGTCACGAGCGGGATGATGACGACGGCGCTGATGAGATAGCCGACCGGGCGCGGAATGCCGAAGCACATCTCGAGGGCGGAGGCGAGGATCACCGCCTCGATGGCGAAGAAGATGAAGGTGAAGGAGGCGTAGATCAGCGAGGTGATGGTGGAGCCGATGTAGCCGAAGCCGGCGCCACGCGTCAGCAGGTCGATGTCGATGCCGCATTTAGCTGCATGATAGGCGATCGGCAGGCCGCAGCAGAAGATGATCACGCTGGCGACTAGGATGGCGGCGGTCGCATTGGTCACGCCGTAGTTCAAGGTGATTGTGCCGCCGATGGCCTCCAGCGCCAGGAACGAGATTGCGCCCAGCGCGGTGTTGGCGACGCGGGCGGCCGACCAGCGCCGCGCGCTCTTGGCCGTGAAGCGGAGCGCATAGTCCTCCAACGTCTGGTTGGCGACCCACTGGTTGTACTGGCGCCTGACGCGGTCGATCCGCTGCCGCCCTGCCACTTTCGAACTCCTCACCCGCGGGCGCTTGTCCGCAACTCGCCTGCCCCTCGCAAGACCTACGCAGAGCCTACGTCGCGCTTTTGCGGTGCAGTATACGCAATCTTGCGTATCCGTGCGTTGCACAAACCGCGCCATCCTTCGTCTGACCCAACGCGTGTCCTCGAACCAATGAATGGGGTGCTCATGTCAGATGAAACCAAAAAGGGCCTGAAGTCGCCACTTCGGCGCCAATTGCTGATGGGAATGGCCGCAATCCCGGCGCTGGCCATGATGCCGCGGCCATCCTTTGGCGCCGGTCCCGCAACCTCCGCTGTCAACACCACCGGACTTGCAGTCACCGATAGCGAAGTGACGGTCGGCATCCTGCATTCGGTCACCGGCACGATGGCGATCTCCGAGACCGGGTCGGTGCAGGCCGAGAAGCTCGCGATCGAGCAGATCAATGCCGCCGGCGGCGTGCTCGGCCGCAAGATCAAGTACATCCAGGAGGACGGCGCCTCGGATTGGCCGACCTTCGCGGAGAAGGCCAAGAAGCTCCTGGTCAACGACAAGTGCGCCGCCGTGATGGGCTGCTGGACCTCGGCCTCGCGCAAGGCGGTGCTGCCGGTGTTCGAGCAGTACAACGGCATGCTGTACTACCCGACCTTCTACGAAGGCCTCGAGCAGTCCAAGAACGTCATCTACACCGGCCAGGAAGCCACCCAGCAGATCATCGCCGGCCTCGACTGGGTCAACAAGACCAAGGGTGCGAAGACCTTCTACCTGCTCGGCTCCGACTACATCTGGCCGCGCACCTCGAACAAGATCGCGCGCAAGCACATCGAGGGCCATCTGCAGGGCTGCAAGGTCGTCGGCGAAGAGTACTTCCCGCTCGGCCACACCCAGTTCAACTCGGTCATCAACAAGATCAAGCTGACCAAGCCGGACGTGATCTACGCGATCATCGTCGGCGGCTCCAATGTCGCGTTCTACAAGCAGCTGAAAGCCGCCGGCATCGACATGTCGAAGCAGACCTTGCTCACCATCTCCGTGACCGAGGACGAGATCGACGGCATCGGCGGCGAGAACATCGCGGGCGCCTATGCCTGCATGAAGTACTTCCAGTCGCTCGACAACCCCAACAACAAGGCCTTCGTCGCCGATTTCAAGAAGATGTGGGGTGAGAAGACCGTGATCGGCGACGTGACGCAAGCCGCCTATCTCGGTCCGTGGCTGTGGAAGCTGACCGTCGAGAAGGCCGGCAGCTTCGACATCGACAAGGTCGCCGCCGCCTCGCCAGGCATCGAGTTCAAGGGCGCGCCGGAAGGCTATGTCCGGATCCACGAGAACCACCATCTCTGGTCCAAGACCCGCGTCGGCCGCGCCAAGGCGGACGGTCAGTACGAGCTGATCTACGAGACCGCCGACCTGGTCGAGCCCGATCCGTTCCCGAAGGGCTATCAGTAAGTCGGGGTCACGCATTGCGACGGCCGATGAAGCGACGCCGTTGCCGCACAACCAGTGCGCTCCCTCCCCCCTTGTGGGGGAGGGTTGGGGAGGGGGGTACCCCACCCACAGTTCGTCGTGTGGACCCCCCTCCCTGGCCCTCCCCCACAAGGGGGGAGGGAACGACCTTACCGGCGGCAATGCTGCGGGCGCCAACGCGCATCGCAAGTCAGTGCGCACCGACATCACGCATCACAAGAGGACGGATCATGTTCGGTGACTATTCCATCGGCGACCTCGGGGCCATCTTCGCGATGCAGGGGTTCGCAGGCCTCATCCTGTTTTCGGTCTACGTGCTGATGGCGCTGGGGCTTGCCATCATCTTCGGCCAGATGGGCGTCATCAACATGGCGCATGGCGAGTTCATGATCCTCGGCGCCTACGTCACCTGGATGACCTCGAACGCCTTCCAGCATTTCCTGCCGTCGTTGTTTCCGGGCTACTTCTTCGTCGCGATGATGCTGGCCTTCATCGCCTCCGGAGCGCTCGGCATGCTGGTCGAGTGGGCGATGATTCGCCGGCTCTACAAGCGGCCGCTCGATACGCTGCTCGCGACCTGGGGCCTCAGCCTGATCCTGCAGCAGGCCTATCGCTCGGTGTTTGGCGCGCGCGAGGTCGGCGTCGAACTGCCTGAGTGGATGATGGGCTCCTGGCAGGCGACTGACGCGATCCAGATTCCGATCAACGGCATGTTCGTGATGTGCCTGACCATTCTGATCACGATCGTGGTCGCCTATGTCCTCTTCCTGTCGCGCTGGGGCAAGCAGGTCCGCGCCGTCGTGCAGAACCGCGTGATGGCCGGCGCCGTCGGCATCAACACCGAGAAGGTCGACCGCTACACCTTCGGTCTCGGCTGCGGCATCGCCGGTGTCGCCGGCTCCGCCTTCACGATGATCGGCTCGACCGGCCCGACCGCCGGCCAGCTCTACATCGTCGACACCTTCCTGGTCGTCGTGTTCGGCGGCGCCGCCAGCCTGATCGGCACCATCGCCTCTGCCTTCACCATCTCCCAGACGCAGTCGACGATGGAGTTCTTCATGTCCGGCTCGATGGCCAAGGTGCTCACTCTGCTGGCGATCGTCGCCATCCTGATGCTGCGGCCGCAGGGCCTGTTCGCCCTCAAGGTCCGCAAATAGCCGGAACGCGCAGGAATCGGGAATCAGAAAGCACCGTCATGATCATCAATACGCGCTTCTTCAATCGCTCCGAGCTCATCGGCTTCGTCTCTCTGCTGCTTCTGCTCGTGGTCATCCTGCCGCTGGCGGTCGACATCTTCCGCCTCAACCTGGTCGCGAAGTACCTGACGTACTCCTTCGTCGCCATCGGCCTGGTGCTGTGCTGGGGCTATGGCGGCATTCTGAGCCTGGGGCAGGGTGTGTTCTTCGGCCTCGGCGGCTACTGCATGGCAATGTTCCTCAAGCTTGAGGCCTCCAGCGTCGCCAACACCAAGATCCAGTCGACCCCTGGCATTCCCGACTTCATGGACTGGAATCAGCTGACGCAGCTGCCGTTCTTCTGGAAGCCGTTCCAGAGCTTCCCGTTCGCGCTCGCCGCGATCATCCTGGTGCCGGCGATCTTCGCCTTCATCATCGGCGCTGCGATGTTCAAGCGGCGTGTCGGCGGCGTCTACTTCGCCATCATCACCCAGGCGATCGCGGCCATCATGACCATCCTGATCGTGGGACAGCAGGGCTACACCGGCGGCATCAACGGCATCACCGACCTGCGTACCCTGCACGGCTGGGACATCCGCACCGATCACGCCAAATACATCCTCTACTTCGTCGAGGTGTTCTTCCTGTTCGCCGCCATCCTGGTCGCGCAGTTCATCCGTCTCACCAAGCTCGGCCGCATCCTGGTGGCGATGCGGGAGCAGGAGGACCGGGTCCGCTTCTCCGGCTACAGCGTCGCCAATTTCAAGATCTTCGCCTTCTGCGCCGCGGCGGTATTCGCCGCGGTCGGCGGCGCGCTGTTCACGCTCGAGGTCGGCTTCATGTCGCCGTCCTTCGTCGGCATCGTGCCGTCGATCGAGATGGTGATCTACACGGCGGTCGGCGGCCGGCTCTCGATCTTCGGCGCGGTCTATGGCTCGCTCCTCGTCAACTTCGCCAAGACCAGCCTGTCGGAGACCTTCCCGCAGCTCTGGCTGTTCGGCTTGGGTGCCTTGTTCATCGCCGTGGTTCTCGCCTTCCCGAACGGATTGGCCGGAATCTGGGGTGACTACGTGCAGCCGCGCATCGACCGGCTGCTGGCGTCCCGCAGCAAGAAGCCCGGCAATGGCGGCCTGGTCGCCAACGGCGCCCCCGCAGAGTGAGGAGACAGCGATGCTCATCGGTCATCAGCCCAAGGAATTCCTGCTCGCGGTCGAAGCCCTCACCGTCTCGTTCGACGGCTTCAAGGCGGTCAACGATCTCTCCTTCTACGTCGAAGAGAACGAGATCCGCGTCATCATCGGCCCGAACGGCGCCGGCAAGACCACGGTGCTCGACCTGATCTGCGGCAAAACCAAAGCGACCTCGGGCTCGATCCAGTTCCGCGGCAAGGAGCTGACCAAGCTGCGCGAGAACGAGATCGTCAAGACCGGTGTTGGCCGCAAGTTCCAGACGCCGTCGGTGTTCGAGGATCTCAGCGTGTTCGAGAATCTCGAGATATCCTTTCCGCGCGGCCGCACCGTGTTCGGCTCGCTGACCTTCCAGCGCGACGCGGTCGTCAAGGATCGCGTCGAGGAGGTCGCGGAGATGATCTTCCTGAAGGATCGTCTCAAGACCTCGGCGGCCGAGCTCAGCCACGGCCAGAAGCAGTGGCTCGAGATCGGCATGCTGCTGATCCAGAACCCGGACCTTCTGATGCTCGACGAGCCTGTGGCCGGCATGAGCGTCAGCGAACGCGCCAAGACCGCCGAGCTGCTCAACCGCATCATCAAGGACCGCTCGGTGCTCGTGATCGAGCACGACATGAAGTTCGTCGAGGACATCGCCCACAAGGTCACCGTGCTGCATCAGGGGCAGATCCTGTCCGAAGGCACGATGGACAAGGTCAAGAACGACCCCAAGGTCGTCGAAGTCTATCTGGGGCACTGAGCGATGATCGCGATCTTGTTTGCTCCGAGTGACGCTGCGTTCCCCTCCCCCTTGTGGGGAGGGGCTAGGGGAGGGGGCCCACGGCGGCAGTATCGCTTGGGACTACCCCCCTCTCCAACTCTCCCCCACAAGGGGGGAGGGAGCGCGCTGCCGATGTTGCTGCAGCCTCGTCCCAATTCATCACTTTGCAGGAGCCATTGATGCTCGCAATCTCCGATCTCCATGTCGCCTATGGCCAGAGCGAGGTGCTGCATGGCCTGAACGTCAAGGTCGCGCCCAATGAGATCGTTGCGATCATGGGGCGCAACGGCATGGGCAAGACCACGCTGATGAAGTCGCTGATGGGCATCCTGCCGTCCAAGAGCGGCTCCATCGACATGAACGGCACCGAGCTGTCGGGCCTGAAGAGCTACGAGCGCGTCGCCAAGGGTCTCGCCTACGTGCCGCAGGGCCGCATGATCTTCTCGACGATGACGGTCAAGGAGAATATCGAGACCGGCCTCGTCGTCTCCGGCGAGTCCGAGGTGCCCGGCGACATCTACGAGCTGTTTCCAGTGCTGCTCGAGATGAAGGGCCGACGCGGCGGCAATCTCTCCGGCGGCCAGCAGCAGCAGCTCGCGATCGCCCGCGCGCTCGCCACCAAGCCGAAGGTGCTGCTGCTCGATGAGCCGACCGAGGGCATCCAGCCGTCGATCATCAAGGAGATGGCGCGCACCCTGAAGCGCATCCGCGACGAGAAAGGGCTGTCCATCGTTGTCTCCGAGCAGGTGCTGAGCTTCGCGCTCGACATCGCCGACCGCGTGCTGGTGATCGAGAACGGCGAGATCGTCCGCGACGATCCGCGCGAGTCCGTCGATGCCGCGCAGGTCTCGAAATATCTGTCCGTCTAACCACTCCGTCCAAGCAAAGGTAAAGGGGAGCTCTTGATGCCTGACACACTGATCAAGGTCGATCTGACCAAGTCGGCCTACGAGAACGACAAGGTGCACAACCGCTGGCACCCGGACATTCCGATGGTGGAGTGGGTCAATCCCGGCGACGACTTCATCATCGAGACCTATGACTGGACCGGCGGCTTCATCAAGAACAACGACTCGGCCGACGACGTGCGCGACATCGACCTGTCGATCGTGCACTTCCTCTCGGGCCCGATCGGCGTCAAGGGCGCCGAGCCAGGCGACCTCCTGGTCGTCGACCTGCTCGACGTCGGTCCGCTGAAGGAGAGCCTGTGGGGCTTCAACGGCTTCTTCTCCAAGCAGAATGGCGGCGGCTTCCTGACCGATCACTTCCCGCTGGCGCAGAAGTCGATCTGGGACATCAAGGGCCTCTACACCTCGTCGCGTCACGTGCCCGGCGTGAACTTCGCCGGCCTGATCCATCCCGGCCTGATTGGCTGTCTGCCCGATCCGAAGCTGCTGGCGACCTGGAACGAGCGTGAGACGGCGTTGATCGCGACCAACCCGACCCGCGTGCCGGGCCTCGCCAATCCGCCGTTCGCACCGACCGCGCATGCCGGCCAGGCCAAGGGCGACGTCAAGGCCAAGATCGGCGCCGAGGGCGCCCGCACCGTGCCGCCGCGCGAGCATGGCGGCAATTGCGACATCAAGGATTTGTCGCGCGGCTCGAAGATCTACTTCCCGGTCTACGTGCCCGGTGGCGGCCTCTCGATGGGCGATCTGCACTTCAGCCAGGGCGACGGCGAGATCACCTTCTGCGGCGCCATCGAGATGGCGGGCTGGCTGCACATCAAGGTCGACGTCATCAAGGACGGCGTCGCGAAATACGGCATTAAGAACCCGATCTTCAAGCCGTCGCCGATCACGCCGAACTATCGTGACTACCTGATCTTCGAGGGCATCTCGGTCGACGAGGCCGGCAAGCAGCACTATCTCGACGTCCACATCGCCTATCGGCAGGCCTGTCTCAACGCGATCGAGTACCTGAAGAAGTTCGGCTACTCCGGCGCCCAGGCCTATTCGATCCTCGGCACCGCGCCGGTGCAGGGTCACATCTCCGGCGTGGTCGACGTGCCCAATGCCTGCGCGACCTTGTGGCTGCCGACCGAGATCTTCGACTTCGACGTGATGCCGTCGGCGGCAGGCCCGATCAAGCACATCACCGGCGATATCCAGATGCCGATCTCGCCGGACAAATAACGGTCTCCCTGCGCGATGGGTGCGGGACGGCAGCGTATCCGCCGCCCCGCATCCGCCGCGTGAGATGGAGATGATTGTTGCGCAGGAGACGAGACAATGCCGGTCTATGAATATCTCTGTGACGAATGCGGCCCCTTCACCGACATGCGCCCGATGTCGGAATGTGACGAGCCGCAGGTCTGTCCGCAATGCCAGGACATGGCGCCGCGGGTGATCCTCACCGCGCCCGCCTTCGCCTGCATGCCGGCGGAGCGGCGCACGGCGCATGCGACCAACGAGCGCAGCCGCCACGCGCCGCAGACGGTTGCCGAGTACAAGGCCAAGCATGGGCCGGCCTGCGGCTGCTGCTCGCCGAAGAAATCGCCGCGGCTGATGACCAAGACCAGGAGCGGCGCCAAGGGCTTCCCGACGGCGCGGCCGTGGATGATCAGCCACTGAACGAACGCGAAGGGCGGCGTGTCCGCCCCTCAGCGTGAGGCCGGCACCCGGCGTGGTCCCGGCGCGGGCTGGCCGCCGAACTTGACGCTCATCGCATTGGCGCCGTCGCTGATGTCGACCAGCGTCTTGCGGCCCTCGTCGATCACCTTGGCGGACTTGCGCTTGAAGCTGTCGACGAGCTCGCGCATGGACTTGATCTGGTCGAACAACTGGCCCGGATTGCCGTCCGCGAACCCGGGAATGGCGCCGTCGATCTTGGTGACCAGCGTATCGAAGCCCTTGAAGACATCCTCGGCCTTGTCGATCGCAGAGTCGAAGGCGGCGGTCTTGGCCTGCAGCGAGGCGGTCTCCGTTTCGAACGTCTGCAGCGCTTGCTTGATCGCCGGTGCGTTGCTGACGACGTATTTGTCGATGTTGTGCACCGTCTCGACCATCGTCTCCTGGTCCTTGAGGTCGGCCGTCAGCACCGGCACGCCGTCGCGATCCAGCGGCACCGGCGGAGCGGTCGGCGCGCCGCCGACCAGCGAGATCGCAGCGATACCGGTCAGGCCCTGGAACTCGATGCCCGCTGTGGTGTCCTTGCGGATCGGCGCTGACTTGTCGAGCGTGATCATGGCAACGATCTTGCGCGGGCTCTCGAGATTGATCGAGAGGATCTGCCCGGCCTGCACGCCATCGAAATTCACCGGCCCGCCCTTGCGGAGGCCGGCCGCCGAACCGCCGTCGAACACCACGCGCATGGTGCTGCGCTGCTCGGCGATGCGGCGCTTCTGCTTGATCAGGACGCCGCTGATCCCCGCCGCGACGGCCGCGATCGTCAGGGTTCCCACGATGAGATTGATCGCGCGCATTCCGTGTCCACTGCTGCCTTGGCTCGATTTTAGCCGCTATGTCTCCCGGTTGAAAGCTCAGCGCGCGAGGCCCGGCCGGGAGGGCGCGGCGAGGCCGGCCAGCAGCACCGCCAGGATACCGGTGAGAAAAATGCCATCGAACGTCCCGGCGCCGCCGATCGAGGCCACGGGCGCGCCGAGGCTGCCGATCTTGTCGAGGTTCATCAGGTCGGCGCCGACCAGCGTGCCCATCGAGCCGCCGATATAGGCCAGCGGCGCGGCATATTCGCGCGACAGCAGGAACGCCAGGATCGCGGTCACGACCACCGGCGCGAACACCGGCACGGCGATGCCGACGCCCTGCACCGGCGTCGCCATCGCGTGGATGATCACGGCGATCACCAGCACCGCGATCGCGGCGCGCAGCCAGAGCTGGTAGCGCAGCATGAGATAGGTCGACATGATCGTCGGGATCACCGCGCCGCCGACATTCACGGCGAGCAGAGTACCCGGCCATTGATGCACCAACGGCACGACATATTGCATGCCGAAAAAGTCGATGATCTCGCCAGAGCGCGCGACCTGCCCAGGCAGCATGGTGATCGGGATGTTGAAATAGCTGCCGACCAGCGAGCCGAACAGCAGCAGCATCGCGGTGCCCGAGCTGACGCCGAGCTTCATGTAGGCGTAGCGCAGGATGCCGAGCTGGATCAGGACGATCAGGACGCCGAAGGCGAGCACCAGGATCGCAAAGAATACGGGCGTGATCGGCAGATATTGGATCTGGGAATGCATGTCGAAAGCGCTTCGATGATGGACCGTGCCGCCCGCGCAGGATCATCTCACGCGGGCGACAGGGTGACAAATGGTCATTCGGCGCCTGGTTCCCAAGGGCAGCCATGGTCTCGTTCATTCTTCAGACGCGATCAGCGTGGCGTGCAGCACGTAGCGCTCCGGGCCCTGCGTCAGCGCGTCGAACGGCCAGCAGGTGGAGAGCACGAGCTCAGGGCGTTCGGTGTCCGGATCGATGCCGGACGCATCGAAACGCACGACGCTGGCCCCGTCGGCGCGATAGCGGAAGGTCTTGCCGTCGCGCCTGACGATGTCGATCTCGTCGCCGATGCTGACGTCCTTCAGGAAGCGGAAGTGCGTGTCGCGATGGGCGGAATAGACGGCGATTCCGGTCTCGCCCGGCTCGGCCGTGCCCTCGACATGGCCGGCGCCGAAGGCGAGTGCCTGGCCGCTCGAGCCGGCCAGCGCGATGGTGGAGACGCCGAGGCTCTTCACCTCGATGCGCGCGACCGGGACGGTGTCGGCCCAGGACCACGGCTTGACCGCATGGCCGGTCGCAATGGTCTGGGTGAAGGCGCGATCGAGCAGCACCTGCGCCACGATCGCCTTGGCATGGATGAGGGCGCCGTGGCCGAACAGGATGAGGCCGACAAGCGCGACTGCGAGCGGGATGACAAATCGTGGCATTCTCTCTCCTCCGTCATTGCGAGCAAAGCGAAGCAATCCAGAGTCGTTGTGCAGCCCCTGGATTGCTTCGTCGCTTCGCTCCTCGCAATGACGACATTGCTTAGTTGGCCGCCCGCCGCCTGATCGCGACGAGCCAGATCAGTTCGAGCATCAGCAGGCCCAACCCGAGCAGCATGCTGAGCTCCGCATCGGTCGCCGTCTTCGGCAGCGTGACCGTCGCCGGCGCTGCCGGCACCACCGGCCGCTTCAGCGCGGCGAGCTGGACGTTGCGGTCTGCTTCAGCGCGGCGCTCCTTCGGCATCGCCGGCATCCGGCCGCGTTCGCCGAACACCTTCTCGTAGTCCCAGCCGGCCGGCAGGTTGATCGGCAGTTCGGCGAGCCTCAGCGGCTCGCCGTCGGGACGGCGCGGCGTCTTGTCGACGGCGACGAGGCTGGTCAGGCGGCTCACCAGCCGGTGCTCCAGCGCGAGCTTCAGAATGGCGCCGTCGGCTTCCTCCGGCGTCATCTGCCGCATCGTCTTCGCCACCTCGGCATCGCCGATCTTGCGCCGCGCCCACAGCTTTGAAAGGCCCTTGCCCTCGGCGGCGCCCGACAGCGGCAGCGTGATGGTCCAGGGCTGGTCGCCGATGCGGCCCTTGAGCTGCAGCGAGCCGGCGAGGCGATCGATTTTGGCGGCCAGCACCAGCGGCTCGTTGCGATAGACGTCCGGCAGCACCGCGGGCGTGAGGTCGGCAGAGGCTTCGGAGAACGTCGCGCTCAGCCCAGTCACCACCGGGTTCTCCAGCTTGGCGAACAAATCGCGCATGCGGTCCTCGACCTGCTCGACCGAACCGATATGGGTGAAGGCGCCGCGTCCGAGCTCGGCGGCGCGCGTCATCAGATAGGTGTTCGGCGCCGAGCCGATGCCGACCATGAAGATGCGCGAGCGGCTGCGCATCGCGGTGATGGTCTCGAACAGCTGCTGCTCGTTGCCGATGGCACCATCGGTCAGAAACACCACCTGACGCACGCGGTCGGAGTCGCTGCCGTCGTCGGTCAGCGCCGCGCGCATCGCCGGCACCATCTCGGTGCCGCCGCGCGCGTCGAGCGCACTGACGAAGCTGGTCGCGCTGCCGACATGCTCGGCATCGGCCGGCACCGAGGCGGGAAACAGCACGGTCATGGTGTCGTCGAAGCGGATCACGTTGAAGCGGTCGCCCGGCTGCAGGCGGTTCAGCGCATAGAGCAGGCTGGCCTTGGCCTGGCGGATCGAGGTGCCGCCCATCGAGCCGGAATTGTCGATCACGAAGATCACGTCGCGCGGCTGCGGACGCTGTGCCGACGCCGTCACTGCGGGAGGCGTGACGAAGGCGAGCAGATAGTCGGCATCGCCGACCTGCTCGTGGAACAGGCCGACCGACGGCGTCGCGGCGGCCGCCGGCTTCCAGGTCAGCTCGAAATCGCGATCGGCCGGCACCACGCCCTCGGCGAGCGTCACGACACGCGTCTTCGCATCGGGGCTGTCGATCGTCACCTGGTGATGGTGACTCTTGACCTCGCCGATGGCGAAGCCCGCCTGCAGCCGCACCGTGATCCTCGTCGGATTGACCGGATCGGTCTTGGCTGGGTCGAGCACCTCCGGCGAGATGCGGTCGCGATCAGGCACGGGATCGTTGCTCGCTGCGCCCCAGCCGTTGCCGCCCGGGCGCAGATCGACGCTCTGCACGATCGGCGCCGGATTGTAGCGCGGCGCCACGACCAGCGGCACCCGCAGCGAGAACTCGCCGCCGCTCGCGGCCACCGGCTGCTGATATTCGATCTGCACCAGCACGGTCTCGCCGGGGCCGATATTGGCGAGCGAGTTGGTGAAGATGTTCGGTCGCTCCTGCTCGGTGAGCGCCGCGGTCTTGCCGTCGCGCTTGGCCTGCTCATAGATCACCTTGGCCTGTTCGCGCGGCTTGATGTCGCCGACCACGACGCGGTCGCCGACGATCATCTTCAGTGTGTCGACCGCGCTGTCGGGTGGCAGCGGATAGACATAGACCGCCTCCATCCATTGCGAGCTGGTGTTCTTGAACAGCTGCGTCGCGCGCGCCCGCGCGGTCGGGCCGGAGACGACGATGTCGACATCGATGCCGAGCCGCGGCGCCTCGGCATAGCGGCCGTCGGACTTGAACAGCAGTGCGCCGGAGCGGGCGTCGCCCGGCCTGGTCAGCGGCGCCAATGGCCCTTCGGCGGACCAGCCAGGGGTGACGCTGAGAAACAGCGCCGTGAAGCCGACCAGCAGCACGGCGGCGGCCTGGAGCAGCAGGAATAGCAGCATGGTCACGATCCATGACCTGACCGGATGGGTGCTGCTTCTGATATCGTGGTCCATTGTCTCGCTCATCATTGCCTCCGCAACGAACAAATTCGGCAGGCCGAGACTGGGCGCAGCGCGCCGGCACCGCGAGCGGAATGGTCGGTCTTGTTCGGCCGCCGCCCGCCCGCGCATGTCCTGTCGTGGTCGAGAGCGCGGCTGATCTGTCCGGGTTTGTGCTGATTTGTCCGTCTGCTAGAAGGGGTGCGCATCACGCGGCAGGGGACAGGATGTCGATACCGGACAACAGCGAGCTTTCCGACGAGCAGAGCCGGCAGGTCGCCGAGACCGTCCGCGAGGAGATCGCGCGGCGCCGGATGTCGCGGCAGGCGCTGGCGGAGCAGGCCAGGCTGAGCCTCTCGACCCTCGAGAAGGCGCTCGGCGGCCGCCGCCCGTTCACGCTCGCCACCATTGTCAGGCTCGAGCAGGCGCTCGGCATGTCCCTGCGCAAGGCGCCGAGCGCACCTCTCGCCGCTCCCGCCGCGAGCGGCGGCATTGCACCCGACAGCCTCGGCTCCTATTCGCGGCGGGCCGTGGAGTGGATCGAGGGCACCTACGTCACCTTGCGCCCGTCATTCGGCGACAAGGACGCGATCTACGCCTACCGCACCGACATCGTCTGGGACGATGCCGCGTCGTCGCTGACGTTTCGCGAAGGCGCGCGGCTCGATGCGGCGTTCACGCAGTTCGGCGAGGTTGCCGTGCCAAACCAGTCCGGCTTCGTCTACCTCGTCACCAACCGCCACGGCCAGCACCGCCTGATCACGGTCTCCAGGCCGACCATCACCGGCGAGATGTACGGCATCATCACGACGCTCCTGGCGGGCCGCGGCTCGCTGCTGACGCCGATCGCCGCGCCGATCGCGCTGCTGCCGCTGCGCAATGTGGTGGAGCCGAGCTTCGGCAGACTAGGGACTGACGATCTACATTACGGGTTTTATCGCGAGCATCTGCGCAAGACCGTCGAGGAGCCGTTTGCGCTGTTCGTGCAGGGCGTGCCGTGAGATTTGGGCACACGACTAACCACCGTCATTGCGAGGAGCGAAGCGACGAAGCAATCCAGAGTCGTGAACTCGGCCCTGGATTGCTTCGCTTCGCTCGCAATGACGGAGTTTGTAGTTGCCGCCGTGCTTCTAGCCATGCAGTGTCGTCCCGGCGAACGCCGGGACCCATACCCCCAGGGAGCGGTTTGAGTCCGGCTGGTCATCGGCTTTTTCGCGTCACATCACCGCCGCGGAGTATGGGTCCCGGATCGGCACCGTGCCGCGCTTCGCGCGTCACGGCTTGTCCGGGACGACGGCGGTGGGGTGAGGCGGATTCACGGGATCAAACAGCGCGACGTTCAAGCAGCCGAACGTCTCAACGACAGATCGGATCGATCAGCAGACAATCGACTAAGGACGTGTCATCGCAGTCTCGCGGCGACACTCGCCCGAGGTTTCAATCAGTCCGTCCCTCTTCACGTGCAGAGGGCGCAGGGAATGCCGGGTGAAGGCCTCACCCATGGCCCGCCTGCGAAAAAAATGCAGGCGGCAGGTACCACAGGCAAAGCCGAGCACGCCGGCATTCCCTGCGCGATGGGTTGAACGCTTATACGCAGTCTCCCTGGTGCACCGGCTTGTTGGCCACCATGCCGCGACAATGCTTGCGCGTTGCGCGGGAGACACCAGCTTCGGGGTGTCAGGACGCTGCGACTTCACGTCCGCAAGCGATCGTTCGTCCGCGCCTTCGTAAGAAGACGCTGCGATCTCTCGCGGCCACCGCATCCCCGCCTCGCGTGTCGTGACGATCGCGCGTAACGCCCCTCCGCAGTGAGGCGGGATGGCGAGAGAGAAACATGGATTCGGAAAAATAGCAAGAAGATTTTGCTTGGCAGAATTTGACCCGATGGCGGTCGACTCCCCTCCCCGCAAGGGGGAGGGGAGTCGACCGGTATCGTGGCTAGAACGTGGGCATCAATTGCGCGCGGGTCTACCACCCGGCGCGTGCGTGAACCTACCCCCCGACGTCAGCGCTGATGATGTCGCCGAACAGGTCCCATTTGCCGTTCTTGAACTGCATCATCTTGAGCTGCTCGATCGGGGCGAAGTCGGTGGGGCCGGTGTTGACCTTGATGCCCGGGATCAGCGTATCCGGTGCAAAATCCTTCAGGCTGGCGGCCTGCTTCATGACGTTCTCGCGGGTGAGTGTGTCGCCGCACTGCTTCAGGGTCTGCACCATGGTCTGCGCCGCGGCATAGCCATAGGCGAGGTTGGCGTCGGAGATGTTGGCGCCGGGCATGTACTTGTTGATGAAGGCCATGAACTTCTTCATGCCCTCGTCGTCCTTCCACTGCGGATCCGACGGGTCCTTGAGATAGCCGGCGGAGAGCACGCCCTCGGAGGCTTCGAGGCCGGCCGGCTTCATCACGGCGCCGATCGAGATCGAGACGTCGGTCATCAGGTGCATCGGCTTCCACTCGAGCTCGGCGATCTTCTTGATCGCCTGGGCCGCGAATTTCGGCGTCGCGATGTTGACGAACACGTCGGCGCCGGTGCCCTTCAGCTTGACGATGTGAGCGTCGATCGACGGCTCCGAGGTCTCGTAGCTCTCCTCGGCGACGATCATGGTCTTGGCCTTGTCGCCGAGCACCTCCTTGATGCCGAGGACGTAGTCCTTGCCGAAATCGTCATTGGCGTAGAAGATCGCGATCTTCGCGTTCGGCTTTTCCTTCAAGATATACTTGGCGAAGATCCGCGCCTCGACGCGATAGCTGGGCTGGAAGCCCATCGTCCAGGGGAATTCCTTCGGGTCGTTCCACTTGCTGGCGCCGGTGGCGAGGAACAGCTGCGGCACCTTCTTGGCGTTGTGATATTTCTGCACGGCGGTCTGCGTCGGCGTGCCCAGCGCGTTGAACACCAGGAACACCTCGTCGCTCTCGATCAGCTTGCGCACCTGCTCGACCGTCTTCGGCGGACTGTAGCCGTCGTCATAGGAGATGAAGTTGATCCGGCGACCGTTGATGCCGCCCTGGTCGTTGATCATCTTGAAATAGGCTTCCTCGGTCTTGCCGATGATGCCGTAGGCCGAGGCCGGGCCGCTATAGGCCTCGACGTTGCCGATCCTGATCTCGGTGTCGGTGGCGCCGGTGTCGTATTTCTTTTGCGCAAGCGCGCTCTGGCTCGCCAGTACGGAAAAGGCGGCCGCGGCCGCGAATGAGAGCAGAGTCCTGGTCGTCATCGGCAACATTCCCTGGGCTTCCTCTGGTTGAATTTTCGTGATTGTCGTTCTTGCTCTTGGCCTGCGGCGATGGCGACCGTGCAAGGCCGCTCACCACAACGAGTGGGCAGATGTGTGCAATGCACTGTCTTGCGTCCAGGCGCTGGCCCTGGGAAGCCGGCCGGGCCGACCGGGCGCGCCGCAGGTGATTTTGCCAGCCAGCCACTCCACGCAAGTTGATACGGGCGTTTCCGGCGCATCTTCTGAGGCGCACGAAGCAGGATCCTCCCGGCACCGCCATGACGAAAAGCCCGTTCTATACGGCCGAGCACGAGGCCTTCCGCGACGTCATCAAGCGCTTCGTCGACAAGGAGATCGCGCCGTTCGCGAGCGCGTGGGACGAGGCCGGCGAATTTCCGCGCGCGCTGTATCTGAAGGCGGCGGAGATCGGCCTGCTTGGGCTCGGCTTCCCGGAGGAATTCGGCGGCGTGCCGGCCGACCAGTTCATGAAGATCGTATCGTCGCAGGAATTGGCGCGTGCGGGGGCCGGCGGCATCAGTGCCAGCCTGATGAGCCATACGATCGGCGCGCCGCCGATCGCGCGCGCCGCGCAGCCGCAGGTGAGGGCGCGCGTGCTGCCGGAGATTCTTGCGGGGCGCAAGATCTCGGCGCTGGCGATCACCGAGCCGAGCGGTGGCTCTGACGTTGCCAATCTCAGGACCAGGGCCGTCCGCGACGGCGATCATTATGTCGTCAGCGGCGAGAAGACATTCATCACCTCCGGGATGCGGGCCGACTACATCACCGTCGCGGTGCGCACCGGCGGACCGGGGCCGGCGGGCGTCAGTCTGCTGCTCGTGCCCGGCGACACGCCGGGGCTGACGCGCACCAGGCTCGACAAGATGGGCTGGTGGGCGTCGGACACGGCGACCCTGCATTTCGACGGCTGCCGCGTGCCGGTCGAGAACCTGATCGGAGAGGAAGGGCAGGGCTTCAAGCTGATCATGCACAATTTCAACAGCGAACGGATGGGCATGGCGGCGAGCTGCACGGCCTACGCCCGTGTCTGCCTCGACGATGCGATCGCCTACGCCCGGGAGCGCCACACCTTCGGCAAGCCGCTCGCCCAGCACCAGGTCATCCGCCACAAGCTGGTCGACATGGCGCAGCGCGTGGCGGCGTCGCAGGCGATGCTGGAAATGCTGGCGTGGCGGCTCGAACAGGGCGACAATCCGGTCGCCGAGATCTGCATGATGAAGAACCAGGCGACGCAGACGATGGCCTACTGCGCCTCGGACGCCGTGCAGATCTTTGGCGGCGCCGGTTTCATGCGGGGTGTCCGCGTGGAACGGATCTATCGCGAGGTCAAGGTCAACGCCATCGGCGGCGGCACGGAGGAGATCATGAAAGATCTGGCCAGCCGGCAGATGGGATTGTGAGTCGCGGCCTCTCCAAGCCCGTCATTCCAGGTTCAAGGCCTGCGGCCTTGCCCCGGACTGACGATCGTGAAGCAGTTAGATAAGACATAGCGAGATTCCGGGGTCGGCCGCTGCGCGACCGCTCGGAATGACAGGGAATGAAACATGCTCTTCACCGCCGACCACGACGAACCGCGCCGCATCCTGCAGAAGTTCATCGCCGCCGAGATCAATCCTCACGTCGACGCATGGGAGGAGGCCGGCATCTTCCCCGCGCATGAGCTGTTCAAGAAGCTCGGCGACCTCGGCTTTCTCGGCCTCAACAAGCCGATCGAGTTCGGCGGCCAGGGGCTGGACTATTCCTACGCGCTGATGATGGCGGAAGAGCTCGGCGCCATCAATTGCGGCGCGATCCCGATGGCGATCGGCGTGCAGACCGACATGGCGACCCCGGCGCTGGCGCGGTTCGGCTCCGACGAGGTGCGCAAGGAGTTCCTGGCGCCCGCCATCTCAGGCGACTACGTCGCCTGCATCGGCGTGTCCGAGCCCGGTGCCGGCTCCGACGTCGCCTCGATCAAGACCCAGGCGCGCTCCGATGGCGACGACTACGTCATCAATGGCGGCAAGATGTGGATCACCAATGGTACCCAGGCCGATTTCATCTGCCTGCTCGCCAACACCAGCGACGGACCTGTCCATCGCAACAAGTCGCTGATCTGCGTGCCGATGAAGAGCAAGGGCGTGCAGGTCGCGCGCAAGCTCGACAAGATGGGCATGCGCTCGTCCGACACCGCGCAGATCTTCTTCGACAATGTCCGGGTGCCCAAGCGCAACCGCGTCGGCGAGGAGGGGCAGGGTTTTACCTATCAGATGATGCAGTTCCAGGAGGAGCGACTGTGGGCCGGCGCCGCCTGCCTGAAGGCGCATGAGTCCATCATCAACGCGACCATCGAGTACACGCGCAACCGCAAGGCCTTCGGCCGCTCGATCCTCGACAACCAAGTCGTCCACTTCAAGCTCGCGGAGATGCAGACCGAGGTCGAACTGCTGCGCGCGCTGACCTATCAGGCCGCGGAGGCGATGATCGCCGGCGAGGACGTGACGCGGCTCGCAACCATGGTGAAGCTCAAGACCGGCCGGCTCGGCCGCGAGCTCACCGACGCCTGCCTGCAATATTGGGGCGGCATGGGCTTCATGAACGAGACCCCGGTCAGCCGCGCCTATCGCGATTCGCGCCTGAGCTCGATCGGCGGCGGCGCCGACGAGGTCATGTTGACCATCCTGTGCAAGATGATGGGGACTTTGCCCGGCACCGGCAAAGCGGGGAACGCCTGATGATCACGCTGTATCATTGCGACGGCGCCCGGTCGTTTCGCCCGTTGTGGATGCTAGAAGAGCTTCGACTTAACTACGAGTTGAAGATGCTGCCGTTCCCGCCACGGGTGCTGGCGAAGGAATATCTGGCGATCAATCCGCTGGGCACGATCCCGCTTCTGATCGACGGCGAGACGAAGATGACGGAGTCCTCCGGCATCTGTCACTATCTCGGCATCAAGCACGGCCCGACGCCGCTGATGGTCGGACCTGAGGAGGCGGCCTACGGTGCGTTCCTCAACTGGATGTATTTCTCCGACGCGACGCTGACGTTCCCGCAGACGCTGGTATTGCGATACACTCAGCTCGAGCCGGAAGAGCGGCGTTCGCCGCAAGTCGCCGCCGACTACGCCAAATGGTTCCTGGGCCGGCTGCGCGCGGTGGAGGCAGCGACCGCGAATGCCGAGTTCTTGTGCGCCGGTCGTTTCACCGCGGCCGACATCGTGATCGGCTATGCGTTGCGGCTCGCCGACACGCTCGGCCTTTCCAAGGAGTTCGGGCCGAATGTGGCGGCCTATTGGGCGCGCCTGCAGCAGCGCGATGGCTACCAGAGGGCGCGCGCCGCCGAGCAGCGTGCAGGCGTGGAGCAGGGCATCAAGCCGCGTGTCAGGCCGTGAGTTGCGCACGTCATTCGGGCGTCCCGGATGACGGATGCATCCTTGAGCACTGGGTTAACCGCGACAAAAATCGGCAGTCATCGCCGATGACAGCGACGCGAATTGCGCTATGGTTCTCTTCCAAAGAAGCGGCCGACAGAGCCGCGCCTCAGGAGGAAGACCATGGATGTGAAGACCATGGACGTGACGCGCCGGGACTCCGGCCATCTCATGCTGATCACGCCCGAGCGCGTCTTCTACGCCGGGCTGCTCGGCCGTCCGCGCCAGCGCTGCTCGGGCGCGTGCCATATCTACGTCGCGCTCACCGGCAGCCTGCGGCTGATTCCCGATGGCGGCGAGGAGCGTTGCGGCGAGCTGCTGGTCGTGCCGCCCAACAGGCAGCACACGATCGAGAGTGATTATCGCACCGTCATCGTCGTGACGATCGAGCCGGAGAGCGTGCCGATCGGCGCCTTGGACCGCTTCGCGAGCAAGGTCACCCGCGAGGCGGAGGCCTATGCCTGCCGCATCCGCGCCGCCTATGAGGAGCTGGTGCAGCGGCCGCTGAGCGGCGACGTCACTAGCGCCGTGTTCGACCGGCTGTGCTTCGGCGAGGTGCTGCCGCAGCGGACGCTCGATCCCCGCGTGGTCAAGGCGATCGGCCTGATCAGCCGCTTCTCCGGCGAGCCGGCGACCGCCGAGAGCTGCGCCGCCGCCGTCGGGCTCTCGACGTCGCGCTTCCTGCATCTGTTCAAGGAGGAGACCGACATCTCCTTCCGCTCGTTCCGCGCCTGGAAGCGCGCGCGGCATCTGCTCAACTACGCCAACCAGGACCTCAACCTGGCGCATCTCGCGCAGGACATCGGCTATCCCGATTCCACGCATTTCAGCCACTCGATCCGCCGCTTCTACGGGCTGAAGCCGCGCGCGATCTTCTCCGGCTCGCGCGATCTCGCGATCTACCGCGCCGGCGAGGCGGCCTTGACCACCTGATCCGGCTTGTCCGCGCGCCGCGACAGGGCGGCGCGCAGCGGAAACTTCGACAGTTCGAGCATGATCAGCGTCGTGATCGCGGCGGCTGCAGTCAGCGCGAGATCGTCGGCGTGCAGCGGTCCGAACCGGAACAGCGCCGCAGCGGCAGGCAGCGTCAGACTTGTCGCGAGCACGGCGACGACGAAGCCGATCACCAGCAGCAGCATGCGGTTCGGCCGCAGCAGCGCCTCGCGCAGCGAGCTCGAGAACGAGCGGTTGACGAAGATCAGGCTGACGATCACCGACACCAGGCTGAAGAACACCAGCGCGCGGAGCTCGTCGTCCGGCATGCCATTGCGGTGTGCAAGCAGCAGTACGCCACCCGTGGCGAGCATCGCCAGGATGCCCTGCAACGCCCCCCACAGCACCAGCGGCCGCGGCAGCAAAGGCTCCTGCGGATCGCGCGGCGGCCGCCGCATGATGTCGCTCTCCTCGGTCTCGGCCTCGAACACCAGCGAGCAGACGGGATCGATGATCATCTCGAGAAACGCGATGTGCACGGGTCCGAGCAGGAGCGGCAGGCCGGTGACGAGCGGCAGCAGCGCCAGCCCGGCGATGGGAAAGTGCACGGCGAGGATGAAGCTCATCGCCTTGCGCAGATTATCGTAGATGCGCCGGCCGAGCCGGATCGCCTTGACGATCGAGCCGAAATCATCGTCGAGCAGCACGATCGCCGAGGCCTCGCGCGCGACGTCGGTGCCGCGGCCGCCCATGGCGATGCCGATATGCGCGGCCTTGAGCGACGGCGCGTCGTTGACGCCGTCGCCGGTCATCGCGACGATCTCGCCGTCGGCCTTGAGCGCGGTGACGATGCGCAGCTTCTGCTCCGGCATGATGCGCGCGAACGCCGTCGGCGCGCGCGCCGCAAGCGCCAGGGCGTCGTCGTCGAGATCGGCAAGCTCGGGGCCCGCGATGACGCGCTCGGGATCGATCCCGGCCTGCCGCGCAATGGCGGTGGCCGTCGCGGGATAGTCGCCGGTGATCATGATGACGCGGACGCCGGCGGCGCGGCACTCGGCGACGGCATCCTTCACCTCCGGGCGCAGCGGGTCGGCGAAGCCGACGAGACCGCGGAATGAGAACGCGAAGTCCTGCTGCGCGTCGGGGAGCGCCTCGCCGCTCCAGCTCGCCTCGGCGACGCCGAGCACGCGCAGGCCCTCGGCGGCGAGCGTCTCGACGCGCGCCTGCAGCGCCGCCAGCGCGCCGCCGTCGACGCCGCACAGCTTCGCGATCGCTTCCGGAGCACCCTTGGCCGCCGCGACACCGGCGCCGTCGCGCGACCAGACGTTGGTCATCGCCAGCAGGTCGGGGCGCAAACCGTAGCGCCGCTGCAACGTGGCGCCCGCGGTGGCGTCGGCGCCGAGCGCGTGCAGCGCCTTCTCCATCGGATCATGCGACTGCGGGTCGCAGGCGAGCACGGCGGTGGCGACGAGATCGCGGAACGGCGGTGCGATGGCTTCCGGCGTCGCCGTCGCAGGCTGCAGCACGCCGCCGTCCGGCAGCACCAGCCGGGCCACCATCATGCGGTTTTGCGTCAGGGTGCCGGTCTTGTCGGAGCACAGCACGGTGGCGGCGCCGAGCGATTCGATTGCCGAGGCGCGCCGCGTCAGCACCCGCGCCTGCGAGATGCGCCAGGCGCCCATCGCCAGGAACACCGTCAACACCACCGGGAATTCTTCAGGGAGCATCGACATGCCCAGCGCGATGCCGGCGAGGATTCCCTCCAGCCAGCCGCCGCGATACATCGCATAGAGCACGACCGTGATCGCAACCACGATGGCGCCGCCGATCGCGAACGCCACCACCAGGCGCCGGGTTTGCTGCCGCAGCCGCGGCGTCTCGGTCTCCAGGGCGGTCACCGACTGGCCGATCCTGCCGATCGCCGTGTGCGGCCCCGTCGCCATCACCTCGGCGATGCCGCCGCCGCGCACCACCAGGCTGCCGGAGAAGACGAAGGGCTGGTCGTCGCCGCCGGCCACGGTTGCCGCGTCCATCGCTTCGCCGGCGGCCGGCCGCTTGCGCACCGGCACCGATTCGCCCGTCAACAGCGATTCGTCCGTGAGCAGATCGTCGCAGTCGCGCAGCACCGCATCGGCTGCGACGCGATCGCCCTCCGAGAGCACGATGAGATCGCCGCGCACCACCTCGCGGCCGGCGATGCGGATGCGCTCGCCGTCGCGGATCACCAGGGCGCGCGGGCTGGACAGGTCGCGCAGCGATTCCAGCACGCGCTCGGTCCGCGCCTCCTGCACGATGGTGATGAAGACGGAAGCCGAGGCGAATACGCCGAGCAGGATCGCCTCCGCCATGTCGCCCAGCGCGAGATAGATGCCGGCGCCGCCCAGCAGCAACAGCAGCATCGGTTCCTTCAGAACGTCGGCGACGAGGCGCAGCATCGAGCGCGAGCCTGCTTGCGGCAGCTCGTTGAAGCCCTCCGTCTGCAGCCGGCGCGCGGCTTCCGCCGCGCTCAAGCCATCGGGAAACATCGGCGCAGGTTGTGGGTCGGTCGACATTGCACGCCCGTGAGGAGGAGAGCAGGAACCGCTTAGCGCCGTTTCCGGCCGCGGACTTGACGCAAAGCAATATCCGGTTGCGCTGCATGTCACCAGCGAGTCAACGCAAGCAGATCCCGGCGTGCGACCGTCATATACGGACCCTATCAGCACAGCGCCGCCTGCGCGCAGCCCATCGAACGAGTGCCATGAGCGACAAAGCCGTCATCACCTGCGCGCTGAACGGCGTGCTCACCGATCCCAGGCAGCATCACGTGCCGGTCACGCCCAAGGAGATGGCGCGCGAGGCGCGGCGCGCCTATGACGCGGGTGCGGCGATTATGCACATCCATCTGCGCCAGCAGGCCGCTGGCAAGGGGCATCTGCCGTCCTGGGACGTCGACGTCTCCCGCGAGATCCAGCAGGCGATCCGCGAGGCCTGCCCCGGCGTGATCATCAATCACACCTCGGGCGTGTCGGGACCGGACTATCAAGGCGCGCTCGACTGCATCCGGCAGACCCGGCCGGAGATCGCGGCCTGCAATGCCGGCTCGCTGAACTACCTCAAGGTCAAGGCCGACAACACCTGGGCCTGGCCGCCGATGATGTTCGACAATTCGGTCGAGAAGATCCAGGACTATCTCGCCGCGATGAAGGACGCGCACACGATCCCGGAATTCGAATGCTTCGATGTCGGCATCGTGCGCTGTGTCGGGATGTATCGCCAGACCGGCATGTATGACGGCCCGCTCGAATACAACTTCGTGATGGGCGTCGCGTCGGGCATGCCGGCTGATCCCGAGTTGCTGCCGATCCTGCTCAAGCTGAAGCTCGCCGAGGCGCATTGGCAGGTCACCGCGATCGGCCGCGCCGAGATCTGGCCGCTGCACCAACGTTGCGCCGAGCTCGGCGGCCATCTCCGCACCGGACTGGAGGACACGTTCTATCTCGCCGACGGCACCAAGGTGACCTCGAACGGCCAATTGATCGAGGCGATCGCCGCCTGCGCAAGGCGGGCGGGCCGCGAGATCGCAAGCCCCGCCGAGGCGCGGCAGATGTTCGGCACCGTCAACTGATGCGAAGTGCTCCGTCATTGCGAGCGCAGCGAAGCAATCCAGAGTCGTGGGCGGGGCCCTGGATTGCTTCGTCGCTGCGCTCCTCGCAATGACGCCGATGGGGAGGAGTAAATCAATGACCAATCTTGAGACCACCGGCGGCGTGCCCGGTCCGGGCCGGATCGGCCGGGTTGCGATCGGCGATCTCCTGAAGCGCGCGGCGCGGCGCTTCCCGGATCGGGTTGCGATCACCGATGGCGGCCGCCAAGTGACGTTCACCGAGCTCGAGCGCGATGCCAACCGGTTCGCGAACCATCTCCTCGCCAAGGGGCTGAAGCCGGGCGAGACAATCTCGACCGTCTGCAACAACTCGATCGAGTTCGTCAAAGCGCTGTTCGGCATCCATCGCGCCGGTCTCGTCTGGGTGCCGATCAATACGATGCTCGGGCCCGCCGACATGGACTACATCCTCGGCCATGCCGAGGTGCGGTTCGCGCTCATCGACGACAATCTGTTTGCGCAGCCGGAGCGGCGGGCGGCGCTGGAACAGCGCGGCGTCGAGCTGATCGCCGTCGATCTCACCGGGACGGCGAGGACCGCGGGGCTTGCCAGCTTCAACGACCTCATCCAGGGGCATTCGGACGTCGAGCCCGAGATCGAGATCAACGACCGCGATCTCGCGATGATCATCTACACGTCGGGCACGACGTCGCGGCCGAAGGGCGCGATGCATTGCCACCTCGCCGTGGTGATGGCCGTGATGAGCAACTGCATCGAGATGCAGCTCTCGCGCGACGACGGCATCACCGGGCAGTTCCCGCTGTTCCACTGTGCCGGTCACGTGCTGCTGCTCAGCTATCTCTCGGTCGGCGGCCGCATGGCGCTGATGCGCGGCTTCGACCCGGTCGCCTGCATGGAGGCGATCGTGCGCGATCGGCTGACCGTGTTCGTCGGTCTGCCGTTGATGTACCAGGCCATCCTCGATCATCCGCGGCGCAAGGAGTTCGACCTCTCGCATCTGCGCACCTGCCTCTACACCATGGCGCCGATGGGTCGGCCGCTGCTCGAGCGCGCGATCAAGGAGCTGTGTCCGAACTTCGCGCTGACCAGCGGTCAGACCGAGATGTATCCCGCGACGACGATGTCGCGGCCCGAGGTCCAGCTCAACCGCTTCGGCAACTACTGGGGCGAGTCGCTGTTCGTCAACGAGACCGCGATCATGGACGATGCCGGCAATCTGCTGCCGCCGGGCGAGATCGGCGAGCTGGTGCATCGCGGGCCGAACGTGATGTTGGGCTATTACAAGGATCCGAAGTCGACCGAGGACGCCCGCAAGTTCGGCTGGCACCACACCGGCGATCTCGCGGTCATCGACAACGGCGAGGTGCTGTTCCTCGACCGCAAGAAGGACATGATCAAGTCCGGCGGCGAGAACGTCGCCTCGGTCAAGATCGAGGAGACCCTGCTGGCGCATCCGGCGGTGCAGAATGCCGCCGTCGTCGGCCTGCCGCATCCGCAATGGGGCGAGGCGGTGTCGGCCTTCGTCAAGCTCAAGCCCGGCGCGCAGGCCAGTGAGACCGAGCTGCTCGAGCACTGCCGCAAGTCGCTCGGCGGCTTCCAGGTGCCGAAGCTGGTGCGGGTGCTCGAGGAGATGCCGATGACGGCCACCGGCAAGCTGCGCAAGGTCGAGCTGCGCCAGGCCTATGGCGAGCATTTCGCGGCGAAGAGCGCGTGAGCCGTCTACTCGACTTCCTCCGTCATTGCGGGATGACCCGAAGGGCCAGGCCCGGAATCCATACTCCCCATCGTGGCGATGGATTCCGGGCTCGCGCTCCGCGCGCCCCGGAATGACGCCAAATGAGAGAACCCGTCCGTGGCCGTGATCGACAACACCATCTCTCCGTCCGGCGCCGCCTTCCAGGCCAACCGTGACGGCATGCTCGGCCTGATCGCGCGGATGCGCGATCTCGAGGCGCGCGCGCGCAATGCCTCCGCGGCGGCCAAGGAGCGCTTCCATCAGCGCGGCCAGTTGCTGCCGCGCGAGCGCGTCGCCCTGGTGCTCGACCCTGGCGCGCCGTTCCTCGAGCTGTCGACGCTTGCCGGCTACATGTTCGATACGCCGGACCCGGCCAAGAGCGTGCCGGGTGGCGGCGTCATTGCGGGTATCGGCTTCGTCGCCGGCGTGCGCTGCATGGTCTCGGCCAACGACGCCGGCATCGATGCCGGCGCGCTGCAGCCTTACGGCCTCGACAAGACCTTGCGCGTGCAGGAGCTGGCGCTGGAGAACAAGCTGCCCTACGTGCAGCTCGTCGAGAGCGCCGGCGCCAACCTGCTGCGCTACCGCGTCGAGGATTTCGTCCGCGGCGGCAACATCTTTCGCAACCTGGCGCGACTCTCGGCGGCCGGCCTGCCGGTGGTCACCGTGACGCATGGTTCGTCGACCGCGGGCGGTGCCTATCAGACCGGATTGTCCGACTACATCGTCATGGTGCGCGGCCGCACCCGCGCCTTCCTCGCCGGACCGCCGCTGCTGAAGGCCGCGACCGGGGAGATCGCCACCGAGGAGGAGCTCGGCGGCGCCGAGATGCACACCTCGATCTCCGGGCTCGGCGACTATCTCGCCGAGGACGATCGCGACGCGCTGCGCATCGCGCGCGAGATCATGGGCAAGCTCAACTGGGACCGGCCATCGCAGGAGCCATCGCCGGTCAAGCCGCCGCGCTACGATCAGGAGGAGCTGCTCGGCATCATGCCGCTCGACCACAAGCGTCCCGTTGACATGCGCCAGGTCATTGCGCGCATCGTCGACGACAGTGACTTCGTCGAGATGGCTCCGAACTACGGACCGGCCACGGTGTGCGGCCATGCCCGCGTCGAGGGGCAGGCGATCGGCATCGTCACCAACAACGGCCCGCTCGATCCGGCGGGCGCCAACAAGGCGACGCACTTCATCCAGTCCTGTTGCCAGAGCCGAACGCCGATCCTCTATCTCAACAACACCACAGGCTACATGGTCGGCCGCGCCTATGAGGAGGCCGGCATGATCAAGCACGGCTCCAAGATGATCCAGGCGGTGACCTCGGCGACCGTGCCGCAGATCACGCTCTATTGCGGCGCCTCGTTCGGCGCCGGCAATTACGGCATGTGTGGCCGTGGGTTCCACCCGCGCTTCTGCTTCTCCTGGCCCAACGCCAAGACCGCCGTGATGGGTGGTGAGCAGGCGGCGGAGACGATGGCGATCGTGACCGAAGCGGCCGCGGCCCGCCGCGGCAAGCCGGTGGAGCGCGAGAAGCTCGACGCCATGAAGGCGCAGATCATCGGCGTGTTCGACAGCCAGATGGACGTATTTGCGACCTCGGCGCGCGTGCTCGACGACGGCGTGATCGATCCGCGCGACACCCGCGCGGTGCTGTCGGAGGTGCTGGCGATCTGCTGCGAGGCGGAGGCGCGACGGCCGCAGCGCATGCAATTCTCGGTGTCCAGGCCATGAGCGGAGAGATGACGGGAATGCAACGCAGGCCGTTCCACAAGGTGCTGATCGCCAACCGCGGCGAGATCGGCTTGCGGATCATGCGCACCGCGCGCCGGCTCGGCTACGGCGTGGTCGCAGTCTATTCCGATGCTGATCATGGTGCGCCGCATGTCCGGCTCGCCGATCAGGCGGTCCGCATCGGCGCGCCACCGCCGGCGCAATCCTATCTGAACATTGCCGCGATCATTGCTGCGGCCAAGGCGAGCGGGGCCGATGCCGTGCATCCCGGCTACGGCTTTCTCGCCGAGAACGAAGGATTCGCGCAGGCCTGCGAGGAGGCGGGGCTGGTCTTCATCGGACCATCGCCGGTGGCGATCGCGGCGATGGGCAACAAGGCCGGCGCCAAGGACATCATGCACCGCGCCGGGGTCCCCTGCGTGCCCGGCTATCAGGGCGAGGACCAGGGCGACGAGGCGATGCTGCGCGAAGCGCGCCGCATCGGCTTTCCCGTGATGATCAAGGCCGTGGCCGGTGGAGGTGGCCGCGGCATGCGGCTGGTGACGGATGCGGACGCCTTTCCCGACCTGCTGCGCAGCGCACGCTCGGAAGCCGCGACGGCGTTCGGCGACGGCACCGTCATCCTCGAGAAGGCGATCGCCAATCCGCGCCACATCGAGATCCAGGTGTTCGGCGATTCGTTCGGCAATGCCGTCCATCTCGGCGAGCGCGACTGCTCGGTACAGCGGCGGCATCAGAAGCTGATCGAGGAGGCGCCGTCGCCGGCGGTCGGGCCGGAGCTGCGCGCGCGCATGGGCGCGGTGGCGGTGCAGGCGGTGAAGGCGCTGGGCTATGAGGGAGCGGGTACGCTGGAATTCCTGCTCGACGGCGACGGGCAGTTCTACTTCATGGAGATGAACACGCGGCTGCAGGTCGAGCATCCCGTGACAGAGGCCTTGACGGGACTCGATCTCGTCGAATGGCAATTGCGCGTCGCCGCCGGCGAGCCGCTGCCGTTACGCCAGGAGCAGATCAGCTTCTCGGGTCATGCGATCGAGGTGCGACTATGCTCCGAGGATGCGGCGCACGACTTCATGCCGCAGTCCGGGCGGATGGCGCTGTGGCAGATGCCCGAGACGATCCGGGTCGAGCATGCGCTGGAGTCCGGCGCGGAGATCCCGCCCCATTACGATTCGATGATCGCCAAGCTGATCAGCCATGCTGCGACTCGTGAGGAGGCGCGCGCAAGGCTGATCGCCGGATTGGAGCAGGCCGTTGCCTTGGGCGTCCCGACCAACCGGGCCTTCCTGATGTCCTGCCTGCGGCATCCGGCCTTCGCCGCGGGCAAGGCGACCACCGCATTCATCGCGGCGCATCGCGACGAGCTGCGTGCGCCGGCCGCCGAAGCGGCAGACCTCGCGCTGGGCGCGCTGCTGCTCTCCGTCAGCCATCCGCTCGCGCATCCCGTCCGCCGCGGCCGCTCGCTCGCGGCTGCCTTCGCGACGCCGCTCCGGTTCGAGATCGCCGGCGAGGTGGCCGAGTGCGAGCTGCTGCGCGAGCGTGACGGAATCTATCGCGTGACACGTGGCGATGCAGAGCATCGTTTCGACATCGTATCGCTCACGGATGATACGATCCGCGTTCGTCACGCCGAGATCGTCGAGAGCGTGCGCTTCGTCCGCGACAACGATCGGCTGTTCGTCCAGCATCGCGGCCAGACGCTGGCGCTGCGCGACGTGACGTTGGCCAGGCCGCAATCCTCAGCGGCTGGCGGCGGTGATGGCAGGGTTCGCGCGGCGTTGAATGGTCGTGTGGTCGCGGTGCTGGTGAAGCCGGGCGACAGCGTGGCTGTGGGACAGCCGGTGGTGACGCTCGAGGCGATGAAGATGGAGCACGTCCACACCGCCGGCATCGCTGGAACGGTGACCGCGATCGAGGTTGCCGAGGGCGACCAGGTGACGACGGGCCGGATCGTGGCGGAGATTGCGGCCTGATCGTCGGGCAGGGGAGTGAGCTACGGGAAGATCTGCGACGAAGGCAATCATTGCTTGTCGCAGCGCGTGTGTGCCGACATCTTACGGCTGGCTCGGTGCACCTCTCCCCGCCCGCGGCAAGCGGGGAGAGGCCGGATTGCATCGTCAGATGCAATCCGGGTGAGGGGGGTACAGGTCTATCCACGTATACTTCTCGTGCGGCTGCCCTCACCCCACCCCTCTCCCCGTAAGAACGGGGCGAGGGAGCCTACCGTCCGTGCCGAAATGGCTCGTTTCTCGTCTCTGCGCGTGTCTCGTCTCCAGCTGTTTGCAAACGAATTCGTCGCGAAGAAGAAAGTACGCGAACCAGCGGGGATTTAAGCTCGGTCGCTTGCGACTCTCACTCGTGCAACTGACGGCGTAGCGCCGCGACCAGCCGCGACGTCTGGAACGGCTTCGACAGCAGCGGTGCCGTGGCGAATTCCTCCGGGCATTGATCGACGGAATAGCCGGTGACGGCGACGAAGGGCACGCCGGCCGCCGCCAAGGCGCGCGCGATCGGCGCCGATGTTTCCTGCCCGAGATTGACGTCGAGCACGGCAAGATCGCAATGATTCAGCTCCAGCAGATGGAGGGCCTTGTGCACGGTCGGAGCCACGCCGACCACCGTGAATCCGGCGGCTTCGAGCTCGACCGCGAGGTCGAAGCCGATCATGGGATCGTCCTCGACGATCAGGAGATGAGTCTTCTCACTGGCGCGCATGATGACGGTCGCGGCAGAGGCGTTGCAGGGGGCACCTCAGGTGCCAGCGCAGTCCGGCCGGCAGGAACTCGACCTCGACCGTTCCATCCAGGCCGGCGCGCACCAGGTCGGAAATCACCCGGCTGCCGAAACCGGTGTGCTCCGGCGGCGCGACCTCAGGCCCGCCGCTCTCGACCCAGGTCATGTCGAAGCTGTCATCGATGCGCAGCCAGCGGATCGCGATCCGTCCGTCGTCGTTCGACAGCGCACCATATTTGGCGGCGTTGGTGGCGAGCTCGTGAACCGCCATGCCGATCGACTGCGCGGCCTCCGGCGTCAGCTCGATCGATGGTCCGTCGATCGCGATGCGGTTGCCGATCAGGTCGTTGAACGCGCCGAGTTGCGAGCGGACGAGCCCGTCGAGCGGAATGAAACGCCAATCGTTCTGAATCAGGAGATCCTGATTGCTCGCGATCGCCTGCAGGCGCTCCAGAAAGCGGTTGAGGTCGAGCTGGCGGCCGTGACGGGTCATCTGCCGGGCGATCGCCTGCACCAGCGACAGCAGGTTCTTGCTGCGGTGGTTCACCTCGGCCAGCAAGGTGCGCAACTGCTCCCTTGTCTGGCGCTTGTCGGTGATGTCACGCACGATCTTGGAGGCGCCGATGATGCGGCCGCTGGAATCCCGGACCGGCGAAACCGTTACCGATACGTCGATGAGCGCGCCATCCTTGCGCAGGCGGATGGTCTCGAAATTGTCGATGATCTCGCCGGACAGCACGGTGGCAAGGATCCGGTCCTCCTCGGCCTGGCGCTCCTGCGGGATGATCGTGCGGATCGAGTGGTTGATCATCTCGCCTTCCGAGAAGCCGAAGATGCGTTCGGCGCTCTTGTTCCAGCTGGTGATCGTGCCGTCCAGCGTCTTGCTGACGACGCCGTCCGAGGACGAGGCGACGATGGCCGCGAGCATCGCCGACGCACGCTCGGCCTTCTTCGACAGCGTGACGTCGCGGATGATTTTGGAGATGCCGACGATCACGCCGGTGCTGCTGCGGATCGGTGAAAACGTGATGGAGACCTCGATCGGGCGTCCCGGCTTGGTCAGCCGGACGGTCTCGAAGCTCTCGATCGCTTCGCCCGCGTTGACCCTGGCGCGCAAGGCGCTCGCTTCTTCTGCCAGCTCGGGGGGTATGATCTCGGAGACGGGTCTGCCGATCATTTCAGCCGCGGTGAACCCCAGCATCCGTTCGCTAGCCGCATTCCAGCTGCGGATGATACCGTCTGCGGTGGTGCCGACAATGGCGTCGGCCGAGCACTCCACGATCGCCGCCAGATAGGCCGTATCGTCGTCGGTTACGCGTGGGGCGGGGGAGGCGCCGGGCATTCCGTGCACGTCGCAGGCTCCTTGCTAACAGGTCGACAGAGAAGACGCCGCGCGCGGGATTACCAACTTGTTTGTGTACAAATGCAAGGGCTATCTCGATCGCTGCTTGTTGTTGGTTTTTCCGGCAACGAGGACAGGACGGCTTGCCGCCAGCAGACCCCCCAGGGGCCGTGCGACGTGCTCCAGCTCACGACGGCGAACACCAAGAACGCAGGCTTGGGCGGTTTGTTCCAAGGGATCCTGTTAAATTGCCGCCGAACCGGCGCCAGGGTGCGCTTGCAGCCGGACGCCGCCGGCCGGGGGCTGCGGCTCAACCCATTGGCGAATGTGGCCTTAACTACTTCCTCAGGCTGAGAATGTAGCCTGCCAGGTCGGCCGCATCATTCGCACTGAGCGGATTGTTGGCCATCGTTGCGTGGGGAAGCAGGAGGAACTTGGTCAGCATCTCCTTCGTCACGTCGTCCCTGGCCGCGATGGCGACGAACGGCCGGGCGCGCCGGAACTTGGTCGGCTTGGTGGCCACCGCGTGGCAGGCGGCGCACCAGCGCTCGGCGAGCTGGCGGCCGTGGTCGAGATCCTCGGCGGCCGCCGGAGCGGAGAGCAGGACCAGCAGCAGCAGCGATGGTACGGAGGCACGTCGCACGCCCGGTTCTCCTCACAGCGGCTGGTCGTCGTCGGTCGACGGCTGGTCCTGCAGCGAGACGATGTCACCGCCGCCGAACTCGTCTTCTGGGGGCGGATAGACCCACATGTGGTCGCGCACGCTCCTGACGCCCTGGACGCTCTTGGCCGCCACGATCGCCGTGGCCCGCTCCTTCTCGTTGCGCACCGCCCCCGTGAGATGCGCGATGCCGTTGCGGACGACGACGTTGAAGCGGCAATGCTTGCAGGCGGCCTGGTCGAGTGAATCGAGGATGGCGCTGCGGATGCCGTCATCGTCGGGGGTGGGGCCCGGAACGGCAGTGGCGAGGTCGGCCACGGTTTGCAGGAAATCCGTATGTGTCACCACGCCGGCCAGCCGGTCGCCACTCACCACCGGGAGACGCTTGATGTTGCGCTTTTCCATGATCTCGGCGATCTCCGCCAGGCTGGCATCGGCGCTGACGGTGACCGGAGGCTGGCTCATGATGTCGCCGACCGTCCGGCCGTGGGAATGGACGAAGTCGGCGCCGATGCGACCGCGGCCGACCAGGAGGTCGAGCCAGCGGCCTTGCCTGCGCTCGGTGCCGAGCTCGGCGCGGCGCAGGAAATCACCGTCCGTCACCATGCCGACGAGCGTGCCGGACGCGTCGACCACCGGCAGCCCGCCGATGTGGTTGTGCAGCATGATCCGCGCTGCCTCGGCCACCGGGGTTCCGGGCGTCACCGCGATCACGGATCTGGTCATGATTTGATGAGCGCGCATGTCGTCGTCTCGTGCAATCGCTACGGTCGCAATCGATGGAGAATAGCTCCGCGGCATCGCGCGCGCTTGACCAGGATCAATCCGAGGTCGTGCCGCCCTACACGATCCTTGACGTCTTGTTGCCCCAATAGCGGTCGCGCAGCAGGCGCTTGTAGAGCTTGCCGGTCGGCAGCCGCGGCAGCTCCTTCTCGAAATCGATCGAGCGCGGCACCTTCTGCCGCGACAGCGACTGCCGGCAGAACGCGATCAGCTCCTCTTCCAGCTCAGGCCCGGGCATGATGCCCGACATCGGCTGGACCACCGCCTTCACCTCCTCGCCGAGATCGGGATTGGGCACGCCGAACACGGCGGCATCGGCGACCTTCGGATGCGTGATCAGCAGGTTCTCGCATTCCTGCGGGTAGATGTTCACGCCGCCGGAGATGATCATGAAGGTGGCGCGGTCGGTGAGATAGAGATAGCCGTCGGCATCGACATAGCCGACGTCGCCCACGGTGCTCATGCTGCCGTCGGCCGAACGGGCCTCCTTGGTGCGCTCGGGGTCGTTGAAGTATTCGAACGGCGAGCCCGTCTTGAACCACACCGTGCCGGCGGTCCCGACCGGGCAAGGCTGCATGTTTTCGTCGAGGATGTGCAGGTCGCCGAACAGCACCTTGCCGACCGTGCCGCGATGCGCGAGCCATTCCGCGCTGTCGCAGGCGGTGAAGCCGAGGCCTTCGGTGGCGCCATAATATTCGTGGATGATCGGCCCCCACCATCTGATCATGTCCTCCTTGACCTGCGCCGGGCAGGGCGCTGCGGCGTGGATTGCGACCTCGAGCGAGGAGAGGTCGTAGCGGGTCCGAACGTCCTCCGGCAGCTTGAGCATGCGCGAGAACATCGTCGGCACCAATTGGGTGTGCGTGATGCCCCATTGCTCGACGAGCTGGAGATAACGCTCGGGATCGAACGTCTCCATGATGATGGCGGTGCCGCCGACGCGGATGGTGAGGTTGACCGCGGCCTGCGGCGCGGAGTGATAGAGCGGCGCCGGCGACAGGTAGATCATGCCCTCGCGGTAGCGCCACAGCCTTTCCAGGAAGTCGAAGATCGGAAGCTGCTGCACCGGCGGCTGCTCGGGCAGCGGCCGCAGGATGCCCTTCGGCCGGCCCGTGGTGCCGGAGGAGTACAGCATTGCGGTGCCGACGCATTCGTCGGCGATCGGCGTCGCCGGCAGGCCGGCTGTGGCCTCGGCGAGGCCGACGATCCCCTCGCTCTCGCCTGCGCCATCGGCGACGATGCACAGCTCGATGCCGGGCGCCTCCTTCAGCGCCTCGCGCGCGACGTCGAGCTTGGCGAGGGAAGTGATCAGGAGCCGCGACCGGCTGTTATTGAGGATGTAGGTCAGCTCGCCGGGCGTGAGGTAGGAGTTCACGCAGGTGAAATACAGCCCGGAGCGCTCGCCGGCGCCGCACGCCTCCAGATAGCGGCTGTTGTTCTCCATGAAGATCGAATAGTGGTCGAGCCGCTTCAGGCCGCGTTGGCGGAACAGATGCGCCAGCCGGTTGCTGCGCGCCTCCAGCTCGCGATAGGTCACCGCCTCGCCGGTCGAGGCCATGATGAAGGCAGGCTGCAGTGGGCGCAGCCGGGCGTGCTTGCCGGTGTACATGTGTCCTCCTGCCGATGCGCGCAGCTCGCCGCGGCGCGCGGGCGGGAGGCGCCTGCCGCGGCACCTCGGCATGGCGACGCGATGCAGACGATGCTGCCTCACGCGTCCAGGCGGTTTCCGTCCCTGCGCACCATCCCGGCGGGACGGCTCGTTGTTTGGCGCGAATGTAGCGGAGGAGCCCGCCTCTCTCAACATGGCTGTCAGCCGATTGACCGAGGCGGGAAGGGGATGGGCGCGGCCGGGGTTCTGGCATAACATGAGCGCGCATTCCAACGAATGACATCTCAAGACCAAGACATGCGGGGAGAGACCATATGAAATCGGGTTTGCTGGCTTTTGCAGCCGTCGGTGCGCTGCTGGCGTCGGCGCCGGCGTCGGCACAGGTCAAGATCGGCATCCTCAATGACCAGTCCGGCGTCTATGCCGACTACGGCGGCAAATATTCCGTCGAAGCGGCCAAGATGGCGATCGAGGATTTCGGCGGCGAGGTGCTGGGGCAGAAGGTCGAGCTGGTCACCGCCGACCACCAGAACAAGCCCGATCTCGCCTCCACGATCGCGCGGCGCTGGTACGACACCGAGGGTGTCGACATGATCACCGAGCTGACGACGTCCTCGGTCGCGCTGGCGATCCAGGAGCTGTCGAAGGAGAAGAAGAAGATCGACATCGTCGTCGGCGCCGCGACCTCGCGCATCACAGGCGATGCCTGCACGCCCTACGGCTTCCACTGGGCCTATGACACCCGCGCGCTCGCGGTCGGCACCGGCGGCGCGCTGGTCGAATCCGGCGGCGACACCTGGTTCTTCATGACCGCCGACTACGCCTTCGGCTATGCGCTCGAGAAGGACACCAGCGACATCGTGACGTCGAAGGGCGGCAAGGTGCTGGGCTCGGTGCGCATCCCGCTCAACTCGTCGGACTTCTCCTCCTTCCTGCTGCAGGCGCAGAGCTCGAAGGCCAAGATCATCGGGCTTGCCAATGCCGGCCTCGACACCACCAACTCGATCAAGCAGGCGGCCGAGTTCGGCATCGTCAAGGGCGGGCAGAAGCTCGCCGGCCTGCTGATGACCCTGTCCGAGGTGCATGGCCTCGGGCTGGAGGCGGCGCAGGGCCTGATCCTCACCGAAGGCTTCTACTGGGATCGTGACGACAAGTCCCGCGCCTTCAGCGAGCGCTTCATGAAGCGCACCGGCCGGATGCCGAGCATGATCCACGCCGGCACCTATTCCGCGACCTTGTCCTATCTGAAGGCGGTGAAGGCCGCCGGAACCAAGGACTCCGACGCGGTGGCTGCGAAGCTGAAGGAGCTGCCGGTCGACGACGCCTTTGCTCAAGGCAAGGTGCTCGCCAACGGTCGCATGGTCCACGACATGTATCTGTTCGAGGTCAAGAAGCCGTCGGAATCGAAGAAGCCGTGGGACTACTACAAGCAGCTCGCCACGGTGCCCGGCGACAAGGCGTTCTTCACCGCCAAGGAGAGCGGCTGCCCGCTGACGAAGTAGGCCCGTCCCACCACCGGTGTGGTCCCGGCTCGGGGCCGGGACCACAGCAGTGCATGCGGAAATCAGCCGTGCAGCATGCGCCAGAGAATGGCGATGAGCGCGCCGACCAGCAGCGCCGAGGCGGCGAGCGCCTGCACGCCGAAGCCGGGGCCGCGCTTCTCCGCGGCCTTGGCGTAGGACAACATGTACATCGCGCGGCCCGCGATCCAGACGAGGCCGATCAGGGCCGCGATCGTGTCGCTGACATAGATCGCGAACAGCCACAGCGCCGGCAGGAAGATCGGCAGCCATTCCAGCGTATTCACCTGCACGCGATAGGTGCGCTCGAAATCGAGATTGCCGGTGACGGCCGGCGCCTTCACGCCGAACCGGGCGCGCGCCTGCGCGACGCGGACCGCCATGTAGAAATACAGCATGAGCGCGAGCACGGTGACGAGTGCGGTGAAATGATACATGCGCGGTTCCCCCTGATGGCGGCCTGTTAATATCCCGTCAGCTCGAGATAGCCCACCCCGGTGTGGCTGCCCTTGAAGCTGATCGGTCCCTCCCAATACGGCACGCGGGTGCCCATCCAGGCCTTGGGGTTGAGCGGCGCGGTGTCGATGGCGATGCCGAGCGCGGCGATCTCGACGCGCCAGCCGACCGGCAGCTTGCGCTCGCCGATCGTGACCGTCTCCTTTGGTGTCATCACGATGCCGTCGGGACCGAGCGCCTGCGAGGCGCCGTCCGTTGGGATCCAGGTGCCGGACGTATAGTCGCCATTGCCCTGCCGCATCCGGTACAGCATCAGCTTCTCGCCGCCGGAAAAATGCAGCGCGAACCAGTCCCAGCCGCTCTGGTCGGCGGCCAGCGGCTGGCTGCTCCATTCGCGGTCGAGCCAGGCTTGGCCCGAGACCTCGACCGGCGTGCCGTCGAAGCTGATGCGGCCGCGGGCGCGGTAGAACGGCTGGCTGTAGTAGTACGAGGCCTGGCCGCGCTCGGACTTGCGGCTGTAGCCGCCGATGCCCTGCAGCACCACGGGACGATCGGCCTCCAGATGCAGCGCGTAGGAGAAGTCCGGCCCGGCGGCGCCCATGTCGAGCGGCGCCAGCGATCGATCGTCGGTCGCGGCGGTACCGCGCAGTTGCCAATCATCGATCCAGGCCTGGAACGGCTTGGCCTCGACGCCGGCCTGGCCGACACCGCCGCGTGCGAACTTTTCCGTCGAGCGGTGGCTGTCGGCGCGCGTCACGGCGGCATGCGCCATCCAGAGCTGCTGATTGTCGAAACCTTCGGCTTGCGGGCCCGGCCGCGCCGCCGAGCGGAACAGCGTCCATTGCAGGCCGTAGGCCTTGCCGTTGGCGTCGCTGAGATTCGCGGTGACATACCACCATTCGATGCGGAAATGGTCGTGCGGGCCGTGGTCAGCGGGGAAGCTGAACTCTCGTCCCGGCGTCACCGGCGCAAAGCCCTCGGCGCTGTCGCTCAGGCCCGCAAAGCCCTGCGCGCGCGCGAGCCGCGGCAGCGCCAGCAGGCCGAGCCCGCCGATCAGCCCGCGCCGCGTGATGATCGCTCTAGCGCTCAATGGTGAAGGTCCTGACCAGATCGGCCGGCTGCATCCGCGCCAGCCGCAGCACCGGCAGCAGCGAGGCGATCACCGCCGCCACCAGCGTGACGATCAGCAGCCGGATGAGCTGCAGCGGAAACACGTCGAACGGCAGCCGCCAGCCGAACGCCTTGACGTTGACGATCGCGATCAGGCACCACGCCACGACCAGCCCGAGCGGCAGCGCCAGCAGCGCGGTCAACCCGGCGAGCGACAGCGTCTTCAGCAGCTCGACCTCGGCGAGCCGCCGCCGCGTCAGCCCGATCGCCCAGAGCGGTGCGAGCTGCGGCAGCCGCGAGTTCGCGAGGGTCAGCAGGCTGGTCAGCAGCGCGATCGCGGCGACGCCCAGCGTGAAGGTGTTGAGCGCGCCGGTGACCGCGAAGGTGCGGTTGAAGATCTGCTTCGACTCCTGCTTCACGGTCGCCTGGTCGATGACATTGCGGCCGTCCAGGCCGAACTTGTCGGTGAGAGCAGCGATCAGCCCCGGCACGTCGGCCGGCGCCGCGCGCACGGCCATGCGCGTGATCGGCGTCGCCGGGAAACGGCGCGTCAGCGCGGCGACGTTGACCGTGACCTGGCCCTTCGGATTGCCATAGTCGGCATAGATACCCGCGACAGTGATGCGCCAATCGCCGGTCGGCGCGGCGATGTCGATAGTGTCGCCGACAGACAGATTGAGCCGCCGCGCCAACTGCTCGCTGACGAAGCCGGCGTCGCCGCGCACCAGCTGCTTCCACGCGTTGGCGCCGGCCTGCAGCAGCGGCCAGTGCGCGCGATAGGTGTCGTGATCGGGCAGGCCGAGCACATCGATCGGCGCGCCCGCCAACTGCGTCTCGGCGCGGCCGCCGGGCAGCACGGCCTGCACCTCAGGCCGTGTACGCAGCCAGCTTTGAATCTCGCGCGCCTGCGCCTCGTCCGCTGCGCTGATGTAGACGTCGGCGGCGAGCCGGCCGTCGAGCCAGACCAAGAAGGTGCGGCTGAAGGTCTCGACCATCGTCGCGACGCCGACATTGACGGCGAGCGCCAGCAGCAGCGCCATCAGCGCCAGCGACAGGCCCGAGATCTGCTGGCGGCTGTCGGCCCAGAACCACTGCGCCAGCGCCGTCCGCGCGCCGCGCTCGCCGAGCCGCAGCACGAGCTCCAGGACCGCCGGCAGCAGCAGCGCGGCACCGAGCATCATCGCCGCGAGCACGCCGAAGCCGGCCAGCAGCGATTGTCCGAGCCACAGCAGCAGACCTGCTGTGACGAAGAAGGCGAGCGCGATGGCGCTCTGCAGCCGCAGCCAGCGCCGCTGCGCCTCCTGCCACGCATAGGGCTGCGCGGTGGAGAGGCTCGGCAGCCGCATCGATTTGATCAGGCTCGTGGTCGCGGCTGCGAGCGCGCCGGCGATGCTGATGACGAGGCCCGCAAGCCACCATTCCGGCTGCAGGCTCAGTTCGCCCGGCACCTGCGCGCCATACAGCCCGCGCAGCGATGCCGCTACGTTCGGCAGCAGCGCGGCGGCGATGATGTAGCCGCACACCAGCCCGGCCAGGCCCGCAACCAAGGCAAAGCCGATGAGCTCGCCGATCAGCACGCCATTGAGCTGCCGCGCCGACACGCCGCAGGCGCGCAAGGTGCGCAGCACCGGCAGCCGCTGCTCGAAGGCGAGGCCGATGGCGGAATTGACGATGAACAGGCCGACGACGAACGACAGCAGGCCGAAGGCGGTGAGGTTGAGGTGGAAGCTGTCGGTCAGCCGCTCCAGGTCGGTCTCGGCCTCCGGCTGCAGGAGCTGTAGCCGGCCGCCGGCGAATGACCGCAACGGCGGCAATTGACCGGCCGCCTTGCCGACGAGCAGCCGCGACATCTGGCCGGGCTTGTCGAGCAGCCGCTGCGCGTCGCTGATATCGACCACGAGCACGCCGGGCGCGAGCTGCTGCTGCGCCATCACGGGCGGCAGCAGCGCGTCGTTGCTGAGCCGCGGCGTTGCGCCGTCCTTGAGGCCGAGATCGGCCAGCGTCTCCGGCGAGATCAGCGTGCGATGCGGCGGCGTCAGGAACGCCTCGAGCTCGCTGCGCCCGACCCTCGGCGCATCGCCGACCTCCCGGGGGATGCTGAACGGCTCGATGCCGAGCAGCCGCAGCGAATGGCCGTCGATCTGCACGCGGCCCTCCAGCACCGGCGACACCGGCCAGCCGGCGCGGCGCAATTCCGCGAACACGCTCTGCGGCAGCATCTTGCCGTCGGTCGCGACCAGCATCGGCGTGCGCGCGCCGCCGAAGATCGCGGCGGCGCGATCATACGAGCTGCGGGCCTGCTGATTCAGCGCCTGCACGCCGCTCCACAGCGCGGTCGCCGAGATCAGCCCGATCAGCAAGGTCGCGAGCTGCATCGGATGCCGGCGCCAGTGGCTGAGCAGCACCGCTAATATCCACAGCGCGCGTCTCATGCGATGCGTCCGGCATGCAGGTGGACGTGACGGTCGAGCATCGCCGCGAGCCGCGCGCTGTGCGTCACCATCAGGAAGCCGCAGCCGGTGCGCGCGACGAGGTCGCGCGTCAGCGCCATCACCTCGTCGGCGGTGTCCTCGTCGAGGTTGCCGGTCGGCTCGTCAGCAAGCAGCAGCGTCGGCTTGATCGCCAGCGCGCGGCCGATCGCGACGCGCTGCTGCTGCCCGCCCGACAATTGCTCGGGATAGCGCTTGAGCAGCGGCTTCAGCCCGAGCCGCTCGACCAGCTCGCTGTGCCACGCCGGATCATGCCGACCGGCCAGCCGCGCCTGGAAACTGAGATTGTCCTGCACCGACAGGCTCGGCACCAGGTTGAACTGCTGGAACACGAGGCCGAGCCGCTCGCGCCGGACCGCCGCGCGTGCCGAATCGTCGAGCGCGCCGACCGCAGCGCCGTCCAGCAGGATGTCGCCACTGTCGGCGGCATCGAGCCCGGCGATCAAATGCAGCAGCGTGCTCTTGCCGGAGCCGGATTCGCCGGTCAGTGCGACGCGCTCGCCGGAGGAGACGTCGAGGTCGACGCCACGCAGAACATGGATCGTTTCGCCGCCGGATCGATAGGATTTGGTGAGATGACGGACGCTGAGCACGGGCATGATCGGGGTTGTTGCGTCACAACATAACAAGGGCCAACGCGAACATCACGTGCTCGTTCTTCGCGACGCCGCTGATGTGATGCCGGCCGCGCGCAATCAGGTTGCGAGGGTATCGCGATGCAGCCCAAGAGGGCGAATTCCCGCGTTGCAGCAACAACTTAGCGCGCGAGCCGGTTGCCTGCGGAGCCGCTTCGTGGGTAGCATCGTCGAAACGCCCGGATGACAGGGACGGATCATGACAGAACGGGGAACGACCATGGCCGCGCCGACGACGCTGAAGGGCACATCCCGCGCAAGCGCGACCCCGAAGGGGGCCTGGAAGATCACCTTCCTGCTGTTCCTGTTCATGCTGGTGAACTTCGCCGACAAGATCGTGGTCGGGCTCGCCGGCGTGCCGATCATGACCGAGCTCAATCTGAATGCCGAGCAGTTCGGCCTGCTCGGATCGTCCTTCTTCTTCCTGTTCTCGATCTCCGCCATCGTCGTCGGCTTCGTCGTCAACAAGGTGCCGACGCGCTGGGTGCTGCTGGTGCTCGCGCTGATCTGGGCGGTGGCGCAATTCCCGATGGTCGGCACCGTCGGCTTCACCACGCTGCTGATCTGCCGCGTCATTCTCGGCGCCGGCGAAGGCCCCGCGGCGTCCGTCGCGGTTCACGCCGTCTACAAATGGTTTCCCGATGAGAAACGGGCGATGCCGACCGCGATCCTGTCACAGGGGTCGGCGTTCGGTGTCATCCTCGCGGTGCCCGCGCTGAACTGGATCATCGTGAATCATGGCTGGCATTATGCCTTTGGCGCGCTCGGCGTGGTCGGGCTGATGTGGAGCGTGGCGTGGCTGTGGCTGGGCAAGGAAGGGCCGCTGGCCGAGGTCGAGCTCGCCGGCCTGCGCGAGCAGCGCGTCCCGTATCTGCAATTGCTGACGTCGCGCACCTTCGTTGGTTGCGTTGCCGCGACCTTCGGCGCCTATTGGGCGCTGTCGCTCGGGCTCACCTGGTTCACGCCGTTCCTGGTGAAGGGGCTCGGCTTCTCGCAGCAGCAGGCCGGCTTCATCTCGATCCTGCCCTGGATCTTCGGCGCGTGCGTCGTGCTGACCACGGGCTTTGTGTCGCAGACGCTGATGGCGCGCGGCGTATCCACCCGCATGGCCCGCGGCGTGCTCGGCGCGACGCCGCTCGTGATCGGCGGCGCCCTGATGGCGATGATGCCGCATGTCGACGCCGCGTCGGCCAAGATCGCACTGCTCGTCGTCGGATCGGGATTGTGCGGCTCGATCTACGTCGTCTGCCCGCCGATGATCGGCGAGTTCACCCCGGTCGCGCAGCGCGGCGCCGCCATGGCGATCTACGGCGCGCTCTATACGCTGGCGGGCATCGTGGCGCCGGTGGTGATGGGCAAGATGATCCAGGCCTCCGGCAGCCTGCTCGAAGGCTACATGTCCGGCTTCACCATCAACGCCGTGATCATGGTGATCTCGGGCCTGCTCGGCCTGGCGTTGCTCTGGCCGAACAGCGAACGCGCCCGCCTGCAGGCGCAGCAGGCTGCCGCGCCGGAATTTGCGTGATACAACCCCTGTCAGGGGTCATCAGGAGGCGGCCTCGCATTCATCCTTGCTGAGGTCCTGCACGATGCGCCTGTTCTATCATATGCTGCACTACTGGCGCGGTGCGCGATGCCTGAAGATCGAGGACTTCCCAGGCGCCATCCTCCACTTCAGCAAGGTGATCCAGCTCAACCCGCGCAACTATTACGCCTACCATAATCGTGGCGTCGCCCTTCAGGGCATGGGAAGCCACGCCAGTTCGATCGCGGATTTCGGCCTGGCCCTCAAGCTGAAGCCGAACGCGCAGACATTCGGCGCCCGGGGCGTGTCGCGGAAACTCCTTGGCGACTTCGACGGCGCCTTTGATGACCAGTCGCGAGCTCTCGCTCTCGACCCCAGGGTCGCCGCGGCTCATGGCGAACTCGCGTTCCTTCATCACGTGAAGGGCGATTCGGATCGCGCGATCGTCGAGAGCACGACGGCGATCGGCCTCGCACCCAATGACCCCATCATGCAGAGGGGGCGTGGCTATATCCAGTTTTGCCGCGGCAGGTTCGATGCCGCGGCAGCGGACATGGAAAGATCGCTCGCGCTCGAGTTCGATCCCTATGCGGTTCTGTTTCTTTACCTGTCGCTCGCCCGGTTGTCGGGGCGCGCCAGGCCGGACCTCGCCGCTGTCGCATCGCGCTGGACTGCGGCGCAGTGGCCTGGACCGGTGTTCGATCTGCTGATGGAGCGTTCGACGGCGCAGCAGTTGCTGAATGCGACCGCAACGGCTCCCGAACAGGCTGAAGCCTATTTCTACATCGGTGAGTGGCATCTGTTGAACGGCCGCCACGACGAGGCCGCACGGGCACTGGAGATCGCCCTGCGCTCGTTGCCGCCATGGTTCAACGAATACTCGGCCGCACGATCCGAGCTTGCAAGGCTCGCCGAGACGGTCGCCGCGGCCAGTTGATGTCTCAGCTCACACGGCGCGCCCCCCTGACCAGCCGCCCCGGCCGTGCGCCGGTGGCCTCGCCGTGGCGGCGCGTGACCACGCCGGACACGATCGTCGCGTCGTAGCCGTCGACCTCCTGCATCAGGCGGCGGCCGCCGACCGGCAGGTCGTAATGCACTTTCGGCGGATGCAGGTGCAGCCGGTCGTAGTCGATGACGTTGACGTCCGCCTTGTAGCCCGGCGCGATCAGGCCGCGATCGTCGAGGCCGACGGAGAGTGCGGTCTTGCGCGACTGCGCGGCGACGACGAAGGGAATCGACAGCCTGTCGCCGCGCTTGCGGTCGCGGGTCCAGTGCGTGAGCAGATAGGTCGGGAAGCTGGCATCGCAGATGATGCCGCAATGCGCGCCGCCATCGCTGAGGCCGGGCACGCTGCGCGGGTCACGCAGCATCTCGTAGGTGGCATCGAGATTGCCGTCGGAATAGTTGAGGAACGGCACGTAGAGCATGCCGCGCCCGCCGTCCGTGAGCATCGCGTCATAGGCCAGTTCCTCGGGACGAGCGCCGCGCGCACGGGCCTGGGCGCCGAGCGACCGCTCGGGCGGCTGCTCGTAATCCGGCGGATCGCCGAGCAGGTACATCTTGTCGTAGTTCGGCTTGAAGAACAGCGGATCGTCGGTCGCGCTGGCCTGCTCGCTCAGGATCGCCGCACGAACCTGCGGATCGCGCATCCGGGCGACGCGCTCGGCCAGCGGCAGATGCGCGATCGCCTGATAGCTCGGATGCGTCTGCAGCGGGTTGCGCGACAGCTCCAGCCCGAGCAGCAGCCCGACCGGACGCGCCGCGATCTGCGCCGTCACCGACAGGCCGCGCGCAGCGGCGGCGTTGATCTCGGCCAGCGTCCGCCGCCAGCGCTGCGGCGCGCGGTCGTTCTGCGTCACCGAGAACGAGATCGGGCATTTCGTTGCCTCGGCAATGCGCAGCATCATCGGCAGGTCTTCATGGATGGTCGAGATGTCGAGCACGAATTGCAGCACGCTGCGGCCGGCGCCGTGCATGGCCTGCGCGATCGTCGTCAGCTCGTCCTCGCCGGCCTTCAAGGTCGGCGTGTAGTCGCCGGTCGAGGTCCGGTGGTTGAGCGTGCGCGAGGTCGAGAAGCCGAGCGCGCCGGCCTTGACCGCGTCGCGCGCCAGCGCCGCCATCGCGCGGTTGTCGTCGGCGGTGGCCGGATCGCGCCGCGCGCCGCGCTCGCCCATCACATAGACGCGCAGCGCCGCATGCGGCAGTTGCGCGCCGATGTCGAGATCGAATTCACGCTTGCCCAGCCACTCCATGTAGTCCGGAAAGCTCTCCCATTCCCAGGGAATGCCGGCCTCGAGCACCGGCTCGGGGATGTCCTCGACACCCTCCATCAGCTGGATCAGCCGCTGATGGTCAGCCGGCCGGCACGGCGCGAAGCCGACGCCGCAATTGCCCATGATCGCTGACGTGACGCCGTTCTGCGACGACGGCGAGATGTCGTGGCTCCAGGTGACCTGGCCGTCGTAATGGGTGTGGACGTCGACGAAGCCGGGCGTGACCAGCTTGCCCTTGGCGTCGATCTCCTCGCGGCCTGAGGCTGTGACCTTGCCAACCTCGAGGATGCGGCCGTCCGCGATTGCAACATCCGCCTCACGCAGCTCGCCGCCCGAGCCATCGGCAACGGTTCCACCACGGATCACGAGATCTGGCTGGGTCATGGCGTGTCTTCCCCGATATTGTCATTATCGGGACATCATCGATGCATGGACGGTGATGTCAACACGCGGGAAGAGACAGCAGCGTTGCATGGAGAGGTGGAAGCGCGTCTCAAGCGTCGCGCAACTATCAGAGGTGCTCATCATTGCGCCCTCTCCCCTTGTGGGAGAGGGCATGTAGGACAGATCAGCAAGCTCGGTCGGGTGAGGGGTCTCTCTCCGCCGGCTTCCTTCGCCGAGAGAGACCCCTCACCCGACGGAGTGCGCCGATGCGCCAGCGATGCCCTCTCCCACAAGGGGAGAGGGCGCTGCATCGGGCAGCGCGGACGAACTAATAGCTTACTGTCCCTAGGGTGGGCAAAGCGACGCCATCAGGCGTTGCGTGCCCACCGTTGGTAGCTGTGGTGTCGGTGACAAATGGTGGGCACGCTTCGCTTTGCCCACCCTACGTCGACAACTACGCCTTGGCCTTCTTCGGCTCGGTGAAGAACGCCAGCACGATGGTCAGCAGCATGAACCCGACCGAGGCGCCGAACACCCAGCGGGGTGCGTTCATGTCCATGATCCAGCCGAACAGCAGCGGGCTGACGACGCCGGCGAAGTTGAAGCCGGTGGAGACGATGCCGAAGGCGCGGCCGGCGGCGCCCGGAGGGGCGGCGTTGCGCACCAGCATGTCGCGCGACGGCGCGATCACGCCGCTCATGAAGCCGGCGACCAGCATAATCGCCGTGAGCAGCACGGTTGGCAGGTTGATGAAAGTGATCATCAGCACCAGCACGGCGTTGATCGCATAGGCGACGGCCGCGACCAGGTTGTGATGCCTGATGCGGTCGGCGAGCTGGCCGCCGGCGAGCACGCCGACGGCGCTGGCGCCGAGGAATGCGGTCAGCGCGATATTGGCGGTCGAGAACGAGATGCCGTAGCCGTTCATGAACGCGACCACGCCGAAGCTGGCGATGCCGGCGTTGGACAGGCTGAGCAGCATGAAGAACACGGTCAGCAGCATCAGCATCGGCGTCAGCAGGCTGGGCTGCTTCGCCTTGCTGCCGTCGGCAGCGGTGTGGTGCGGATGCGGCGGCACCTCGGGCACGTTGCCGACGAGCAGCAGCAGCGCCGCGAGCGGTCCGACCAAGCCGGCCGCGATCAGCGCGCCGGAGCCGCCGACGGTGGTGACCAGCGCCGCCATCACGGCGGGCGCGACCGCGCCGCCGAGATAGCCAGCGAAGGTGTGCACGCCGAAGGCGCGGCCCATCCGCTTCTCGTCCATGTGGGCCGACAGCAGGGCATAGTCCGAGGGATGGTAGACCGCGTTGGCGAGGCCGAGCAGCACCGCCGAGACGACGAGGCTCGTGTAGGTCAGGTAGAACCCGAGCAGCGCCAGCGACAGGCCGCCGAGCGTGAGGCCGAGCAGCAGGATGCGGCGGGCGCCGGCGCGGTCGACGAGATAGCCGACCGGGGCCTGGGTCAGCGCCGAGACCACGGCGAACACGGTGAGCGGGAAGCCGAGCTCGACATAGCCGACGCCGAGCTTCTCCTTGAGGTACGGAAACAGCATCGGCAGCACCAGCATGTGCAGGTGGCTGACCCAATGCGCCAGCGAGATCAGCGCCAGCGTGCGCAGCGGGGAGGCGGCCCGGACCGGAGCACGGACATGTTGCGGTGCGGCGAGAACGTCAGCCATGGTCGATCCGTGTGGCTCCGGTCGTCAGCGATGGAAAAGAGGACGCGTTGCCGGCAAACCGCCGATGCTGCCTAAACAGAGGCGCGCGACACAACGCCACACTATCGGATTGCGGTTCATTGTCCATGAACGCCCGCGCATGGCACCTGCGCGGGATGGCCGGCGGCCGAGGGGCGGCAAGTCACCCGCCGCCGTTCCGGGGTTGTGGGCAGGAAGGCACGGTGTGTCCCCACCACAGGTGTCGTCCCCGCGAACGCGGGGACCCATAACCACCGGCGGATGTTTGTTGCGCGAGTCGTGCAACACGCAGCCTGCCTCAAGACGGATCACGCGGTATGGGTCCCGGGTCGGCGCCCGCTGACGCTTCGCGTCAACGGTCTTTCCCGGGACGACAGCGAGTGTGGGGCGCGGTCGAAGGCTGCCGAAAGGTGGGAGAGGAGAGCGAGAGCGTAACTCCCTACGGCACCACCGGTCCGCCGGCCTTCTTCCACGCGTCCAGTCCGCCCTCGATATGTGCCGTATTCGCAAGCCCTGCCGCTTGCGCGGTCTGCACGGCCATCGCCGAGCGCTCGCCATAGGCGCAGAAGAACACGATGCGGCGGCCGGTGGCGGCGGCAACCTCGCGCAGCATGCCGCCGGGCTTGAGATTGTCGGCGATCGCAGGATAGGGCGCGTGCAGCGCGCCGGACAGCGTGCCGTGCTTGGCGCGCTCGGCGGCCTCGCGCAGATCGACCAGCAGCACGTCGGGACGTCCCAGGCATTCGATCGCCTCACGTGCCGACAGCGACAGGCCCTGCTTCGCCAGTTCCTCCTGATGCAGCCCGACGCGCATGTTGGCGGGCACCGCGACATCCATCATCTTCGGATTCGGCAGCTTCAGATTCGCCATCAGCGCGACGTAGTCGTCGACCGACTTGACCTGCAGGCGCGGATTGTAGCGGCGCTCCTCGCCGATGGTGGAGACGGTGTCGCCCTTGTAGTCGTGCGCGGGATAGACCAGCGTGTCGTCGGGCAGCCGCAGCAGCCTGTTGAAGATGGAGTCGTACTGCTGCCGCGCATCGCCGTTCTGGAAATCGGTGCGGCCGGTGCCGCGGATCAGCAGCGTGTCGCCGGTGAAGACGCGGTCGCCCATCGAGAAACTATAGGAATCGTCGGTGTGCCCGGGCGTGTACATCACGTCCAGGCTGATGCCCTCGATGGCGATCCGGTCGCCCTCGCTGACGCGCATCGCCACGACATCGGCCTTGGTCTGCTCGCCCATGATGGTGACGCAATGGGTGCGGTCGCGCAAAGCGCCGAGGCCGGTGACGTGATCCGCATGCAGGTGGGTGTCGACGGCCTTCACCAGGCGCAAATCGAGCTCACGCAACAGCTGGCAGTAGCGGTCGACCTTCTCCAGCACGGGATCGATGATGACAGCCTCGCCGCCGGTGCGGCTGGCAAGGATGTAGCTGTAGGTGCCGGAGACGCTGTCGAACAATTGGCGGAAGATCATCGGCGCCTCCTTTCGATCAGGATCGTCGTGGCATTAGCACGATCGGCCCGATGTCACCAATGCGGCGGACGCTCGGCAGGCCGGATTGCACCGCGCCATCCGCGGTCACGATTGCGATGCAAATCCGGGATTGCCGTCGACGCCCGAGAGCGTGACCTTGTTGGTTCCGACCAGCACCAGCTGACCGTCGCGCAGGTGGTTGGCGACCACGTCCCACACCGGCTTGCCGTCCTGCGCGTTCATCGAGGCCCAGCCGGCGACCTTGTAGCTCTTGCGCGCGTCGAGCGGGCGGCCATCGTCGCGCGTGAGATCGGAGATGCGGCGGCCGATCGGCTCGGCGGGCGCGCAGCGGTAGGACAGCCCGCCGGTGCGCACCATGTCGCCGCCCTGCTGCAGATAGGGATCGGCGTTGAACAGATTGTCGCAGACGTCCTCGAGCACGTCTTTGATCTCTGCGCCGGTCATCCGCTGCACATAGGTCTCGGGATAGGTGATGGCGGTCTGCGCCAGCACGTCCTCCAGCAGGATGGACTGGTTGGCGAGCAAGGTCGGACCCCAGCGGAATCCGGGCGACAGCGCAATCTCGGCGTCGAGCTCGCGGCGCAGCGCCGCGCAGATCAGGTCGTCGGTCGCGCCCTCGAAATTGCCGCGCCGGTACAGCAGCCGGTCCGATGTCGCGAGCTTCTCGCTCCAGGCCGCGACCTGCGGCTGCTGCGTCTGGTCGATCAGCGCCTGCATCGCGGGATCGGGCTTCAGCAGCTCCGAGTAGATGGGCAGCAGCCGGTAGCGTGCATCGGCGACGCGGCCCTTGCCGACATCGAGATCGAGCACGGCGAGAAATTTGCCGTTCGAGCCGGCATTGGTGACGAGCGTCGCGCCCTTGGCGTTGCTGACCGCGACCGGCTGCGGAACCGCGTCATGGGTATGGCCGCCGAGGATGACGTCGATGCCAGTGACGCGGCTCGCGAGCTTGAGGTCGACATCCATGCCATTATGCGACAGCAGGATCACGGCATCGACCTTGTCGGCGCCGCGCAAGGCATCGACCAGCTTCTGCAGTTCCTCCTCGCGGATACCGAACGTCCAGTCAGGCGTGAAACGGCGCGGATGCGCGATCGGCACGTAGGGAAAAGCCTGGCCGATCACGGCAATGCGGGCGCCGCCGATCTCCTTGATGGTGGCCGGCTTGAACACGCGCCCCGATCCGGGATCGAATGCCTTGGCGTCGTTGAACGCGGCCTCCTCGGTCAGGAACACATTCTGCGCCAGGAACTCGCCCTTGAAGCGGGCGAGGTTGGCGCGCAGCGCCTCCTCGCCATAGGTGAACTCCCAATGCCCGGTCATCGCGTCGATGCCGAGCAGATTGGCCGCGCTCACCATGTCGGCGCCGCGCATCGCATTGGCGAGCCCGGTGCCCTGCCAGAGGTCGCCGCTATCGAGCAGCACCGAGCGATGGTCGCCGGCATCGGCGCGCAGCTTGTCGACCAGCGTCTTCAGATGCGCGAAGCCGCCCATCCGTCCGAAGCGAACGGCGTACTTCTCGAACTCGAACGAGGTGAAGGCATAAGCCTCGGCGCTGTCGGGCCGGATGCCGTAGCGGTCGAGGAAGGCGCGCTCGACCAGATGCGGCGGCCGTCCCCACATCTCGCCGATGCCGAGATTGACGCTGGGCTCGCGGAACAACAGCGGCCGCAGCTGCGCATGCGTGTCCGTGATGTGCAGGATGCGCGCGTTGCCGAATTTCTCGATGTCGTACAGGCTGACGGTGTCGGCGGCGGTCGCGCTGCGCAGCAGCGCCGGCGCGGCGATGGCCGCGACAGCCGATACTTTCAGAAAATCCCGGCGCCGCATCGTCATGGCCAGCGTTCTAGATCATGATGCGATTCCATGGAATCGCATCATGATCCATCCCTTTGTGTGAGCATGATCTTCGCGCAAACGCCTTCGGCGGTTGTCGCCGGGTTGCCACGTCTCCGGATCATGCTCTAGCGGATCTCCATGTCCTTCCAGCGCTGCTTCTCGCTGGTGGCCTGGGCGATCGAGGCCTTGGCGAGCGCCTCGGCCTCCTGCGCCGATTTCAGCGCAGAATCGAAATTGCCGGAATCCGCTGCCTTCTTCGCAGCGGTGAGTGCGGCCTGGGTCACGGTCCATTGGTTGCGCAGACGTCCGGCTTCCTTGTTGGCGCTCTCGGCCGCCGCGACCGCCGAGAGATAGTCGGCCTCCGACGCGGCCCGCGCGGAGCCGGCGCCGACCGCGGATACCATCATGGCGAACACGATCTTTTTCATGACGCCTGCTGTCGTGACATTTTTCATGGCCGCGCTCCCGGTCCTGAAACCGGCAGGCCGTTCGACACGTAGGACAGATAATATTCGAGGTTGCGGTATTCGTCCGACTGCGGCTCCAGCGGCACGGCGCGCGTCTGGCTGTTGCAGGTGACGAAGCGCCGGCTGATCGTGCCCATGCCGCTCCATTCCGAGCGGTAGATCGGCATCGCGTTGAGGATGCCGAGCGCCGGCGCCAGGATCTCGGCGCGGATGCGCTCGCCCGGGCTCTGCACGTGGCAGCTCGCGCAGGAGAAGTTCAGCTGGCCGCGGCGGGTGTAGAAATACTCCTTGCCCTTCTCGAACGCCTCGAGCGCCCGCGGGTCATCGGGGATCTTGATGTCGAAGCGCTTGCCGCGCGAGGTGAACGCCATGTAGGCGGTCAGCGAGGCCATCTCGTCCTTGACGTAGGAGTAGGGCTGCTCGCCATTGGCCTCGCGGCAGCGGTTCAGCGCCAGCTCCAGCGTGATGACCTTGCCTTCCTTGTCGTCGAAATAGGGATAGTTCTGGCGGATGCCGATGCCGCCGTTCGGGAAGCAGTCGGCATAGGTCTTGCCGTTCTTGAACGGCTTGGCGAACATCTCCTTGCCGGCGTCGAGCGCGAACTCGTAAGGAGGGAACTCCTCTTTCTCTTCCCATTGCTTGCGCATGTCGGCGTTCATCGAATACGGCCCGTTGACGAAATCATCGAACGCCACCTTCGGGAACTTCTTGACGAAGTAATCCTGGAACGCCTTGGCGTCGGCGGCCGGGTTCGGCTTGTCCGCGGCCGCGGCGCCGCAGGCGCCGAGAGCGAGCGCGGCCGCGACAGTCAGCGCGAGGCACGGCGCCCTCATTGGATCGTCGCCGTCAGGCTGTCGGTCGCGCCCTTGCTGTCGACCCAGCTCACCTTGAGCTCGTCGCCCTTGGCCGCGCCCTTGAAGGCGAACTTGACATAGGGGTCCTTCGAGACCGCGGTGCCCCAATCGGCCAGGAACACCGTCTTGTCCTTGTGCACGAAGGTGACCTGCTGGATGTAGTGCGCCGGGATCAGCTCTCCCTTGGCGTCCTTGACCAGGCCCGTATCCATCGGGTGCTGGATCAGGGTCTGGACCTCGGCGATGTCGCCGTTCAGGACGGCGCGGACGCGGATGCTCGATGCCATGATGATCTCCTGACCTTAGCCGCCGCAGCCGCCGACGGTGACCTTGACCTCCTTGGTCGCGCTGTAGAGCTTGCCGCCGGATTCGACGAGCGCGATCACGTTGGAGGTCTTGGCCATCTTGAGCCGGTTCGCCACCGCGGGCACGGTGCCGTCGGGGATGTGGTACGACGCCGCCAGCGCGAACGGATTCTCGCTGACGATGAAAGCGATCGAGGTGACGTTCGGCAGCGTGGTCGTCACCGCGATCGGCACCACGCCGCCGTTCTCGGCGATCTCCGGCGCGTCGAGCTTGATCTTGTCGGACGCTTCGTGGTCGCGGCCGTACAGCGCCTTGACCGCGTCGCCCGCGTTCTTCTGCTTGAAGGCGTCTTCCGGATATTTGTTATCGTTGGTCGCCGCGAAGGCGGGCGCGGCGTGCAGCACGGCGTTGCCGAGGCCGATCAGCGCGACGAGGCCGGCGCCCTTCAGGAACAGGCGGCGGTGGGCCAACGGGCCGAACGAGGCAGTCATGGCGGTCTCCAAACGGAATCAGAGGGTCTGCAGGAAATCGACGATGGCGCTGATTTCCTGCTCGGTCAGGATGCGGTTGCGGCCGAACGGCGGCATCACCGTCAGCGGATTGCGCCTGGTCTCGTCGTTGAGAATGGCGATCAGCTCGGCACGGTCGTATCTCGCCTTGAGGTTCTCCAGCTTCGGGCCGATCGAGCCCGGCAGGTCGCCGCCCTTGATCTCGTGGCAGGTCAGGCAGTTGCCCTTGCCGCGGTCGAAGGCGAGCTTCTGGCCGTCGACGGCACCGGACTGGGCGTGAGCGGCCATGGACATGGCGAGCGAGAGCCCCATCGCCAGGGCGGTACGCAGGACAGGTGTGATCAAGGTGGAATTCCGACGTCTCGGTGATCTCGGTAATATAGGAGCTGCAAAGCATAAAGACCATCGGCTGACAATGCAGCTATGGTGGCCGCCGCAACGCGGTTAACGAAGGCCGTTCATCTGGCGCCGGGAGAGTGGGCATGGCGGAGTATGTCGTGGAGTTCGGCCGGGACGGCCGGCCGGTGGAACCGGACGGACGGCTCGACGCGGCCGCGTTCCACCGCAACCACCAGCCGATCTGGGCGGTGCTGGGCCGGCTGCTGGCTGGCAAGACCGGCGACGTGCTGGAGGCGGGCAGCGGCACCGGCCAGCATGTCGTGCATTTCGCCTCCCAGCGCCCGGACCTGACGTGGTGGCCGAGCGATCTCAACGCCAACCACCTCGCCAGCATCGCGGCGTGGCGCCGGCATGCCGGGCGGTCCAACATCCGCGACGCCCAGCGCATCGACTTGTCGGATCCCGGCTGGCCGGCGGCGTTCCGCGCCGCGGGCGGGCCTTCGCAGCTCGCCGCGATCTTCTGCGCCAACGTGATTCACATCGCGCCGTGGGCGGTGGCGGAGGGATTGTTCGCCGGTGCCGGGCAGGCGCTGTCGGCGGACGGCGTGCTGGTGCTCTACGGCCCGTTCAAGCGTGACGGCAAGCACACCGCGGTCAGCAATGCCGTGTTCGACACCTCCCTGCGCGAGCGCGATCCGGACTGGGGCGTGCGCGACATCACCGATCTCGACGCGCTCGCCGCGCGCAACGGGCTCGTCTTGCGCGAGACGGTGGAGATGCCGGCCAACAACATGATCCTGGTGTTCGGTCGGACGTCGTGAGTTGTCGACGGCGCTGCTCCGAATTCCGCCGTCGTCCCGGCGAACGCCGGGACCCATAGCCACAGGGTCCAGTTGTGACGCGAGATCGGCGTGACATCTGCCCTCGCGACAAACTCCTGCCGCGGAGAATGGGTCCCGGCGTTCGCCGGGACGACAGCGGTGGGTGGGGCCGGCAGCACGGTAACGGAGCGTAGGCGCTACGCCATCTCCAAGCCGACATGCCGCGCGAGAAACCGCGTGCCCAGCGTGATGAAGCTGGCGCGCTCGCGGTTGTCGGTGCCATAGCCATGGCCGCCGGCGGCGGGTTCGTAGAACCACGCGTCGTAGCCCATGGCCTGCAGCTTGGCGGTCATCTTGCGGGCGTGGCCGGGATGGACGCGGTCGTCGCGCCGCGTGGTCGCGATCAGGATCGGCGGATAGGGCTGCCCGGGCGTGGCGGTGTGATAGGCCGAATAGGTCTGCAGCCAGCTCCAATCCGCGTCCTGGTCGGGATCGCCATATTCGGCGATCCAGCTCGCGCCGGCGAGCAGCTTGGTATAGCGGCGCATGTCGATCAGCGGGATGGTGCAGAACAAGGCGCCGAAGCGCTCGGGGTAGCGCACCAGCATGTTGGTGATCAGGATGCCGCCATTGGAGCCGCCTTGCGCCGCGATGCGCTTCGGCACCGTGACGCCGCGGCGGACGAGATCGGCGGCGACGGCGGCGAAATCATCATGCGCGAGCCGCTTGCCGGCATAGCGGCCGGCGTCGTGCCAGGCGGTGCCGAATTCGCCGCCGCCGCGGATGTTGGCCTCCACCAGCGTGCCGCCGCGCTCCAGCCACAGCTTGCCCAGCGCCGCATTGTAGGCCGGACGCAGCGTGTGACCGAAGCCGCCATAAGCGCTCATGTGCACCGGCGCGTCGCCGGTCAGGTCGGCCGGCCCGGTCTGGGTGTAGGGAATACGCTCGCCATCCACCGAGATCGCCTCGTGCCGTGTGACGACGTGGCCCTCGGCGGCGAAGGTGCGAGGCGCCTGCTTCAGGATCACGGGTGCAGCGAAGCCCTCGATCAGTTGCAGCGACGGCGGCGTCAGCGGATCCTGGACATTGGCGAGCAGGTCGCCGTTGCTTTCCGCTTCGTCGGTGTCCAGGCGCCAGACGTCCACGGTCGCGATCTCCGGCAGGCCGGGCAGCCGCTCACAGCTCCACGCCTCCCGTGACGGCGTCCACACCTCGAACCTGGCCCTGAGTTCGTCGAGGATCGACAGCACCAGCCGGCCGCCGGCCCAGGACAGGCCCTGCAGCGCGCGTCGCGGCGCGGGCTCGAACACGCGGGTGAAATCGCGGCGCCCGGCAAGGAATGCCGACAGCCGGAGACCGAGCACCACGTCCGCAGGATGGGTGACCTCGCCGAGGCTCCAGGGCTGGCGCAGCTTGATGGCCATCCAGTCGCCATGCGCCGACATCCAGCAGTCGGTCGGCAGATCGAGCCTGGTCCGCGCGCCGCTGCCGTCGCCGAGCCAGAGATGCTGGTTGAAGAAGTCGATGCCCTCGGCGAACCACACCCGTGCCGGCGCGACGCTGCGATCGACGCCGACATGCACCCATGTCGACTGGCTGCCTTCGGCGCTGAAGATCACCTCCGCCTGCTCGACCGGCTGGCCGCGCCGCCAGCGCCGCACCGTCCGAGCGTAGCCGGACGGCGTCGCCATGCCCGGGCCGAACGCGCTCGCCAGCAGCAGCGTGTCGGCATCGAGCCAGGCGGCGCTGCCCTTGGCCTCCGAGAGCGTGAAGCCGCCCGTGACAAAGCGCTTCGCCGCGAGGTCGAACTCGCGCAGCACCACGGCGTCGCTGCCGCCGCGTGACAGGCTCAGGATGGCGTGCTCATGGGCCGGCGGCAGGCTCGAGACTCCGTTCAGTGCCCAGTCCTCGCCTTCGTCGGCGGCGAGTCGGTCGATGTCGAGCAGGTCCTCCCATTGCGGTTGCGCCTTGCGGAACTCCGTCAGCGTCGTACGCCGCCACAAGCCGCGCGGATGCGCCGCATCCTTCCATTGATTGTACAGCAGCCCGCCGCGTCGGCTCACAAACGGGATGTTGTCGGGCCGGTCCAGAATGGCAGCTAGTGCGTCGCGGTCGCGTGCGAAGGCCGCATCGCCGAACGCGGCGAGCGTGCGCTGGTTCTGCGCCGCGACGAAGGCGAGCGCGCGCTCGCCGTCGATCTCCTCGAGCCACAGATACGGATCGTCATCGGGCGCCGCGATGGTCGGACGATCGTCGATTGACATGGCTCAAGCTCCGCGGGCGCCGTTGACGCGAGAATACCGTCGGCTTGATTAGCCGGGCGGGTCGGGAGTGTCGAATCACGCTCGGTGGCGCGGCCGCTGCCGCATGGCTTGTCTCCGTTCGCGCCCGTTGCCTCGGGCGCGTGCTTCCCCCAATAGTGCGGCTGAACCAGCAAGGCGAAGCGTGCGCGCCACGCCCCCGGATACCTGAGATGATCGATCTGACCGTGAGCGAAGACACTTCCGATGATGCCCGCGCTCGCCGCAACGTGGCGCGGCTCGCGGCCGCCCAGGCGCTGACCGGCGCCAACTCGGCCGTGATCTTCGCGACCGGCGCGATCGTCGGCGTCACCATTGCCCCGAACATCGGGCTCGCGACGGTGCCGATCTCGATGTACGTCGTCGGCCTCGCCGCCGGCACCCTGCCGACCGGCGCGATCTCGCGGCGCTATGGCCGCCGGGCGGCCTTCCTCATCGGTACCGGCTGCGGTGCCGTCACCGGCGTGCTCGGCTGCCTCGCGATTCTGCGCGGCTCGTTCGCACTGTTCTGCCTGGCGACGTTCCTCGGCGGCCTCTACGGCGCGGTCGCGCAATCCTATCGCTTCGCCGCTGCCGACGGCGCCAGCGCCGCGTTCCGGCCCAAGGCGGTGTCGTGGGTGATGGCAGGCGGCATCTTCGCCGGTCTGCTCGGTCCACAGCTCGTGCAATGGACCATGGACGTCTGGCAGCCCTATCTGTTCGCGTTCAGCTATCTGATCCAGGCGGCGGTCGCGCTGGTCGCGATGGGGATCGTGGCCGGCGTCGATCTGCCGAAGCCTGAAGCTGCCGATCTGCATGGCGGCCGGCCGCTGTCCGAGATCGTGCGCCAGCCGCGCTTCATCGCAGCCGCGCTGTGCGGCACCATCGCCTATCCGGTGATGAACCTGGTGATGACGTCGGCGCCGCTGGCGATGCAGATGTGCGGGCTGACGGTGTCGGATTCCAATTTCGGCCTGCAATGGCACATCGTCGCGATGTACGGCCCGAGCTTCTTCACGGGATCGCTGATCGCGCGCTTCGGTGCGCCGGCCATCGTCGCGCTGGGCCTGGGGCTCGAAGCGGTCGCGGCCGTCATCGGCCTGTCCGGCCTGACCGCGATGCACTTCTGGGCCACACTGGTCATGCTCGGCGTCGGCTGGAATTTCGGCTTCGTCGGCGCCTCCGCACTGGTGCTGGAGACGCATACGTCCGCCGAGCGCAACAAGGTGCAGGCGTTCAACGATTTCCTGATCTTCGGCCTGATGGCGCTGGGCTCGTTCTCCTCGGGCCAGCTGCTCGCCCATTTCGGCTGGTCGGCGGTGAACCTCGTGGTGTTCCCGCCGGTGCTGCTGGGCCTGTGCGTGCTCGCGCTGGTGTGGTCGTCGAAGCGCCGCGAGGCGGCGGCGGGCTGAGGTAGAGCGCTTAGAGGCAAGCTCGCGCGGCACGCACGGTGCGCCCCCCTCCCCGCAAGGGGGAGGGGAGCGTACCGGTTTCGTGACGACGGGCTCGCTTTAGTCAGCCGGCCTCACTTCAACTCCGAAACCTCGCCCTCCGGCAAATCGAACTCGAACGCGTTCAGCGTCATCGAGACCATTGTGTAGTAGCCGCAGAGGCCGATGATCTCGACGACGCCGCGCTCGCCGAGCGTTGCGATCGCATCCTTGTAGAGCGCATCCGTCAGCCCATGGCCCTCATGCAGCGACTTGGCGACGTCGTAGATCACTTTCGCCTTGGGATCGGAGAACTCCGGCGTGCGGCGGTCGCGGATGGCGTCGATGATCCTGATGTCCAATCCGCCCTGAAGCGCGAGGCGCTTGTGCGCGTACCATTCGTAGTGCGCGGTCCAGTGCCGGGCCGTCACCAGGATCGCGATCTCCGACAATGCTGCGGGAAATACCGTGTCGTAGCGCAGGAAGGCGCCGAGCCGTGTTGCATGCCGCGCCATCTCGGGACTGTTGAGCCAGGCCATCATCGGCGGCGGCGGCGAGCCGCGCTTGCTGGCGATCGACTCGTCGTAGGTCTGGCGCTGGTCGGCGCTCATTTCGCCAGGCGAAAGAAGTTTCAGGCGCATGTTCGTTTCCTCGTATTTCACGCGGCGGCATCATGACCATAGAACGTCCGGCAAGGCGAGGGCGCCCGCGGCGACATCGATGTTGAATTCCGCCAAGCGCTGAGGTTAGGTCGTTGCCAACGACAGCAATCATGGAAACGCGTGAGGACCTGGCATGGCCGATCTCGACACATTCCGCCGCGAAACCAGAGCCTGGCTGGAGGCCAATTGCCCGCCGGAGATGCGCTGGCCAATGACCTCCGAGGAGGATACGTTCTGGGGCGGCCGCAACGCGAAATTCTCCTCCGAGCCGCAGCGCATCTGGTTCGAGCGCATGCGCGACAAGGGCTGGACCGTGCCGCATTGGCCGAAAGAATATGGCGGCGGCGGCCTCGACGGCGAGGAGGCCAAGATCGTGCGCCAGGAGATGGCGGCGATCGGGGCGCGCGCGCCGATCACCTCGTTCGGCATCTCGATGCTCGGGCCGGCGCTGCTGAAATACGGCACCGACGACCAGAAGCGCGAGCACCTGCCCAAGATCACCGCCGGCCTGATCCGCTGGTGCCAGGGCTATTCCGAGCCGAACGCCGGCTCCGATCTCGCCTCGTTGCAGACCCGCGCCGAGAGCGATGGTGATGACTACATCATCAACGGCCAGAAGATCTGGACCTCCTACGCCAACTACGCCGACTGGATCTTCTGCCTGGTGCGCACCGACCCCGCAGCGAAGAAGCATGACGGCATCAGCTTCATCCTGTTCGACATGACGTCGAAGGGCGTGTCGACCAAGCCGATTCTCCTGATCTCCGGCCGCTCGCCGTTCTGCGAGACCTTCTTCGACAATGTCCGCGTGCCCAAGGCCAACGTGCTCGGCACCGTCAACCGTGGTTGGGACGTTGCGAAGTACCTGCTGCAACACGAGCGCGCGATGATCTCGGGCATGGGCGAGCGCGGCGGCAGCCGGCCGCTCGGCCAGGTCGCGGCCGACTCCGTCGGCAGCGACGGGCAGGGCCGTCTCGACGACGCGCTGCTGCGGGCCGACATAGCCACCTTCGATGTCGACGAGGCGGCGCTCGCGGCGGCCGCCGAGCGCATGGTCGATCTCGCCAAGGCGGGGCAGGGCCATCCGGCGTTCTCCTCGGCGATGAAGTATTACGGTACGGAGCTCAACAAGCGCCGGTATGAGCTGTTGATGTCGGCCGGCGGCATCGACGCGCTGGAATGGGAGAGCGAGCGTTCCCATGAAGGCGCGCGTCCCCGTGCCTGGCTCCGCACCAAGGCCAACTCGATCGAAGGCGGCACCTCCGAGGTCATGCTCGGCATCGTCGCCAAGCGTATCCTCGATCTGCCGGGGGCGTAGTTCATCACTCTCTCCGTCATGGCCGGGCTTGACCCGGCCATCCACGTCTTTCCTCGTGACGTGAGACATGGATGCCCGGGTCAAGCCCGGGCATGACGAGTGGAGAGAGCCCGCATCCAACAAACAAAATTCTTGGAAACACCCCATGCCTCTCCTCCTCACCGAAGAACAATCCATGCTGCGCGACAGCGCGCGCGGGCTGATCAACGACAAGGCGCCGGTGTCGCACCTGCGCAAGCTGCGCGACGTCAGAGACGAGACCGGCTTCTCCAGGGAGCTCTGGGCCACCTTCGCCGAGATGGGCTTTGCCGGCCTGCTCGTGCCGGAAGAGCACGGCGGCTCCGGCCTCGGCGCGGTCGAAGCCGGCGTCGTGATGGAGGAGATCGGCCGCACCTTGATGCCGTCGCCGTTTTTCGCCACTGCCGTGCTGTCAGCCTCGGCGCTCACCCGCGCCGGCTCGGCCGCCCAGAAGTCGGAGTATCTGCCGAAGATCGCCAACGGCGCGCTGCTCGCCGCGCTGGCGTTGGACGAGGGTGCGAAACATCGTCCGCTGCACACAACGCTGCAGGCCGCGCGCTCCGGCAACGGCTTCAAGCTCAGCGGTGCCAAGGCGATGGTGGTCGACGGCCACGTCGCCGATCTCCTGTTGGTCGTCGGCCGCAGCGCCGGCGCGCCCGGCGAGCGCGATGGCCTCACGCTGTTCCTGGTCGATCCCAAGGCCAAGGGCGTGGTGATCGAACGCACCATCATGGTCGACGCGCACAACGCCGCGCGGGTCACGCTCGACAACGTCGAGGTGACCGCCGATCACGTGCTCGGCGAGGTCGATGGGGGCGCTGCCACGCTCAGCGCCGTGCTCGATCTCGGCCGCGGCGCGGTTGCCTCCGAGATGGTGGGACTGAGCGAGGAAGTGTTCGGCCGCACCGTTGCCTATCTCAAGGAGCGCAAGCAGTTCGGCAAGGCGATCGGCGAATTTCAGGCGCTGCAGCATCGTGCCGCGCAGCTCTACATTGAGATCGAGATCACGCGCGCCGCCGTGCTGAAGGCGCTGCAGGCGCTCGATGCCGATCCTGCCGGCGCGCCGGCGGCCGTGGCGGTCGCCAAGGCGCGCGCCGGCACGACCGCGACCCGCGCCGTCCAGGAGGGCGTGCAGATGCATGGCGGCATGGGCATGACCGACCAGTTCGACATCGGCTTCTTCATGAAGCGCGCCCGCGTCTGCGAGGAGATGTTAGGCGACGCCAACTACCACGCGGCGCAATTGGCGCAGCTGAGGGGGTATTGAATAAGGCTGCGCTCGCGAGACATCACTCTCTCCACAGGTACGGCCCAACTCGTGCCACACCCAGCGCCGTCGCCCCGGCGAACGCCGGGACTCATAACCACAGGATGACGTGGTGACCCGCGCTGGCAGCTTCAGCCTTCGCCAAATCCCGGACGGTGGCTATGGGTCCCGGCTCAAGGCCGGGACGACACCGATGTTGTTGGGACGATATCGGCCCTCATCGGCCATTTGCGTCCCCGCGATCTTCAACGTCGCAATCTCAGAGATCACTGACAAAGAGCGCGCCATCACCGATGGCGCGCCCTCGTCGCATCAATGATGCATCGCCGACTTCGCCGGTGGCAGCAGCACCTTGTCGATGACGTGGATGACGCCGTTCGAGGCCATGACGTCGGCCTGCACCACATGCGCGTCGTTGACCTGCACGCCGAAGAAGGTGCCGTCGACATCGACCTTCTGGCCCTGCGCGGTCTTCACGCTGAGCTTCTTGCCGGCGACGTCGCCGGCCTTCACCGCGCCGGGAATCACGTGGTACTTGAGGATCGCGGCGAGCTTGGCCTTGTTCTTCGGCTTGAGCAGATCCTCGACGGTGCCCGGCGGCAGCGCGGCGAACGCCGCGTCAGTCGGGGCGAACACGGTGAACGGGCCCTTGCTCTTCAGCACCGGCACGACGCCTGCGGCCTTGGCGGCCGCCACCAGCGTCTTGAACTGGCCTGCACCGACGGCAGTGTCGACGATATCGGCCGCACGAGCGGCGGTGGCGGACATGGAGAGCGCGCCCAGCATCAACGCGCCGGCCACGAACGAACGGATTCCCAGCGTCATTCGAATTTTTCCCTGTGAACTGAACTAATGAGTTGGTTGATGCGCAAAAGGGATTTGCGGCCCCTGTTCGCCCTGTCCTCCAGGTCGCATCACCCCGACCGGATTGGTCAGGCTCGTTACGATCGCTGCGTTCGGATGGATTTGAGGATGAGTTCACGAACTCGTGAGCCGCCTCTGAGGCCTGCAGGGCAGTGCGTCCGAGAGCCATGAATCCGCGGGACTAATTGCTTTGTAGGAGCATCCGCATTGCCCGTCGTGCCATTTTGTCGCAGCCCGACGGGCGTTGTGTCGTCGGGCAAATCAGCCGCACATTTACCGCCGTCACGGCCCGCAAGAGGGACGCTTCGCGATCGTTACGAAACGTGGGCCGGCGACGCGATGGACGCATCGGATCGCAGCGCGCGAGATCGCGCCGACGAACGATGACGATGCGGACGTAAAAGCGCGTGGTCCTGGCGCCCCGATGCTGGCGTCAAGTCGATGGGAGTGATCCCGAACGACGACGGTGGCTAACAGGCCGGACACCGGGGAGAGCGCGCCATAAGCGTTAACACCATCGCGCAGGGAAGGCCGGGTTGTCCCGGCTGAACCTGTGGTTCTGCCGCCTGCATTTTTTTCGCAGGCGGACCGCAGGTGCCAGTCGGCACCTGGCCTTCCCTGCGCCCTCGATTTACGGAGGGTGGAGATTTGGCAAAGCTCGGGCGCGAGAGGCGTCGCGAGAAGGTTACGTCATGCTCCGTCATTGCGAGCGAAGCGAAGCAATCCGGAGTCTCTCTGACAATCCTGGATCGCTTCGTCGCGTTGCTCCTCGCGATGACGGCGAGGGGGGCGGAAACCCCTACCTGATCGGCGGTGCGTACTGGACGCCGCCGGCGTTCCAGAGCTGGTTCATGCCGCGCGGGATCTTCAGCTTGGACTCGCTGCCGACATTGCGCTCATAGACCTCGCCGTAATTGCCGACGTGACGGATCACGCGCGCCGCCCAATCCTTCGTCAGCCCGAGGTCCTCGCCGTAGCTGCCCTCGTTGCCGACCAGCCGCATCACGTCCGGCTTCTTCGACTTCAGCGCCTCGTCGATGTTCTTGGAGGTGACGCCGAGCTCCTCGGCATTGATCATCGCGTACAGCGTCCACTTGACGATCATCATCCAGTCGTCGTCGCGCTGGCGCACCACGGGCGCGAGCGGCTCCTTGGAGATCAGGTCGGGCAGGATGTCGTGATCGGCGGGCTTCGACAGCGTCAGTCGCAGCGCGTAGAGCTGCGAGACGTCGGCGGTGAAGGTGTCGCACTTGCCGCTGTCATACGCCTTGATGACGTCGTCGAGCTTCGAAAACTTCACCTCCTCATACTTCATGTTGTTGGTGCGGAAATAGTCGCCGAGGTTGAGCGCGTTGGTGGTGGAATCCTGCACGCAGACCTTGCTGCCGTTGAGGTCGAGCGCCGTCTCCAGCTTGCGCGACCGCGGCACCATGAAGCCCTGGCCGTCGTAATAGGCGACCGCGGGGAAATACAGGTCGTAGTTCTGCTCGCGCGCCATCGACCAGGTGGTGTTGCGCGAGAGGATGTCGACCTTGCGGCTCTGCAGCTCCTTGAAGCGCTCACTGGCGTCGAGCGGCACGAACTTCGCCTTCTTCGGATCGTCGAAGATCGCGGCGGCCACGGCGCGGCAGAAGTCGACGTCGAAGCCGCTCCAATTGCCCTTGTCATCGGGAATCGAGAAGCCGGGCAGGCCGGCATTGACGCCGCACAGCACCTCGCCGCGGCGGATGGTCCGCTTCAGCGTGCGGGTGTCGTACATCTCATAGGTGACGGCGAGCGCCGCGACGAGGACGGCGACGGCGAGCCCGATCAGCAGGCCGCCTCGGAAAGTGCGCATGGTCAATCTCTTTCAAAAAATGTCAGGACGAAGCGATGGCTGAATGTCGGGCGGCGGGCGCCGCCGTCACAGTTCCGGCTTCTGCCGCACCACGACCTTGGTGCCGACCGGCACGCGGTCGAACAGGTCGGCGACATCGGCATTCACCAGGCGGAAGCAGCCCGAGGAAATCTTGCTGCCGATCGTCCAGGGCTGGTTGGTGCCGTGGATGCGGTATACGGTGGTGCCCAGATACATCGCGCGCGCGCCCAAGGGGTTGCCGGGGCCGCCGGCCATGAAGCGCGGCAGATAGGGCTGGCGCTGGATCATCTCCGGCGGCGGCGTCCAATCCGGCCACTCGGCCTTCTTGGTGATCGACAGCAGCCCCTGCCACTGGAAGCCGTCACGGCCGACGCCGATGCCGTAGCGGATGGCACGTCCGCCCGGCTGCACGAGATAGAGGTGGCGTTCGGCGGTGGACACGATGATGGTGCCCGGCGGCTCGGTGGTGCGGAAATAGACCACCTGCTTGCGCCATTCGGGATCGAGCTCGTAGCCGTCATCGGCGACGAGGCCGGGCTGATCGCCGGGGTCCTCGGACTGGGCAAAACTATGCGATGTGGACAGTGCCAGCGCAATGATGGCGCTGGCCGCACACAGCAGGCGACGGAAACTCGGCATTCAAAGCTCTCCTCGACGGACCCCTGCGAAGCTTGCCCGATCAAATCCACCCGCCAAATTTCAGGAGCATATTCGCAGCAAAGTCAAGGTGAGCGCAGGGCGCACCCGCTGTCATCCGAGCTTCATCCAGAGCCGCAGCAGGAAGGCCACCGCGCCGACGGTCGCCACGCCGGCGAGCCACAGCGCAACGAACCAGGCGAGGCGCTTCGCGAGTGGGGCAGGCTGCTCGGAGGGCATCAATGATAGCCGCTGTCGTGCCCGACCTTGCCGCGAAACACCCAATAGGCCCAGCCGGTGTAGGCGAGGATCAGCGGCACCAGCACCAGCACGCCCGGCAGCATGATCAATTGGCTGCGTTCGGGTGCTGCCGCCTGCCAGATCGTGATGCTCTGCGGCACGACGTAGGGATACATGCTGATGCCGAGGCCGGCGTAGGACAGCAAGAACAGCGCGAGCGCGAGAAAGAACGGCCAGCCATCGCGCTTCTGGGCGAGGTTCTTCATCATCAGCACGGTGACGCCAATGACGGCGAGCGGCACCGGCGCGGTGAGAATGATCGCCGGCCACCTGAACCAGCGGTCCGAATATTGAATGGTGAGCAGCGGCGTCCACAGGCTGACGGCGGCAATGGCGAGCAGCATCGCGAACAGCAGGACCCAGCTGATGCGGTAGGCCTTGTCGCGCAGGTCGCCCTCGGTCTTGAGGATCAGCCAGGTGGCGCCGAGCAGCGCATAGCCGATCACGAGCGAGACGCCGGTGAGCAGGCTGAACGGCGTCAGCCAGTCCCACCAGCCGCCGGCATAGTTACGCCCCTCGACATGCACGCCCTGCAGGATGGCGCCGAGCGCGATGCCCTGCGCCAGCGTCGCGACCCAGGAGCCGCCGGCAAAGGCGATGTCCCACAGATTGCGCTGGGCGCGGGTGCGCCAGCGGAATTCGAAGGCGACGCCGCGGAAGATCAGGCCGACCAGCATCGCGATCAGCGGCGCATACAGCGCGGGCATCAGGATCGCATAAGCGAGCGGGAACGCGGCCATCAGGCCACCGCCGCCGAGCACCAGCCAGGTCTCGTTGCCGTCCCACACCGGCGCCACGGTGTTGGTGATGACGTCGCGGTCCTGCCTGCCGGGAAACAGCGGGAACAGGATGCCCAAGCCGAGATCGAAGCCGTCCATCACGACGTAGATGAACACGGCGAGCGCGATGATGAACGCCCAGAGGGTGGCGAGATCGACGGTGACGCTCATGATCCGACGGCTCCCTGCACGACACCGGCGGCCGGCGTGATGCCGGCGGTGCGGACCGGCTGCTCGCTGCTCGGGCCCGGCTCGCCGGGATGCGGCGGCTCAGCCATCAGGCGCAGGATGTACATCACGCCGGCGGCAAAGATGATGAAATACACGACGATGAAGGCGAGCAGCGACGTGCCGACGGCCGGGGCGGCGAGCGGCGACACGGAATCCGCGGTGCGCAGCAGCCCGTACACCGTGAACGGCTGGCGGCCGGTCTCGGTGGTGATCCAGCCGGCCATGACGGCGATGAACCCCGCCGGTCCCATCGCAATCGCGAAGCGGTGCAGGCCGCGGTTGATGTACAGCCGGCCGCGCCAGCGCTCCCACAGGCTGAACCCGCCGAGCGCCAACATCAGCAGGCCCAGGCCGACCATGATGCGGAACGACCAGAACGTGATCGGCACCGGCGGCCAGTCCTGCCGCGGCACGGTGTCGAGCCCGGCCATCGGAGCGTCGATCTGGTGCTTGAGGATCAGCGAGCCGAACTTGGGGATGCCGAGCGCCCATTTCAGCTCGCCCTTGGCCTGGTCGGGCCAGCCGAACAGGTACAGCGGCGCGCCGTCCTTGTGGCTCTCGAAATGGCCTTCCATGGCCATGATCTTCACCGGCTGGTGCTCGAGCGTGTTGAGCCCATGCTGATCGCCGACCAGGATCTGCAGCGGCGCCACCAGGGCGGCCATCCACATCGCCATCGAGAACATCACGCGCGGGCCCGGCAGGTGCGGATTGCGCAGCAGATGCCAGGCGCCGACGGCGCCGACCACGAGCGAGGTGGTCAGATAGGCCGCGAGCACCATGTGCACGAGGCGATAGGGGAAGGACGGGTTGAAGATGACTGCGAGCCAGTCGACCGAGACGAACTGGCCGTCGGCGTTGACGGCATAGCCGGCCGGCGTCTGCATCCAGGAGTTGGCCGAGAGGATCCAGAATGCCGAGATCAGCGTGCCCACTGCGACCATCAGGGTGGCGAGGAAATGCAGCTTCGGGCCGACGCGCTTCAGGCCGAACAGCATGACGCCGAGGAAGCCGGCCTCGAGGAAGAAGGCGGTCAGCACCTCATAGGCCATCAGCGGGCCGATCACCGGGCCGACCTTGTCGGAATACACCGACCAGTTGGTGCCGAACTGGTAGGACATCACGATGCCGGAGACGACACCCATGGCAAACGCGATGGCGAAGATCTTGAGCCAGTAATTGAAGACGTTGAGATAGACGTCGCGTCCGGTCCACAGCCACAGCGCCTCGAGCACGGCGAGGTAGGACGCGAGCCCGATCGAGAAGGCGGGGAAGATGATGTGGAAGGTGACCGTGAAGGCGAACTGCGCGCGCGCCAGCTCAACCGCATCCAAACCGAACATCAGCACCGTCCGTCATTGCCACGGGGCTTGTAGCATCGCCCCATGACGGAAGATTGCACCGGCAACGCACGATATCAAATGGTCAAATCGCCCTATTGGCGGCGTGAGCGATCCCAAACGACGAAGACCCGGCAGGGGCATCCGCCGGGTCTTCGGAGCAACCTTGGAAGGTGGAGGTAACCTTGAATTTGCTCGCTCCAAACCGAGATCAGCTGGGGGACTGAGGCTCGGCTGATGGAAAACGTTCTAGCGGCCGAAATTTTCCAGGTGATTTCGCCGATTGTTTCAATTGTTTCGTTCGGCGATTTTCTCGATGTCGTCGTCACGGGAACCCGCCGGGACCTTGGTCCCGACGAGAATGAAGGTGAATCAGGCGGCGAGGCTGTGCACGCCGGCGCCGCGCAGCAGTTCGGCGAGGTGCTTGCGGGCGTAGAACATGCGGGTCTTCACCGTGCTCTGGGGGATGCCGATGATCTGGCCGACCTCCTCCACGGACTTCTCGTGGTAGTAGATCAGGGTGATGATCTCGCGATGCGCCGGCGACAGCTTGGCGACGCAGGCGCGCAGGATGGCGCTGGTCGTCGAACGCTCGAGCGACGTTTCCGGCGTGTCGGAGTCGTCGGCGATCTCTCGCACCTCGTCCTGGTCGATGTCCTCGAAGCGGCGCTGGCGCAGTGCGGTCAGCGCCTTGAAGCGGGCGATCGAGAGCAGCCAGGTCGAGACCTGCGAGCGGCCCTCGAACTGCTTGGCGGTGCGCCAGACGTCCAGGAACACCTGGCTGACGAGGTCCTCGGCGATCGTGGTGTCGCGCACGATGCGCAGGATGAAGCGATAGACCCGCACATTGTGGCGCGCATAAAGCGTGTGCATCGCGGTGCGATCGCCATCGGCAATGCTCTCCAGGAGCATGTCGTCCGTGGTCGCCTGGGCTGCGATGATGCCCTGGCTGGCTGCGGAATTGATGGCAACGACGTTCTGCATGGCACTCTCCCGTTCCGCCGCCCCCTTGCGGCGTTTCGACGGGATGGATTGTTAAGGAGCGCCCGTTTCGGGACGTCTGCACGAAAACAGGAAAATGGTTTCGTGCGCCTGCGGAAATGTTTCGTCGCGCCGCACATCGCGAAACAGTCGTGGCGGAATTGTGCCTTATTCCAATTTGCGGAACGAAATGCGGGCGAACAGGTCGCTCCGGCTGCCGCCGGCTGGCCCGCTTCAGGCCTTGTCGCCGGCCGGGGAGAACAGGTAGCCGCCGCCGCGAATGGTCCGGATCACGGCCGGTTTGGTCGGATCGGGCTCGATCTTGCGGCGGATCCGCATGATTCGCAGGTCCACGGCGCGGTCGAAGGCCTCGGCATCGCGGGCATTGGCGAGCTCCAGCAGCCGCTCGCGCGACAGCACCCGCTTCGGGTTGGCGGCGAACACTTTGAGCAGGCCGTACTCGGAAGCCGTCAGCGGATGCTCGTTGCCTTCGTCGTCGCGCAGCGCCTGGGCATCGAGATCCAGCCATTTGGTGCCGAACCGCACCAATTGCGGGTTTTTGGCCTGGGCCGGAGCGGTCTCCGTGACGGCCGCCGCAGCCTTGGCTGGACCGCTGCGGCGCAGCACGGAGCGGATCCGGGCCATCAATTCACGCAATTCGCACGGCTTGGCGACGTAATCGTCGGCCCCGAGCTCGAGCCCGACCACGCGGTCGATCGGGCTGGCGGTGGCCGTCAGCATGATCACGGGGATGTTGGTGCGGCCCTTGAGATCGCGGATGATCGACAATCCGTCCTCTTCGGGCATGTTGAGGTCGAGCACGACGAGATCGGCCGGGCCGGTTTCGATGGCGCTGCGCAGGCTCTTGCCGCCATCGCACAAGGTCACGGTGAAGCCGTGCATCTTGAGGTAATCACCCACCATTTCGCGGGCGGGCGCCTCGTCGTCGACGATGATGATGTGCTGGCTCTGACTCATGACAATTCGGCCGCCGGCAGTGTGATGGTGAAGGTCGATCCGGATCCCGGCCCTTCGCTCCTGGCCGTCACCTCGCCACCATGCATGTCGACGATGCGTTTGACAATCGACAGGCCGAGCCCGGTCGAGCTCTCGCCCGCGGTCGGTTTGGCCGACAGCCGCTGGAACCGGCCGAACAGCCGGCCGAGATCCTCCGGCGAGAGGCCAGCGCCCTGGTCGGTGATGCCGATGATGGTGTTGTCGCCATCGTCCGAGGCATTCACGATGATCCTGCCGCCGATCGGGCTGTACTTGATGGCGTTGCTCAAGAGATTGTCGATCGCTTCGCGGATCCGGTCGATGTCGCACATCGTCGACAGCAGCGTCGGCGCCGAGACCTCGATGACCTGTTGCTTGTTGAGGGCGAGCGGCTGGTTGGCCTCGACCACCTCGTGGATCAGGGCTGTGATGTCGACCGGCTCGCGGCGGATGGTGATGTCGAAGGCGTCGGCCATCGCATCCGAGATCAGATGGTCGACCATCGAGGTCAGCCGCTTGGCGGCATCACGGATATGTCCGACCTGGCTGGTGATGCCCTCGGCGGATGCACCGGTTGCGATCAACTCGGTCAGCATTTCCGTGCGGCCGAGAATGACGCCCAGCGGATTCTTCAGGTCATGGGCGACGGTGCCGAGAATCTCGTTCTTGAAGCCGTTGGCGCGCTGCAGCCGCAGCCATTGCGCCGACAGCCGCCGGTTGGCCTGCATCAGCGCGCGGGTGCGCTGGGCGACGCGGTCCTCGAGCTGGGTGTTGGCCTCATGCAGCTGCTGATAGAGGATCACGTTGTCGAAGGCGATCGACAGCCGGCTGGAGAAGATCTCGACCAGCGAGCGGTCGGTCTCGGACAGCGGCCGCTCCGCCTGCAGCAGCACCACGACCTCGCGCCCCGAGCCGGTGCGGACATAGAGCACGGTGCGATGGTCGGCGAATTCGTTGCTGCGCTGCCTGAAGGCGGCCTCGACCATGTCGCGCAGGTCGGGATCGAGCGAGCGCGAGGTGACGGCGCCGGAGAAGCGGCTGTAGCAGCCGGAGCCGGCCAGCACCGAAAAATCCTCGGTCTGGCTGCCGTCGTCGCGCAGCACCAGGATCCCGGCGCAATCGACGTTGAGCAGCGACGCGATCTGGGTCAGCACGCCCTCGGCCAGCCGCTGCATCGACTTGAAATCATACAGCGTCGAGGCGGCGTCGATGATGATCTCCAGGCCGCGCCTTGTCTGCACCATGCGCTCGAGCTGCTGGTAGCTGCGCAGCGCTGCCGTCAGCGAGGTGAACAGCTTGTCGGCGGTGAGCTCGGTCTTGGCCTTGTAGTCGTTGATGTCGTACTGGACGATGACGCGCCGCTCCGGCGCCTGGCCGGGCTGTCCGGTCCGCAGGATGATGCGGACGGTCTCGTTCTTGATCTCGTTGCGGATGTATTCGACGAGCTCGAGCCCGGCGACGTCGGTCTCCATGATGACGTCGAGCAGCACCGCTGCGACGTCGGTGTGCTCCCGCATCAGGGCGCGGCCCTCGGCCGCCGAATAGGCGGAGAGGATTTCCAGCCCCTGGCCGTTCAGGCTGTAGTCCGACAGCGCAAAGCGGGTGCCTTCGTGCACGGCATGGTCGTCGTCGATGACGGCGATCTTCCATTTCCGGGCCGAACGGTCGTCCTCGTCGAAACCGGTATCCTCGATCAGTTGGAGGACATCGTCCTGTTCGGCCATTGCGTCGTTCCGTCACCCATTGCTGTCTCGGCGCCGCCCTTGGCGACCCGCGGCATGATAATCCGAAAGGTGGTGCCTTGTCCCTCGCGGGATTCCAGCATCATGCGGCCGCCAAGCTGCTGCGTCACCAGATTGTAGACGATATGCAGCCCGAGCCCCGTTCCCCCTTCGTTGCGGCGTGTCGTGAAGAACGGATCGAAGGCCTGGCGCTGCACGTCGGGGGTCATGCCGGCCCCGTTATCGGCGAAAATGATCTCGATGTCATCCGCGCCGCGCGGCCGCGCCGTGATCGAGATGGTGCCCGCGCGGCCGTCGGCAAAGGCATGGTTGACGGCGTTGAGGAACAGGTTGGTGAGAATCTGACCGTAGAACCCGGGATAGCCGTCGATGAAGAGCCCTTCGGGGACGTCGACCGCCAGCGTGATCGGCGCGCGCTTGAGCACCGGCTTGAGGCTGGTGATGATCTGATCGGTCGCCTCGCTCAGGACGAAGGTCCGTCGCTCCGCATGGGAGCGGTCGACCGCGACCTGCTTGAACGACTGGATCAGCTCGCCGGCGCGCTGCAGATTGGCAACCAGCTGCTCGGACGCATCGCGCGAGGAGCGCACGAACTCCTCCAGCTGCGACCGGCGCAGGCCGCCTTCGGGCGACCGCAGCGCCGCCTCGAACATCTCGACCCGGCGCGCGAAGCTGGAGGCCACCGTCAGGCTGATGCCGATCGGATTGTTCACCTCGTGGGCGACGCCGGCGACCAGCCCGCCCAGCGCGGCCAACCGCTCGGCATCGATCAGGTTGCGCTGTGCGGCGCTGAGTTCGAGCAGGGCGCTCTCGGCCTCTTCCTTCGCGGCGCGGAGCTCGTCCTCGGTCTTGCGCTTGGCGATCGCGTTCTCGCGGAAGGTCTCGACGGCGCGGGCCATCGCGCCGACCTCGTCGCGCGCCTCGGTGCCTTGGACCTCGCGGTCGTAGTCGCCCAGCATGATCGCGCGCATCGAGGCCATGATCTGCTGCAGCGGCAGCCGGATCGACAAGGCGATCAGCACGCCGGCGGAGAGGATCACTCCCAGGAAGATCACCGCGATCGAGAGGACGCGGCGGGAGATGTCCTTCAACGTCCGATCGAACGTCGCCTGCGCCTTCTGCTCGTGCTGGCGCATCTTCACCGACAGGCCGTCGATGGCGCCGATGGTCTCGGCCTGGCTCGCATCGATGGTGTTGCGCAGCAGCTCGGTGCGGTTGGTGAGCTGATCGGTGAGCTTGGAGAATCCCGCGCGCAGCGCCGCGGTCCGGGCCGACAGCCGCTGCAGCGCCAGGCGCTGCAGATCATTGTCCGCAAGGCTCGACATCACCGGAATGGTCTTCTCGATCGTCTCCGTGTTGCGGCGCGCGTCGTCGGCGGAGGCGGGCGCGAGCGACAGATAGTAGGAATTGGCCGCGACCAGCATGGCGGTGAACGCCTCGCGCGATTTGCCGAGCGAGGGCCAGATCTGCGCGTCGCGATGGCCGGTCGCGCCTTCGATCACCGAATACAGCCCGGCGATGTCGCGCGCGGGGCCGAGAACCTCTTCCTCGTAGGTCTTGGAGATCGTCGCCTGCAGGCTGCGCAGCTCGCCGAAGCCGTCCAGAAAGCGCACGGTGACGCGCTCCAGCTCCTCGACCGACCCCGACAGCATCGGGTCGGTCGAGGCGCGCGTCGTCAGCGTCCCGAGCACGGCCTCGCGCAGCAGCAGGATCTCGGCGAACAGCTCCGGGCTCGGCTGATTGATGTAGCGATGGATGAGGTTATGCAGCCGGCTGGTCTCGCTTTCGAGCAGGGCCAGGACCTTGTCGGATTCGCGGACCTGGCGGACGTCGTCCCAGGCCGTGCCGAGCACCGTCGCGCCATTCCAGATCAGCGCCGCCAGAACGATGACGACCGCCGAGTTCAGCGCGGCGATCGAGAGGATGCGCCAGCGGATCGGAACCGCCCGCAGCGCGCGCACGATTCGTGCCCGCCCCAGGACCGCCAGGCTGAGCGGCCGCGCGACGGATTTCCGCTGCTCGGATCGCGCCACGATCGCTACCTCGGACCGGGCTTACGGAACCGGCCTGCGCGCGATCCGCCGCGGGCACCCGGATTTGTATGCTGCGGCGCATTTAACCGCGCCGCGGAGTACGGGAGGCGTAAAAGGGACGAGCGGTACCGCGCGCCCGCCTCAGCGCGCATCAGCACCGGCGTGACGTCCACTCTCGAGATCGACGAAAGATGGGCGCGGTACACAGGCAACACTTTCCCCTTGATGATGAGGTCGGCCCGGATGTGAAAAGGTTCAATGCTCTCCCGAACAGGTGCTATAAGTCCATTCTGACGTCAAAGCGATACGCGTCAATGGTTTGTTGATAGTTTGTTGCAGCTCTGGGTTGCTGGGCCCCATTTTCGGTCCGATTGCGATCTCAGCCCAGGCAGATTCATCCATGGAATTGGAGTTGGCTCCCGGTGACGGTCCTCTGGCGTTCTGTTCCGTCTGCAATCCTGCTCTGGACGGTTGTTTGTGCAAGCACGGCCCAGGCCGCGACCGAGATCGTGTGGTGGCATGCGATGTCGGGCGAGCTCGGCAGGCAGGTCGACAGGCTGGCCGCCGACTTCAATGCTTCGCAGTCCGACTATCGCATCGTGCCGAGCTACAAGGGCAGCTATACGGAGACCGTGACGGCGGCCATCTTCGCATTCCGCTCGCGCAGCCAGCCGGCGATCGTGCAGGTCAACGAGATCGCGACCGCGACGATGACGGCGGCCAAGGGCGCGATCTACCCGGTCTACGAGCTGATGCGCGACGAGCAGGAGAGCTTTTCGCCGTCGGCCTATCTGCCCGCCATCGCCGGCACCTATGCCGACGCTGACGGCAACATGCTGTCGTTTCCGTTCAACGCCTCCACGCCCATCCTCTACTACAACAAGGATCAGTTTCGCGCGGCCGGGCTCGATCCGGGCGCGGCGCCGAAGACCTGGCCCGAGCTCGGCAAGGCCGCCCGGCGGCTGCGCGACAATGGCGTTGCCTGCGGCTTCACGACGTCGTGGCCGGCCTGGATCAACGTGGAGAATTTCTCCGCCTTCCACAATCTGCCGATCGCCACGCGGGCCAACGGCTTTGCCGGACTGGACGCCGTGCTGACATTCAATAATCCACAGGTGATTCGGCACATCGCCCAGCTCGCGGAATGGCAGAAGAGCAAGGTCTTCGACTATGGCGGCCGCGGTCAGGCAGCCGAGCCGCGTTTCCAGAAGGGCGAGTGCGGCATCTTCATCGGCTCCTCGGCGACGCACGCCGACATCAAGGCGAATTCGAAGTTCGAGGTCGGCTACGGCATGATGCCGTACTGGCCCGATATTGCGGGCGCGCCGCAGAATTCGATCATCGGCGGCGCGACGCTGTGGGTGCTCCGCGACCGTCCCGCGGCCGAGTATAAGGGCGTGGCCAAGTTCTTCGCCTATCTGTCGCGGCCCGATGTTCAGGCCGCCTGGCACCAGAATACGGGCTATCTGCCGATCACGCAGGCGGCCTTCGATCTGACACGCGCGCAGGGCTTCTACGACCGCAATCCAGGCGCGGCGATCTCGATCGAGCAGGTGACGCTCAATCCGCCCACGGAAAATTCGCGCGGCCTGCGGCTCGGCTCATTCGTGCTGATCCGTGATGCCATCGAGGACGAGATGGAGCAGGCCTTCAGCGGCCGCAAACCGGCGCAGACGGCGCTCGATGCCGCCGCCGAGCGCGGCAACCGTCTGCTGCGCCAGTTCGAGCGCGCGAGCCCGGATCGCTGATGACGGCGTTGCACGAGTGAGCCACTGATGGGCCGATTGCCGGACATCACTGCGGGCGCCGAGCTGCGTGGCCTTCGCGCTGATGTCGCGGCATGGCTGCCGGTGGCGCGCGATATCGTGCGCCACCACGGTTGCGAGCATCCGGGCCTCGCTCCCTTTGCAGCCGGCACCAACCTCGTCGCGGGAATCGGCGGCGAGCTGATCCTGAAACTGTTTCCTCCGTTCCATCGGCGCCAGTTTCTGTCCGAGCGGAGTACGCTGCGCGTGCTCGCCGGACGCTTGAAGCAGGTCGCCACGCCTGAGTTGCTGCACGAAGGTGAATGGGACGACTGGACCTACCTGATCATGACGCGGCTCGACGGCATTCCGGCGGCGGAGGTCTGGCCCGGGCTCGACGAGCGTGCGAAGGAGTCTCTGCTCCGGGATGTCGGACGGCTGGTTGCGGAGGTGCAGCTTGTGCCGCCCGGCGAACTGCACGCGACCGGTCCGCGCTGGTCCGACTTCCTGCAAGGGCAGTTCGCAGGCTGCCGCGCCCGCCATCAGCGGCTCGGTCTGCCGGAGGCGCTGCTTGCCGGCCTGGATGATCTCCTGCGCGACGCCGCCGCGCTGCTGCCTCCGGACCCACGGCCCGTCATCCTGACCGGCGAATACATTCCGGAGAACTTTCTCGTCTCTCGCCATGGTGACGGCTGGCGCATCAGCGGTCTGTTCGACTTCGGTGACGTCATGACCGGCTTCGGTGAATACGACCTGCTCGGGCCGAGCGCCTTCATGGCCGCGGGCCATCCGGACCGCGTGCGCGCGCTGTTCGCGGGATACGGATTTGCGCCGGCCGACGTCACCTGGCAGCTGAAGCGGCGGCTGCTGGTCTTGATGCTGCTGCATCAGGCCAGCGATCCTGTCCGGCACATCTGCATTCCCGATTGGCCCAGCAGGGTCCGCAACTTCGATCAGTTGCAGGCCCTGATCTGGCCGGACTGATGTTCCGGTGTCCCGCCTGCGTAAATCGGTCGCATGGCGTATTGAGAGACTATAATTTGTGCAAATTCGCACTTATGTATGCAATTCTGCATGGAGGTGACGCGACGTTTGAGGTCGTGAGACCCGCAATTTCAATGGTTTAGCCGATCGTGAGGCTTGGCACGAAGCTTGCGATCCTTGTTCCCGCCGGTCGTATTCTGGTGGGAGCATTTGATGAAGCGTCGCGATTTTCTGAAATCCGTGTCCGGTCTGGCTGCGGGAGCCGCGCTGCCAATGGCGCCGGCGATCATGTCGTCCGCCAAGGCCGATGCGCGGTCCGAGACGCTGCTCATCGTCTCCGAGGGCGGTCCAAACAACCTCGACATCCACGGCGTCGGCACCAACGTGCCCGGCTATGAGGTCTCGTGGAATTGCTACGACCGCCTGATCAGCCACGAGATGAAGAGCGGCCCGGGCGGCGTGCCGTATTACGACCGCGACAAGTTCAAGCCCGAGCTGGCCGAGGACATGACCATCGGCGACATGTCCGCCACCTTCAAGCTGCGCAAGAACGCCAAATTCCACGACGGCACGCCGGTCACCGCTAAGGACGTGAAGTGGTCGCTCGATCGCGCCGTCAGCGTCGGCGGCTTTCCGACTTTCCAGATGAGCGCGGGCTCGCTGACCAAGCCGGAGCAGTTCGTCATCGTCGACGACCACACGGTGCGGGTCGATTTCCTGAAGAAGGATCGGCTGACGATCCCAGATCTCGCCGTCATCGTGCCCTGCGTCGTGAACTCCGAACTGGTGAAGAAGAACGCCACCGACAAGGATCCGTGGGGACTCGAATACACCAAGCAGCAGACCGCGGGCTCCGGCGCCTACAGGGTGACGAAGTGGACCGCCGGTACCGAAGTGATCATGGAGCGCAACGACGACTGGGTGTGCGGTCCGCTGCCGAAGATCAAGCGCGTGATCTGGCGTATGGTGCCGCAGGCCGGCAACCGGCGCGCGCTGCTCGAGCGCGGGGATGCCGACATCTCCTATGAGCTGCCGAACAAGGACTTCCAGGAGATGAAGTCGAACGGCAAGCACACCGTGATCTCATTGCCGATCTCCAACGGTATCCAATATATCGGCATGAACGTGACCAAGCCGCCGTTCGATAATCCCAGGGTTCGGCAGGCGCTCGCCTATGCAATGCCCTATCAGAAGATCATCGATGCCGTGATGTTCGGCCTGGCCAATCCGATGTTCGGTGCGCCAGCCGACAAGGCGACCGAGGTGGCGTGGCCACAGCCGACCAAGTATTTCACCGACATGGAGAAGGCCAAGGCGCTGCTGGCGGAAGCCGGCTACCCCAACGGCTTCGAGACCACGATCTCCTTCGACCTCAATTTTGCGCAGGTCAACGAGCCTTTGTGCGTGCTCGTGCAGGAGAGCCTCGCCCAGCTCGGCATCAAGACCACGATCAACAAGGTACCCGGCGCCAACTGGCGTACCGAGCTGAACAAAAAGGAGATGCCGCTCTTCACCAACATCTTCTCGGGCTGGCTCGATTACCCCGAATATTTCTTCTACTGGTGCTATCACGGCAACAATTCCGTGTTCAACACGATGAGCTACAAGTCGCCGGTGATGGACAAGTTCATCGACGGCGCGCGTGACGCCGCCGCGGCCGGGGACAAGGCGACGTATGATGCCGATGTGAAGGGCTTCGTCGACCTCGCCTTCGCCGAGGTGCCGCGCATCCCGCTGTATCAGCCGTTCGTCAACGTCGCGATGCAGAAGAACATCTCAGGCTATCAGTACTGGTTCCACCGTCGGCTGGATTATCGCGCGCTGGTGAAGGGATGAGCTGCGTGAGCTGCCTTGGTTATGTGAGCCGAGCTCTCTCACTCCCTCCCCCCTTGTGGGGGAGGGGCGGGGAGGGGGGTAGCCCCACCCACCGCCGCCGCGGCTCACCCCCCACCCCAGCCCTCCCCCACAAGGGGGGAGGGAGCAGACTGCGTATTGCCGTGGGAGCGGTGGAAAATCCGGCGAGACCTTGGCCATGCTGATGCTCATCGCCAAGCGCCTCGCTTTCGCGATCCCTTCGCTGATCGGCGTCGTGATCGTTACCTTCCTGCTCACCCGCGCCTTGCCCGGCGATCCCGCCGCGTACTTTGCCGGACCTGCCGCCACCAAGGAGGCCGTCGAGCAGATCCGCAAGAAGCTCGGCTTCGACAAGCCGCTGATCGAGCAGTTCTTCCGCTACACCGTCGATCTCGCCCATGGCGACCTCGGCAGTTCGCTGACGACAGGGCAGCCGGTCGCCAGCGAGATCCGCAACCGCCTGCCGGCCTCGGCCGAGCTGACACTGCTCGGCCTCTTGGTTTCGGTCGCGATCGCGCTGCCGCTCGGTGTGCTCGCGGCGACGCGGCCGGGGTCGTGGATCGACCATACCTGCCGTATCGTCACGACCGCGGGCGTCTCGCTGCCGGTGTTCTTCACCGGGCTGGTGCTGGTGTATGTGTTCTACTTCCGGCTCGGCTGGTCGCCGGCGCCGCTCGGCCGGCTCGACGTGTTTTATAGCGCGCCGGATCCCGTGACCGGCTTCTACCTCATCGATACGCTGATCGCGCGTGACGGTGAGGCGTTCCGCTCGGCGCTGAGCCAGTTGATCCTGCCTGCCGCGACGCTGGCGATCTTCTCGCTGGCGCCGATCGCGCGCATGACGCGCGCCTCGATGCTCTCGGTGCTGTCGTCGGAATTCGTGCGCACGGCGCGCGCCTCGGGCCTGTCGCCCTCGACCGTCACCGTGACCTACGCGTTCCGCAACGCCATGCTTCCGGTCATCACCACGCTGTCGATGGTGTTCTCCTTCCTGCTCGGCGCCAACGTGCTGGTGGAGAAGGTGTTCGCCTGGCCCGGCATCGGCTCCTACGCGGTCGAGGCGCTGATCGCCTCCGACTTCGCGCCGGTGCAGGGTTTCGTATTGACGATGGCCGTGATGTACGTCGTCCTGAACCTCGTCATCGACATTCTCTATGGCGTCATCGATCCCCGTGTGAGGCTGGAAGGATGAGCACTGTCGCGCCGACCCTCGAGCCCGCTGTCTCCGCCCGCACCTCCGGTCTCATGGCCCTGATCGGGCACACGCGCTATGTCCTGGCCGAGAACAAGGTCACGGGCTTCGCCTTCGGGCTTCTGGTCGTGATCCTGTTTGCTGCGATCTTCGGCCCGTGGATCGTGCCGTATGATCCGTTGGCCAGCGACACGGCGTCGGCGCTGAAGCCGCCATCGGCGGCGCATTGGTTCGGCACCGATCAGCTCGGCCGCGACATCTTCAGCCGCGTCGTGGTCGCGACCCGGCTCGACACCTTCATCGCGGTCGCATCAGTGGCGCTGGTGTTCTTCATGGGCGGACTTGCCGGCGTCGCCGCCGGCTTCTTCGGCGGCTGGACCGATCGCATCGTCGGCCGGATCGCCGATACCATCATGGCATTCCCGCTGTTCGTGCTGGCGATGGGCATCGTCGCCGCGCTCGGCAACACCGTGCAGAACATCATCATCGCCACCGCGATCGTGAACTTCCCGCTCTATGCGCGCGTCGCTCGGGCCGAGGCCAATGTCCGCCGCAACGCCGGCTTCGTGCAGGCGGCGCGGCTGTCGGGCAACAGCGAGATGCGCATCCTGCTCGGCCACATCCTGCCGAACATCATGCCGATCATGATCGTGCAGATGTCGCTGACCATGGGCTACGCCATCCTCAATGCCGCCGGCCTGTCCTTCATCGGCCTCGGTGTGCGGCCGCCGACGGCGGAATGGGGCATCATGGTTGCCGAGGGCGCCTCGTTCATGGTGTCGGGCGAATGGTGGATCGCGCTGTTTCCGGGTCTCGCGCTGATGATCGCGGTGTTCTGCTTCAATCTGCTCGGCGACGGCCTGCGCGACATCGTCGATCCGCAGCGCAGGACGTAATGGGATGAGGGTGTCCCAACAAAACTCCGTCATTGCCGGGCTTGACCCGGCAATCCATCCCCTCAAGCGAGACTTCGTCGGTCTGACGGATGCGCGGGCCTTCGCCGCGCCGAAGGGGCTTCGGCCCCGCAGGCGGGTCAAGCCCGCGCAGGACGATGGGAATACGCGGAGCCACACATGACCGCCCAGCCGCTGCTCGACGTCCGTGATCTCACGGTCGAATTCTCCACCCGGCGCGGCATCGTCAAGGCGGTGCAGCATGTCGATATCTCCGTCGCCAAGGGCGAGACGCTCGCGATCGTCGGCGAGTCCGGCTCGGGCAAGTCGGTGACGTCGTATGCGGTGATGCGCATCCTCGATCGCGCCGGGCGCATTGCCGAGGGATCGGTGATGTTCTCCGGCGTCGACGTCAGGGCGGCCGAGGAAAGCGCGATGCGCGATCTGCGCGGGCGCGAGATCTCGATGATCTTTCAGAACCCGCGCGCGGCCCTCAACCCGATCCGCAAGGTGGGCCAGCAGATCGAGGATGTGCTGAGACAGCACGCCCAGGCGGCCGCGACCGACCGCGCCGAGAAGGCGATCGCGGCGCTCGAGCAGGTCAAGATCGCCCGCCCGCGCGAGCGCTACCACGCCTATCCGTTCGAATTGTCCGGCGGCATGTGCCAGCGCGTCGTTATCGCGCTGGCGCTGGCCTGCAACCCGCAGCTCCTAATCGCCGACGAGCCGACCACCGGCCTCGACGTCACCACGCAGAAGGCGGTGATGGACCTGGTCGTCGAGCTCACCAAGAGCCGGGGCATGTCGACGATCCTGATCACGCATGATCTCGGTCTCGCCGCGGCCTATTGCGATCGCGTGGTGGTGATGGAGAAGGGCCGGGTGGTCGAGACCGCCAAGGCCGCCGACATCTTCGCCAACCCGCAGCATCCCTACACGCGCAAGCTGATGCGCGCGACGCCGCGCCTCGGCGTGTCGCTGCGGGATCTGCTGCCGGAGGAGGAGGCGCTGGCGGCGCCGAATACTCTCTCCGTCATGGCCGGGCTTGACCCGGCCATCCATCCCACTTCGCAGGACTCGCTCCAGGCGATGGACCCCCGGGGCAAGCCCGGGGGTGACGAGCGGAGTGGGGAGGGCGAGCGGAGTGCGGGTAGCGCTCGGCCGCTCCTGCTCGTCGACAAGCTGGTCAAGGAATATCCGCGCCAGGGCGCTACCGCGACACTGTCAAAGCTGTTCGGACGGAGGCCGGCGGTCGAGCCGGAGGTGTTCCGCGCGGTCGACGGCATCAGCTTCACGGTCGGTCATGGCGAGAGCGTTGGCCTGGTCGGCGAATCCGGCTGCGGCAAATCGACCACGTCGATGATGGTGATGCGGCTGCTCGACCAGACGTCGGGCCGCATCAGCTTCGATGGTGAGGAGATCGGCAACATCCTGCCGCAGGCGTTTGCCCGGCTGCCGCTGCGCAGCCGGATCCAGATGGTGTTCCAGGATCCGACCGATAGCCTCAACCCGCGCTTCACCGCGGCGCGCGCCATCGCCGATCCAGTCCTGCAGCTCGGCGATATCAGGGGCCGCGACGCGCTTCGTGCGCGCTGCGAGGAGCTCGCGACCATGGTCGGTCTGCCGCTCAACCTGCTCGACCGCTTCCCGCATCAATTGTCCGGCGGCCAAAAGGCCCGCGTCGGCATCGCGCGCGCCATCGCACTGCACCCGAAGCTCGTCATCCTCGACGAGCCGACCGCGGCGCTCGACGTTTCCGTGCAGGCCGTCGTGCTCAATCTGCTACAGGACCTCAAGCAGCAGTTAGGTATGAGCTATCTGTTCGTCTCTCATGATTTGAATGTGGTGCGGCTGTTGTGCGATCGTGTGATCGTGATGCGGTCGGGCCGAATCGTCGAGGAGGGCACCTCCGAACGTGTGCTAGGTGATCCGCAGGATGCCTATACGCGGGAGCTGCTGACGGCGATTCCGCACCCGCCATTGCCGGCGCATTGAGCGTGAAAGCTTGAAGGGAAAAGCTGATGGCGGAGCCATTGGACGACTACATCGACGCAGTCGGGCGTGCATTGGCCTTGCCGATCGAGGACGCGTGGCGCCCGGCGATCCGGGCCAATCTCGAGGTCTCGCTGAGGATGGCGAAGCTGGTCGACGAATTCTCCCTGCCTGACGAAGCCGAGCCTGCCAGTGTCTTCACCGCTTAGTTCTCCCGAGATGACCGCGAGCGCCGTCGCCACCGCGGTCGCCGCCGGCAAGCTCACCGCCGTCGAGGCGACCGACGCCGCGCTGGCGCGGATCATGGCCCGCGATGGTGTGCTCAATTCGTTTACCGACGTCACCGCCGAGCGGGCGCTCGCGAAGGCCCGCGCCGTGGACGCCGACATTGCGGCCGGGAAGCCGGTTGGTCCGCTCGCCGGCGTGCCGTTCGCGGTGAAGAACCTGTTCGATGTCGAGGGGCTGCCGACCCGCGCCGGCTCCAGGATCAACCGCGATCGCACCCCGGCGACACGCGATGCGACGCTGATCGCGCGCATGGAAGCCGCCGGCGCCGTCCTGGTCGGTGCGCTCAACATGGGCGAATACGCCTACGACTTCACCGGCGAGAACGTCCATGACGGTCCGTCGCGCAATCCGCACGATCCGACGCGGATGAGCGGCGGTTCGTCCGGCGGCTCGGGCAGCGCTGTCGGCGGCGGCCTGGTGCCGATTGCGCTCGGCTCCGATACCAACGGCTCGATCCGCGTGCCGTCGTCGTTCTGCGGCATCTTCGGCCTCAAGCCGACCTACGGCCGGCTGTCGCGGGCGCGCTCGTTTCCGTTCGTCATGAGCCTGGATCATCTCGGTCCGTTCGCACGCTCGGTCGAGGATCTCGCGCTCGCCTATGACGTGATGCAGGGGCCAGATGCGGACGACGCCGCGTGCACCGCGCGTGCGCCGGAGCCGGTCTCCGGCCAGCTCTCGCAAGGCATCGGCAGTCTGCGCATCGCCCTTGCCGGAGGGCACTTCCAGACGAATCTGTTTCCTGAAGCCGCCGAAGCGGTCGCTCGTGTCGCGGCTGCGCTAGAGGTCACCGAGGTGGTCGAGGTGCCCGAAGCGGCGCGCGCCCGCGCCGCGGCTTACGTCATCAGCACCACCGAGGGCGCCTCGCTGCATCTCGACCGGCTGCGCACGCGCGCGGGTGATTTCGATCCGGCGGTGCGCGACCGCCTGATTGCGGGTGCGATGATTCCGGCGCCGATGGTGGACCGCGCGCAGAAATTCCGCCGCTGGTATCGCGGCAAGGTGCTCGAACTCTTCAAGTCTGTCGACGTGCTGATCGCGCCCGCAACGCCCTGCGTTGCGCCCAGGCTCGGGCAGGCGACCTTCGTGCTCGACGGCGTCGAGCTGCCGGTGCGCGCCAATATCGGCATTCACACGCAGCCGATCTCGTTCATCGGGCTCCCCGTCGTCGCCGTTCCGATTCCGCTCGAGCCGATGCCCATCGGCGTGCAGATCATCGCGGCGCCCTGGTGCGAACATGTCGCATTGCGTGTGGCCCACGCCTTGCAACAGCTTGGCGTCGCCGCTGCGCCGGCCCCGAGAGGAGTTCTGGAGAATGGAAGTCGATCTGCCTGACGTCGTCGCGGAAGTCACCGCGCAGTTCCAGCGCTATGAACAGGCGCTGGTCAGCAACGACGTCGCCGTGCTCGACGAGCTATTCAAGCAGGACTCCCGCACGCTGCGCTACGGCATCGGCGAGAACCTCTACGGCTACAGCGAGATCGCGGCGTTTCGCGCCGCGCGCTCGCCGGCTGGACTGATGCGGCGGACCGCGCGCACCGTGATCACCACCTACGGCCGTGACGCTGCGGTTGCCTCGACGCTGTTCTATCGTGACACCGCGCCCGGCAAGGTCGGACGCCAGATGCAGACCTGGGTCCGGTTTCCGGAAGGCTGGAAGATCGTCGCCGCCCATGTCAGCATCATCGACGAAGCAAAGGGCGGCTGAAGATGAGCCTGGACGATCTACCGCCGCGAACGCGCCAGCGGCCCGCCCGCGAGTCCGAGATCAAGCGCATCGACCGCGCGCCGCCCGCGGTCGCGAAGATCACGCGCGCGGAGGAGCTGCGCCTGCAACTCGCCGACGATATCGTGCGCGGCGCGCTGGCGCCGGGGGCGCCGCTGGACGAGACCGAGATCGCCAAGCGCTTCAACGTCTCGCGCACGCCGGTGCGCGAGGCGCTGCGTCAATTGGCGACGTCCGGGCTGATCGAGGCGCGTGCGCATCGCGGCGCCGTCGTGGCGCGGCCCTCGGCCGACCGCCTCACCGGCATGTTCGAGGCGATGGCCGAGCTCGAGGGCCTGTGCGCCGGTCTCGCGGCGCAGCGCATGACGCCAGTCGAGCGGCAGCGGCTGGAAGCCATCCACGAGGAGCTGCGCAATCTCAGCCACGCCGGCAATCCCGAGCGCTTCCACGAGGTGAACGAGCGCTTCCACAACGCGATCTATGCCGGCGCGCACAATGCCTACATCGCCGAGATCACCCTGGCGACGCGGGTGCGGGTGCAGCCGTTCCGCCGCGCCCAGTTCCGCAATCTCGGCCGCCTTGCCAAGTCGCATGCGGAGCACGACCGCGTTGTCGTCGCCATCCTGCGCGGCGACAAGGCCGGCGCGGCGAACGCGATGCGTGCCCATATCGAGCTGGTGCGCGGCGAATACGAGATCTACGCGGTGTCGGTGTAGGTTTTCGTTCGAGCGGTAGGGTCGGCAAAGCAGCCGCCGTTCGGCGGCAGCGTGCCCACCGTCCCACGGCGAGCTGATCACCAGCGGCATGGTGGGCACGGCGCCGCTGCTATCTCGCTCGGCGAGAGCGTGTGAACGCGCCTTTGCCCACCCTACGATTTTGCGCGTGGAGCCGTCAGTCCTTCTGCGCCATATACGCGCGCCAGCCGCCGAACTCGGAGATGTCGCGCGCACCACCGAGCGCGGCGGGCTCGACGAGGAATCCTTTGGCGGTGCGGCCATCCGCCAGCCGGATGGTGCCGATCGACAGTGGCGGCGGGATCAGGTTGACGAATTGGCCGAAGCCGGCGGCCGACAGCGCCCAGATCTCGACCGCCATGGCGCTGCCCTTGCCATCGTCGATGCGCAGCATGCCGGGCTTGGGCGGCGTGGTCGACAGCGCATAGAGCTTGTAGTCCGGCGCGGTGGTCGTCGCCTCGAGCAGACGCCCGCCGAGGCTGGTCAGCTCGTGGTTCAATGCCATGCCCGAGAGATGCGCGCCGACGACGACGATGGCGATCTCGTCGCCATGCAGTGACGGTGACACAGGCGCGAGCGGCGGCAGCGGGATCGACTTGGCGCCGACCGGCAGCGCCGTGTCGGCATGAAAGGCGCGCCCGAGGCTGGCGAGCGCCGCATCGCGCCCGGCCGGCGCGAGCAGCGTGACGCCGAACGGAATGCCGTCGCTGCGCATGGCGGCAGGCACGGCGAGCCCGCAAAGATCGAGCAGGTTGACGAAATTGGTGTAGGTGCCGAGCCGGCTGTTGAGCTCGATCGGGTTGGCGAGCACGTCCGCGGTGGTATAGGCGGTCGGCGCCGTCGGCAGCACCAGCGCGTCGACGTCTGCGAACGTGCGCTCCGCCACCTTCCGCAGCCCCTGCAGACGATACAGCGCGGCAAACGTGTCGGCCGCGCTACCGCGCGCGCCGCCGATGGTGATCTCGCGCGTCACCGGATGGATCGCGTCGGGATCGGAGGCGAGGAGATCGCGGATCACGAGATAGCGCTCGGCAACCCACGGGCCTTCGTAGAGCAGCCGCGCGGTCTCATAGAACGGCTCGAGGTCGAATTCGACGAGCTCGGCGCCGAGCTTGGCGAAGCGTGCGGCCGCGGCGGCATAGGCTGCTTCGGCGGCCTTGTCGCCGAAGAAGATCAACTGGCCCGAACGGGGAATGCCGAGCTTCACGCCCTTCGGAAAGGCCGTCACAGCGGCCACGGGGCGGTCGCGCGAAAACGGATCGAGCGGATCGGGCGCTGCCATCACCGACAGCGCCGCGACCGCGTCGTCGACCGTGAGCGAGAACACCGAGATGCAGTCGAGCGTGCGGCACGCCGGCACCAGGCCCGTGGTCGAGATCATGCCCAGACTCGGCTTCAGCCCGACGATGTTGTTGAGCATCGCCGGCACGCGGCCCGAGCCGGCCGTATCCGTCCCGAGCGACAGCGGCACGAGACCGGCCGAGACGGCCACGGCAGAGCCGGAGCTCGATCCGCCCGGCACGAGGTCGGCGCGCACAGGGTTCTTCGGAATGCCATAGGGCGAGCGCACGCCGACGAGGCCGGTGGCGAACTGGTCGAGATTGGTCTTGCCGACGATGATCGCGCCGGCCGCGCGCAGCCGCGCCACCGCGGTGGAATCGCGAGATGGCGTGTACGCGAAGGCCGGGCAGGCGGCGGTGGTCGGCAGGCCCGCCACGTCGATGTTGTCCTTCACCGCGACGGGGACACCGTAGAGCGGCAGCGATCGGTCCTTGTCGGCGAGGGTTTCGGCCTCCGCGAGCGCGTCCTTCTCGCCGCGCAGGCTGATGAAGATGGCGGGGTCGTTGTGCGCGCGAATCCGGGCGTAACAGCGCGCGATCGTGTCGCTTGGCTTTGTCAGGCCGGCGCGATGGGCGGCGACGATCTCGGCAATGGTCTCGGTCACGCGGCGCTCCGCGTCTCGTCCGAGCCCCAACTCTGGCCTGCCATTCTATTGCGCTCCGCTTCGCCAATCCTGCTGCGAACGTAGCAAGCCATGTGCCATTGTGTACACGGCCGGGATGCGGGCCCGACAAGGGAAAAATCTTGAAAGTCAGTGAGTTGGTATGCCGTCCGACAAGCGGTCGGGCGATCGGCCGCGGTTGCCGAAGGCGATTTGCCTAATTGATGGGCAGGTTGGGCGCCGCCGCCACCTAGTACCCGCGCCGCTCGGCCTCCCCGCCGGTGATGCGCGCGAGCCGTGCCTCGGTGGCCGAGCCCGTGCCACGGGCTGTCCGGAGCGATGCAGACGGCGGGCGGCTCACGGTGGCTCCCGACGACGGTGCGTCGTCAGCCCCACTGGGGAAGAACAGCAGCGCCACGCTCAGGCCGAGATTGACCAGCGCGCCAACCCACGTGCCGTGGTGCGATGATGTCGCCGCGTATTCGGGAAACCGGCCGGCGATCACGTAGTCCAGCACCATGACGGCAATCCAGGCCGGGATCACGCAGACCGGGTCCCAGCCGATGTCGCGGAAGCGCATCGCCTGCAGCATCAGGTTCGCGACCAGGCAAAGGCCAATCAGCACCATGATCGGCAAGCTCACCGTCAGCGCCGACGTCTGCGGGGCGAGCGCGGCAAGGCCGACGGCCACAACCACGATCATGACCACCGAAGCCAGCGCAAGACCGAGCGAGGCGAGAAAATATTGCAGACGGCCGAGACGCGCATTGAAACCGAAAATGAACCCCAACATCCGCCACTCCCCGCAGGCCGAGCCGCAATCGAGGGCGCGGCCGACATGGCATATCAGGCTGAAATTGCCGCCCGCCTTCGCCGATAATTAGAATTGCATCGATCGCGTGCGACGGCGCTTTCGCGCTGCGACATCCCGCGCGGCCGAAAATATATCGTTGCTAAAGCAACTAATCTGTGGAACGATCGACCCGATCAGCAATGAGGCGCGGAATGATCCGCGTCTCGAAGAAGGGACGGGAACGTGATGCGCAGCCTGCTCGACGCAGGCGCGGCCGCTTGCGCGCGCGCCAACAGATTGCCGCAGCGGACAGGGCGGCCGCTCGGCGGTGGCCGCCGAAGTGGCTCAGCTCGCGCCCGTGACGGCGTCGAGATTGTCGTGGATCCGGCGCAGCAGGGTGATCAGGACTTCCCGCTCATCCTTGTCGAGACAGGCGAGCAGACGCCGCTCGCGTTCCAGCGCGGCGACGATGACCTTGTCGTGCGTCGCGCGGCCCTTGGCCGTCAACGAAATCGAATGGCTACGGCCATCCGCCGGATCGTTGCGGATCGCGATCAGGCCGCGGCCCTTCATCAGCGCCAGGGTGCGGCTGACCGGCCCCTTGTCGAAGCCGATCACGCTGCAGATCCGCGAGGCCGGGATGCCCGGCTCGATCGCCAGCAGCGACATGATCCGCCATTCGGTGACGTTGACGCCGAAATTGCCCTGATAGAACGCGGTGGCGCTGTTCGACAGCTTGTTGGCGATGAAGGTGATGAAGGCCGGCACATAGCGGTCGAGATCGAGCGTGAGGCCGTGCCCCTCAGGCTCGCGCGGCGGCGCTTTGCGCGGCGTCCCGGATTTCTCGCTCATGATCCCCAGCGTCCATGCATCGCCACTCATACGGATACGAAAAGCCGCATGACAAGGCCAAACTTCGGGAGCTCCGCATGAACCCAACAGGTCTTTCCCCCGCTGCCGGCGTGGCGCCGGCCATCCCGCACCTCGCCATCGATCCGTTCTCATATGAATTCTTCGACGATCCCTATCCGGCGCATCAGGAGATGCGCGAGGCCGGCCCCGTCGTCCATCTGGACGCGTGGAACGTCTACGGCGTCGCCCGCTATGCCGAGGTCTATGCCGTCCTCAACGATCCCCAGGCATTCTGCTCCAGCCGCGGCGTGGGCTTGAGCGACTTCGCCAAGGAAAAGCCGTGGCGGCCGCCGAGCCTGATCCTCGAGGCGGATCCGCCTGCGCATACGCGCACCCGCGCCGTGCTGAGCAAGGTGCTGTCGCCGGCCGTCATGAAGCGGCTGCGCGACGGCTTCATGGCGGCGGCCGAGGCCAAGATCGACGAGCTCGTAGGCCGGAGCTCGTTCGACGCGATTCCGGATCTCGCGGAGGGCTATCCGCTGTCGGTGTTCCCCGATGCGCTCGGGCTGAAGCCGGAGGGGCGCGAGCATCTCATTCCCTATGCGAGCCTGGTGTTCAACGCCTTCGGTCCGCCGAATGAGCTGCGCCAGCAGGCGATCGAGCGCTCGGCGCCGCACCAGGCCTATGTCACGGAGCAGTGCCAGCGCGACAATCTCACGCCCGGCGGCTTCGGCGCCTGCATCCATGCCTTCAGTGACACCGGTGAGATCACGCCGGCCGAGGCGCCATTGCTCGTGCGCTCGCTGCTGTCGGCCGGCCTCGACACCACGGTCTATGGCATCGGCGCCGCGGTCTATTGTCTTGCCCGCTTTCCAGACCAATGGGCGCGGCTGCGCGCCGATCCGTCGCTGGCGCGCAACGCGTTCGAGGAGGCCGTGCGCTTCGAAAGCCCGGTGCAGACCTTCTTCCGCACCACCACGCGGGACGTCGAGCTTGGCGGTGTCGTCATTCCCGAAGGCGAGAAGGTGCTGATGTTCTTAGGTGCCGCCAATCGTGATCCCCGCCGCTGGGAGCAGCCGGACAGCTACGACGTCACTCGAAAAGTCTCAGGTCACGTGGGCTTCGGCTCGGGCATCCACATGTGCGTCGGTCAGTTGGTTGCGCGCCTCGAAGGCGAGGCGGTGCTGACGGCGCTTGCGCGCAAGGTCGGGAGCATCACGATGAGCGGCCAGCCGAAGCGCCGCTACAACAACACGCTGCGCGGGCTGGAGAGCCTGCCGGTGACGTTCACTCCAGCCTGCACTCCAGCCTGAGTCTTGCCATGACGACGATCACTTTCCTTCATCCCGACAACCGCAGCGAAAGCGTGGAGGCCGAGGACGGCGCCAGCGTCATGCTCGCGGCGCTGACCCACGGCATCGATGGCATCGTCGCCGAATGCGGCGGCAATGCCGTCTGCGCCACCTGCCACGTCTATGTCGACGACGCCTGGACAGCGAGGCTCGATCCGGTCTCCGACGACGAGGATGCGCTGCTCGATGGCACGGCGGCGGAGCGGCTGCCGAACAGCCGCCTGTCCTGCCAGATCAAGGTGCAGCCGGCGCTCGCCGGCCTGGTCGTGCGTGTCCCGGACAAGCAGAGCTGACGGCTTCGACAACAATCAAAACAAGCAACACATGGGGAAGGAACACATGAAGCAACTCAGGACCTGTGCGCTCGCGCTGGCCGCATCATTGGGCGTCTCGGCCGGAGCATCCGCCGGCGAGATCTCAGACAACGTCGTGCGCGTGGGCGTGCTCAACGACATCTCCGGCATCTTCCAGGACACCAACGGCATGGGCTCGGTCGAGGCCGCGCGCATGGCGGCGGAGGATTTCAACGGCGGCGGCAAAGGCATCAAGGTCGAGATCGTCTATGCCGATCACCAGAACAAGGCCGATGTCGGCTCGGCGATCACGCGGAAATGGCTGGATGTCGACAAGGTCGATGCCGTCGTCGACGTGCCCAATTCGGCCGTCGGCCTCACGGTCAACGAGCTGCTGCGCAACAGCCGCATGACATTCCTGGCCTCGTCGACCGCGAGCTCCGATCTCACCGGCAAGGCGTGCTCGCCCAACACCATCCAGTGGGTCAACGACGCCTGGGCGACCGGCAACACCACGGCGGCCGCGATGATGGGCCGCGGCGGCAAGGACTGGTACTTCATCACGGTCAACTACGCGCTCGGCCAGGGCATCGAGGCGGAGGCGACCAACTACATCGAGAAGCATGGCGGCAAGGTGCTGGGCTCGGCGAAGCATCCGCTCGGTACGACGGACTTCGCCTCGTTCCTGCTGCAGGCGCAGGGCTCCAAGGCCAAAGTCATCGGGTTGGCGAACGCTGGCGGCGACACCATCAACGCCGTCAAGCAGGCGTCCGAGTTCGGCATCCAGCAGGGCGGCCAGTCGCTGGTCGCGTTCCTGCTGTTCATCAACGACATACACGGCATGGGCTTGAAGGCGGCGCAGGGCCTGCAACTGCTCGAAGCGTTCTACTGGGACATGGACGACGATACCCGCGCCTTCGCCAAGCGGTTCGCGGCGCGCCCCGGCATGAACGGCAAGATGCCGAGCGGCAACCAGGCCGGCGTCTATGCCTCGACGCTTGCCTACCTCAATGCGGTCGCGGCCACCGGCAGCGACGATGCCAAGGACGTCGTTCCGCAGATGAAGACGGTGAAGGGCAAGGACAAGCTGTTTGGCGACACCATGATCCGCGCCGACGGCCGCGTGGTGCATCCGATGTATCTGTTCGAGGTGAAGAAGCCGGAGGAGTCGAAATATCCGTACGACTACTATCGTCTGGTCTCGACGATCCCGGCCGAGCAGGCGTTTCGTCCGATCGCTGAAGGTGGTTGCGCGCTGGTGAAGTGACGCTCTTTGCGGGTGCCATGCCGAGCATCCCAGCCGTCCGTGTCGTGCTGACGCGGCCGGCTTCTGCTGTGCTGCAGTATCCTTAACAAGCACTATAGTTCTTGCCTTTGCCCGTTTCCGGGAATTATGGTGCATGGGCCGATCGCGCGCAGGATGAGCGCCGTGCGACGGATGCTGCGGCGAAACGCCGCCGCGGGTCGTGCTGCTGCGTGGCGGCGACGAAACAACGATAAGAACGATTTGTCTGAGGGGAGGAAGACCATGAAGAGCTTCTGGCTGGCGGGCGCCGCGGCGCTGCTGTTTTCGAGCACGGCCTTTGCCGGCGACACCATCAAGATCGGCTTCGTCTCGACGTTCAGCGGTCCGACGGCCGTGATCGGCAACGACATGCGCAACTCGTTCGAGCTCGCGCTCGACCATCTCGGCCGCAAGATCGACGGCAAGCCGGTCGAGGTGATCTACGAGGACGACCAGCAGAAGCCTGACGTCGGCAAGCAGAAGACCGAGAAGCTGGTGCAGTCCGACAAGGTGGACTTCATCGTCGGCTACATCTGGTCGAACGTGCTCTTGGCCTCGCTGAAGACCGCGGTGGATTCCCAGACCTTCCTGATCTCGGCCAATGCCGGCCCGTCGCAGCTCGCCGGCGAATTGTGCTCGCCTTACGTGTTCTCGACCTCCTGGCAGAACGACCAGACGCCCGCCGCGATGGGCCTCTACATGAACCAGAAGGGCGTCAAGTCGGTGTTCCTGATCGGCCCGAACTATGCCGCCGGCAAGGACATGCTGGCCGGCGTGAAGAGCACCTTCAAGGGCCAGGTCGTCGGCGAGGAATACACGGTGTGGCCGAGCCAGCTCGACTTCTCCGCCGAGCTCTCCAAGGCGCGCGCCTCCGGCGCCGAGTCGATCTTCGTGTTCTATCCAGGTGCGGCCGGCGTGCAGTTCCTCAATCAATACGCGCAGGCCGGGCTCAAGGAGAAGATGCCGCTCTACACCGCCTTCACCGTCGACGAATTGTCGCTGCCGCTGCAGAAGGACAATGCGATCGGCGTGCCCGGCGCCCAGGAATGGGTCAACGACCTGCCGAACGAGCAGAACAAGAAGTTCGTCGCCGACTACCGCAAGAAATACACCGGCCTGCGTCCGACCTATTACGGCGCCCAGGCCTATGACGCGGCCCAGCTGATCAACAGCGCCGTGGTTGCGGTCAAGGGCGACACGTCCAAGAAGGACGCGATGAAGGCCGAGATGGAGAAGGCCAACTTCAAGTCGCTGCGCGGCTCCTTCAAATTCGGCAACAACCACATCCCGATCCAGAACTTCTACCTGCAGGACGTGGTCAAGGACACCGACGGCCAGCTCTCGTTGAAGACGGTCGCCACCATCGTCGAGAACGACCAGGACCGCTTCCACGACAAGTGCCCGATGAAGTGAGCGAAAAGAATTCCGAGCCAGCGGCCGAAACAGGCCTGGAATTTGCTTGAAGCTTAAAACATCTCCGGCCTAAGATCGGGACGGACATGGCGGCAGCGCCTGGAACGGGTTCTGCCGCCGTCTTTTTAAGCGTGAAGTGAGGGGCATGCTTCTCGTCGTCGAACAATTCCTGAACGGGCTGCAGTTCGGACTGCTGCTGTTCCTGCTGGCCGCCGGCCTGACGCTGGTGTTCGGCATCATGGACTTCGTGAACCTCGCCCACGGCTCGCTCTACATGATGGGCGCCTATTTCGCAGCGACGTTCGTGGCCTGGACCGGCAGCTTCGTGCTCGGTGCGGTCATGGCGCTCGGAGCCACGCTTCTGCTCGGCATCGTGCTCGAATTCACGGCACTGCGCCATCTCTATGGGCGTGATCACCTTGACCATGTGCTCGCGACGTTCGGCCTGATCCTCTTCTTCAACGAGGCCGTCCGGCTGATCTGGGGCCCGGCGGGACTGGCGCTGCCGCTGCCGTCCTGGCTCGCCTTCCCGGTCACGATCCTGCCCGGCATCCAATATCCCGCCTATCGGCTCGCCATCATCGTCGTGGCGCTCCTGGTGGCGCTGCTGCTCTATCTCGGGGTGATGCGGACGCGGATCGGCATGCTGATCCGCGCCGGCGCCTCCAACCGCGAGATGATCGGTGCGCTCGGCATCAACATCAAGCTGCTATATACGCTGGTGTTCGGCCTCGGCGCCGCGCTCGCGGGCCTCGCCGGGCTGATGCAGGCGCCGATCCTGACCGTGCAGATCGGCATGGGCGAGAACATCCTGATCCTTGCCTTCGTCGTGATCGTGATCGGCGGCATCGGCTCGATCCGCGGCGCCTTCATCGCCGCGATCATGATCGGCCTGATCGACACGATGGGCCGCGCCTTCCTGCCAAACCTGTTGCGCCAGGTGCTGAACTCGGCGGCGGCGTCCACGGCGGCGCCGGCGATGTCGTCGATGCTGATCTATCTCCTGATGGCGATCGTGCTGGTGGCGCGGCCTGAAGGTCTGTTTCCGGCCAACCGCAGATGAAATCACAGCTCAACGTCTCAAGCCTCGTGGCCGCACTCGTCGTGGCCGGCCTGGTGCTGCTGCCGGTCTATTCCAACCTCTCCGGCAACATTTTCATCCTCACGCTGTTCACCCGCATCGTGATCCTGGCGCTGGCGGCCGTCAGCCTCAACCTCATCATGGGCTATGGCGGCATGATGAGCTTCGGCCATGCCGCCTATCTCGGCATCGGCGGCTACGCCGTCGGCATCCTGGCGCAAGAAGGCATCGGCTCCGGCTGGGCGCAGTTCGCGGTGGCGATCGCGGTGTCGGCGCTCTATGCGCTGGTGATCGGTGCGCTTTCCCTGCGCACCCGCGGCGTCTATTTCATCATGATCACGCTGGCTTTCGCGCAGATGGCCTACTACGTCGCGTCCGGCCTCGCCCGTTACGGCGGGGATGATGGGCTCACCGTCTACAAGCGCAGCGATTTCGGTGGCCTGATCAACCTCGGCAACCGCGTGCAGTTCTATTATCTCTGCCTGTTCTGCCTGCTTGCCGTCGTGGTGCTGATCTGGCGCATCGTCAATTCGCGCTTCGGCCTCGTGCTGCAGGGCCTGCGCTCCAACGAGCAGCGCATGCAGGCGATCGGCTTCCCGTCGAAGCGGTACAAGCTGGCGTGCTTCGTCATCGCCGGCATGCTGTGCGGCCTGTCCGGCGCACTGCTTGCCAACAATACCGATTTCGTCAGCCCTGCCGTGATGTACTGGACCCGCTCCGGCGATCTCATGGTGATGGTCATCCTCGGCGGCATTGGCACCCTGATGGGGCCGGTCGTCGGCGCGGTGGTGTTCCTGGTGCTGGAAGAGGTGCTGTCGCAGATCACCGAATATTGGGCGCTGATCATGGGGCCGCTGCTGCTCCTGATCGTGCTGTTCGGCCGCGGCGGCATCATGGGCATGCTCGGGAGATTGAACCGTGGCTGAGCCGCTGCTTCGCGTCGACAATCTCGTGCGCCGGTTCGGCGGCATCGTCGCCACCGATCACGTCTGCCTGGACGTTGCCAAGGGCGAGGTCCACGCCATCATCGGGCCGAACGGCGCCGGCAAGACCACGCTGATCAGCCAGCTCACCGGCCACCTGGCGCCGCATGCGGGGCGCATTTTCTTAGGCGGCCGCGACATCTCGCATTTCCCCGCCTATAAGCGCAGCGCACTGGGGCTGGCGCGTTCGTTCCAGATCACCTCGCTGCTGACCGACTTCACCGCGGCCGACAATGTCGCGCTGGCGGCGCAAGCCCATGACGGCAAGCACTCGTTCCGTTTCTTCGCAGCCGCGCGCAAGGACAAGCCGCTGCGCGCCGCCGCGCACGCCGCGCTGGAGCGCGTCGGTCTCGGCCATCGCGCCGACGTGCTGGTCTCGAAGCTCAGCCATGGCGAGCAGCGCGAGCTGGAGCTCGCGGTCGCGCTCGCGACCAAGCCGCAGCTCCTGCTGCTCGATGAGCCGATGGCCGGCTTGGGGGTGACCGAGTCGCAGCGCATGGTGAAGCTGCTCAATGAGCTGCGCGACGAGGTCTCGATCGTGCTGGTCGAGCACGACATGGAGGCGGTGTTCGCGCTCGCCGACCGCATCTCGGTGCTGGTCTATGGCCGCATCATCGCCTCGGGCAAGCCGGACGAGATCCGGCAGAACGAGGAGGTCAAGCGCGCCTATCTCGGCGATCAGCATGTGGTGGTCGGCCATGGTTGATCTGGGGACAAGCGCCATGCTGCTCGAGGTCGACGGCATCGAGACCTGTTACGGCCTGAGTCAGGTCTTGTTCGGCCTGTCGCTGGCGATCCGTCCCGGCGAGATGGTCTCGCTGATGGGCCGCAACGGCATGGGCAAGACCACCACGATCCGCTCGATCATGGGCCTGACCCAGGCGCGCGCCGGCCTGATCCGCTTCAGCGGCCAGGAGACGCGAAAGCTGCCGTCCTACAGGATCGCCCAGCTCGGCATCGGCCTGGTGCCGGAGGGACGGCAGATCTTTCCGAATCTGACCGTCACCGAGAATCTCGTAGCGGCTTCGGCCAACCGGCTCGGCGCGTCCGATCCTTGGACGCTCGACAAGATCCACGCGCTGTTTCCGCGGCTCGCCGAACGCGGCAGCAACATGGGCAACCAGCTCTCCGGCGGCGAGCAGCAGATGCTGGCGATCGGCCGGGCGCTGATGACCAACCCAAAACTCCTCATTCTCGACGAGGCGACCGAGGGGCTGGCGCCGTTGATCCGCGAGGAGATCTGGAACTGCCTGTCGCTGCTGAAATCGCGCGGGCAGTCGATCCTGGTGATCGACAAGAATGTCGAGCATCTGACCCGCATCTGCGACCGCCACTATATCATCGAGCGTGGCCGCACGGTGTGGCACGGCACATCGGACCAACTGATGGCCGAGCCGGAGCTGCAGCACCGTTATCTCGGTATCTGAGGGCGGAGCGCTGCCGGCTATGACGACGTGGAAGCGGATTGACTCAAATCAAGATCGCGTCGCGCGAGGGGCGTAGATTTCATAGTCGTGCTGGCATGCGCCGATTTTTCGCATTGAGGCGCGGCGTGGACGGGATTATTCTTCAGGGTAGTACTTTGTTTCACCCTTTACCAAAGGTTGAGCAAATGCGTGCGCCTCATCTCCGAATCGAAGCACCGAAAAAGCCCGCGGCCAGTCTGCGCAGCTTCTGGTCTGCTCATTCCGACCTCGAGACGGCGCTTTGTCTCGCCTTCATGCTGATCGTCGGAATCATCGTCAAGATGACGCCGCCAACCTAGGCGCCGCCGATCTGCGCATCGCCGCCTCCGCGCTCAGCGGTCGAACGGGATGTACTTCTGGTATTCCTTCGGCACCCGGCTGCGATAGCGCGAGGGCACCTTGCCGCTGCGCAGGGAGTCTTCGACTTCCTGCCGGGTGGTCTTGGTACGCTTCTTCTTTTTCGTGGCGGCCGCATCGGCGGCCGGCTTTGTCTCGGCCGGCTTTTCGGTCGTGGCTGCCGGCGCCGGAGCAGGTGCCGCCGCGGCAGGGGAGGGACTTGGCGTCGGAGAGGGAGTTGCGGCGGGAGCAGGCTGGGCCGGCGCATCCGCTGCCGGTGCGCTCTGCGCCATGGCCGCTCCGGACGCAAGACTCACGACCAGCATGCTTGCCATTGCGATCCCTGACAACTTGATCATGACAACGAGACTCCCAACACAGCACCGGACGTGCCGACCTGATGAGGTCGTTCGCGCTCGGCCACCGGTTCATGCCACTGATGAATGGCCGCCGAGCGCCGACGATCCTCATCGCCTAAGATGAATTCGTGATGCCGTCTTTTTGAGCATATGCTGTGATTTGTTCCGTTGAATCGCAAGCATTTTCCGTGGCACGCGGATTGCTCTTCCAGTTGCTCAGAGTTGGCAGCTAGGGTTCCGGTTCTCGGTCGAGAACGCTGGTCCGAGAGCAGCCGCCAGGGGAGAGCCCTGGTGCACGGCGGGATAAAAACCCGGGAGACCTCAGTGGCCGCGCTTGGCAGGCACGAGGTTCTTCATGCCAGTCCGCGGTCAGAAAACCGATGAGGGACTGGACATGTTCAAAGCGCGAAATCTGTTTGTTGCCCTGCTCGCGGCATCGACGCTGGCGACCGCGTCGCTGTCATCAGCGTCAGCCGAGAAGAAGAAGGAATTCAACATCGCCTGGACGATCTATGTCGGCTGGATGCCGTGGCCCTATGCGGCCGAGTCCGGGATCGTCAAGAAGTGGGCCGACAAATACGGCATCACGATCAAGGTCACGCAGATCAACGACTACGTCGAATCGATCAACCAGTATACCGCCGGCAAGTTCGACGGCGTCACCGTCACCAACATGGATGCGCTGACCATCCCCGCTGCCGGCGGCGTCGACACGTCGGCCATCATCATGGGCGACTACTCCAACGGCAATGACGGCGTCGTGCTCAAGAAGGGCAAGACCATGGCCGACATCAAGGGCCAGAAGGTCAACCTCGTCGAGCTCTCGGTGTCGCATTATCTGCTGGCGCGCGGTCTCGAGACCGCGAAGCTGTCCGAGAAGAACATCAAGACGGTCAACACCTCGGACGCCGACATCGTCGCCGCCGCGAAGTCGCCGGACACGACGGCCGTGGTCACCTGGAATCCGCAGCTGCTGGAGGTGAAGGCCGAGCCTGGCGCGACGCTGGTGTTCGACTCCAGCAAGATCCCCGGCGAGATCGAGGATCTCATGGTCGTCAACAGTGCGACGCTCAAGGACAATCCCGAGCTAGGCAAGGCGCTGGTCGGCATCTGGTACGAGACCATCGCGCTGATGAAGGACCAGAGCGAGAAGGGCAAGGCCGCGCGCGAGGCGATGGCCAAGCTGTCGGGCACCGATCTCGCCGGTTTCGAGACCCAGCTCAAGACCACGTTCATGTATTATGAGCCGAAGGACGCGCTCGCCTTCGTGACCGGACCGGAATTGCCGAAGATCATGGATCTCGTGCGCACCTTCTGCTTCGAACACAACCTGCTTGGCGAGAACGTGAAGTCGAAGGACGCGGTCGGCATCTCCACGCCAACGAAGACGCTGGGCGCGGCCGGCAATGTCAAGCTGCGCTTCGATCCGACCTTCATGAAGATGGCCGCCGACGGGAAGCTCTGAGCCGTCTGTCCGCTGCGCAACTCGTGTCACCCCTCACCCTGAGGAGCTTGCGTCAGCAAGCGTCTCGAAGGGTGAGGCCGAGGTGGGCCTCATGGTTCGAGACGGCGCTGCGCGCCTCCTCACCATGAGGAGTTAGGGAGCCATCCATGACGCGTGCGATGAACGTCGTCCCGAACCGGGGCAGCCGGCTGTTGCTGGCGCTGCTGCCGTTCCTGCTGATCGCGCTGATCTACGTGGTGGGGTCGGCGCAGCGGCGTGCGGACAATCCGGACGACAAGCTGCTGCCGCCGGTCTCCGAGATGGTCGCGACCTCGAAGCGGCTCGCGACCGAGCCGGATCGTCGCTCCGGCGACTACGTGCTGTGGTCGGACACGGCCGCGAGCCTGCAGCGGCTCGCGCTCGGGCTCGGCATTGCCGCCGTCATCGGCCTCGTGCTCGGACTCGCCATCGGCTTGCTTCCGATCGCCGGCGCCGGCTTCGGCACGCTGATTGCGGTACTGTCGATGATCCCGCCGATGGCGGTGCTGCCGGTTCTGTTCATCGTGTTCGGCCTCGGCGAGCTGTCCAAGGTGGTGCTGATCATCATCGGCGTTACGCCGACCCTGGTGCGCGACCTCTCGCTCGAGGTGCAGAACATGCCGCGCGAGCAGCTGATCAAGGCGCAGACCCTGGGCGCCTCGACCTGGCAGGTCGCGATCCGCGTCGTGCTGCCGCAGATCATGCCACGCCTGATCCAGGGGCTGCGGCTCATGATCGGTCCGGCCTTTCTGTTTCTGATCTCGGCCGAGGCGATCGCCTCCGATGTCGGGCTCGGCTACCGCATCTTCCTGGTCCGGCGCTATCTGTCGATGGACGTGATCCTGCCCTACGTCGTCTGGATCACCTTGCTCGCCTACATCCTCGACTATGCGCTGGTCTGGTTCGGACGGCGCGCTTTTCCCTGGGCCTATGCGCAAGGGAGCCACTGATGAGCACGCTGTCCTTCCGCAACGTCTGGGTCGAATACGGCAACCAGGTCGTGCTCGAGCGCATCAATCTCGAGATCGCCTCTGGCGCGTTCCTGTCGATCGTCGGTCCCTCCGGAGCCGGCAAGAGCACCTTCCTGCGCCTGATCCTCGGCCAGGAGAGGCCGACGCAAGGCTCCGTGCTGCTCGACGGCCAGCCGTTCCCGGCCGAGCCGGGGCCGGACCGTGGCATCGTGTTCCAGCGTTATTCGGTGTTCCCGCATCTGACCGTGCTCGGCAACGTGCTGCTCAGCTATGAGCTTGCCGGCAGCCCGTTCACGGCGCGGCTGTTCGGCACGGCGCGCAAGCAAGCGATCGAGAACAGCCGCGCGCTGATCGAGGCGGTCGGTCTCGGCGCTCACACCGACAAATATCCGAGCGCGCTGTCCGGCGGCATGCAGCAGCGGCTGGCGATCGCGCAGGCGCTGGCGAAACAGCCGCGCGTGCTGCTGCTCGACGAGCCCTTCGGCGCGCTCGATCCCGGCACCCGTGCGCAGATGCATGGGCTGATCAAGCCGTTGTGGCGCGAGCACAACATGACCATCGTGATGGTCACCCACGATATCAAGGAGGCGTTCGGCCTCGCCACCCGGCTGATCGCGCTCGACCGCCCGCGCAAGGATCCGCAGGCGCCCGAGCGCTTCGGCGCGCGCATCACCTACGACCTCGATCTCACCCGCGACAGCGCGGTGCCCGTGCTCGGCTTCATCCGCGCCAGCCTGCAGGCGGCGCAATAGTCAGTTCAAGAAACGTCGAAAGAAACGAAGGAGAGTCTCCATGTCATTTCCACTCATGCGCCGGTCGCACCGCGCCGGATTGCACGCGCAGCGCCGGCTCATGCGGCGTCACCATCCGGACTTCGACAAGATGGCGACGCAAGGCTGGCAGGCGCTGGAGGCCGAGGGCAGGCTGCCGAGCAATGGCTGGCGCAGGGAGAAGCAATGGGCGCTCGACATGGGTTTGCCCGGCGCCGACACGCTGACGGATCGCGAGATCCCGACCTTTGCGCGCGGCGAGCTGCCGCATTTCGCCGGGATCAACACCTTCATGAAAGCGCCGTATGTCGAGAACGTCCGCGACGTCGGCAAATACGACGCCGCGGTGATCGGCATCCCCTTCGATTCCGGCACCACCTATCGGCCCGGCACCCGCTTCGGGCCGCAGGGCATCCGCCGCATCTCCGCGCTGTACACGCCCTACAACTACGAGCTCGGCGTCGACCTGCGCGAGCAGATGACCCTGTGCGATGCCGGCGACGTCTTCACCATCCCCGCCAACCTTGAAAAGAGTTTTGACCAGATCAGCCGCGGCGTCGCGCATGTGTTCTCGTCCGGGGCGCTGCCGATCATGCTCGGCGGCGACCATTCGATCGGCTTTCCCTGCGTTCGCGGCATCGCGCAGTGTACCGACAAGCGCATCGGCATCATCCATTTCGACCGCCACATCGACATCCAGGAGAAGGATCTCGACGAGCGCATGCACACCACGCCCTGGTACTGGGCGACCAACCTGCCGAACGTGTCGCCGACCAATCTTGTGCAGCTCGGCATCGGCGGCTGGCAAGTGCCCCGCGAGGGCGTCGAGGTCGCGCGCAAGCGCAACACCAACGTGCTGACCATCGCCGACATCGAGAAAATCGGCCTGGAGAAGACCGCCGAAATCGCACTCGAGCTGGCGTGGAAGGACGCCGACGCCGTCTACATCTCGTTCGACGTCGACTCCATCGATTGCGGCTTCGTGCCCGGCACCGGGTGGCCCGAGCCCGGCGGCTTCCTGCCGCGCGAGGCGCTGAAGCTGCTCGGCCTCGTCGCCGCCGAAGGCCTGTGCGGGCTCGAGGTCGTGGAGGTCTCGCCACCCTACGACACCTCGGACATCACCGCGCTGATCGGCGTGCGCGTCGTCGTCGAGGCGCTCGGCTCGATGGTCGCCCACGGCAAGCTCGGCAGCCACAAGTCCATCATCAACAAGCCGGTCAGCTTCTGAGGCTCGCGATGCGTCATCATCACCACCATCACGGCCATCATCATCACGATCATGGCCATGCGCATGATCATGATCACCACCATGACCACGATCACCCCCCGCACGGTCCCGGTCACAACCATCCCCACGGCGGCCGCTCGCCGGTACAGTGGCAGACGCCGCATCAACCGGACGGCGCCAAGCCCGCCGCGGCGGCCGAACCGGATCTCGACAAGGTCGAGGCTGCCTTTGTCGACGGCTTCATCGCCGCGCCGGATCCGACCAGCTTCCTGCGGCTGGCGCGGGTCCCGTTCGAGATCCTGCGCGACGGCACGAGCCTCAAGCTGCTGCGCGTCGAGATCGACGCGCTGACCGATGTCGGCAGCCTGACGCCGCATCTCGGCGGCGGCACCTTCCGCTACGATCCGCTGCCGTCGAACTTCGTCTCCCGCCGCCGCCGGTTGCGCTTCGTCTATTTCGATGGCGCCAGCCTCAAGCCGCTCACCTACGCGGAGCTGCGGGAAATGGAATGAGCTTACCGCAGCGGCGTTCGCTTGAGCGCCGCTGCGAGGGCCTCGAAGCGGTCGACGACCTCCGGCAGCACATAGGATCGCACGGTGGACGCCGCTGCGACGCCGATCAGCAGCACGATGACATATTGAGCGGCGAGCAGGAGGGCGACGCGCCGCAGCCATGCCAGCCGCGGCCGGCGCTCGGCAGCGCGAGCGGGGCTCTGCGGCGCATCGGGAGCTGCAAGCAGCAGGTCGTCTCGGTCTCGCGAGACCTCGGACATCAGCTCAGTACCCCGACAGAATCTGTTCGAGGCGGGATTTGAGCCGCTTGTTGGTGCGTTCGCGGTCGCGCAGCGTGCGAGCCCATTCCAGCGAGACGACCTCGCTCTCCTTGTCGAAGGCGAGGCCGGCGCCGGCACCGTCGCGCCACACCATGCGGGCCGGCCGCGACCATCCGCGCCGTTCGATCGTGACGTCGACGCGGTCGGGCAGCAGCACGCTCCCTTCCAACTCGATCTTGATGCCTCGGTTGTTGAAGTTGCGCACGACGCAGGCGAGCGTCGAGCAGCCGGCGTTGAATGTCAGAACGCCGCCATAGTAGACGCGTTGGCGGGCCTCGTTGCGACGGTTGTCCATGACACGTCCTCCAGTCACTTAACGATCTATTAAGCAATCGGAGGGTGTGTGGCCACCATCGGCGGTATGAAAATGACGGCGGTGGTTAACGCATGCCGGGATGTGCCGGCATTGACGTTGCGCGCGTTCACCCTCGCGCAAACATCCTGGCCTCTTTGGCGATGACCGGCTTCACAGCTTCACCCAGCCGCGCGGCGGCCGCGTCGACCGACAGGCCCGCTGTATCCACGACGGCGTTGGCCCTTGCGTACAGCGGCTCGCGGCTGGCGAGGATGTTGCGCAGCTCGGCCATCGCCGAGCGGTCGTCGGCCATCGGGCGGAGGTCGCCCTGCTTGCGCACGCGCCCCATGTGCTCCTCCGGCTCGGCCTTCAGCCAGATCGTGTAGAACGAGGTCAGGATCAGGTCGAAGGTCACCGGTTCGGAGACGATGCCGCCGCCGGTCGCCAGCACCATCGGCTCCTTGCGCGCGAGCAGCTGCACCAGGGCGGCCTGCTCCATGCGGCGAAAGCCTTCCTGGCCGTAGAGCGCGATGATCTCGGCAACCGACAGCCCGTTCTGCCGCTCGATCTCCTTGTTCAGCTCGACGAAGCTCCAGCCGATCCGCGCCGCCAGCATCTTGCCGAGCGTCGACTTGCCGGCACCGCGCAGGCCGATCAGCGCAATGCCCGAGAACGAACGCCGCAGCGGCGCCGATGCGCCGCCGGCAAGCAGCTCCTTGACCTCGGCGATCTGGCTCGGGCTCGCCTTCTTCAGGAGATCGCGAATGACTGGCCAGTCCGGCGATGGCTCGCCGCCGGGGATGATGTCGTCGAGCGGCGCGTTGATCGCGTTGGCGATGCGGCGCAGCAGCACGATCGAGACATTGCCCTTGCCGCTCTCGAGCTGGGCGATGTAGCGCTCGGAAATCCCGGAGACCTCGGCCAGCACCTTGCGAGACATGCCGGCGAGGCCGCGCATCCGCCGCACCCGCTGGCCCAGCTGGTCGAGGAAATCGGTCTCGGCCGCGGACTGGCCGTCGTCGCGCGGGGCATCGCTGTGTGGCGTCATATCCCTGAGGTACTCTTTTGAGCAGGAAACATAATGCCGGGGAGGATTGACAGCAAGCGATGTTGGTGGCCTTGTATGAATTATAATTCAAAAATCCGGGGAGAATGCCGTGAAGTCGTACAATGCGGTATCGTGGTTGCTTGACCGCAATGTCGAAGCGGGGCGCGGCGACAAGCTCGCCTACACGGACACGGTCTCCGAGCTGACCTATCGCGGTTTGCAGCAGCAGACCTGCCGCGTCGCCAACATGCTGCGTCGCCTTGGCGTCCGCCGCGAGGAGCGCGTGGCGATGATCATGCTCGATACGGTAGATTTCCCCGCGGTGTTTCTTGGCGCCATGCGCGCGGGCATCGTCCCGGTGCCACTCAACACGCTGCTGACCTCGGAGCAATACGCCTATGTGCTGGCCGACTGCCGCGCCCGCGTGCTGTTCGTGTCCGAGGCGCTGTATCCGGTGGTGAAGGACATTGTCGGCCGGATGCCCGATCTCGATTGCGTCGTGGTCTCCGGCGCCAATGCCTTCGGCCACAAGCTGCTCACCGAGGAGCTCGCGCGCGAGAGCGATCAGTTCGACACGGTCGCCACCCACGAGGACGAGCCGGCGTTCTGGCTATATTCGTCGGGCTCGACCGGCATGCCCAAGGGCGTGCGCCATCTGCACGGCAATCTCGCCGCGACGGCGGAGACCTATGCCAGCCAGGTGCTCGGCATCCGCGAGAGCGATGTCTGTCTGTCAGCCGCAAAGCTGTTCTTCGCCTATGGCCTCGGCAATGCGCTGACTTTCCCGCTCTCTGTCGGTGCAACCACGATCCTCAATTCCGAGCGTCCGACGCCGGCGCTGATGTTCAAGCTCCTCAACCGCTACAATCCGACCATCTTCTACGGCGTGCCGACCTTGTTCGCCGCGATGCTGCACGATGAGTCGCTGCGCCATGAGAAGGCCGGCAGCGCTCTGCGCATCTGCACTTCGGCCGGCGAGGCGCTGCCGGAATCGGTCGGCAATGCCTGGAAGGCGCGGTTCGGCGTCGACATTCTCGATGGCGTCGGCTCGACCGAGCTGCTGCACATCTTCCTGTCCAACGTGCCCGGGGACATCAAATACGGCTCATCGGGGCGCCCCGTGCCGGGCTATCAGGTTCGTCTTGTCAACGAGGCCGGTGAGGGCGTGCCGGACGGCGAGGTCGGCGAGATGCTGGTGCACGCGCCCTCGGCTGGCGAAGGCTACTGGAATCAGCGCCACAAGACCCGCTCGACCTTCGAGGGCTATTGGACGCGCACCGGCGACAAATATGTTCGCGATGCCGATGGCCGCTACACCTTCTGCGGCCGCTCCGACGACATGTTCAAGGTCTCCGGCATCTGGGTGTCGCCGTTCGAGGTCGAGAGCGCGCTGATCACGCATCCCTCCGTGCTGGAGGCTGCCGTGGTGCCGGAAGCCGATCCGGAGGGCCTGCTGAAGCCGAAGGCCTATGTCGTGCTGCGCCCGAGCGTCGATCGCTCGACCCTGCACGAGGCACTGAAGGAACACGTCAAGCAGAAGATCGGCCCGTGGAAATATCCGCGCTGGATCGAGGTGGTGGAATCCTTGCCGAAGACCGCGACCGGCAAGATCCAGCGCTTCAAGCTGCGCGAGGGGGCGAGCCAGTAATTGGTCTTCCTGCCCGTAAGTTGGCCCTGCTTTTAGTTGTCGTCATGGCCGGGCTTGACCCGGCCAACCATCCCGCCGCGACGAAGAAAGGCGTGGATGCCCGGGCCTTCGCCGCGTCGAAGCGGCTTCGGCCGCGCAGGCGGGTCAAGCCCGGGTATGACGAAGGAGAGAGTGACCGTGCAGCTTTCACCGAACGGCTTCCTCACCATCGACTCCGCCCAGCTCGAATATCGTCTCATCGGCCCGCAGCCGTCCGACGCCCCTTGCATCGTGCTGCTGCATGAAGGGCTGGGCTCGGTCGGCCTGTGGGGCGACTTCCCCGACAAGCTCCAACAGGCCACCGGCGCCTCCGTGCTCGCCTATTCCCGCGCCGGCTACGGCGCCTCGAGCCCGGTCACTCTGCCGCGCCCGCTCGACTACATGCAGCGCGAGGCGCGCGATGTGCTGCCGAAGCTGCTCGACGCGATCGGCTTCCGGCGCGGTCTTCTCGTCGGCCATTCCGACGGCGCCTCCATCGCGGCGATCTATGCCGGCAGCCACGCCGACCATCGCCTCCAGGGTATCGTGCTGATCGCGCCGCATGTCATCGTCGAGGACGTTTCGGTGTCGTCGATCGCCGCGATCAAGACCACTTACGAAACCACGGAGCTGCGCACCAAGCTCGGCCGCTGGCACAAGGACGTCGACAATGCGTTCCATGGCTGGAACGGCGCCTGGCTCGATCCGACGTTCCGGACCTGGGACATCACGGCTGACCTCGCCTACATCCGCGTCCCCGTGGCCGTGATCCAGGGCGTCGATGACCAGTACGGCACCCTCCGCCAGGTCGAGATCCTCCAGGAGGAGTGCTACTGCCCGGTCGAGGTGACGATGCTGCCCAAGACCGGCCATTCCCCGCATCGCGAGGCGCCCGAGGCGACCCTGCGCGTTATCGCCGAGTTCGCCGCAGCCAGCTTGCCGTCACCGGCATCACAAACATGAAACAAAGTGCATGTTCTGGCATTTAACGGTAGACGCCAGTCATAACATGAATTATTGTGCATCTCAACGATAAGCACTCCAACGAAGGGTGACTCATGGCCGGGGAAGACCGCGTGCTCGCGGGAGGCAAGACGTTCATCGATTTTCAGACCGATCCCTCCCGCTACAAACATTGGAAGCTCTCGATCGATGGCGACGTGGCGACGCTCGCCATGGATGTCGACGAGAATGGCGGCCTGTTCGAGGGCTACCAGCTCAAGCTCAATTCCTATGATCTCGGCGTCGACATCGAGCTTGCAGATGCCGTGCAGCGGCTGCGCTTCGAGCACCCGCAAGTGAAGGTCGTGGTGCTGCGCTCGGCCAAGCCGCGCGTGTTCTGCGCCGGCGCCAACATCCGCATGCTCGCGGGCGCGACCCACGCCCACAAGGTGAACTTTTGCAAGTTCACCAACGAGACCCGCAATGGCTTCGAGGATTCATCCGAGAATTCCGGCCAGCGCTTCATCACCGTGGTGAACGGCACCGCGGCCGGCGGCGGCTATGAGCTCGCGCTCGCCACCGATCACATCATCCTCGCCGATGACGGCTCGTCTTCAGTGTCGCTGCCGGAGGTGCCGCTGCTCGCGGTGCTGCCCGGCACCGGCGGCCTGACGCGCGTCGTCGACAAGCGCAAGGTGCGCCGCGACCGTGCGGACGCGTTCTGCACGACGGAGGAGGGCGTCAAGGGCAAGCGCGCCGTGCAATGGCGTCTCGTCGACGAGATCGCGCCGAACTCCAAGGTCGATGCCAAGGTCGCCGAGCGCGCCAGGGAGTTCGCGGCCGCATCCAAGCGCAACGGCAGCGGCAAGGGCGTCGCGCTCACGCCGCTCAAGCGCATCATTGACGCGAGCAGCGTGCGCTACGGCTTCGTCAATGTCGACATCGACCGCGCCGCCCGCATCGCCACCATCACGGTCTCAGCTCCCGAGGCCGCGCCGCCGGCCGACATCGACGGCATGATCGGGCAGGGCGCCTCGTTCTGGCCGCTGCAGGTCGCGCGCGAGCTCGATGACGCCATCCTGCATCTGCGCATCAACGAACTCGGCATCGCAATGCTGGTGTTCAAGTCGCAGGGCGAGAACTCCCAGGTCCTGGCCTACGACGCCTTCCTCGAAGCCAACAAGGCGCATTGGCTGGTCAACGAGATCAGGCACTATTGGAAGCGCGTGCTCAAGCGCATCGACGTCACGTCGCGCACGCTGGTGACGCTGGTCGAGCCCGGCTCGTGCTTCGCCGGCACCTTGGCCGAGCTCGTGTTCGCCTCCGACCGCTCCTACATGCTGATCGGCACCATCCAGGGCGACAACCGCCCGGCGCCTTCCATCGAATTGTCGGCGATGAATTTCGGTCCCTATCCGATGAGCCACGGTCTGACCCGGCTGCAGTCGCGCTTCCTCGACGATCCCAACGGGCTCGAGCGCGTGCACGAGCAGGTCGGCAAGCCGCTGGAGGCAGATGAGGCCGAGGAGCTCGGCCTCGTCACCTTCGCGCTCGACGATATCGACTGGGAGGACGAGATCCGGGTCTTCCTCGAGGAGCGCGCCAGCTTCTCGCCCGACAGTCTCACCGGCCTCGAGGCTAATCTGCGCTTCGCCGGTCCCGAGACGATGGAATCGAAGATCTTCGCTCGCCTGACCGCCTGGCAGAACTGGATCTTCCAGCGCCCCAACGCGGTCGGCGAGGAGGGCGCGCTCCGGCGCTACGGCACCGGCGAGCGGCCGCAATACGACATGACGCGCGTGTAGTTATCATCCGTCATGGCCGGGCTTGGCCCGGCCATGACGGGCTCATCGACACGAACGACGTGGATGCCCGGCACAAGGCCCGGCATGACCACCGGGAAGATTTCAGGGAGGCACGCCATGAACATGAACATCATGAACGTCGACTACTCGACCAAGATTCCGAACAACGTGAATCTCGCCGAGGACCGCCAGGTCCTCAAGGCGCTGGAAGGCTGGCATCCCGGCTATGTCGACTGGTGGAACGACATGGGCCCGGAAGGCTTCCAGCAGTCGCTCGTGTATCTGCGCACCGCTTATTCGGTCGATCCGCGCGGCTGGGCGAAGTTCGACTACGTCAAGATGCCGGACTATCGCTGGGGTATCCTGCTGGCCCCGCAGGAAGAGGATCGGAAGATTCCGTTCGGCGAGCATTATGGCGAGCCGGCGTGGCAGGAGGTCCCCGGCGAATACCGCGCGCTGATGCGCCGCCTGATCGTGATCCAGGGCGACACCGAGCCGGCCTCGGTCGAGCAGCAGCGCCATCTCGGCAAGACGGCGCCGTCGCTCTACGACATGCGCAACCTGTTCCAGGTCAACGTCGAGGAGGGCCGTCACCTCTGGGCGATGGTCTACCTGCTGCAGAAATATTTTGGCCGCGATGGCCGCGAGGAGGCCGACGAGCTGCTGCGCCGCCGCTCTGGCGATGCGGACTCTCCGCGCATGCTCGGCGCTTTCAACGAGAAGACGCCGGACTGGCTGTCGTTCTTCATGTTCACCTACTTCACCGACCGCGACGGCAAGATGCAGCTGCACAGCCTCGCGCAATCCGGCTTCGATCCGCTGTCGCGCACCTGCCGCTTTATGTTGACTGAAGAGGCGCATCACATGTTCGTCGGCGAGACCGGCGTCGGCCGCGTCATCCAGCGCACCGTCGAGGCGATGCGGGCCGCCGGCATCGACGATCCCACCGATATCGCCAAGGTCCGCGCGCTCGGCGTCATCGACCTGCCGACCATCCAGAAGAAGCTGAACCTGCACTACACGCTGTCGCTCGACCTGTTCGGCTCGGAGGTCTCGACCAACGCGGCGAACGCCTTCAACGCCGGCATCAAGGGCCGCTATCACGAGACCCAGATCCAGGACGATCACCAGCTCAAGAACTCGACCTATCCGGTGCTCAAGCTGGTCGACGGCGAGATCAAGCGGGTCGACGAGCCGGCGCTGACCGCGCTCAACATGCGCCTGCGCGACGACTACTCGCAGGACTGCATCAAGGGCCTGTTGCGCTGGAACAAGATCATCACCACCGCCGGCTACGACTTCCAGCTCAAGCTGCCGCATACCGCCTTCCACCGCGCCATCGGCGAGTTCAAGGACGTCCATGCGACGCCCGAGGGCATCCTGATCGACGAGGGCACGTGGGCGAAGCGCAAGGGCGACTGGCTGCCCTCGGCCGACGACGGCGCCTACATCGCCTCGCTGATGAAGCCCGTCACCGAGATCGGCGAATACGCGTCGTGGATCGCGCCCCCGAAAGTCGGCATCGACAACAAGCCGGGTGATTTCGAGTACGTGAAGATCGAGACCTGAGACCTGGACCCGGTCTGTTCCCTCCCCCCTTGTGGGGGAGGGCTAGGGAGGGAAGCCGCGGAGACGGTCGTTCGTGGCTTACCCCCCTCTCCACCCCTCCCCCACAAGGGGGGAGGGAGCCGACCTTTCCTTGGGTTACTAATTCGGCCTCAACTATCCCAGCCCGCGCCTGGAATGCCGGGATTCGCGTAGACGATGCCGCCATCGACGGCGATCGTGTTTCCCACCACATAGTCGCCCGCCCGCGACGCCAGGAAGATCGCCGTCCCCGCCATGTCCTCGTCGGTGCCGATGCGGCCCGCGGGCACGCGCGCGGCGACCTCGTCGGCGTTGTCGCGCGCGGCCTTGTTCATGTCGGACTTGAACGGGCCCGGCGCGATCGCGGTGACCACGATGTGGTCCTTGATCAGCTTGGCGGCCATGCGCCGCGTCAGATGGATCAGGCCGGATTTGCTCGCCGCATAGGAATAGGTCTCGAGCGGGTTGACGAAGATGCCGTCGATCGAGGCGATGTTGATGACCTTCGCCGGCCGCTCGGCGCTGGCCGCCGCGCGCAACGGCGCCGCCAGCGCCTTGGTCAGGAAGAATGGCGTCTTGAGGTTGAGGTTCATCACCTTGTCCCAGCCGCTCTCGGGAAACTCATCGAAGTCGGCGCCCCAGGCGGCGCCGGCATTGTTGACGAGGATGTCGAGCCTGGGCTCGCGCGTCTTGATCTCGGCCGCGAGCATGTCGATACCCGCCATCGTCGAGATGTCGATCGGCAGCGCGATGCACTCGCCGCCATATTCCGCCGTCAGTGCCTTGGCAGTCTCCTCGCACGGACCGGCCTTTCGCGCCGTGATGTAGACCCGCGCTGCGCCCTGCGCGAGCAGCCCGGACGCGATCATCTTGCCGATGCCGCGCGAGCCGCCGGTGACGAGCGCGATGCGGCCTTCGAGCGAGAACAGGTTCTTGAGCATGGTGCCTCCCTTTTGCTTATGTCGTGCGCGCTTGTGTGCGGGACGCGCTGGCACTGTCAAGTGAGACGCAGTCGCAAGGATTTGCCGCAATTCATCGGGGGTGTGAAGACGCGGCCTATGCCGCGTCGATGCGGCGGAAGCCGTTCCACATCGCGGTCGCGGCGCCCGAGGTCAGCACCGGCAGCACGCGGGCGTCCTGGTAATGGCCGTTCAGCGAGACGCGCGACAGAGCCGTGAGATGATCGGCGCTTTCGGCGAAGATCATGCCGGGCCGGGTGGTGACGGCGGTCTTGTAGCCGCTCGCGGCCGCCAGCACGAATTCGCGCTGCGAGGCGGCGGCGCGGTCGCCGTAGGGGTAGGCCATGTGCAGCACAGGCCGCTGCAACTCGTTCTCGATCCGGGCACGGCTGTCGGCGATCTCGATGCGCGCCGTCTCCTCGGTCTGCTTGGCGAGATTGCAGTGACTGATCGAATGCGCGCCGATCGAGATCAATGGCTCCACCGACAGCGCCCGAAGCTCGTCCCAGGACAGGCAGAGCTCACGGCAGATCGACGCCTCGTCGACGTCGTAGCGCGCGCACAGCGCGCTGATCTCGCGCCGGACGTCGTGTTCGCCCGGCAGTGCGCGCAGCCAGTCGTGCAGGCGCTGGAACGTCACGCATTTGGCTGCCGGCGTCGATGCATCGAGCTGCAACGACAGCCCGCCGATCTTGATGTCGATCGCGTTGGTCTTCGCGACCAGCCGCTCCAGCGTCACCCACCAGAGCCGGCCGTTTCCGGACGCGAAATCGGTGGTCACATAGATCGTGAACGGCGCATCGAACTCGCGCATGACAGGCAGCGCGAAGTCGCGATTGTCGCGATAGCCGTCGTCGAAGGTGAAGCAGGCAAAGCGGCGCGAGAAGTCCTTCGCCACCAGCCGGCTGTGCAACTCGTCGAGAGTGATGATCTCGATGTCGTGGTCGCGCAGGTGCGACAACATCTCGCGCAGGAAATCCGGCGTGACCTCGAGGTGACAATTGGGCTGGAAATCGGCGTCGCGGTGCGGCCGCACATGATGCAGCGTATAGATCGCACCCACGCCCGAGAAGATCGGGCGCAGCCAGACATGCGCGCCGCTCAGATACAGCGCTTCCAGGCCGGCGCGGATAAAGGTTTTGCGAAATCGCCTCATCTGAAATATGCGGCCCGGTGAGTGTCGGGACAAGGTTACCGACGAATGATTGAAGAAAACCTTAGCCTGCGGTCGCAACGTACCGTGCGGCGCTCCTCATTTCCGGTTTGACAGGCATGCAAGGGTTTGTTTTCTCTCTGCTTCCTCGATGCGACGGATGACGAATGCGCGGACTTTTCAGGTGGAGCGGGAAATGGTGGCCTGGTGTCATCCCGCTGATCGTGCTTTGGGGCTTCGCGGCCTGGACCAGCACCGTTCCCCTGGAGAATGATCTCGCCGGTCGCAGTGCGGCCGCCCTGAAGGGGGCGGTGCTCGACAGGACGAGCATCACGGTGGATGGCCGCGATGTCTCGCTGCGCGCCAATGCGTTTTCCGAGGCCGGGCGCCGCGATGCCGTCGCCGCGGTCGACGCCGTGGCCGGCGTGCGGCTCGTCAACGACGAGACTCGGCTGGTCCCCGAGGCCAAGCCGTTCGTCTGGTCGGCCGAGCGTGACGTCGTCCGGGTGACGCTGGGTGGCAGCGCGCCGTTGCCCGCCTTGAAGGGCAAGCTGATGGACGCGACCCGGGCGGCGCTGCCGGGCGTGGAGGTCGCTGACCAGATGGGCCTGGCGCGCGGCGCGCCGGCGCGCTTCGAGGATGCGGCGCTGCTGCTGATCGGCCAGATCGCCAAGCTGAAGGACGGCAAGTTCACGATCTCCGACGGCGACGTCACATTGTCCGGCATGGCGCGCGAACTCGGCGGCCGCGAGGCGATCGCGGCCGCGCTCGGAAAGCTGCCCGACGGCTTCAAGGTCGCCAGCAACGAGGTCAAGGCGCCGCCCTATGTCTTCCAGGCCTACAAGGACCCGGTCGCGGTGACCGTGACGCTCGCCGGCAACGTTCCAGACGAGAACATCCACGCCGTCGTCATCGGCTCCTCATCGCGCAAATTCTTCAGCGAGAAGGTCGTGGACAATCTCAAGAACAGCCTCGGCGCGCCGGCCAATTTCGTGAATGCGGTGGTGCCGGCGCTGGGCGCCTTGTCGCGGCTGTCGACCGGCACGCTGGTGGTGTCCGACCGCGACATCAAGATTTCGGGTGATGCGCTTTACGACGCCGCCGCCGCCCAGATCCGGACCGGGCTCGCCAAGGACGTGCCGCAGGGCTGGCAGGTGAAGGCCGAGATCACGGTGAAGCCGGCGGCCGCCCCGGTCGATCCCACGGTGTGCCAGCAGCTGTTCTCCGACCTGCTCGGCAAGGCCAAGATCCGCTTCGAGACCGGCCGCAGCGACCTCGACAGGGATTCCACCGGTCTGCTCGACCGCCTCGTCGAGATCGCGTTCCGCTGCCCCTCCGCCAATGTCGAGATCATCGGCCACACCGATGCCGACGGTGATTCCGCGGCCAATCAGGTGCTGTCGCAGAAGCGCGCCCAGGCGGTGGTCGATTATCTGGTCAAGGCCGGGCTGCCGGCCGACCGTTTCAGCGCGATCGGCTATGGCAGCACCCAGCCGATCGCCGCCAACGACACCGCCGACGGCCGGGCGCAGAATCGGCGCATCGAATTCGTGGTGAGGTAACGTCATGGCCTATCTCGTTGCCTTTCACTGGGGCTGGCTGGCCGGCGCATTCGCCATCGGGCTGGCAATGGGCTGGGTCGCCGTGGTGCATCGCGCCCCGCGCGTGTCGGGCTGGCTGACCTGGCTGCTGGCGGCGCTGGCCGCCGGCCTGGTCGCGACGGCCGTGGCCTGCCTGATCCCCGGCCGGCCTGGCTACTGGCTCGAACTGCTGCTGATCATGTTCGTGCCCTACCTCGTCGGCTGCGCCATCGGCACCTGGCTGCGGGCGCTGGTGGTGATCCGCAGCATGCGGACGAAATCGGCGGCCTGAAACCGCCGCACCGGACTGCACCCGACGCCACCTGCAAAGACGGCGTCGGGCGCGTCGCCGGTCCGCCTGCGCAGGTCATCGCAACTGCGAGACACGAAGGTTTGACGAGGCGCGAACCTGTCAAACGCGCAACTGGCGCTTATCGTTGAGCCATGCCGACCCGCCGAGCCATGGGGCGACCCGGAAAGCCCGGAGATCCGCGTTCCTCACCAAAGTTTAACCTGGGGTTTGCAGGCTGGCGGGAGCGTGCGCTGACCCGCCGTCCTGCATGATGCCTTGCCTGACGTCTTTGCCTGATGTCTTGCCTCATGTGCGGCAAAACGGTGCATCGCATTTCCGTAAAGCCTGCTAAGTATATCCATGTGTACGCTTTTGTTCGCACGCTCCGTGTTCCCCAATGCGTCGAAACGCGCTACGAGGGCGTTGTATGCGCACATGATGCTGCGGCCTCCGGGGCGCGGCATCCCCGGCCGTCGTGATCGGATCACGGTGAGAGGTGTAGATGCTTGAAGCCATACGCAGAGCGGCCACGTTCCTGCGCGAGAAGCAAGTCCTGCACAAGCTCGGCGTGCTGATCAGCATCGCGGTGATCGCGGTCGCCTGCTACGTCCTCTACCACATGCTGCGCGGCATCGACACCTACGAGGTGCTCGAGGCGATCAAGAGCACGGAGCCGCATCAGATCGCGCTCGCCGCGCTGTTCGTCGCCGCCGGCTATTTCACGCTGACCTTCTACGATCTGTTCGCGGTGCGCGCCATTGGCCACGACCACGTGCCCTACCGCGTCAACGCGCTGGCTGCCTTCACCAGCTATTCGATCGGCCACAATGTCGGCGCCAGCGTCTTCACCGGCGGCGCCGTGCGCTACCGCGTCTATTCGGCCCATGGGCTGAACGCCATCGACGTCGCCAAGATCTGCTTCCTCGCCGGCCTGACGTTCTGGCTCGGCAATGCCGCCGTGCTCGGGCTCGGCATCAGCTATCATCCGGAGGCCGCGGCCTCGATCGACCAGCTGCCGCCCTGGGTCAACCGCATGGTGGCGATCGCGATCCTGGTCGGCCTGTTGGGGTATGTCGCCTGGGTATGGACCAAGCCGCGCGTGGTCGGCCGCGGGCCGTGGACCGTGGTGCTGCCGAGCGGCCCGCTGACCCTGTTGCAGATCGCGATCGGCATCATCGACCTCGGTTTCTGCGCGCTGGCGATGTACGTGCTGGTGCCGGACGAGCCCAATCTCGGCTTCGTCGTGGTGGCCGTGATCTTCGTCTCGGCGACCCTGCTCGGCTTCGCCAGCCATTCCCCCGGCGGGCTCGGCGTGTTCGACGCCGCGATGTTGGTCGGGCTGTGGCAGATGGACCGCGAGGAGCTGCTGGCCGGAATGCTGCTGTTCCGGATGCTGTATTATTTGGCGCCGTTCCTCATTTCTGTAATCTTGCTGACGTTTCGCGAGGTTATCATCAGCACGCGGTCGAAGCGGCTGCGGCAGGCCGCGCTCAGCCTCGATCCGGGCCCCCCGCCCGAAGCCGCTTTTGTGAGGAAACGCAGCGATTCCGGTGCCTGACGCCAGTTCAAGGGAACAATCGGACCAGATGGCCCTCGACGCTCCCTCCGACACCTCGCTCTCGATCTTCACCCCCTGGCCGGACCGGCTGCGCCATTCCGCGATCATCCTGCTCGCTGCGGCGCTCGCGCTTGTCGGGCTCGTGCTGCTGGACGAGCTGCTGCCGCTGCGGGCCCTGGCGGTATTCCTGTGCATTGCCGCCGCCGCCCTGGTGCCGTGGCGGCTGCATGGCGCGGTCGCCAAGCGCGAGGAGGAGCGCCACGCCAACCCGGTCGAGGCGCCGGCCGTGAGCGCGGTGGTCGAGGGCATCCCCGATCCCGCCGTGCTGCTTGACCGCGCCGGCCGCGTCATCCACCTCAATGGCGCCGCCGCGCAGCTCGCGCCGGCCCTGCGCAAGGGCGAGCTCGCCCAGTTCGCGCTGCGCACGCCGGAGATCATCACCGCGCTGCGCGAGGCGATCGCCACCACCGAGATCCGTCGCGCCACCTATCACGATCACGTTCCGGTCGATCGCTGGATGGAGCTGATCATCACGCCGGTGCCGGTGCCGACGGCGTTCGGCGGCACCGACAAATGCATGCTGATGACGTTCCACGATCTGACCCCGCTGCGCCGGGTCGAGGAAATGCGCGCCGACTTCGTCGCCAATGCGAGCCACGAGCTGCGCACGCCGCTGGCGGCGCTCTCGGGCTTCATCGACACGCTGCAGGGGCCGGCGAAGGACGATCCGAAGGCGCGCGAGCGCTTCCTCGGCATTATGCACATCCAGGCGACGCGCATGGCGCGGCTGATCGACGATCTCCTGTCGCTGTCGCGGGTGGAGCTGTCGGCGCATGTCCAGCCCCACGCCATGGTCGACGTCGTCCCCATCATCCGCCAGGTCACCGACGGGCTGGAGTCGCTGGCCAGGGAGCGCCAGGTGGTGATCGAGACCAGCCTGCCGGAGGCGCCGGTGACGATCGCCGGCGACCGCGAGGAGCTGCTGCGCGTGTTCGAGAACCTGATCGAGAATGCGCTGAAATACGGCGCCTCGGGCGGGCGCGTGATCGTCTCGCTGGAGCAGGCCGTCTCCGCCGAGAACGCGCCGGAGATCCGGGTCAAGGTGCGCGATTTCGGTCCGGGCATCGCGCCCGAGCATCTGCCGCGCCTGACCGAGCGCTTCTATCGCGTCGACGTCGGCGACAGCCGCGCGCAGGGCGGCACCGGGCTCGGCCTCTCCCTGGTGAAGCATATCCTCAACCGCCACCGCGGCCGGCTGCTGATCGAGAGCGTGCCGCGCAATGGCGCCGCCTTCACGGCGTGCTTTCCGCAGTCGAAGCCCGCGCGGGGCGCCTGATCGGCGGGCGCATCCTGCGGCCCGGCGCAGGCCGGGCACACGTCATCGATCGTTCTGAGTAAGCAGCTGGAGATCGCGGGGCGATGTGGAGCATCCTCATCGCCCGTCGCGGCCAACCGCTCAGCGCGTGGTCGACTTCGCCGGCTGGCGGCGGCGGTCGGCCGCGGGCTGATAGGCGACGCGCGAATGCTGCGCGCAATAGGGCAGGCCGGACAGCGCCTTGCCGCCGCAGAAGAAGAAATCCGCGCTCGAGGGATCGCCGACCGGCCAGTGGCAGGTCGCCTCGTTGAGCTCCAGCAGCGACAGCCGCTGGTTCATCGGCACGACGTTGTCGAATGCAACCGGATCGGGCTCCGCCTCGACCTCGAAAACCTGTGCGAGCGCCGTGTTGCCGCGCGCAACCGGGCGTGCCACCCGCATCATCGGCTGGGCCGGGCGGGCCGCCTTGCGCTGGCGCGGTGCCGCGGTGGCCGGGCTCTTGGCGCGGCCGGACAGGCCCAGCCGGTGCACCTTGCCGATCACGGCGTTGCGCGTCACGTTTCCGAGTTCCGCGGCGATCTGGCTGGCCGATAGTCCGGCTTCCCAGAGTTTTTTCAGTTGCTCGACGCGATCGTCGGACCAGGTCAATACGGTCATCGAACCTTTCCCTTCGCGTTGCGCCGGCCAATTCCGGGACGGCGCTGCGATGCTGTCTCAAGAAAATCCCTGGCGGCAGAATCCCTTATCCCTCGCCGGGCGCGCACGAGGCACCCGGACGTTACGCAAACTCAGAGAACTTCGAGAGGGATCAGAACTGCCGCACGAGATGTCGTACTCGACGTCGAAAACGCTACAATATGGCGTGACTCTCGCGCAAGAGTCGGTGGCCGCAGTCCACACATTCCGTGGTTCCCTGTGGCACGTCTCGAGCCGTGTCGTGCGTCCGCAATCTCACGGGCCGGCCCCGCCATGCATCGGCTGACGCGTAGTTGACTCCCACCGCTGCCCGCATACAATAGATGTACGTGCCGCCTTGAAAAGGCGGCACATTTTGTTTTCCAGGGTGGGGTCCCTGATGCGCGATGGCGCCGCGTGGCGCGTGTCTCGGCCGGCCCGTCAGCTCATGTGATCCGCCATGACCAGTGTTGCCGCTACGCATCTCCTCCCCGTATTCGCCCGGGTCGATCTTTCGTTCGAGCGCGGCGAAGGCGCGTGGCTGATCGCGACCAATGGCGATCGCTATCTCGATTTCACCTCGGGCGTCGCGGTCAATTCGCTCGGCCATGCGCACCCGCATCTGGTCAAGGCGCTGCAGGAACAGGCGGCCAAGCTCTGGCACATGTCGAACCTGTTCAAGAGCCCGGATGGCGAGCGCCTCGCCGCGCGGCTGTGCGAGCAGAGCTTTGCCGACTACGTGTTCTTCGCCAATTCCGGCGCCGAGGCGATGGAAGGCGCGATCAAGATCACGCGCAAATATCACGCCGCCAAGGGCCATCCCGAACGCTACCGTATCATCACCTTCGAAGGCGCGTTCCACGGCCGCACGCTGGCGACGCTCGCCGCGACAGGTTCCGCGAAATATCTCGACGGCTTCGGTCCGCCGATGGACGGCTTCGATCAGGTTCCGTTCGGCGACATCGAAGCGGTGAAGAAGGCAATCGGTCCGCACACCGCCGGCATCCTGGTCGAGCCGGTGCAGGGCGAGGGCGGCGTGCGCACCGCGCCGCTGCCGTTCTACAAGGCGCTGCGCCAGCTCTGCGACGACAACGGTCTGTTGCTGGTCATCGACGAGGTCCAGACCGGCATGGGCCGCACCGGCGATCTGTTTGCGCATCGCTGGCTCGGCGTCACGCCGGACGTGATGTCGCTGGCCAAGGCGCTCGGCGGCGGCTTTCCCATCGGCGCCGTGCTCGCCACGGCCGAGGCCGCGTCGGGCATGACGCCGGGCTCGCACGGCTCGACCTTCGGCGGCAATCCGCTGGCGGTCGCCGCGGCCAACGCCGTGCTCGACGTGATGCTGGCGCCCGGCTTCTTCGATCACGTCCGCAGGATGTCGCTGCTGTTGAAGCAGAAGCTCGGTGCCGTCCTCGATCGTCATCCCGACATCATCTCCGAGATCCGCGGCGAGGGCCTTCTGATCGGCGTCAAGGCGGTGGTGCCGTCGGGCGATCTGGTCGCGGCGCTGCGCGATCAGAAGCTGCTCACGGTGGGCGCCGGCGACAATGTCGTGCGCTTCCTGCCGCCGCTGATCGTCAACGAATCCGAAATCGAACAATCGGTCGAGATGCTCGATCGCGCCTGTGCGGCGCTGTCGGGCAAGCCTGCCAGGCAGGCGGCCGCATCATGAGCAAGACCATGGGCAATACGCCGCGTCATTTCCTCGATCTCACCGAGATGCCGGTCGAGGAGCTACGCAACGTGCTGGCGCTGTCCAGCGCGATGAAGAAGACCTTGAAGGCGCGCGAGCCGGCGAAGAAGCCGCTCGAGGGCAAGGTGCTGGCGATGATCTTCGACAAGCCGTCGACCCGCACCCGCGTGTCGTTCGACGTCGGCATGCGCCAGCTCGGCGGCGAGGCGATCATGCTGACCGGCACCGAGATGCAGCTCGGCCGCGGCGAGACCATCGCCGACACCGCGCGCGTGCTGTCGCGCTATGTCGACGCCATCATGATCCGCATCCTCAGCCACGAGGCGCTGCTCGAGCTCGCCGCGCACGCCACCGTGCCGGTGATCAACGGCCTGACCCGGCGCTCGCATCCCTGCCAGGTGATGGCTGACGTGATGACCTTCGAGGAGCATCGCGGCTCCATCGAGGGCCGCACCGTGGCCTGGACTGGCGACGACAACAACGTGCTGGCGTCCTGGGCGCATGCCGCCGAGCGCTTCAAGTTCCGGCTCAACGTCGCCACCCCCCCGCAGCTGTCGCCGGGCAAGCCGATGAAGGATTTCATCCGCGCCACCCGCGCCGACATCCATCTCGGCCACGACCCGGAAGTGGCCGTGGCGAATGCCGACTGCGTCGTCACCGACACCTGGGTGTCGATGGGCGACAAGGACGGCGAGCATCGCCACAACCTGCTCAAGCCGTATCAGGTCAATTCGAAGTTGATGTCCTTGGCCAAGCCCGAGGCGCTGTTCATGCACTGCCTGCCCGCCCACCGCGGCGAGGAGGTTACCGACGAGGTGATCGACGGCCCGCAGTCCGTCGTCTTCGACGAAGCCGAAAACCGCCTGCACGCCCAGAAGGGCATCCTGGCGTGGTGCTTCGGCGAGCGGGCGTAGGGTTCGACGGCGCTACACCACAATTGTCGTCCCGGCCTTGAGCCGGGACCCATACCGCGTGATCGAACTGGTTTGCAGCGGTGGCCGTTGCTCTGCTTAGTTGTCGGGATCGTGGTTCGTTCGTCAAGGCCTGGTGTGGGCTACAAGACGAGTGACTACTACCGACGTCCCTCGATAGCATCCGCGGTATGGGTCCCGGCTCAAGCCGGGACGACAGCCGGGGGGTGCCCTTCCATTCGTGCCAAAAAACCCCAAATACGCCCCATGACAGCCAATCCCCCCGCTACCAACATCAACCTCGACACCAGCCGCGCGCCCTCGGCGGTGCCGGTCGACGACGCCGTGCTGCCGTTCGAAGTCGCGGCGCTCGATCTGCGCGGGCGGCTGACCCGCATGGGCCCGGCGCTCGACGACATCCTCACCAAGCACGCTTATCCCGCGCCCGTGGGCAAGCTGCTCGGCGAAGCCATCGTGCTGACGACACTGCTCGGCTCCTCGCTGAAGTTCGACGGTCGCTTCATCCTGCAGACCCAGACCGATGGGCCGGTCTCGTTTCTGGTTGTCGACTTCCAGGCGCCCGACCGGTTGCGCGCTTACGCACGCTATGACGAGGCGCGGCTCTCGGAAGCGAAGGACTCCGGCGGCCTGCTCGGCAAGGGCCATCTGGCGATGACCATCGACCAGGGCGCCGACATGAGCCGCTACCAGGGCCTCGTCGCGCTCTCCGGCGGCAGCCTGGAGGAGGCCGCGCACGAATACTTCCTCCGCTCCGAGCAGATTCCCACGCGGGTGCGCCTCGCCGTCGGCGAGGAGTGGAGCGGCGGCAAGCACCGCTGGCGCGCCGGCGGTCTGCTGACGCAATTCCTGCCGCAGGCGCCCGAGCGCCTGCGCCAGGCCGATCTGCATCCCGGCGATGCGCCGGAGGGTACCGAGCTGCACGCGGTCGAGGAAGACGAGGCCTGGATCGAGGGTCAATCGCTGGTCGCGACAGTCGAGGATATCGAGCTGATCGACCCGGCGCTGTCCGGCGAGCGGCTGCTGTATCGCCTGTTCCACGAGCGCGGCGTGCGCGTGTTCGACACCGTGCCGCTGCAGGCGCGCTGCTCCTGCTCGCGCGACGCGGTCGCCAACATGCTGAAGAGCTTCTCGTCCCAGGACCGCGCCGACATGGTCAAGGACGACAAGGTCGTCGTCACCTGCGAGTTCTGCTCCTCGGTCTATCAGTTCACCCCGCACGAGGCGGGCGTGACGGAGAACTAGGCCGTCGATTCACGACGGGACGGCCCGGCAGGAGTGATTGGACGGCCGGCGATGCGCCAGCGAGCGATGCCGCAAGGCGTGATGCGCAACAGGGCGCCGGATCGTGACGCGATGGGATGGAGTCGCATTACTGATCAGTTCGCACAAACCTCGCGACAAGCGCCTCCAGCAATATGTCACTCGACCGCTTGATCTCGGCGGCCGGCACGTCCTGCAAGAACAGGGTCAGAACGCCGTTCGAAGCCGCCCAGATCGTTCGTGACGCGGTGTCCACGTCGGTCGTCAAACGTCCTTGGGCTTCAAGCCGCTCGACCACCGCCCGCATGAGTCCGAAAGCCTCTCTGGACGCGCCTGGGTCCGACCGGGTTTGATCGATCATCATGCGGAACAATTTTGGTCGTTCGAGTGCGAAAGCGATCCAGCCGTTCCAGCCGCGCTTCAGATCGGCGAGGGCGTCAGCGGTGTGACGGTTGGTCCGCTTCTGTGTCATGAACGTCTCGACCCCCCGCAAGACCAGGGCACGCAGCAATCCGCTCTTGTCACCGAAGTGGTGATAGAGCGTTGGCGCGGTGACGCCCGCCGCTTGGCACACCGCCCGCGTCGTCACGGCTTCGGGGCCCTGCCGTTCCAGGATTTCAGCGGCGGCGGATAGAATCTGATCTTCGGTCGACATCGACAGTCCCTGACGGATCTTGCATTGGCCTATAGCGGTGCTATATGAGTGCTATAGCAACGCTATAGAGGTAGCATGAAAAACGTCTTTGTCACAGGCGGCTCCGGCTTCGTCGGCAAGCGCCTCATCGCGCGGTTGCGGGAGATGAATGTGCGAGTGGTCGCGCTGGTTCGCAGCGACGAGGCGGCGGCGGCCGTCGAGGGCCCGGGTGTCGTGACCCGTCGGGGCGACCTTCAGGATGAGATGGCGCTGACCGAGGGTATGCAAGGGTGCGACACGGTCTTTCACGTGGCCGGGCACTTGAGCGAGTGGGACCCTCATACGCTGTTTCGCGAGGCCAATGTTGACGGCACGCGCAAGATGCTGGCCGCCGCCAAGGCGGCTGGCGCATCGACATTTGTCGCCGCCGGAGCCGCCGCGGTGGTGATGGGACGTCCGAAGCCGATGAGGGACGTCAGCGAGGATGCGACGCTGCAAAGGCCGTCCTGGGCGCCCTACATCGCGACCAAGGCGGACGCCGACCAGATGGTGCGGCAGGCCAACACGGCTGCGTTTCGCACGATCGTGGTCCGGCCGCCGCTGATCTGGGGCGAGGGGATGCCGATGCTCGATGCCATGGTCGAAACCGCGAGGGCAGGTCATTTCGCGCTGCCCGACGGCGGTGGACAGCTCATGTCCACGAGCCACGTCGACAATGTCGTCGCATGCCTGCTATTGGCGGCCGAAAAAGGCCGGGGCGGGCAGGCCTACCATGTCACCGACGGGCAGGCCGGCACGCTCAAGCAGGTGATCACCGATCTGCTCGGCACCCGGGACGTTCCCCCCATCCAACGATCCGCACCGTTCGGCATCGCCTGGCGCATGGCGGCCGTCATGGAGACCGTCTGGCGCATGTTTCATCTGCGCTCCAAGCCGCCGATCACGCGCCAGACACTGCGCATGATCGGCCAGGATTTCACGCTCGACATCAGCAAGGCGCGAAGCGACCTCGGCTACACCCCGGTCGTGACCTGGGCCGAAGGCATCGCGCGCATGCGGGGATGATCGAAGGGCGTCGCGCTGGCGGCACGGTGGCCCCGACGGCGCCTCCGAGCGTGATCGCGTTCCCACGATCGCGAGCGGTGGTCGCGGGCGGTGGGCACGGCGCCGTGCACTTGTGCCTCTATCGTCGGGCCTCCAAGTGCCTTTTGCCCGCCCTATGGTCCGGTGCTTCGTCGCTATTAGTTCATCCTGGATCGTGCCGACCGCACTGCCCGTCGCGCTCCTTTGTCGCAGCAACAAACAACTTGTGTCGTCGGGCAAATCACTGGCACATTTCCGCGCGTCTCTGCTGCCGCATGAGGGGCGTTTCGCGACCGTCACGAACCGTTGGCAGTGGGATGCGATGGGCGTGTATTGCCGCAGCGTGGATCAGTCCGCGCGGACGAACGGCGATGCACGCACGGTCAAGTCGCGCGGTCCTGATATCCCGACGCTGATATCAACTCACGCCGGAGCTTTCGCTTCGCGTGGGGATGGTGGCCAGAAAGCACGGCGCACCAGGGAGAACGCGAAGCAGCCGTTAAAACCGATCGCGCAGGGAGGGCCGGGTCGTTCCGGCTGAACCTGTGGTACCTGCCGCCTGCATTCTTTTCGCAGGCGGGCCACGGGCCTCAGCCGAGGCCCGGCCTTCCCTGCGCCCTCTGCTTGGAGAGGGCGAACGAATCGACAAAGCTCGGGCGCGGGATGCGTCGCGAGAACGCGAAGTGCTGTGACGTCAGTCAGAGAGGGGCGGTGTGACGCAATCTCGCTTCGACAGAAATGGTTTCGTCCCCGCCTAGTGCGCAATTGCGCACGTCGCGCGGGGAACCATAACCACAGGGTCTTGTGGTGAAACGGCATCGTCGCTCCAGCCGTCGCCAAACTGCACACTGTGGTTATGGGTCCCGGGTCGGCGCATCCGCCAACGCTGGCGCGTTGTCGGACGCTTGCCCGGGACGACAGCTGAGCAGAAGTTAGCGGGTGTGCCGGGCCGATACGCGATGAACGTTGAAAGCCAAGTACAAAAATGCGGGTGCACGATCGGTCATCAGCCGAACCAAGTGCACGCTCGGCTAGTTCAACACCCGCTTGCCGCCGTCCGGGCTGTCGAGCGAAAACGCCGGCACGGCGATGTCGAAGTGCTCGCCGCTCTCGCTCTCCATCTGGTAGGAGCCGGCCATGAAGCCGGACGCGGTGGTGAGCGGCACGCCGGAGGTGTATTCGAAGCGCTCTCCTGGCGCGAGCACCGGCTGCTCGCCGACCACGCCCTCGCCGCGCACCTCCTGCTGCCGGCCGATCCCGTCGGTGATGATCCAGTGGCGGCTGCGCAGCCGCACCGTCTCCTCCCCGCTGTTGGTGATGACGACGGTATAGGACCAGAACCAGCGGCCATCGGCCACCGACGACTTCTCAGGCAGGAAGTTCGGTTCGACGGTCACTTCGATGTGGCGAGTCACGGCGCGATACATGATGACATTGTAGCGGAAACCCGCGCCGGAACCAATCGCGACGCCATCGTGCTTTCAACACAGTTCCGCATTATGGCACCAGAATCGCGGACTCTGTCGGCCGTACGCGCGGTCCGTTCCTTGGACTCGGATCGGGCGCGGCCGGCAGAGCCTGGCGGCGATCGACCTGTCCTGCGTCGTGCGATCGCCCACCAGCTGGCCGCCAAGGTCGAAAAACTGGGCACGGCCCAGCTGATAAGTCCTTCATCGCTTGCGCAAAAACTGCGCAGCCCTACATTTCCCCTGCCGGGCCTCGAAGGCTGGCAGCCTTGACGCGGTGCCTGATGACGTCGATTGCCGATCGCCTTGCCGGACCGTCCGCCCCCGCAGCCAGCGCCGCACCCGCGCCGGCTGCGGAGACCGCCGCCGCGGCGAGCGCGGCTGCACCTGTGGTCGCATCAGCATCAGCCGTCGCGGCCGCGCCGGCCGCCACTGCTGCACCCGCCACCACCGCTGCTCCGGCGATCACCTTCCCGGCGGTCGGCGAGCGCGAGCTGCGGCTCGACCTGTTTCGCGGGCTGGCGCTATGGCTGATCTTCATCGACCACCTGCCGCCGAACCTGCTGACCTGGTTCACGATCCGCAACTACGGCTTCTCCGACGCCACCGAGATCTTCATCTTCATCTCCGGCTACACGGCGGCATTCGTCTATGGCCGGGCGATGCAGGATGCCGGCTTCATCGTCGCCACCGCGCGCATCCTGCGCCGCGTCTGGCAGATCTACGTCGCCCATGTCTTCCTGTTCACGATCTTCCTCGCCGAGATCTCCTACGTCGCGACCAGCTTCGAGAACCCGCTCTACACCGAAGAGATGGGGATCATGGATTTTCTCAAGCAGCCGGACGTGACCATCGTGCAGGCGCTGATCCTGCGCTTCCGCCCCGTCAACATGGACGTGCTGCCGCTCTACATCGTGCTGATGCTGTTCCTGCCGCTGATCCTGTGGCTGATGCGCTGGCGTCCGGATGTCACGCTCGGGCTCTCGGTCGTTCTCTACGCACTCACCTGGGAGCTCGATCTCTATCTGACGGCCTATCCGAACGGCTTCTGGGCGTTCAACCCGTTCGCCTGGCAGCTCCTGTTCGTGTTCGGTGCGTGGTGCGCGCTCGGCGGTGCTCATCGCATGTCGCGCATCATCAACTCGCCGATCACGCTCGGGCTCTGCGTCGCCTATCTGGTCGCGGCGTTCTGCGTGACCCTGACCTGGTACATCCCGCAGCTCGGCCATCTGATGCCGCGCCGAATCGAGCAGTGGATGTATCCGATCGACAAGACCGACCTTGACGTGTTGCGCTTCGCGCATTTCCTCGCACTCGCAGCACTCACCGTGCACTATCTGCGCAAGGATTGGCCGCTGTTGAAGTCGCCGTGGCTGCGCCCGCTGATTGTTTGTGGGCAACACTCGCTCGAGATCTTCTGTCTTGGCGTATTTCTGGCGTTTGCGGGCCACTTCGTCCTTGCCGAAGTGTCCGGCGGCGCCATGATGCACGCGGTGATCAGCCTTTGCGGCATCCTCATCATGTGGGGGGTGGCGTCGTTGATTTCGTGGTACAAGCGTGAGGCCGATAAGGGCGCCGCGCGAAAAGGTGCGCGCAGCAACGCCGATCTGGCGGGAGGGGGCTGATGAAGTCCGTCTCGTGGTTAAGGTTTGGTATCGCGGCGCTGGCTGTTTCGCTGGCGGCCTCCGCGCGCGCGGAAGACGCGCCGCAGAACTGTGAGGTGCCGGCCTACCTGCTGACCACCGAGAGCCCGCTCCCGAAGGTTGCAGACGCCGTCAAGAACGGCCGCACACTCGATATTCTCGTCGTCGGAAGCCGCTCGTCCTCGATCGTCAACACCTCCGACGCCAATGCGTACCCCGCCCGTCTGCAGGCTGCGCTGAAGGACAAGCTGCCGGCGGTCGCCGTCAATCTCAGCATCGAGCTGCAGCCCAAGAAGACGGCCGAGGAAGTCGCGGGCAATCTCGTTAAACTGGTGGAAGGAAAAAGGCCTAATTTGGTCATCTGGCAGACCGGCACGGTCGACGCCATGCGGTCGATCGATCCTGATGAGTTCCGGCAGGCGGTCGACGACGGTGTGGCGACGCTGCAGAAAGCAGGAGCTGACGTCGTCTTGATGAATCTGCAATACAGTCCGCGGACGGAAACATTGATCTCCGTGCCGCCCTATGTCGACAACATGCGTGTGGTGGCGCAGCACCGCGACATTCCGCTGTTCGATCGGTTTGCCATCATGCGGCAGTGGAACGAGCAGGGCGATTTCGACCTGTTCAATCCGACGCACGGGGTCGAGCTGGCCAGGCAGGTTCATGACTGCATCGGCCGGGCGCTGTCGAAGTTCATCATCGACGCGGCGCATATCGGGCCGGCGCAGCAGAACTAGGATTATGTCGTTCATGACGTCGAATGAGTGTCACCGCGTATCCGGGACATGGGAGAAGCTTTCGGCCGTTGCGGTCATTGCCATCGCCCTCGCGCTGAGCCCGCAGACGGTACGGGCGCAGAGCGCAGCGCCGGCTGCACCCGCCGCGCTGTCCGATGTGGAGAGCTCCGGTCCGAAGACTCCGCTGATCAGCGAGCTGCGACCTAGCATCGGACACGTCACATTGGCGCAGGCGAACGATCAGGTGCGCGGGCCGATCGCCGCGGTGCGCCCGGCGGCCACGACCGCGCCGCCTGCGGCGACGACTGCGCCGGCCATGACCGATGCACAGCCGCCGGCCGCAGCCGGGCAGGCCGTCGCGGCCACGCCGCCGCAATCGCGCAGCATCACCGAGCGGGCGATCGACAAGGTCAAGCAGGTCGCCAAATCGGCCACCGACATCTTCAACCGCGTGCCATGCCTGGCGCCGAAGGGCGTCGCGAAGAAGAATTTCATTTCGCTGCCGCACGTCGCCAACAAGCTCGCCTCCGGCCTGCCGATCGTGATCGTCGCCTTCGGCTCATCGTCGACGCAGGGCTATGGCGCAAGCGCGCCGGACTACACCTATCCGAATCGGCTCGCCGCGCAGCTGCGCCGGCAATATCCGATGGTCGACATCAGCGTCATCAATGCCGGCGTCGGCGGCGAGGATGCGCCGGAGATGATGAAGCGGATCGAGACGTCGGTGATCGACCGTCACCCGGATCTCGTGATCTGGCAGGTCGGCACCAATGCCGTGCTGCGCGATCTCGATCCGGCCGAGACCGCCAGGCTGGTCGAGGACGGCGTCGCCAAGATCCAGGCCGCAGCCTCCGATGTCGTGCTGGTCGATCTGCAATATTCGCCGCGCGTGAACGAGCGGCAGGAGAGCGCGGGTCGCATGAACAAGCTGCTCGGCCGCATCGCCGAGCTGCATCACGCCGGCATCTTCCCGCGCTTCGAGGTGATGCGCGACTGGCACGAGCGGCAGGCGATCCCGATGAACGAGTTCGTGATCTCGGACGGCTTGCATATGAGCGATTGGGGTTATGCCTGCTTCGCGCAACTGCTCGGCGACGACATCATCCGCTCGGTTGGCCAGGTCAAGCTCGGCATCAACGCGCCGGCCGAGGTGCCGACCTATCGGCCGATGTGACGCCGCGGGCGTCATCCCGGGGCGCTCGCCGCGCGAGCGAACCCGGGATCCGGAGGTGATGTGCGGATGAGGAATGACGAGTAGCGCGCAGCGATGAGATCGGTCTACTCGCGACGCTCACTTCGCCATTCGCTACGCCGCGCTGAGGGCGGCGTCGAGATCCTCGATCAGATCGTCGGCATGCTCGAGCCCGGCGGAGAAGCGGATGAAGCCCTCGCTGATGCCGAGCTCGGCGCGCGCGTCCGGCGTCAGCCGCTGATGCGTGGTCGTTGCGGGATGCGTGACCAGCGTCTTGGCGTCGCCGAGATTGTTGGAGATGCGCGCGAGCCTCAATCCGTTGAGCATACGGAACGCCGCCGCCTTGCCGCCCTTCACCTCGAAGCCGACCAGGGTCGAGCCGGCGCGCATCTGCTTCTTGACCGTCGCCGCCTGCGGATGGTCCTCGCGTCCGGGATAGATCAGCCGCGAGATCTTCGGATGCGCGGCGAGAAAATCGGCGACCTTGCCGGCGGTCTCAGTCTGCGCGCGCACGCGCACCGCGAGCGTCTCCAGGCCCTTGAGCAAGACCCAGGCGTTGAACGGCGAGATCGACGGGCCGGTCTGGCGCATGAAATTGTGGATGTGCTCTGCAATGAACGCCTCCGACGACAGGATCACGCCGCCGAGGCAGCGGCCCTGGCCGTCGATGTGCTTTGTCGCGGAGTAGACGACGACGTCCGCGCCGAGCGCGAGCGGGCTCTGCCAGATCGGCGTGGCGAACACGTTGTCGACGATCAGCCGCGCGCCATGGGCGTGCGCGATCTCGGCGATCGCGGGAATGTCCATCACGTCGAGCGTCGGATTGGTCGGGCTCTCGAGGAAGAAGCTCTTGGTGTTCGGCCTGACCGCCTTCTGCCACTGGTCGAGATCGAGCCCATCGACCAGCGTCGACTCGATACCGTAGCGCGGCAGGAGATCCTCGACCACGTAGCGGCACGAGCCGAACAGCGCCTTCGCCGCGACGACGTGATCGCCGGCCCGCAGGGGGGCCAGGATCGCGGTGGTGACGGCGGCCATGCCGGTGGCGGCCGAGCGGCAGGCCTCGGCGCCCTCGAGCTCGATCATGCGGCGCTCGAACATCGCCGTGGTCGGATTGGAGAAGCGCGAATAGATGAAGCCGGGATCCTCGCCCTTGAAGCGCGCCTCGCACTCCTCGGCGGTGGCGTAGACGAAACCTTGCGTGAGATAGAGCGCCTCGGCGGTCTCGCCGAATTCGGAGCGCAAGGTGCCGGAATGCACCAGCCGGGTTTCGGGACGGTAGTGAGCGAACGACGCCGGGGCCTTCGCGGGGGACTTCGACGCAGGAGAATTGGACATGTGACCTCCATCGTGACCACCGCTGCTGGCGATGGGCACAAAAAAACCGGCCTGGGAAAACTCCTCACGGCCGGGATCACATTCGTCCCCGGCCTGTTTAGCGACTTATTTAACGTGGCTGCAAGCCGGCCGGCTCAAATCACCACGGGATAAGTGGTGCTCATAGTCGCAACCGGCCTTTCCGTCAAGCCGGCCATCGGATAACCGGTCAAAAGACCCTATATTGGCTCGCATAGCCGCCATTCCGGCAAAGGATCAGGTCTTGCCGTTTTCGCTTCCCGCCGACGCCCACGGCATCCTCCCCGATCGCATGATCGTGGCGATGGCGGAGGCCGGCCTGATCATTCCCGAATATGATTTCGTCGAGAGCCAGATCCAGCCGGCGAGCTTGGACCTGCGGCTCGGCGACGTCGCCTACAGGGTGCGCGCGAGCTTTCTGCCGGGGCCGGGATCGACCGTCGCCGAGCGCATCGACGAATTGAAGCTGCACGAGTTCGCGCTCGCCGACGGCGCGGTTCTGGAGACCAACTGCGTCTACATCGTGCCGCTGCTGGAGAGCCTGGCGCTGCCGAAGGACATCGTCGCTGCCGCCAATCCGAAGAGCTCGACCGGGCGGCTCGACGTGTTCACGCGCGTGATCGCCGACGGCACGCGACGCTTCGACATGATCGGCGCCGGCTACCACGGCCCGCTCTATGCCGAGATCAGCCCGAAGACGTTTCCGGTCCTGTTGCGCGAGGGCTCGCGGCTGTCCCAGGTTCGCTTCCGCTATCGCGACGCGGTCCTGTCGGAGGACGAATTGATCGCGCTGCACCAGGCCGAGCGGCTGGTCGATCGCGATGATGCGGATCTCGCCGGCGGCGTCGCGCTGTCCGTCGACCTGTCCGGCAGCAATGCGAACGGCTATGTCGGCTACCGCGCCAAGCGCCATACCGGCGTCGTCGACGTCGACCGCCGCGCCGGCTATCCGGTCGAGGAGTTCTGGGAGCCGATCAAGGCACGGCCCGACGGCAGCCTCATCCTCGATCCCGGCGAGTTCTACATCCTGGCCTCGAAGGAAGCCGTGCAGGTGCCGCCGGACTACGCCGCGGAGATGGTGCCGTTCGATCCGCTGGTCGGCGAATTCCGCGTCCACTATGCCGGCTTCTTCGATCCCGGCTTCGGCTATGCCGGCGCCGGCGGGCAGGGCTCGCGCGCGGTGCTCGAGGTGCGCTCGCGCGAGGTGCCGTTCATCCTCGAGCACGGCCAGATCGTCGGCCGCCTGGTCTACGAGAAGATGCTGGCGCGTCCCAACGCGATGTATGGCAGCCGCATCGGCTCCAACTACCAGGCCCAGGGCCTGAAGCTTTCCAAGCACTTCCGCTTCTAGCCGGCTGCGTCTGCCGCGCACCCCCAATGCGCCTGCCGCACAGGGCGCGCGCCAGCGCCGTGCTAGGAAAGCGAAAGCAATCGAACGACAAGACGGCCGCGACCTGCGCGGCCGAGCGGGGAGCTGAGATGTCCGAGATCGGCCTGGCCGACAATCCGGTCGGCGAGGGGCGTGCATTGCCGCCCCCCGAGAAGCCGATGCGGAATAAGCTCGTCGACGGCCCCATTCTGCGCACGCTGCTGTCGCTGGCCTGGCCGAACATCATCGCCAACACGGCCGGCACCTGCGTCGTCATTGCCGAGACCTCCTATATCGGCCGGCTCGGCATCGAGGCGCTGGCGGCGATGGCGCTGGTGTTTCCGCTGGTGATCCTGACCATGACGATGTCCGGCGGCGCGATGGGCGGCGGTGTGGCCTCGGCGATCGCGCGGGCGCTGGGCGCCGGCGACACCGATCGCGCCTCGACGCTCGCCTCGCATGCGCTGCTGATCGCGCTGCTGTTCGGCGCGACCTTCATGATCGGCATGCTGGTGTTCGGCCCGGCCTTGCTGGAGTTGCTCGGCGGCCGCGGCGCGGTGCTGAGCCATGCCACGGCCTATCTGCAGATCTTCTTCGGCGGCGCGATCCTGCCCTGGCTGATGAACTCGATGGCCGGCATCCTGCGCGGCACCGGCAACATGAAGCTGCCGTCGTTCATGATCCTGAGCTCGGCGATGCTGCAGATCGTGCTGGGCGGCACGCTCAGCCTGGTCCTCGGGCTCGGTATGCGCGGCGTCGCCGCCGGCGCGCTGCTGGCGTTCTGCGTCAGCATCTCGGTGATGGGCTGGTACCTATTTTCGGGGCGCGCGCGCGTCCGGCCGAAGCTGCGCGGCCTCAGGATCAGCGGCGCGATGTTCGCCGACATTCTCAAGGTCGGCGCCGTCGCCTGCTTCTCGCCGCTGCAATCCGTGCTGTCGATCGCGATCTTCACGCATATGCTGGCGTCGTTCGGCACCGCGGTGCTCGCCGGCTACGGCATCGGCGCGCGGCTCGAATTTATGATGACCACGGTCGCCTTCTCCGTCGGCATGGCCTCGGTGCCGATGGTCGGCATGGCGATCGGCGCGCAGCGAATCGCGCGCGCCCGCCGCATCGCCTGGACGGCGGGGCTGGTGTCGTTCGCGTCGGTTGGCGCGCTGTCGACGCTGATCGCGATCGTCCCACAATTGTGGGTCGACATCTTCACCCAGGACGAGAGCGCGCGCGGCGCCGGCCGGCACTATCTGCAGGTCGCCGCGCCGATGTATGCCTTCATCGGCCTGGCGATCTCGATGTACTTCTCTTCGCAGGGCGCAGCCAGGGTGATCGGTCCGGTGCTGGCGCAGACGGTGCGGCTCGTGTTCATCGCCGCAGGTGGCTCTTATCTGTTGAGCCATGCTGCGACCGAGGGCGACTTCTTCATGCTGGCGGCGTCCTCGATGGTGCTGCTCGGCGTGCTGACGCTCGCGAGCGTCATGCTCACGCGCTGGGGGCCGAAGCCGGCCGCGGCGCTGGAGCTGCGCCCGGCCGTGCTGGCGGCCGGACGCGGTCCTGACGCGCACGCGCCGCCCCCGGCGCGTGTCGGCTGAGCCGCTATCCGCGCAGCCTGCCCAACGTGTCCTGCATCGCGCGCGCGCCGAGCTCCATCTGCTGCTCGATATAGGGCGCGATCTCGTGCGGCAGCACGTCGGTGGTCCAGATCACCCGGCAGCGCTCCTCGCCTTCCGCGATGATCTGAAACGACGCACTGTGCTGGCTGATGCGTTCGTTCCTGATGGCGTAGACGAGGCGCCGGCGTTGATCGTTGCAGTCGACCAGCTGCTCGCGCGCCACGCTGCCGTTGGCGAAGCTGACAATGCGGACGTCGCCGTCGAGCCTGGTGTCGGTCACGAAGCCGCGCGCCACCCTGGTATGAACGGCGCCGAAATCGCGCACGGCGTCCCACACTGCAGCCGCCGGGGCCGCGATCGGAATGTCCTTCTGGATGGATGCCATGGGCTTGACCTCACGGACATACGGCTTCGACGTTGTTGCCGTCGGGATCGATCAGGAAGGCGGCGTAATAGGTCGGGCTGTAGTCCGTGCGCGGCCCGGCGCCGCCATTGTCGCCGCCTCCTGCCTTCAAACCCTCGCTGTGGAATCTGGCGACCGCCGCGTGGTCCTGGGCGCGGAACGCGATATGCGCGGTGCCTTTGCTGGCGCCCTTGTCGAGATACAGCCACAGCGCCGGCTGCCCCTTCGGGCCGATGCCCGCCGACGCCTCGTCCTTGGAGCAGAGGATGTGGCCGAGCGGCGCCAGCGCGGCGGTGTAGAAGCGGACGCTGGCGTCGAGATTGCCGACCCTGAGGCCGATATGATCGTACATCGATGATCTCCATGCTTCGCATGCGGCTGCCGCACGCGCCGGGATCATCCAATCAATGGCGGCTCAGACGGTCTTGGAGAATCTTGCGCTCGCCGCGCGAGGCCTTGCGAAACTTCGCCGGCGACACGCCGGCAGCGCGCGAGAAGGTGCGGGTGAAATTCGACAGATCGGCAAAGCCCGAATCGTAGGCGATGGCGGTGACCGGCGTATCCTCCTCGCTGAGGCGCCGCGCGGCGTGCCGCAGGCGGGAGCGGATCAGATATTGATGCGGCGTCACGCCGATCGTAGCGGCGAACATCCGGAGGAAATGAAACGGGCTGACGCCGGCCTCGCCTGCCGCAGCCGCCAGGTCGATGTCATCATGCGCATTGTCGTCGATCCACAACGCGCTCTCGACCGCGCGCCGTCGGTCGCGAGGGCCTGGTGTCGCGGCGCGCGCCTGCTGGCCCGTGGCGGTCGCGACGAAGCGGCTGGCGATGATATGGCCAATCTCGTCGAGGCCCAGGGTCTGCTCGCGCGCGGCGACGGCCTCTGCGAGCTCAGCGAGGACCATGAGCTCCGGCAGCGGCGGCATCGCGCCGGCCCGCCAGGCCTGCCTGTCGCCGCCGATCTCGTCGATCAGCGCATCGTCGAAGAAGAACGACAGGCATTCGTCGCCGCAGACGTGGTCGTGCGTACACATGAACTCATCGCCGGGATGCCCGACCAGCAGCGCGCCGGTGACCAGCTCGAAGACGCGGCCGCGGTGCCGACAGCCGAAGCTGCCCTTGCGGACATAGGACAGCGAGTAGCCGGCATACTGCTCGACATAGGGACGCTCGCCCGGCATCGCTGCACAGCGGAACTCGGACACGGTGACGTCACGGCTTTCGAACAGGATGGTGGCGGTCATCCTGCAAATCTAGCGCATTGCGGAGGAAAGTGGAGGGCGATGCGCGAGATAATATCGCGCGACGCGAGGCGTCCGCTTACGACGCGCGCGGCCGGTCGACGGCGAGAAACGCGTCGAACAGCGTCAGGCCCGCATGAGGCCGTGCGCCTTCGAGCGACAGCAGCCGACGCTTGGAGACGATGCCGCTGTTGGGCGACGGCTTGTCGAGGCCGTTGCCGATGTCGCGGACGCGATGGCAAGGGACGATCAGGACGAACGTATTCTTGGTCAGTGCCTGCGCGATCGAGTTCAGCGCCTTGGGCACGTGCAGTTCGTCTGCGATCGCGTCGGCGGTGCGCGTCTCGCCGCGCGGAATCGCGCGAATGCAATCGTAGACGCGCTGGTTGAAGGGCGTGACGCCGTCGAGGTCGAGCGCAACGTCGGAGAAGTCGACCTCCTGCCCGCGCAGCATGGCCGCGATGCCTTCGATGGCGAGTTCAGTATTCGAACACGAGCGCTGCTCCCGTGCGTCGGGAAACTGACGAAACAGGCGCCGCCGCGTCTCGATTTCCCGCGCTTCCGGCAATTGTACGCCGGTGATTCCGGCATCGCTCCATGCAATGCCGCAACGGCCGAGGGCCGTATCAAAGATCGTATACCCACGCCCCATGACGCCACCCCAACCCCACGCACATCATATCATCGTCACGATCGCCCGCATCAACTTTGTTTACAAAGTGTTAACAGCGCGGCGTGACGGGGGCGGGTTTGCCCTGATTTGGGTGATGGTTGTCAAGCGTTGCGTTGCGATCTCTGTTGTCGCAGGCGAGACGCGATCGATCAGAGCTCAGACGAGCGGCTCACCATTCCGGTGCGATCGCCAGCAAAATCAGGATCATGCGCGAGCCACAGCTCGAGGAGGCTTAGGAAGGTCACGGCGATCCCGACCGTGATGCTGACATGCATCGCCGATGTATGCGCGAACCCGAGCAGCCACGGCGCTGCAATCAGCCATACGCCAAGCGCAACCTTCAGCCACTCCTCCCAATCGGCGAACGCCACGAGGCCGCCGAACGAGAGCGCGACGACGGCAGCTCCCGCCAGCTCAGCATCGATCCGGCCGGCGCTGCGCGCGAAGCCGAACAGCGCGGGCGCGAAGGCCAGGAACAGGCCGCAACCGAGCGTGTAGAGGTCGAGCGCCGACGGGCCCGACATGAAGGCGAGGGTTTTCGAGGGGGCGGTCGGAGACTTGTGGCCATGGCTCTGCATGATGTGAACTCCCAGCACACGGCGCGGCGACGCGAGCGCCGGCTCCAATGGCAAGGCGAGATCGCCCAATCTGTTCCCGAGACTTGCGGTTGCGACCGATCACGATCGGGCGATCCGGCCATCGCAGACCTTTCGCGTTCGCCGTCTGGGCCCGCGGATCGCGCGGCAACAAGCCGCTTGGCGAAACGCATCGTGTCGGCTAAGCATTGGCGAGCGCGGGCGTAGTTCAATGGTAGAACGGCAGCTTCCCAAGCTGCATACGAGGGTTCGATTCCCTTCGCCCGCTCCAAGCTCCGCATTGGATGCCGACAATGCGAAGGTGAATTGTCCACCGCTTCCGATAGCGCCGGATAAGACGAGTACGCGGTCTATGCTGCGCGATGAGGTGCAGCTGCGGCGTCAGGACGGTATGCGTTGCGCGCGCCCGGTGGAGGGCGGACCTCCCCTGCCGCTCCGCACTTTCGCTGCAAATCGATCAGGACCGCGCGGTCTCGAACCTGACACCAACCCGACGTTCGCGGGAGATCGTGAAGATGGGCGTCGCGGCAGGTGCAGATCTTTTGGCTGTCGCGATCGACTGACGGGCAGGGACCGTGCGCGCGCCGGAGCGTCGTTGCGGCCCTGGCTTCCTCAACCTGCGCGGCTGACGACACGGCGGCCGGCCGGAGGAGCGGTTCTGAAGATCGTCCGGTTGCCAAGATGCAGCTGGGACATGATCACGCCTCTCATCCTCGAAAAACTGCCATCGAATACACCTTTAAGGTGTATTTCAATTGACTAGAAAGTCCTGATGGCACAAGTTTCACGTGTATGTATTTTCATTACAATCATAGATTAAACCCAATCATGGATTGTTAAGGGGCCGGATCGGCCCCGACATCTTCGTTTCGGCAAGGGGAACGTCCAGTGGCAGAGCAGCCTGTCTCATCGACGGGAGTCGATAACTATTCCCGATACGGCGACTATCTTTCCGCGCAGATGCAGTCCAACCGCAGCTTCGGTTACGGTCTGTTCATTTGCAGGATGCAGGCGGCACCAGGTCCCGTCTGCTCGGCATTCTGGCTCTACTCCAACGCGCCCTCGGCGGCGCAATCGCCCGACGTAGCGCAGAACTGGAATTGGAACGAGGTCGATTTCGAGTTCGTCCCCTTCACCCAGGCGACCCAGGCGGCCTACGCCACCTTCGCGGGCGGGCTGCCAAAACCGAATGACCTGCAAACCTTCGGCGCAACCGTCGCTCTGGGAGATCCGCGTTCGCAGACACTCGATCCGGCCGCGACCTCTTGGACACTCGGCTTCACGCGGACCGATGAGGCCATCGCGCAGCAGATGTGGGCCTACTACAATACGTGGATGGGCGCGCCGGGCGCTCCGCCCAGCGGCGGAACGTTCGTCCTGGAGGACGGCACGACTGGCGCCAAGACCGGTGATCTTGCTTACAATATCAGTTCCGGCGACCTGCAGACAGCGCTCAACAAACTCAACAGCGGCACCGGCTTGTTCGGCGCAGGGCCGGTCACGGTCACCGTCGCGGCGTCGGGCGGTTCGGGAAACATCAACAGCGGCCAGCTCAATCAGATCGATATCACCACGGTTGGCCTGATCGGACAGCTTTCGGGCGGCGAGGCGGTCTCCGCCGTGGGTAATCCCGGTCTCCTTCCCGAAGGGACCTTCATCACCGAGGTCGACCAATCGACGTCGATCGTCACGCTGAGCCAAGCCGCCAGCGCGCCCGTATCAGGCCAGACCTTCCAGTTCACCCCCATGAACGTTTGGTCGGTTGGCCTCGCCGGTAGCCAGCCAGTCAAAGACGTGCTGATCATCGATACAAGTGATCTGACGCCGAAGGGCACGCTCGGAAGCGTGATCGCCGGCCTCAGCGGTCCCGGTGGCAACGAGGAGACCGCATTCAATGTCTCCGTCTTCCAACCCCTGCACGCGCCGGCGCGCGGGTCGACCTGGTGGAAGCTGCTCGTCGACCAGACCGGGCCCAATTTGATCTGGCCTGACGCGACGACCTGGAAATATCCGCTGACGTCGCTCGCGGCTCCATCCGACCTCGACATGACCAATGCCGTGGCGCTCAACTACTGGCGGAGCCCTGCCGGCCAAGCCTCGAATACCGTCGATTTCACCGGATGGCCCGACGTCACGCACACCGGAATACTCCGGGTGAGCCCCATACCCGGCACGAGCGATCCGAACTCCTTCACCTCGGCGGTGCTCAACAACGAGGCGTATCTGTTCGACACGTCTGGAAACTTCGCGCCTTACAGCGAGTTTCATACGTACACCATCGCGTGGACGCCGACGCGTGTGGCGCAGTACATCGACGCGCCGAACGGCGGCCGCGACATCTCCAATGCCACCCCGGTCGCGGTGTTCGACCGCACTGATTTCCCGTCTGTCGCCAAGTCCGGACCACAGGCGCCGGGCGCGGAGATCCCGTGGATCAGCAGCGAAATGAACATGCCGGTGGGGAACGTCACGATAAATCTCGCCAACTACGTCGCCTTCATGGCTGCCGGTGCGGGACCAAACCCTCCGGTCGAGACGACAGGCAGCCTCACCGCAAATTCGACGGCCGTCACCGTTTCCGATCCATCGGGGATTTTCGCCAGCCAAGTCGTCTCCGGGGCGGGAGTGCCGGCGGGAGCGACGGTGACGGGCGTCAACGGAAGTATTGTGACGATGAGCCTCGCCGCCACGACGAGCGGCACGGGGGTCCCGCTGCAATTCGTGCCGACCGCCACGGTCACGACGACAGGCGACCTCGCGACCGGATCGCCGACGATCTCCAACATCGCTGCGGCGCAGGGAATCTTCGTCGGCCAGCAGGTCTCGGGGGCAGGCGTCCCGGAGGGGACGACGGTGACAGGCGTCGCGCCGCCCGATGTGATCATGAGCGCCAACGCCAGCGCGAGCAGTTCGGGAGCGCCGCTGACCTTCACCACATTGTTCGACGCGACGACGACCGGTGATCTGACCCAAGGTTCGACGATCATCACCAATGTCGCCAATCCCTCGATTGCCCTCCCGGGCCAGTCCGTCTCCGGTCAAGGGATACAGAATGGGACGAGCGTGGTCAGCGTCAACGACACCATGGTCACGCTGACCCAGGCCGCCGCCGCGAGCGGGACGGGCGTCGCGCTGACGTTTGCCACGATGCAGTCCGGCGTCGGGTGGTCGGGTCCCCCTCCCGGTTCTGACTTCACCAACGTGGCGGCCTTCGTGCAGACGATCGGCTGGTACCCGCTCATCCCTTTCAAGTCCGGCAAGGACACGTCGGATTTCGACCTGCAGAGCGACGATGCCCTGTGGCTCGATTTCTCCGACGGAACGTGGACTGCGAGCGATTTCGCGACCGACTTCTCGAAATATTTCGGCATCCTCTACGCGCAGGACTTCACCAGCGCGGGCGGCGCCGGCTCGGCTCCGCTGCGCGATTCGAAGAGCCCTCTCGCCGTATCGTGGGTGGGGGGGCCCAACGGCACTGGCGCCATGCAACTCGCCTGTGCATCGTCGGTGGCCGATCCGGCACGCAATTTCTTCGTCCTGCTCCCGAGCCAGGAAAGTCCGGGCGTGTTGGGCCCCGGCAATCCTCTCGTGCGCGCCGTGGTTCAGTCGACCGGGATCACTTTGAGCGCCAACGCGACCCAAAATGGCGACGCGTTGCTGACCTTCACCAGCACGACCACAGGCGATCTGTTCGAAGGAATAACGGCGATCTTCAACGTCGCAGACCCGTCGCTCGTCCAGATCGGTCAGTCCGTATCCGGACAGGGAATCGCGACCGGCACCGTGGTAACCGACGTCAATGCATCGGGCGTCACCATCAATTGGCCTCCGACGTCTTCCGGCACGGCGGTCGCGGTGACCTTCGTCAGCACGACGACCGCGACGCTGATCCAAGACGAGGCCGCCGTCACCCTCGCTGACCCCTCGTGCGTCGTTGCGGGCCAAGCGGTCACCGGGACAGGAGTGCCGGCGGGCACGACCGTGGCGCGTGCGAGACAATACTACGCCGCAACCAGCTCGGTCGGCACGCCCACCGCGTTCTACGCGCCGCCGGCGAACACGAGCGTCGAGCTCTTCGTAGGCGTCTGGACCAGTTCGGCCAGCTACTTCCCCCAAGCGACGGTCCAGCCGTACTACACCGCCGAGATCATTGCTTCGACCAGTGCGGAGGGGGCGGTGTCGTGGGCGATCAAATCAGATCCGAAGGGAGCCCTGACCATCGATCCGAGCAACCCGTTCCGCATCGCCGTCGCAGCGCCTTCCGGTTAATCGGATCGCTGGCGGTTTCGGCCAGGTAAGGTTCGCCGAGGCCGGCGCACGGACCTCGCCGGCGTGCCCTCGCCAGCATGCCCTCGGCGCGAGACCAGGGATGCGAGCGGGTCAGCCGCGGGCTGAGCCTGAAACGGCAGTCTGTGGCGCCACCCGCTTCGCATAGATCGCCTCGATCTCCGTCGCGAAAGCACGCTCGATCGCCGGGCGCTTGTTCTTCAAGGTCGGCGTGATCAGGCCTTCCTGTATGGTCCACGGCTCCAAGGTCCAATGCACGGCTTTCGGCGTCGCGTAGGAGGGATAGGCCTTCACGGCGCGGGCGATGTGCCGCAGCAGCGATGCCGCCTCGGCCTCGGTGCCGCGCTGGCCGTGCGCCGCGAGCCGCGCCTGCTGCTCGGCCCAGCCCTTGGCATTGAGCACGACGATCGCGGCCAGGAACGGCCGGTTCTCGCCGATCACGATTGCCTGCTCGAACAGCGGATCGGTCAGGATCGCGGTCTCGAGATCGGCAGGCGCGATCTTCTCGCCGGTCGAGGTGACGAGGATGTCCTTGATCCGACCGGTGATGGTGATGCGTCCCGCATCGATGCGGGCCTGGTCGCCGGTGTGCAGCCAGCCGTCCGCTTCCTTGATCCGCGCGGTTTCCTCCGGCCGGCGCCAGTAGCCGAGCATCACGTTCGGGCCGCGCACCATCAGTTCGTCATTGTCGCCGATGCGCACCTCGATGCCGGGCAGGGCGCGACCGACGGTGCGCGGGTCGTTGTCGTCGGGCGTGTTGACGCTGACGACGGGCGAGGTCTCGGTCATGCCGTAGCCCTGCAGCACCTCGAGCCCGAGCGCCAGGAACAGCCGCACCACCGGCTCGGCGATCGGCGCGCCGCCGCTGACGGCGACCCGCAGCCGTCCGCCGAACCGGGCCAGCACCTTGGCGGCGACCAGGCGCTGCAGCAGCGGCCACGCGATACGGTCGAACGCTGACAGGCTCGTTTCGCGCCCATGCTGCGCATCGAAGCGACGGCCGCCGATCGCGATCGTCAGGTCGAGCAGCGCCCGTTCGAGCGGGTTTGCGGTCCCGCGATGATGCATGACCAGCGAGTAGATGCGCTCATAGATGCGCGGCACCGAGATCAGGATGGTCGGACGGACCTCCACCAGATCTTCGGACAATTGTTTCACCGACCGCGCATAGGCGACGCAGGCGCCGATGGCGATCGGGTAATAATAGCCCGCGGTGCGCTCGAACGTGTGCGACAGCGGCAGGAACGACAGGAACACGTCGTCGGTGTCGGCCGCGAGCCATTGATGAATCGCCTTGAGGTTGGAGACGACGTTGTCGTGCGACAGCATCACGCCCTTGGGCCGGCCCGTCGTGCCGGAGGTGTAGACGATGGCGGCGAGGTCGTGCGGCGCGATGGCGGCCTGGGCGCCGGAAGGCGCGGCGTTGCTGGCTGCGTTCAACCACGCGTCCAGATCGACGAGGCGCGGATCGCCGGTCGGGCCAGCCGGTTGTCGGTCGGCGCAGACGATGCGCCGCAGCTCGGGCAGGGCCTCGCGGACCGCCGCGATCTCCTCCCAGCGGGCGTCCGAATCGACCAGCAGCAGCCGGGCGCCGGAATCGGCGAGGATGTAGGCGATGCTGTCGGCGTTATCGACGGCGTGCATCGGCACCGGCACCAGGCCGAGCGACAGCGCCGCCTGGTCCATCGCGAGATGCGCGATCCCGTTCGGCATCAGGATGGCGATACGCTCGCCCCGGTCGAAGCCCTCGGCCGCAAGCGCCCGCCGCCAGCGGGCGACGACGAGATCGATCTCGCGCCAGCTGAAGCTCGCCCATCGGCCGCCTCGCGCGTCGAAATGGCGGTAGGCCGGCTTGTCCGGGCTCTGTGCGACGCGCCAGCGCCAAAGCTCGGGCAGGGTGGTGATGGCGGCCAGCGTGCCGGCCGCCATGGCGTGATCATCGATGGGATTTGATTGCTGCACGCCCGTCTCCGGCGATCCTGGACTCCGTTGCGAGCAGAAGCTCTGCAGCGGCGGATCGCGTCCGACGTTGACGTAGCGCAATCATCGCAAGGCAGGTCGCGCATCCGCGCATGGGAGCCCGGCCATCGCGGCAGGCCGGCACCGCAGCGGACGCCGGACCGGTCGGAGCGTCCATCAGGCGCCCTGCGGGACCTTGTCGAGAAATCCGGTGACGCGCTGGATGCGGCCGTCGGCCAGTTCGACGAAATCCGTGCCCTGGATCGGGGCTTCCGCATTCTCGGGGCCGAGCTCCCAGGAAAACCGCAGATGAGGACCGTGGCCGTCCGCAGCACCGACGAGGCGAAAGCGGAAGTCGGGAAAGCGCTGCTGCACGCCCGCGACCAGGCCATCCACCGCCTCGCGTCCTTCGCCGCGCATCATCGGGTCGATATAGAGCGCATCCGCGGTCCAGTGACGTGCGAGCAATGCGCCGCGCCGCGCGGCGTCGCGTTCGTTCCACAGCGCGATGTAGATCTCGGCGATCTCGGTCGGATTGGTCATCGGTGCTCTCCATGTTGTGAACGATGAGGAGCCCATCATCGCGCCCGGCGCGCAGCGAATCGATTACGTCGAACGTCATCTCATCCGGAATGACAGAACTGTAAGTTGCCGCCTGTTTGCGCGAGGACTACGCCACGCGCAGCGGCGGTGCGGGGAATGCGTCTCATGATGTCCGACACTTGGAAGTGGATTGCCGTCGCGATCTGTCTGGTGCTGTTCACGGCGGATACCGTGCTCAAGCCGCAGGACAAGCCCAATCGCATGGTGTTCTTCGAGCTGCATCGCGGCGAGAGCCCGACGATGATCGGCATGATGCGCGACGACCTGATCAAGCTGCCGGGACGCGGCGCCAGCCGCATCCGCGATGCGCTGGCGCGCGGCGAGACGTTAACGGTCTGGCAATATGAGTTAAGAAAGATTGAAGACGGCAGCTATCAGGAGGTGCCGGAGCGGCAGATCGAGCTCGGCGCCGCCGATGCGCCGCTCGTCACCTTCGGTGCGCGGATTCGGCTGCCCGATAATTAGTTCGATCCGCCGGGGCCGTGAGCGTCGGGAGGCCGATCGTCTCCCGGCTGCTGGCGCGGTGTCGGCGCGACCTCGCTTCATCTCCTCCCGATCAGACGGCGCGGTGCCGCCTGACCCCACCGCAGTCATTGCGGCGCAGGGCCAGGAGCGGACGGCACAAACTTGTGATTGCGTCGACGGCCTCTCCTGACGTCGTCGCATGACGCCATGCCCGCGCGAGCCCTCACCCGCCATCGGGACCGCACCAGCGCCGCTGGGCCGGCGATCCGCGGGATTCGCCTCCCGCCCTGATTGGGGTGTGTCGTGCGAAAGCGCGGCCCCCGGGTTTCTCCGGAGTGCCGGTCGTGCCGCCGTGACGCCGCTGCCGCGCCGATGGGCGAATCATGCCGGGCCTCCGCCTTGCTCGTGGCGCGACCGCCATGTCCGGAACCAGCGTTCGGCCATTTTCGGTGGTAGCGACTCATTGGTGCAGCGGGCTTGCAACACTCGCGGTGAATTTGGCTTTGGTCGCTGCGCTCTCCTGGACAAAAACACGATCTCGAAACACGCTGCATGTGCGATTTGGATTTGGCCTTCGCGTTCCGGTTCTGCGGATGGGGTCGTGATTGCAAGGTCCACCGCAGTCCAAGCATCACAAGAAGCGCATCACACGAAGCGTGCCAAAGTCGGTCAGATCGGTTTCGCCGGGTTGCACTGGGGCTCGACATGAAATTCTGGACGGGATTGCTTGCGGTCGTTCTGTTGCTGTCGGGGGTCGGCGCCAGCCAGGCCGTGGTCCGGATCGCCGATGACCGCGGCGGCCGGATCGGAACCTATGTCGACAAGTACCAGGGCCTGCGGTCTTCCGGGGAGTACGTGATCATCGACGGGCTCTGCGCATCGGCCTGCACCATCGTGCTCGGCGCCATCCCGCACGAGAAGATCTGCGTCACCTCGCATGCCAATCTCGGTTTCCACGCCGCCTGGGATTTCGGCGCCAACGGCCGGGCCGTCACCAATCCCGAGGCGACCCAGATGCTGTACTCGATGTACCCGTCGCCGATCCGCCGCTGGATCACCCAGCGCGGCGGCCTGACGCCCCGGATGATCTTCCTGAAGGGCAAGGAGCTGCAGGCGATGTACAAGCCCTGCTACATGGATGCCCAGGCATCCTCGCCCTCGTCCTCGCATGTCGCGCCCAATGCGCCGGCCATCTCTCCGGCCGCGGCCAAGGCCTCCGCCTCCCATTGATAACCGCTGGCATTTGGGCTGATCGGCCGCCCGACTGCGGCGCTTGCCTGGACCGGTTGCGGGGCTTATCTGGAGTCTGAGGGGCGGGCCGCGTGGTCGGCTCCGGCCGATGAGTACGCCATCATGCAGCCTCTTTCAGCGCCGCAAGAGATACCGTCCGTGTCGCAAGCCCGGCGTCCCGCCTCTGTGCCGGCTATCGCGGCGGGGCTCGCGGCGATCGGGCTCGTCCTCGGGGCCGTGACGATGTGGGCGCAGTACGGGACCGCGGTGTTCTTCGAGACCCTCGCGGCCGGCTTGCAGGCCTGCTTCTGAGAGACAGTGAAGGAGCGCGCAATGCCGTCCAATATCACCCGTCCGCTGGTGATCGTCGGAGCCTTCGCCGCCAGCCTGGTGATCGGGCTGTCGCTGATGTTCCTCGTCATGGGCGGCGGACGCAACATCGCGGCGCCAGCGGCGATCGGCGGCCCGTTCCAGTTGACCGACCAGAGCGGTGCGGTCGTCACCGAGAAGAGCCTGGAGGGGCGGCCGACCCTGATCTTCTTCGGCTTCACCCATTGCCCTGACGTCTGCCCGACCTCGCTGTTCGAGATCTCCGAGGTGCTACGCGCGATGGGCAAGGATGCCGACAGCGTCAACGCCTATTTCGTCTCGGTCGACCCGGAGCGCGACAATCCGGCCGCGATGAAGGATTACCTCTCGAGCTTCGACCCGCATCTCAAGGGCCTGACGGGCGATCCCGAGGTGCTGGCGAAGGTTCTCACCGAATACCGCGTCTATGCCAAGAAGGTTCCGCTGAAGGACGGCGACTACACCATGGACCACACTGCTTTGGTGTATCTGATGGACCGCAATGGCCGGTTCGTCGCGCCGTTCAACCTGAAGCGGACGCCCGAGGAAGCTGCGGCGGATCTCAAGAAATACCTCTGAGCGCGTTAACGCTCCAGCCGGGCGGCTGCCTCCCGGCCGAATCCAGCCTCGAATTTGCGCTGGGATGCTTTATAAGGCGGTGACCATCGGGACCGCTGATGCCGACCGTCTTGTCAAAGCCCGTGAAATCGACCCGTCTCGCCCGCGCCGCCGCTGGCGCGTTGCTGTGCTTCGGCCTCGCCGCGGCCGGTTCCGAGGTGCGCGCGCAAGCGCCGGTGAGGCCGGTCGTCGAGGCGGCGCCGCAGGCCGTCCCTGGTTTCTGGGATCCGCGCCGCCGGCCGGAGCGGCCCGATCTGTCGCGCCTCACCGTGATTCGGTTCCTGACCGAGACCGACTATCCGCCGTTCAACTTCACCGGCCCGGACGGCAATCCGGCCGGCTTCAACGTCGATCTTGCCAGGGCGATCTGCGACGAGATCAAGGTCACCTGCACCGTCCAGATGCGCCGGTTCGAAACCCTGCTCGACGCGCTGTCGTCCAACCGGGGCGATGCGATCATCGCCTCGATCGCGGTGACGCCGCAGATGCGGGCGCGGGCCGACTTCTCCGATCCGTATTACCGCGCGCCCGCGCGTTTCGTGTCCCGCCGCGACGCCGTCATGACCGAGATCCGCCCCGAATTTCTCGAGGGCAAGAAGATCGGTGCCGTCGCCGGCACCGCGCACGAGGCCTACCTCAAGGCGATGTTCACCGACGCCGAGATCAAGACCTATCCGAACGACGAGGCGCTGCGGCAGGCGCTGCGCCGGGCCGAGGTCGACCTGATCTTCGGTGACGGAATCTCGCTGGCGTTCTGGGTCAATGGCACCGATTCCGGCGATTGCTGCGCCTTTTCCGGTGGACCTTTCGTCGAAAGCCGCTATTTCGGCGAGGGCGTCGGCATCGCCGTGCGCAAGGGCAACGACCTCCTGCGCCAGGCGCTGAACTGGGCGCTGTTCCGGGTCTGGGAAAAAGGCCGCTACACCGATCTGTGGCTGCGCTACTTCTCGATCAGCCCGTTCTAGAGTTTCACCTGCCGGGTGGGCGAAGGCGTCATGCGCCCGGCCCGCCGTCGCTGCGCATCCACCGTCATTGCGAGGAGCGGAGCGACGAAGCAATCCAGAAGCCTTGTGACGGCTGGATCGCTTCGCTTCGCTCGCGATGACGCCCTGTGTTAGTTTTTTGCTCCTTCGAAACCGGTACTTCAGATGTCCACGATCGATCTCGTCCCGACCAGCCCGAGCGACCTGCGCGCGCTTGCCGAAAACTCCAACGCCTGGCCGTTCGAGCAGGCGAAGGCGATCGTCAACCGGCTGAAGAAGACCCCGAAGGACGAGGTGCTGTTCGAGACCGGCTACGGCCCGTCCGGCCTGCCGCACATCGGCACCTTCGGCGAGGTCGCGCGCACCACCATGGTGCGCCACGCCTTCCGCGTGCTGACCGAGGACAAGATCAAGACCCGCCTGATCGCGTTCTCCGACGACATGGACGGCCTGCGCAAGGTGCCGGACAACGTGCCGAACAAGGAGATACTGGCCACGCATCTCGGCAAGCCGCTGTCGCGCATCCCCGATCCGTTCTCCAACGAGTATCCCTCGTTCGCCGCGCACAACAATGCCCGGCTGCGCGCCTTCCTCGACCGGTTCGGCTTCGACTACGAATTCGCCTCCTCGACCGAGTACTACACCTCCGGCAAGTTCGATGCGGCGCTGTTGCGCATGCTGGAGCGGCTGGAGAAGGTGATGGCGATCATGCTGCCGTCCCTGCGCGAGGAGCGCGCGGCGAGCTACTCGCCGTTCCTCCCCATTTGCCCGCGCACCGGGCTGGTGCTGTACGTGCCGATCGTCGAGCACGACGCCAAGGCTGGTACGATCTCCTATGACGATCCCGAGACCAAGGAGCGCGTGACCGTTCCAGTCACCGGCGGCCATTGCAAGCTGCAATGGAAGCCGGACTGGGCGATGCGCTGGCATGCGCTCGGCGTCGACTATGAAATGGCCGGCAAGGACCTGATCGATTCGGTGAAGCTGTCGGGCAAGATCTGCGCGGCGCTCGGCGGCACGCCGCCGGAGGGCTTCAACTACGAGCTGTTCCTCGACGAGAAGGGCCAGAAGATCTCGAAGTCGAAAGGCAACGGCCTGACCATCGACGAATGGCTGCGCTATGCCTCGCCGGAATCGCTGTCGCTGTTCATGTATCGCGAGCCCAAGGCCGCGAAGCGGCTGTATTTCGACGTCATCCCGCGCAACGTCGACGATTACCAGCAATTCCTCGAGGGCTTCTCCAGGCAGGACGCCAAGCAGCAGCTCGGCAATCCGGTCTGGCACATCCATTCCGGCAAGCCGCCGAAGGCCGACATGCCCGTCACCTTCCAACTGCTGCTGACCTTGGTGTCGTCGTCGAACGCCGAGAATGCCGAGACCCTATGGGGCTTCATCGGCCGCTACCGGCCAGGCGTGACGCCGCAAACCCATCCCAAGCTCGATGCGATGGTCGGCTACGCGATCAACTACTATCGCGACTTCGTCGCGCCCACCAAGACGTTCCGCGAGCCGACCGAGGGCGAGCGCGTGGCGCTGCAGGATCTGCGCGACGCGTTGTCGAACCTGCCGGCGGAGGCGACGGCCGAGGACATCCAGAACGTGGTCTACGAGATCGGCCGCCGCGAGCCGTTCCTCGACCACGCCAAGAAGGGCAAGGACGGCCGCCCGGGCGTGTCGCTCGACTGGTTCAACATGCTCTACCAGGTGCTGCTCGGCCAGGAGAAGGGCCCGCGCTTCGGCTCCTTCGTCGCGGTCTACGGCCTGAACAATGCGGTGGCGATGATCGACGGGGCATTGGCACGCAGCGCGTGAGGCCAACGCTGGTCATGACACAAAAGGTGTCGTCCCGGCCTTGAGCCGGGACCTATAGCCACCGGCCAACATGTGGCGGAGGGTCTCCGCCATCTTCTCAAACAATCAGGATTCCGCGGTATGGGTTCCGCTTTCGCGGGGACGACGGCGGAATGCGCGGCGGCGCTTTCCACCGCCGCGCGGCGAGCGAACTACACCCCTTGCAGCACGAAGCGGCGGTCGAGCTTCTGCACCGGACGGGCGTTCATCGGATACAGCTTTGCGAATTTCGCCACGTCGGTTTCCGCGACCGAGACCGGCTCGCTCAGCAGCAGCCATTCGACCACCTCCGAGCAGGGCGGCGTCGTCAGCGAGCCGGCATAGCGATAATAGGAGCGGCGCGCTGGCAGCATCATGTGGGGATTGATGCGCGGATCAGCCTTGACCGCGGGACCCTCCTTGTCCGGCATCGTCGCGACGATCTGCGCGAAGGCGGCGTTGGGGCGGCCGGTGGTCATGAGCACGCCGAGGACGGCGAGGCCGCCGGAGGCGGCGCGATGCACGAAATGCGCCTCCATCGGATAGTTCTTGCCGCCGATCTGGTGCTCGCTCGGACGATGGAAATGCATCTGCAGCAGCTTGTAGGTGGTGCCCTCGAGCTTCATGGTGCTGCTGCCATCGGCGAAGTTGAGCTGGATGGTGTGGCCGTTGTTGACGATGGTGTCGGCGGTCCTGGCCCAGTTCAGCCTGAAGTCGGGCAGCTGGGCCCGGGTCGAGTGCTCGATGTCGATGGGCGATTGCTGGGTGCCGACGCCGCAGACCTTGTTGGCCGCGTCGAGATCACCCCATTTGGCCGGTCCGGTCGCGCCCTCATAGCTCCAGTGCGGGGCGCCCTCGGCGGCGAAGCCCGGGGTGGCGCAGACGGGGCACAGGGCGAGCCCCGCCAGGGCCTTCAAGACGTGGCGGCGGTCCATGACAATCTCCAAAGGTTCAAGCGTGGGCATGATCGGCTGCGAATCGCGCGCAACAGGAAAGCCGAATCAGGTTAACTCTTGCTGAGGAACCGGTTGCACCCTCGCGAATTCGCCGTCGCTCGGATGCAACCTGAGCGTGTCAGCCGCTGAACTGTCCCGGGCAAACGATGCTTGAGTTCGCCGCCCCCTGCCGATACGGTCGGCCGCTCCCGAAAACATCAGCAAACTCAAGCTCAAGCCAGGACCGCGCGAAGGTGCCCAAAATCTACAAAATCTGCTCAGCTTCGGCCTGGCGCGAGGCGGAGCGGCTGGGCGTGTACCGCGGCAGCGCGGACGATCTGCGGGACGGGTTCATCCATTTTTCGACCGCCTCCCAGGTGCCGGAGACGGCGCGGAAGCATTTCTCCGGGCAGAGCGCGCTGTTCCTGGTCGAGGTCGAGGCGGATGCTTTGGGAACGGGCTTGCGCTGGGAGCGCTCGCGCAACGACGAGCTGTTCCCGCATCTGTATGGCGAGCTCGATCTCGGCGCCGTCACCGCCGTTCACCAGATGCACAGCCGTGCCGATGGCGGCCACGACCTTCCGGACTTGAAGCCGTGATCCGCGCCTTCGATCAGCTCTCGCTGCCGCTGCTCCGCTGGCTCGACGCCGAGGATGCGCACCGGCTCGCCATCCAGGGCCTGAAGCTGCTGCCGGCGATCAAGCCGCGACCGGATGATGCCAAGCTCGCGGTGCGCGCCTTCGGGCTGAACTTCCCGAATCCGGTCGGCATGGCCGCCGGCTTCGACAAGAACGCCGAGGTGCCGGACGCGCTGCTGCGGCTCGGCTTCGGCTTCGTCGAGATTGGCTCGGTGACCCCTCGGCCGCAGAGCGGCAATCCGCGCCCGCGGCTGTTCCGGCTGGAGCGCGACGAGGCGGTCATCAACCGCATGGGCTTCAACAATGACGGCGCCGAGATCGTGCTGCGGCGGCTGGCCGGGCGCGCCCACCAGGGCGGCATCGTCGGCGTCAATGTCGGGGCCAACAAGGATTCGGCCGACCGCGTCGCCGACTATGTCCGGCTGATCGAGACCTTCGCACCGGTGGCGAGCTATTTCACTGTCAACATCTCCTCGCCCAACACGCCGGGCCTGCGCAATCTCCAGCAGGCTTCTCAGCTCGACGATCTGCTGTCCAAGGTGCTCGAGGCGCGCGACCGCGTCAGGCGGAAATCCGGCGATACGCCGGTCCTGCTCAAGATCGCTCCCGATCTCAGCCTCGCCGAGCTCGACGACGTCGTCCACGTCGCCCGCTCGCGCGGCGTCGACGGCATGATCGTGTCGAACACGACGCTCGCCCGGCCGAGCTCCCTGCGCGAGCAGTTGCGCGCCAGGGAGCAGGGCGGCCTGTCCGGGCGGCCGCTGTTCCGGCTGTCGACCCGCATGGTGGCCGAGACCTTCGTGCGCGTCGAAGGCGCGTTCCCGCTGATCGGCGTCGGCGGCATCGACACCGGCGGCGCCGCGCTGACGAAAATCCGCGCCGGCGCCAGCCTGATCCAGCTGTATTCCTCGCTGGTCTACAAGGGCCTCGGCCTGGTCGAGAGCATCAAGGCCGACCTGACCTCGACCCTGCTGCGCACGGGACGCGATTCGCTGTCGGAGATCGTGGGCGCCGATGCCGCCACGATCACCGCCGAGGATTGGCCGGTCTAGCGCGCGGTCTATCGTCGACAAAGAATGTAGGGTGGGCAAAGCGCAGCGTGCCCACCATTTGCACGTCAAGGAAGGCGGCGGGCACGCTGCGCTTCGCCGCCCTACGACCCTCATGATTTCCCGAACGACGCCCGCAACAGCGCCGGATAGCGCGCGGCCTGGAAGCCGCCGCGCGCCGCGTAGAAGCTCAGCATCGCGATCCACAGGCCCGTATTGCCGAAGCCGCGCAGCGCCAGCCAGGTGCCGAGGAAGACGACCAGCGCCGCCACCATGAGGTTGCGCATGTCGCGCGCCCAGGTGGCGCCGATATAGACGCCGTCGAATGCGAAGGCGAACACCGACAGCAGCGGCGACGCCACCACGAACGGCAGGTAGTCGCGCGCCGCACGGCGCACGGCATCGCTTGCCGTCATCACGTCGATCAGCACCGGCCCGAACAGCGCGAAGATCGCGGCCACCGCGAGCGCGAAGCCGAAGCCCCAGGTCAGCACCAGCCTCGTGGCGCCGGCGAAGGCGTCCTTGTTGCGCGCGCCGAACGCGTAGCCGCAGAGCTGCTCGGCGGCATTGGCGAGCCCGTCGAGGAAGAAGGCGGCCACCAGCAGGAAATTGTTCAGCACCGCGTTTGCGGCGAGCGTCGTGTCGCCGGCGCGCGCGCCTTGCGAGGTGAAGAACAGGAAGGCCACGATCATCGCCGCGGTGCGGATCATGATGTCGCGGTTGACGGCCATCATGTGCATCAGCTTGGCGCGGTCGAGCAGCGCCGCACGCGACATCCGGGCGTCGGCCTTGACCAATCGGCGCGCCAGCACGAGGCCGATCGCGACACCGACCGTTTCCGCGATCACGGCGGCGATCGCCGCGCCGGCGATGCCGGCCTGCAGCACCTGGACGAACAGGATGGTCGCGGCCATGTTGATCAGGTTGATCGCGACCTGGACGGCCAACGCCAGCCGCGCACGCGCGAGCCCGACCAGCCAGCCGAGCAGCACGTAGTTGGCGAGCGCCAGCGGCGCCGACCAGATCCGGATGATGAAATAGCTGCGCGCCGCGCTCAGCACGGCGTCGCTGCCCCCCATGATGTCGAAAATGATCGCGCCCAGCGGCAGTTGCAGCGCGGTCAGGCCAATGCCGATCAGCGCGGCCAGCACGAGGCCGCGGATCAGGACCATCAGGATCTCGTCGCTCTCGCCGGCGCCGAGCGATTGCGCGGTGAAGGCGAGCGTGCTGGCGCGGAGGAACGCGAACAGCCAGAACAGGCAGTCGAAGATCACCGAGGCCATGGCGACGCCGCCGAGCATGGCCGCTTCACCGAGCCTGCCGATCGCCGTGGTCGAGACGATGCCGATCAGCGGCGTGGTCAGATTGGCGATCATCGCGGGGCCCGCGATGTCGAACACCTGCGCAGTCGTGACTTTGGCTGAAGCGGTCAAGAACGGCTCTTTGATTGGCGAAACGCGCGACACGCGCGTCTCTGCCGTTCTTAGCGACCTTTCGCGTCTCCCGGCTAGAGGTCGATACTCATGCCGTCATGCGCGGCCACGTGGTCGATGCGGTCCAGCCGGCCCAGCATGTCGTCGCTCATATGGGTGAGCACCAGCCGCTTCGGCCTGATAGCATCGAGATGCGCCTCCAGCGTCGCGAGGCTGAGATGGTTCTTCACCGCCTTGTCGTAGGTATAGGCCTCGGCGATCAGCAGGTCGGCGTCGCGGCCGAGCCGGATCAGGCTGTCGGTCCATTCGGTGTCGGCCGTATAGGCGACGACCTTGCCTTCCGCCTCGATGCGGTAGCCGAGAAACGGCCCTCCGGAGTTGCCGTGCACCACCGCAAACGGCGTCACGCTGATGTCACCGAAGCGCGTCGTCTCCTCGGGCACCAGCTCGATCACCGACAGCTCGAACTTGCGCGGCGTCGTCGACGAATGCTCGAACAGCGCTTCCATCACCTGCGTCAGCCGCGCCGCGATGCCGGCGGGGCCGGCGATCACCAGCGGCGTCGTTCGCCGTAAGAACTGCGCATCGAGCAGCAGGAACGGCAGGCCGGCGAAATGATCACCGTGGAAATGCGTGATCAGGATCAGTTCGATCGCGTTGCAGGCGATGCCGAGCCGCTTCAGCGCCGGCAGCGACGAGGCGCCGCAGTCGATCAGAAGATTGGTGCGCGCCCCCGTCAGATGGAAGCAGGTATTGGACCTGCCGCCCGATCCGAACGCGTCACCGCAGCCGACGAAGCGGAGCTGCATCGGCTGCGTCTCTCAGCGGCCGCGCGGAGCGAACAGCCGCGACAGGAACCAGATCGGGATCACGATGACGGCGCCGAGCAGGAAGTAGCGCCACAGCCAGTTGAAGGCGTCGAAGCCGAGCTCGTACAGCCGGATGAACAGCAGCCGGATGCTGTGCAGGATGTTCAGCGGATCGAAGCCGATGGCCGACAGCACCACGCCGACCAGGATCGACAGCAGCACAAGCCGGAACGCCACCGACAGCGGCGAGCCGCCGAGAAAACGGTACAGGCCATCCGAGCTGCGGGCGCGGGCCGGATAGTCCCTGACGTCGTTCGACATGGCATCGTCTCCAGGCGGGTTCGTCGGATTCGCGAGCCCGATTATAAGGCACGGCAGGGCAGGTGGGGAACCCGGCTCAGCACCGCAAGCCGGTTGCCGGCATTTAATGTTCCTCCGCGCTGCCGGACATTTGCGGATCGCCGCGCATTTCAATGCTGTCATGGCCGGGCTTGACCCACGGCTGTCCGGTTCAGCTTCCGCATATTGCGAGGCTCAACTGTTGTGGGTTTTTGG